>JAIXUE010000050.1 GCA_027483605.1 Cryomorphaceae bacterium | reverse complement strand
ATTTTTAAATTGTTTTTCAGACTAGAGCTGCTGTTGAACAAACGCCCTCGCTTTTGCGTCTGTAGCAACATAATCTTCGTAGAGCGGGTTCAAGATGTTGGCCACATTTTGCATACAGTACTCGTTGAGTTGGCCAATTTCCAAAAAGGAAATCTTGCGGTCCAAGAAGGCGGCTACGGCTTCTTCATTGGCCGCATTGAGCGCGCAAGCTGCAGTTCCTTGGTCTGCCATTGCTTGATAGGCCAAATCTAAATTTTTGAAAACCTTACGGTCAGGCTGCTCAAAAGTGAGTTGTGGATAGTCCATGAAATTGAATCTCGGGAAATCGGTTTTGAAACGCGCCGGATAGGTCAGTGCAAACTGAATAGGGAGCTTCATATCAGGCAAGCCCATTTGTGCTTTCATGCTGCCGTCTTCGAACTGTACCAGACTATGCACAATTGATTGCGGATGCACAATGACATCTATTTGTTCGGGCTGCAAACCAAAAAGCCACTTAGCTTCTATGACTTCTAAGCCTTTGTTCATGAGGCTGGCAGAGTCTATGGTAATTTTGGCACCCATGCTCCAGTTCGGATGTTTGAGGGCTTGCTCTAGCGTCACTTTTTGAAGTTGTTCGAGCGTAAAACCCCTAAATGGTCCGCCAGATGCAGTCAGGTAAATCTTTTCGATTGGATTATGGAACTCGCCCACCAAACACTGAAAAATAGCAGAGTGTTCAGAATCTACCGGGTAAATATTGACTGCTTTTTCACGCGCTAATTTAGTGATGAGCTCACCAGCAACAACTAAAGTTTCTTTGTTGGCAAGTGCAATTGTTTTGCCCGCTTCTATGGCGTGAATGGTTGGTTTAAGCCCCGCATAGCCCACTAATGCCGTGAGCACTGTATGCACCTCATTAGACTCAACTACTTGGCACAATGCTTCTTGGCCAGCATAAACGTGAATATCTTCAGACCACAATGCATCTTTTACCTTCTGATATTGGCTTTCATCGGTAATCACAACAGAATTTGGCTGAAACTTCAGCGCTTGCTCTATGAGCAAATCTGCATTTTTACCCGCTGTTAAAACCTGTAAATCAAAGTATTCTGGGTAAGCCGCCAACACCTCAAGTGCTTGCGTACCGATAGAACCCGTAGAACCTAATATGGCAATGCCTTTCTTTTCTTGCATAAGCAAAGGTAACAATTGTATGATGAGAAATTTTGGTGTTACTCCACCGTCACACTCTTCGCTAAGTTGCGAGGTTGGTCTACGTTGCAGCCGCGCATGACAGCGATGTGGTAAGAGAGTAACTGAAGCGGAATGGTGGCTAGAAGTGGCACCAAGAATTCGTCTACCTCTGGTATTTCGATGACGTGATCTGCCATATTACGGACTTGCTCGTCGCCTTCTGTTACAATTGCAATGACTTTTCCTTTGCGGGCCTTGACCTCTTGGATATTTGAAACCACCTTCTCATAGGAGTTGCCTTGGGTTGCAATCACGATAATCGGCATGTTTTCATCGATCAAAGCAATCGGGCCATGCTTCATTTCTGCAGCAGGATAACCCTCGGCGTGGATGTAAGAAATTTCTTTGAGCTTGAGCGCGCCTTCTAGAGCAACAGGGAATGAGCTTCCGCGACCCAAGTAAAGTGCGTTGGGTGAATCTTTATAGATCGCTGCAATTTTTTCGATGTAGGCATCTGTTTGGAGAACGCGTTTTACTTTTTCTGGTATGGCTTCAAGTTCTGCCAATAACTGGCGGAATTTTGATTCTGAGATGGTGCCTTTTTTATGTGCTAAAGAAAGTGCCATAAGGGTAAGCACCGTAACCTGAGCTGTAAAGGCTTTGGTAGATGCTACACCGATTTCTGGGCCAGCGTGTGTATAAGAACCTGCGTCAGTAATACGGGCAATAGAAGAGCCCACAACGTTGCAAATACCCAAAATAGTAGCACCTTTTGATTTGGCTAATTCGAGCGCAGCTAGCGTATCGGCAGTTTCGCCAGATTGCGAAATGGCAATCACTACATCGTTTTCATTGAGAATTGGATTGCGGTAGCGGAATTCACTCGCGTATTCTACCTCAACGTTGATGCGTGCGAGGTCTTCGATGAGGTATTCACCCACCAAACCTGCATGCCAAGAAGTTCCGCAAGCTACAATAATGAGGCGATTTGCAGAAATCATTTTTTGCTCGTACTCACGGATACCACCCAGGGCAACCCAAGCTTCTTCAGAGTTCAGACGGCCGCGGAAGCAGTCGTGGATAGAGCGCGGTTGTTCGTGGATTTCTTTGAGCATGAAGTGCTCGTAGCCGCCTTTCTCTAAGGCCTCGAGTTCGAGTTCGAGTTCTTGGAAGAATGGTGTTTTTTGTTGGTCGGCGATGTCGTAGAGTTTAAGGCCTTTTTCTAAGTCAATAACAGCAACTTCTTCATCGTTGAGGTATACTACTTTTTTGGTATACTCCACAATTGGAGTGGCATCAGAAGCACAATAATAAGCGCCATCACTACCAATACCTACCACAAGTGGGCTGCTTTTGCGTGCGGCTACCAATCGATTCGGGTAATCAGAGGACATCGCTACAATCGCATATGCCCCTACAACATGGTTCAAGGCCAAACGCAAAGCCTCTCCAAACCAAACATTTTCTTTCTTTTGAATATAATCCACTAAATGGACAACAACCTCTGTGTCGGTGGCACTTTTAAATACATAGCCGTTCTTGACTAATTCTTGCTTGAGTACATCGTAGTTTTCGATGATGCCGTTATGGATGAGGGCAATTTTGCCATCCATTGAGGTATGCGGATGGGAATTCACATCGGAGGGTTCACCGTGGGTGGCCCAACGCGTGTGACCAATTGCCGCGTGTCCGCTGCGGTCTTGGTTGGCAGCAAAATCTTCTAGGTTGCTTACCTTACCAACGCGCTTGTATACTTGAAGTGCTCCATTTTGATTGATGGCAACACCAGAGCTGTCATAGCCGCGGTATTCTAATCTTTTGAGGCCTTTGATAACAATTGGATAGGCTTCATTCTTGCCGATATACGCAACGATTCCACACATAATTAATAAGTTGTATAGGTAACGACGAGTTTGGGTTTTTTCTTGTTGGTGGTTTCTAAGCCATTGAAAACGATGCGCTCGGCAGAATTTCGAAAGAAAAGTGGTGAAACAACTATACCAGTATTTTCTAGTTTGCCATTGACCAAAGATTGGAGATAGGCCCGAATATCTAAGTCGTATTGTTTTTTGGCATCAGAATAGAGCCCTGCAACCCCAAGTGAGGTATAAAAGACATCGGTAGCAGACAATTTACTCGCTGCCGTAATGCGCGAACCGGGCTTATAGCGATACCCAGTCTGAAACTGAACCGGCAAGCTGAGGTCGGCACGGTGAATAATGATATTGTCTGGAAGTTGATCTAGACCAGGAATTTTGACCATGGCGCGCACTTTATTGGCTTGGGCATAAAATGCTTTTTGGCCTAGTGTAGAATCTGCAAGCAAGGCTGCAACCGGCGTATTGTCTTGCTCGTGATCGATGTGCGTGAAGTCGGCACAATTGGAGTTAATCGTGAAGTCGTAGGTTTTCTTTACGCCGTCTAGCCTGAAGTAGATGGTCATTTTAGAGGCTGGGTTGTTATTGATGTCCAGATAAAGAATGGCGCCTTTCCCAGAGGCCTGATTGGGATTGTTGACCGCGATTTTGAGACCTTTGAAATAATCTTGGAAGGCCGCGTTGGTGGCGAATGTCGAAGGATTATTGGTAGATTCGTTGATGAAATCCCAGGCGCGATTGGTGTCGAGGTGAATGCGTAATTGGGGGTCTACCTCAGCGCCAGCAACTATTGCATCATTGATTGGGTCTGGGGTAATAGTACCTTGGCCCGCTGCTACCCAATTGGTGCTGCCTGTATTTAAAGTAGAAAATTGGTAGTATTTGACTGTTGAGGCATTTTGCAAAGAGTCTGTGAGCTGATAAACCTCAAATGTTTGAGGGCTGAGGTCTCCGTAGTAACCGACATACTCTAAGGCCAAAACAAATGAATCTACGACAATTTGTGAAGGCGCTCCAAAATTAGGATTTAGCCCTGGCAAACGCAACTCAGTATATACAGATGCAGCTACCTTACCGAATTTGGGATCAATATAAGAGCCCAATAAGACATTCGAAGCGTTTTTGGTTTCGGTAGAGTCTTCTAAAATAGAATAGGTGATCAGTTCAAAGGTGTCGGTTGTGATGCCGTTGAGCAATGCGTCAGGATCGATGATCTCTTTACCCAAACCAGCGTCTTTTTTGGTGCATGCTGTGGCAACCAACAGCGAAAGCAGAAGTGCGCTAAAAATTTTCATGTGCTTAAGCTAAGACGTTAGCTTCGATTACTTTATCAAAGAAAGCAGCCAATTCTTTACCTTGGTGTTCTTCGGTGAAATAAGGTAATTTGAGAATATTTGCTTGGTCGTAAAGTGCTTGTAAGTGAGGCGCTAAAGTTTCACTGGCAATATTGACGCCATCGCAGTGCGCTAAAATCACTTTGGTGAGGTTCTCGCAGCTGGTGTCTTTGAGTGCGTCAGTGAGGTCTTGCGGGAAGCCGTCAAAAGCGAGTTTTTCGCAAAAACGCGGGTCCCAAGGTTGGTCAAAGGTTTCGTTGTAAAGGCTATAGACCACTTTCGTTTCTTTGAAGTGCGGATCTTTGCTAAAGATGTATTTGATGTACAAAGCCATAATGCCGGTGAGCCAGCCATGGCAATGAATGACATCTGGCTGCCAACCAAGTTTTTTGACCGTTTCTAAAACTCCACGACAAAAGAACATGGCGCGCTCATCGTTGTCTGAATGAAATTTGCCGTTTTCTTCTTGAAGGCAGGTTTTACGCTTGAAGTAGTCGTCGTTGTCTATGAAATAAACCTGCATTCGGGCTGCCGAAATAGACGCCACTTTGATGATAAGTGGGTGGTCGTGGTCATCGATGGAGATATTGAGACCTGATAAGCGAATGACTTCGTGGAGCTGATGGCGTCTTTCATTGATTGCACCAAAACGAGGTGTAAAAACACGGATTTCTTTACCAGTATCTTGAACTGCTTGAGAAATGCGGCGTGCGCTTCCAGAAATTTCAGATTTGGGTAAAAAAGGAAAGATTTCTTGAGAAATAAATAGTATTTTCTTCTTTTCCATTTATATAAATATGCTAGCAAAATTACGAAATAAACATGAACTATCCTAAAAAGCAATAGCTTTGTCCGCTTGAAACTGTAGAAAAGACGAAGCCATGCAGACCTTTGTTACCAGAGAAGAAATATTCATTTGGCGCGAGCAACAACAAGCTGAGCAAAAACAAATTGGTTTTGTCCCAACCATGGGTGCTTTGCACCAAGGGCATTTGTCTTTGGTAGAACAGGCCTGCAAGGAGAATGATATAGTGTTGGTTTCCATTTTTGTGAATCCAAAGCAATTCAATCAAAGCGCTGATTTACAGTCATATCCAAGAATGCTATCCGCTGACCTTGCTTTGCTCCACCACTTGTCTAATGTGGTCATTTTTGCGCCAGATGAGCACGAAATGTATCCTGCTCATATCCCTTACAGCCCGATGCCGCTCGGTAAAATTGGACAACTCCTAGAGGGCGCACACCGACCTGGGCATTTTGAAGGCGTGGTGCACGTTGTGCATCATTTATTTGCTTTGATTCAGCCGCATCGAGCCTATTTTGGCCAAAAAGATTTCCAACAACTCGCCATTATCCGCTCGCTTAATGAATATTATGGCTTCGGAATCAATATCATTGGCTGTGAAACCATTCGCGAAAGCGATGGTCTGGCCATGAGCAGTAGAAACTTGAGATTGACCCACGATCAACGTCAAAATGCTGTTTCCATCTCAAAAGCCATTACATTGATCAAAAATCGCTGTGGTCTAGACCCTATAGAGGAGGTCAAGCAAGCCGCAAGATATATTATTGAACAAGCAGGTTTGGCAATAGACTATCTCGAAATTGTAGATCCGACCACACTAGAAAAATGCACAGAATGGCAACAATTACAAGTTTGTTGCGTGGCTGCGTTTTGTGGAGAAGTGCGGCTGATCGACAATATGTTGTGTGAATCGGTTCTTTGATGTAATTTTGCCGCGCTACAACGCGTTATAAGTTATGTACATCAACGTCCTCAAATCAAAAATTCATCGGGTCCGCGTTACACAAGCAGACCTCAACTATATTGGTAGCATCACCATAGATGAAGACCTCATGGATGCCGCAAACCTCATCGAAGGTGAGCGCGTTCAAATTGTCAATATCAACAACGGTGAGCGTTTCGAGACTTACGTCATCAAAGGTGAGCGCCAAACTGGCATGATTTGCCTTAATGGCCCTGCGGCTCGCAAGGTAGCCATCAACGACATCATCATTATCATTGGCTATGCCATGCTAGACTTTGAAGAAGCCAAAACCTTCAAGCCTTCTTTGGTTTTTCCGAACGAACAAACTAACTTGCTCTCGTAAATTTACATGAGCAAGCGACTCCACAACATTCAACACAAAATTCTAAGCTGGGAAGACGCCCTCAAAATCAGAGGTATATGGGCGCTTCAAGGACAAAAAGTTGCCTTTACCAATGGCTGTTTTGATATTTTGCATTTGGGTCATGTGAGTTATTTAGCGCAAGCTGCAGATACGGCAAACAGACTTATTGTTGGGATGAATACCGATGCTTCTGTGCGCATGCTCGATAAAGCACCCAACCGCCCCATCAATCCAGAAATTGCCCGTGCAACGGTACTTGCCGCGCTGGGTTGTGTAGATGCAGTTGTTCTCTTCAATGAACAAACGCCGCTAGAATTGATCGAATGGCTTAGACCTGATGTCCTACTAAAAGGAGCAGACTACAACGCCGAACAAACCAATCCTGAAGCCAAAGACTACATTGTCGGTTCTGGATTCGTGCAAACCTATGGCGGCAGCGTGCAAACTATTCCCTTTGTGGAGGGTTATTCCACTACAGGCATTCTAGCGAAAGGCCATTAAGGCTATCCTTTAATTTTGATCTCAACGCCCGTTTGTTCTTGCTCTTGCTTCCACTTTTCTAATTTTTGCTGCAATTTGCTGTTCCTTGGAGAAGTAGAGGGCGGAAGATCTGAACTTTTAACGGGTTTTTTATCCTTTTCAAACTTGACTTGAATGGTTTCGTGCGGACTTGTTTTTTCTTGATAAGTGCCCACACTTGGGTCATTTTGATATAGGCCGAACGCCGTTTTGAGCATTTCTTTAGATTCTTGCTGGCTTTGCTCAAACTGCTGTTTAGCGGCCTCTTTTTTGCCTTTTTTATCCCAACTGACCTTTGGGTCATCTAATGTGCCACTGACGCGCACATACAAGCGCAAACCTGTTCCGTCATCGACGATTTCGCCAAATTCTGTTTGCGTTTCTTGCACCAATAAATCGCGCAGGCGCAGGCTAAGTGCATAATCTATTTGGTGATCAAAACTGTGCGAACCCACCAAGTCTAAATCAAGCGCTGAGGAGGCGATGTGCATTTGATCAAACTTCAATTGACGATTTGCAATGATAAAGGTGTTGTTGAGTTGTTCGAAGCGCACATCTTTGAGCTTTTGTTGCAGCGCCGCCTGATTTTTAGCCCCGAGAATTGGCTTGCCTTTTCCAACGGTAAGGGAATTAGCGAGGTCCTGTAAAATTGGTGCGTGCAACAAACGGCCATTGTCTATCTGACAAGCAATTTGAGCTCGCAAGCTAGGTTCATCAAGACCTTTGAAGTAATCGTATTTAGTGCGTACGACAAATTCAAAGTTACCTTTACCAGAAAGGTGTTGATCTGTTAAAATAGCTTGATCAAAATTATCCCACTCCTTGAATAAAACACCGAGCTCTACTTTTTTGGCACTCCCATTAGTTTGAATATCAAATGTAGCAGGGGCCGGCTCGTTCAATTGCAACTGGCCATTCCAAAAGCCTTGCGCGTGTTTGAACTTCAACTGCTCAAGTAGCAGCATATGAGCGCTTAACTTCAATGATCCTTTAACTTGATTGATTTCTTTGTTTTCATATTTCAATTGTTGAATGTCAAGCGGAAGAGAAATCATCAACTGCTCGGGAAGTATCCAGTCCCGTTTTTGATTTGTCGACTCCGTATCAAAATCTGCGAAATCGACATGTTGAGCACGCAAATCTCCGCTGAGTTGAAGAGGCAAATCGCGACTGAACTGTTGAAGGTAATTGGGAATTCGAAGTTGCAGGTTTAAATCACTATGGCCAATCTTTGCCTTCAAGTCGCGGATATCGAGATGGTTTTCATCAAAATTGGCGGTGGCACTCACCTGACGAAGACCATTTTTATAATCAGCAAAGCGCACATCGGCAGCTTTGATCCTAACGCGCCCTTTTATCTCGTGAGTTTGCCAATTATTTTGTTGATCCTGAACAACTTTAGCACGAACATTAAGCTGGGCAACGCCGCCAAGTTCTTTCACGTTGGCCAACGGATAAATTGCTTGGATCAAGCTAAGCGGAACGATACCTTCTGCGGTAAAAGCGAGTTTCGGGCGCAAAAAATTGCTCAATTGAAATTGACCAAAAAATTGAGCACCGCCAGTGTTAAATTGAAGTTGTTCAATGACGAGGTTATCGGTATCTATATTTAAGTACGTCCCATAACACTGCAGGTTTTCAATTTTTGCGCCAAATTTTGGCTCGGTGAGTTCTCCTTTTTCAATGTTAAAATAGGCTTGTACCAATGGTTTTTCTCTGTCAAGAGCGTCCTCGTAATGCAGATGAAAATCTACTTTTCCTTTTGCCTTAACCCGATGAAGCGCTCGAATAGATTTGGGCTGAACGGTCCGCACAAGCTGCACCAAAGACAGGTTTTCGGAACGAATATCGAGACTGCTGCGTACAGGACCAAATTCTGCATCAATTAAAAAAGGCAGCTTGGCCAACTTGATTTGTGCCTGAGGAAGTTTGATCAAATTTAAGTTTTGGTCTACCAACAGTGCGAGGTCAAAAACGAGTGGTTCATTTTTGAGCAAAACAACCTTGCCTTTTTTGATTTTGTTGAGCCAAATATCGCCCGAAGCTTGTAAGGTTGTTTTTTGGGCAGCAAATTTTCCTGATAAGGAGGCACTTTTTACGGCAGTACTCAAAAACTGAACTGCTTGTTGGTCGTGATACGACACATGAAATTGTTCGATTTCAATGGTTTGCAATTCTAAATTGAATGCGCTAGAGCTAGAAGATGTGTCTTTGAAAATGTCGTAATTGGCACGACCCTTTGAATCTGTTTGAAGCTCCAGACGCCCATTGAAACTATTGATTTGCTCAATATGATATTTCCCTGCCAAAATGTCAAAAGGATTGAAACGCAAACTGATCTGTTCAGCGCTTAACAGTGTGTCTTTGGAGTTCAACGGGTCAGGAACCATTACATTTTCAAAAGCAACACTTAATTGAGGAAAAGTACGCCAAAAATGAAGGTTGATTTCCTCGACTTTTACCGGAACTTTCAGGTAGGTATTGGCTTGTGCCACAACCTTTTTGATGATGCGGTCTTCAAAAATATAGAGCGCCAAAGAAATGGTGGTCATCAGGACCAATAGTATCAAAACCGTACGCTTTGCAAACCGCCACCAAAACTTCATAATTCTCTAACGAAAAAACCCGCTATACGTTGCAAACAAAGCCTAGAATTTTTTTTAGCCCTATCTTTGTGGCCTCAACAATATACTCATGAGCCATCCAGAACTTTCCGAACAAGAAATTTTACGTCGTGAATCACTGCAAAAGTTGCGCGACCTCGGCATTGATCCTTATCCAGCAGCACTATACCCTGTAGATGCTTTCGCTGCTGATATCAAAGCAAATTTTGAGGATGGTAAACAGGTATGTTTGGCTGGGCGCATGCTTTCGCAGCGCATTATGGGCAAGGCTTCCTTTGCGGAAATTCAAGATGCATCTGGCCGCATCCAAGTCTATTTCAACCGCGACGAACTCTGCCCCGGCGAAGACAAAACGCTATACAACGAAGTTTTCAAAAAATTGCTTGATCTTGGTGACTTCCTTGGCATCAAGGGCCACATGTTCAAGACCCAAGTAGGCGAAATTTCTGTACATGTTACTGAATTTCAATTGCTCAGTAAGTCTTTGCGCCCCTTGCCACTTCCCAAAACAGATGCGGCAGGAATTGTACACGACGCCTTCACAGACCCAGAATTGCGCTACCGCCAGCGCTATGTTGACCTTGTGGTGAACCGTCAAGTCAAAGATGTTTTTATCAAAAGAACCAAGTTGTTCAACGCCATGCGCGACTTCTTTAATAGCGCAGGCTATATGGAAGTAGAAACTCCGGTTTTGCAAGCCATCCCGGGTGGTGCATCGGCAAGACCCTTTATAACGCATCACAACGCGCTCGACATTCCGCTTTACATGCGCATTGCCAACGAACTTTACCTGAAAAGACTGATCGTGGGTGGTTTCGATGGCGTTTATGAGTTTTCCAAAAACTTCCGCAACGAAGGCATGGACCGCACGCACAACCCAGAGTTCACCGCCATGGAAATCTATGTAGCCTACAAAGATTACAACTGGATGATGGACTTCACTGAGCAACTGCTCGAGCATTGTGCATTGGCTGTGAACGGTACCACTATTGCCCAATTTGGCGAACACACCATCGATTTCAAAGCGCCTTATAAACGCGTCACCATGCGCCAAGCCATCATTGACTTTACTGGCTTTGATATTGCTGGCAAAACCGAAGACGAGCTCCGAAGCGCAGCAAGAGGCATGGGTATAGAAGTAGATGAAACCATGGGCAAAGGCAAGCTCATCGATGAAATATTTGGTGAAAAATGCGAAGGCAATTACATCCAACCGACATTCATCACTGACTACCCCAAAGAGATGTCACCGCTTTGTAAAGTGCACCGCAACGACCCAAGCCTGACCGAGCGTTTTGAACTCATGGTTTGTGGCAAAGAAGTAGCAAACGCTTATTCTGAGCTCAATGACCCGATTGACCAACGCGAGCGTTTTGAGGAGCAACTTAAGTTGCAAGAACGCGGCGACGACGAAGCTATGTTTATTGACCAAGATTTCTTGCGCGCCCTAGAATACGGCATGCCGCCAACCAGCGGTTTGGGAATCGGCATGGACCGCCTCATTATGTACCTCACCAACAATGCCTCTATTCAGGAAGTGCTTTTCTTCCCGCAAATGCGACCTGAAGTACAAGCCCCTAAGGTTACACTCAACGAGACAGAAACGGCAATCTTTTCAAAAATGCAGCAAGAAAAACAACTCTTGTTGAGCGAGCTGCGAACCCATTTTGATATCTCAAACAAACTTTGGGACACCTCACTCAAAACCCTTACTAAAAATCAACTTTTAGCGGTAAGCAAAGAGGATGATCTTTTGTTTGTAAAACTGCTCTAAACTACTCCGCAGTATTTTTGCGGAACAGTATTTTAGATGTATTTCTTTGTGAATTCCCAAAGAACAATTCCTGCACAAACGCTCACATTCAGGCTGTGCTTGGTGCCAAATTGTGGAATTTCTATGATATGATCAGCGTTGTCTAAGGCTGCTTGCTCTACGCCATCTACCTCATTGCCAAACACCAACGCAAAGCCTTGTGCACTCAACTGATGGATATCTTGCAAAAGCGTCGTTTGAACCGCTTGCTCTACGACGCAAATAGCATAACCCTTTTCTTTGAGTTCATGTAGTGCATCTTGTAAAGACGGTCGATATTGCCAGCGAACAGTTTCGGTAGCGCCTAAAGCCGTTTTATGGATGTCGCGGTGGGGCGGCTGTGCAGTGATGCCACACAAGTAAATTTGCTCCACATTAAAGGCGTCGGCTGTTCTGAAAAACGAACCGATGTTGTTGAGTGAACGAATGCTATCTAAAACCAACACCAAAGGGAATTTCTGCTGTGCTTGATAAGCCTCTTCGCTGACGCGATTGAGCTCCCAGAGTTTTAATTTTTTGGTTGAGTTTGCTGACATCTATGGCTCAAAAATACTGCAAAATTGTGGAAAAATAGCCCGAACAAGAGGGTTAAAAAGACCTATCTTTACTTCTCTAAAATATACAAGTGTCCAAGCAAAGCGCAGAAAAAAGTTCCGAAACGCCCTTGATGAAGCAATACAATCAAATCAAGGCGCGACACCCCGAAGCCATGTTGCTGTTTAGGGTCGGAGACTTTTACGAAACTTTCGGAGAAGATGCTGTCAAAGCAAGCCGAATTCTCGGAATTATCCTCACCAAAAGAAAGAATGGTGCGGCCGCTGAAATGGAACTTGCTGGTTTTCCGCATCACTCTTTAGAAACTTATCTGCCTAAGCTCGTTCGGGCAGGGCAGCGTGTAGCCATTTGTGATCAGCTCGAAGACCCCAAAATGACTAAGAGCATCGTGAAGCGAGGCGTTACGGAGCTTGTTACACCTGGGTTGGCCTTCAATGACCAAGTACTCGACCAGCGCAGCAATAACTTTTTATGTGCACTTCACCTCGACAAAACCGATATTGGCGTAGCCTTTCTGGATATCTCTACAGGTGAATTTTTAGTTGCACAAGGTGGCGCCAACTACATAGACAAACTGATCAGTGGGTTCAGGCCTTCTGAAATCATCTATCAGAAAAGCAAAACGAGTACTGTACATGAATTATTTGGCAACGACGCCTTTCATTTCAAACTGGAAGATTGGGTTTTTGGATCAGACTTCGCTAACGAACAACTCAACAAACATTTTGGCACCAAATCACTTAAAGGTTTTGGTTTAGAAAACCAAGAACTCGCCATTATTGCTGCAGGTGCAGTTTTCCACTATTTATCGGAAAACCAACAACAACAACTCGGACACATTACAGGTATTTCACGCATCGCCCCAGACCGCTACATGTGGCTAGACCGCTTTACGGTGCGCAATCTCGAACTCGTACATTCTCCCCACGATAACGCGGTCACGCTTGCGCACATACTAGATAAGACCAAAACCCCAATGGGCGGAAGGTTGTTAAAGCGCTGGCTGGTTTTGCCACTCAAAGACCGCAAGCCAATTGAAGAAAGACATCAGGTCGTTTCAGTCCTTAAACAAGAAAAAGCTCTCCACGAAGCACTAGATGACCGACTACGTGAAATTGGCGACCTCGAACGACTCATTTCTAAAGTTGCCGTCGGGAAAATCAACCCCCGGGAAATACAACATCTCAAACGAACACAACAACAAATTCAGCCCATCGCAGACCTATTGAGTCCGCTTGCAAATCAAAGTTTGCAAATACTTCTAAACAACCTAGATGCCTGCCAACAACTCATTGAGCTCATTGATACCAACCTCGCCGCAGAACCCGCTGTTCAAATTGGAAAAGGGCCAGTGATCAAAGATGGTAGAGATGCGCAACTAGATGAACTGCGTGCCATTTCTACCAATGGCAAAGATTTTCTTGAGCAAATTCAAGAGCGAGAGATCCAAGCAACAGGCATTTCGAGTTTAAAAATTGCCTTCAACAATGTCTTTGGCTATTACATAGAGGTGCGCAACACCCACAAAGATAAGGTTCCAGAAAACTGGATCCGAAAACAAACACTCGTCTCTGCCGAACGCTACATTACCGAAGAACTCAAAGAATACGAACAAAAAATACTTGGTGCAGAAGAGAAAATACTCAGAATAGAACAACAAATCTATCAAGAACTCATTTATGCGATGGCCGACTTCATTGGGCCTATTCAAAAAAATGCACAACTGCTCGCTCAACTTGACTGCCTTTTCTCCTTTGCCAAAGTTGCGCATGCCCACAATTATTCTTTGCCCATCCTAACTGATGGTTTCGAACTAGACATCAAACAAGGCAGACACCCTGTTATTGAGCAGCGCCTGCCCATCGGAGACAGCTACATTGCCAACGACATTTTCCTTGACAACAAGACACAGCAAGTGATCATGATCACAGGGCCCAACATGAGCGGTAAAAGTGCCATTCTGCGCCAGACTGCATTAATTGTCTTGATGGCACAAATTGGAAGTTTTGTGCCTGCTGCTACTGCACAAATTGGCATTGTAGATAAAATATTTACGCGTGTAGGCGCATCTGACAACATCTCCTCTGGCGAGTCTACTTTTATGGTTGAAATGAATGAAACAGCGAGCATTCTCAATAATATTTCCGAACGCAGCCTGATTTTACTCGACGAAATTGGCCGAGGCACCAGCACTTATGATGGCATCTCCATCGCTTGGGCCATTGCTGAGTTCTTACATGAAAACCAAAAAGCCAACGCCAAAACTCTTTTTGCGACACACTACCACGAACTCAATGAAATGGCCAAGCGCTTTGAGCGCATCCACAACTACAACGTGAGCGTCAAAGAACTCGGAGACAAAGTCTTATTTCTCAGAAAATTAGTAGCTGGTGGCTCGGCACACTCTTTTGGTATTCATGTAGCCAAGCTTGCAGGCATGCCAACTCAGGTAGTAAAACGCGCCGAAAACGTCCTCAAAGACCTCGAGGCCAGCCATGCAGGTGTAGGTGGCGGATCCAAAACAAAATCTAGCAAACCCCCTGTACAAGCGATTGCACAAGACGTTCAACTTAGCTTTTTTGCGCTCAACGACCCCGTATTGCAACAAATCCATGACGAACTCGTCTCGACTGACATCAATTCACTGACCCCAGTAGAAGCCCTACTCAAACTCAACGATATTAAAAAACTCACTGGTGCGTAGCTTTTTATTCATTTTACTGATTTTACTTTTCGCTGGATGTGCACTTGAAGAAGCTCAGCTCCAAAAAGAAAAGCAATTGGTCATCGCACAGAATTTCATGAGTGCGGCGCAAAAAAAAGTACTTGCAAAAATTGCCAAGCGGCGCTCCATAAAGCTAATTGTCATTGAGATGAGCCCAGGAAATATACGCAAAGCCCTTCAAAAAAATCCTTGGGAGCCTGGCTTTGATCTGATCCTACTCGATGGCATTTCCGCTCTACAGCACTTAAAGGGTCTTGAATTTCAATACCACGAACCCGCTTTTGCCGCCATTCCAATCGGCGTTTCCTACGTTCCCGATTCTATTGTAAAGGTTAGACACTTCAATGATTTAGCTAACCAATATCTTTGGGCTACAGCGGATGACAAATCAGAAGCTATTCTCAAAGCGCACCTCGCTTATACCTACAGACAACGAGCAACCAATAAGCAACTCAACAAAATCTACAAAGACCTACTGCGTGGATTCAAAGATCACCAACTTGCATTTGATACATATCAGCTTCAAAACACCCTTTTGCTTTGTCGTTATGATACCCATGTGCATGAACTGAAAAAAGCTGTCAAAAAAAGACAATTCACTTTTGCGCTCAAAAACCAAAATCACTTTTTTGCAGATTACATGAGCTTATCCATTGTTGAACAAACGCCCAATTACAACACCGCAAAAAGCTTTGTTGCTTATCTAAATTACATGCGTGACCACAATGCCACATTCCGAAATACCTTTGGGATACTAACAAAACGCAAAACTACGCGCCAACCAAGTCCGAAAACGCTTCTTGAATTCCTTGAGAAATGACACCTCTATGACACTGCATCTTGCAGAGTTCACTAATTTTGTAAAAAATCATTGATATGTATCCAGCAGAACTCGTTCAACCCATGAAAGAAGACCTTACAAAAGTAGGGTTCGAAGAATTACTCGATGCAGCAGCAGTAGATGCTGCCATCGCCAACAGCACCGACACCATGTTGGTTGTTGTCAACTCTGTTTGCGGCTGTGCTGCAGGTAATATGCGACCAGGTGTAAAACTCTCTATTCAACACGAAAAAACGCCAGCTAAACTGACAACAGTATTTGCAGGTGTAGACCAAGACGCTGTTGCGCAAGCTAGAAAATACTTTTTACCTTACCCGCCATCATCACCATCAATTGCTTTGTTCAAAGGGGGTAAATTAGTACACTTTTTGGAAAGACACCACATCGAAGGCGGAAGCGCGCAAATGATTGCCGCAAACCTACAAGCAGCCTACGACGAATTCTGTTAGTCTACCCGAAAAAGAGCTGCTGCTATGCCATCAGCATGCAGTTTGCCTTTTTCTGTTAGCACCATATGATTATTTGATATTGTCAACCAATTCAAGCGCGCGAATTCTTCAATTTGCGCGCTTTCTTTTTGGTTCCAGTCGGCTTCTAAGGAGTGCAAGTCTAAGCCCCAAATAGTGCGTAAACCCAACAATATCTGTTCATTCCGGCGCTCATTAGGGCTCAATTGCTCAGTCTCAAACCATTTGTCATTTTTACCGACCTGATTCATATATTGTGTATTGTTACGCACATTCCAACGCCGAGAACTGCCATCAAATGAATGTGCTGAAGGCCCTACTCCGATATATGGTTGAAACTTCCAATAAGCACTATTGTGCTTGGATTGAAAACCAGTTAAGCCAAAATTAGAAATCTCGTATTGCTCAAAACCATGAGCCTTTGCTTGTTGTACCAACAACAAGAACTGTTCGCTCTGCAAAATTTCATCAGCAGGCTGAAGCTTCTTCTGACGCACCAAATGATTGAGAGCTGTTTTGGGTTCAATGGTCAGGCAATATGCAGAAAGGTGCTGTACGCCCAACTTAAATACTTCATTCAAACTTGTAGCCCAGGCAGCTAAAGATTGCCCCGGAAGCCCATAAATGAGATCGACACTGATGTTTTTAAAACCACAGCCTTGGGCAAGACGGATACCGGCTAATCCGTCGTTGACTTGATGTGCCCTATTCATCCAATGTAAATCATCGTCAGAAAACGTCTGTAAGCCAATACTCAATCTATTGATTCCTAACGTCTTCCAAAAATTCAAATTCGTTTCATTGATATCCTCCGGATTGACCTCAAAAGAGATTTCACAAGACGGCGCCAAATGATAATTTTTATGAATCGCAGCGAAGATGCTTTCCAGTTCAGCAAAGCTCAAGATACTAGGGGTTCCGCCACCAAAGTAAATGGTCCGAATAGGCAAATTAAGTTCATTCGCTCGCAAAGCTAGTTCCGTTGCGATGGCTTGAACTAGACGCGCACGGTAATTTTCAAATGTTGTAGAAAAATGAAAATCGCAATAAGTGCAGCGCTTGCGACAAAACGGGATGTGCAAGTATAGCCCACTCATTTATACTAGCGCTTACTGTTTCACGAATTTCTTTTTCACTACTTGCCCATTGGCAGCAGTGAGTTGCAACAGATATGTGCCTGCACTAAGCCCTTGAATATTGAGCTTCGTGGCGCTCGCCTCTTGCTGCAGAGACAGCAGCTGCTTGCCACAAACATCGAATACCTGAATCTGCATTTGTGCATAATTATACCAGTTGATGTCGAGCTCAGCTGTTGCTGGATTTGGGGCAATACTGAAATCAAGCGCAGCCTCATCTATGTTGACGTCGTCGATATGGCGAACTACTGTAGCCACGCTATCGCCAAAATCAGCAGGAGTAAGGGTGTAAATAGTTTGGGAATTGTTATTGGCTAAAGTCAGTGTGCCGTCGGTACCGCCCCACTGAGAAGCACCCAAGCCGTCTCCATAGAAGTCATAGATCACAAAAGTGTAGCATTCAAATGCAGTGAGTGGAACATCGAAATTGTACGTGGTGTTATCCTGTAGCGGACTGGTTGGATCAGCAGGCGCAGGAAAACCTGCAGTACCAAAATTACCCGCCACGTTCTCATTACCTTCAGACCAAACAATTGCACCAGCAGCATTGCGTAACTCGAAGTAAGTTTCATCGGCGTAGTCGTCTGTAGTGATTGAAACTTTTAACAAATCAATTGTCTCAGAAACAGCTGTTACCAAAATATTTGCAACAGATTGGTTATTTGTAGCGTTTTCATCGAGTGCCTGATTAGGATTACTCACTGTAGCTGAAAAACTATGGTTACCCGCTGCAAGCTGAATAACAGGCAAAGAAATCGTTTGTGCTTGCCATTGGTTAAGTGAGCCCGTCCAGTTGTATTGTTGTACGGTACCGTTGTCGATTTGGTAATTGATCTGTGCGCTAGTTAGCACAGTAGTCCCCACATTCATGAGCGATACAGATGGCAAGTAATTGTCGCCACATAGGGCCTGAGCATTGAGTTGCGCTGCGGAAAGCGCTGCGTCTAAGGCGACAACAGTTGTGTTGTTAGGGTCAAAGCCGTCGATAAACGCAGCTCCTGAATTGGAAGGATCTAGCCAAAACTTAAGTTGATTGGTGCTATTGCTCCCTGCGGGCGCCCAAGAACTAGACACTCTGCCGTAGTAATCTGGTGCGCTTAAATTTTGACACGAGGCACCACCACCCCACAACTGACCAATAATTCTGCGGTTTTGATCAAATAATGGCGAGCCTGAAGAACCGCCTTCTGTTGTGGTGTTGCGGTCCCATTCTACAGTCCAAGTTGAATTGGCTTCAGAGGAGCCCATACCTTGAGAAATAGACGGAGCAGCGTCATCAAAAGCAATTTTTTTAATGTCGCCAGAAGGATGATGGATACTCACAGTGGCTGTAGGAATAGTCCCCGAGTTGTCCCAGCCAGAAAAATAAGGATTGTAGTCTAACGGAACCGTACCATTGACCAAGCCTCCAGTAATTTCTACTAAACAAAAGTCAGAAGGCGTACGACGAGAACGCAAAACAGCACCGCTCAATGATTGAAAAGTAGGTGAAGTACTTGGGTTAGGGCAGTCAATAGCCTGCCAATTGAAACGGAATACCCAAGTGGCTGGATTGCTAAAACAATGGTTAGCAGTGAGCACATAAGGTTTGCCATCGTTTTGCGTATTATTGATGAGTGCACCCGAACAAAAGCCGCTGCTACCCGAAACGAGCATAACTGCACTATTGCGCTGAGGTGTCCAAGGTAAACCATCTGGACAATTGACGTTCATGTTGCAAGATCCAGAGCTGCCGAATGCTTTTTCAATGAACTCATTAGCTGTGCGGTAACCATGGGTAACAGTTGCCAATTGAACATGGCCATAATTGTTTTTCGGTGCAACATAATATTCAATGATCGCATCTTCACCTGGAATAAGTTCAGTCCCAAGTTGGCCATCATAAATGTGTTCCTGGGTAAACGCCCCTAAAATAAAATCTTTGGTTGGATTGTATACAAAGAGTTGATTTCCAGTGGGAATATTGGTGTTTTCAAAGGTTAAATTGACTGTGAGCGCTTGTTCGCATTTGACGTGTAATATCCATAAACGCGCGCCGTTTGGTAAATCAAACCAAGAACCAGCATTTGTTGTATTCAGGTTTGTGTAGTTGTTGTAACCAAAGCGCCAAGGAGCAGTGCCTTGATCGTCGGTAATGGCGTCTTCTGCCTGAAGAGCTGAAATGTCAGGCTGAGCATAAACCCATTTTTGAATGAGTTTATCATTTAAACTGAGTTTAGTTGAGGTAGGTAAACCGCCATTGCCCTGTATTTGTGCAAATAAAGCGCTACTTAAAAGAAGAAGAAAAAGAGTAGAAAGTGTTTTCATGGAGAGGACATTACATGATTAGGTATGCCGAAAATAGTGCTTTTTACGCCAAGTTGGGCGTCTTGAAGACGAAAAAAGTACTTAACAAGTTGTATCTTTGCTTCATGTCTAAGCCGTTTGTTGTAGGTATATGTGGAGGAAGCGGTGCTGGCAAAACCACACTTCTCAAGCGTTTGTCCGAAACTTTTCAGAATGCGAGCACTGCTGTATTCTCCATGGACAATTATTATCTGCCTATTGACCAACAAGCCAAAGATGCCAACGGCATTGTCAATTTTGACTTACCCACCGCGCTAGACCACAACAAGTTAACCACCGATCTTCAAACACTTATTTCAGGTCAACCTATTGAAGTTCGCGAATATTTTTTCAATGTTCAGGGGAGCAAAAGTGTACTTCTGACCATCCAGCCAAGCGACCTCATTATTGTAGAAGGCTTGTTTACGCTGCACTATCCACATGTATTTTCACAACTCGACTTCAGTATTTTTGTCGATGTAGACCATGCCACACAACTCGATCGCCGCATCTACCGCGACCAAGAAACCCGTGGCTACAAACGCTCGGAAATCATCTACCAATGGAAAAACCACGTGCTTCCTTGCTATGAGCAATTTATAGAGCCCTATAAAAATAACGCACACTTTATCTTTTGCAATGATCAGCGCGCAGATCAAGATTTTTTGCGTTTAAGCGAACAACTGCGTACCTTGGTACCTGAGCGCTTTTTGTAATGAATTCAATTCTTCTCTTTTTACGAACTTGGAAATTCAGTCTACTTGGGTTGATTTTTCTTTGCCTCGGCGTTTTGTTCTATTTCTCCAACCAAGAGAGGCAATTTGCTATTCCCGATATACAAACACACTTTTCTAAACTTGAAAAGGAGAGTGAAAGCTACGCCCAATTGCTTTTAAAAAATTTAGCAGCAGGGAAGGCTTTACCTAAATCCAAAGAATTTACATATCATCTGTACGACAAAGACGTGCTTTTTGGATGGAGTAGCAACCAATTACCTGTGGGTCGCTACAAAACCGACGTTTTTCCAGCAAACGGACTGCTCAAACTCAACAACGGATACTATTACAGTCATACCTATGTACAAAATGAGGTCACTTGCTGCGTAAGTTTTTGCCTGCTCAAAGCATACGAATTCAGCAATGCCTATTTGAATGCCGCCAACCCTAGTTTTTGGACCCAGCAATTTGCCGTAAGCTTAAACGGGAAGGCCAAAAACGCAATCAAAGACCGGACACAAAACACCGTTTTCTATGCCAGCCCTTTACCCTCAGATACTCCACCGACGAGCAGCAATTGGGGGCCCTTCTGCTTGCTGATGGCGCTCTTTTTCATTTGCTATCAACTGCAATCACATTTAGAAAAAAGTTGGTGGGGAGGCTTATTGCTTTTGTTGGGTATGTTGGTCCTTCGTGTGGTAATGTACGAACTCACCTGGCCTGCAGATTGGCAAGAAAGTGATTGGTTTTCTGCTGGTTTTTTTGCCTACAATGAATGGTATCCGGACTTTTTTGCCTACGCAATTAACGGCCTTTTTATGGTCTTCGGCTTTCGGATTGTTTTGTCATTGATCCGCTTGTTGGCGCGCAGATGGGCAAATGTTCTTGCACTTTTTCTTCCATTGCTCCTTTGGCTTTTGATTTTGCATTTACTGGCAATTGTTATTGCGCACTCAAATATCCCGCTAAGTTTTGAGCATCTTTTTGATTTGCGCTTGAGCTCCTATTTCTTTTTCTCTTTGCTAGGTTTTTTCTTGTACAGTTTTCAAAAAATCGTGTTTATCTCCCTAAGTATCAATAAAAATGAGCCGTGGTTCAATCATCCGGCCCAGAAAATTGGTCTTGTGGTTTTCCCTTTTCTTTTGTTGCTTTTACAAGACCAAGACTGGATCAATATCTTGCCCCTATTGGTCCTTCTTATTCACCTTGTCTTTGAGCAAAAAACCCGAACATCTTGGCGGCAATTAAGCAGTCAGCTGTTGATCTTGACCGTCAATGCGGCAATTATTACCTTTTATTTGCAGTCTCTGCAGGTGCAAAAAGATCTTGAAAATCGAAAGCTCTTTGGTGAACAACTTGCCATAGAGCGCAATATCAATTTAGAATTAGCCTATGCGCAAGTGGCGCCAAATTTATCCGAAGAAAACTGGCTACAAACTTCCTTTGATTCACTCAGAAAACAATTTACCAAAGTTGGTTTTGAGCATACCCTCACCCAAAGGTTTTTCACAGGTGTTTGGGACGGCTTTGATATCCAAGCAGACATATATGATACAATTGGCAAGCCCTGTTTTGGAACGGATACCCTTAAGCTCCAAAAACTCAAAACACTTGTCAGGCAGCATGGACAAGCTTCTGATATTCAAGATGGTTTATTTTTCATGCCACATGAAGAAGAAGGCTTGAGTTATGTCATTTTATTGCAAATAGAAGCAGAAAAATCTTTAGCAATTACACTTGTATCCAAAAGAATTCCAGAAGAAATTGGCTTTCCGAGATTGCTCATTTCTGACCAAGCCGGTATTTCAAATAGTCTTGAAGGCTATGCCATTGGAAAATATGCTGAAGGAAGGTTGATCCACCAAACAGGGGCATTTAATTACCCTAACCTTCTGAGCGCATTTAAAAATCAAGGCCGTTACCCTGACCATTTTGAATATGCTGGTTACACGCATGTAATGGTTCAAAAATACACGGGCTCTGCGATTATCATTTCTTCGGTTACAAATAGTTGGTTTACGTCAGTGACTAGCTTTGCTTTTATGTTTGTTTTTTGGGGGCTCTTACTACTCAGCAATCAAATATTTAAGAATGTATTTCAAAGCAAAACAGCGCAATGGTCTTTGTCATTTAAGGTGCAACTAGCCTTTTTACTGATTTTGGCACTTTCTTTATTCCTATATGGTTTAGGAAGCTCGCTTTTTATTGGACGACAATTTGACAATTATGCTCAAGAAGCCCTGCGCGAAAAACTGTCCGCCGTACAAGCGGAATTAAAATCTCAGACAGCAGCTTTAGACACTTTGGATATGAACATAATTGGCAAGCCCCTTGAGAGCAAGTTAGCCAAGCTATCGACGGTTTTCAAAACGGATCTTTTTGTATTTGACAGTGATGGTTTTCTCATCGCCTCATCTCGACCAAAACTTTTTGCCTACGGCCTCATTGGAGAACACATGAACGCTCAAGCAATGGATGCGCTTCTCGGTAAAAAACAAAGCTATTTTTCACATCAAGACCAAATAGGTAAACTCAATTACCGCAGTGCTTACTTACCGATCACCAATGAAGCTCTGCGCCAAATCGGGTTCATCAACATACAACTTTTTGGTCAACAAGAAGCCTACGAGCAGCAAATTGAAAGTTTCTTTAAGGCCGCCATCAATATTTTTGTTTTACTACTTGCTATTTCCGTCTTTATTGCTCTTGTTGTCAGCAACTGGCTTATTGGGCCTTTACAAGTTGTAGCAAGATCTGTACGCAATTTAGAGCTCGGAAAAAACAATCAAAAAATCAGTTATCAAAACAACGACGAAATTGGGGCGCTTGTGAAAGCCTACAATGAAAAGTTAACTGAATTAGAACAGGCCGCCCAACAAATTGCAAGCAACGAACGCGAAAGCGCCTGGCGCGACCTCGCCCAACAAATTGCCCATGAGATCAAGAATCCCTTGACACCCATGAAACTCAATATCCAGCATTTGTTGCGCAAAATGGAAGCGCAAGATGCCGATGCCAAAGACCTCGCGCAAAAATCTCTGCCCTCACTTATCGAACAAATTGACGCATTGGCAAGAATGGCCAATGAATTTGCACGCTTTGCAAAGTTACCTGAACCCCTATTTGAAAAGATAGAACTTCAATCCTTTGTAAAGTTTGCCATCAAGCTATTCGACGAAGGACTTCAGCACATACATTTCGAAGCGGCGACAAATCCTATTTGGATTAGCGCTGACAAAGATATGCTCAATCAGGTTTTTCATAATTTGCTACTCAATGCCCAACAGGCTACCGAACAAAAGCAAGAACCAAAAATTGTGGTGTCCATAGCGCTTCATGAAAACAATCAAGAAGCAGTCATCAGGATAACAGACAATGGTGTGGGAATTTCAGCAGCTCAACAAGAACGCATTTTTACACCCTACTTTACCACCAAGTCTTCGGGTTCTGGAATTGGCTTGAGTGTGGTCCGGCAAATCATAGAAAAACACAACGGAACTATCCGTTTTGAGAGTGAGCCAAACAAAGGAACCTCGTTTTTTATCCGTTTAAAACTACTTTCTAAAGGGCTGTAAGTCGTAAATAAATACTTTGTTTTTTTGGTACAAACGCTGCGTAAGAAATGGTTTGATGAGCGGATTTGCGGTGTCTGCCTGCAAGATCAAGAGCTTGTCTGCACCCATTTGAATCCAACGACGGATCATGAGTGAATCGCTGATGTAACGACGGTAACCATAGCCACTGAAACCTATCCGATCAATTGTGCTAAGGTGTACGTTCGGATACGGGTCCGAAAAACAAAAAACGGTGTCATTAGGCTCAATCACCTGCTGTATGGCCGCACTTTGCTGCTGGATTTGCTGCAAGCCCTCTTGGTGATTGAAATAAAACCAGCCCCAATTGCCTCTGACTAATTTTGATGTTAAAAAAGTATTCTTGACAATGATATTTTGATTACCCGCAGCTACCTGTGTAAATGAAACCGTATTTAAAAAAATGAACATGAGCCCAGCGGCAAATATCCATTTACCTACTTTTTGATCTAACAAAAACTCGCTGTAATTTTTGATTACTATAGCAACAATAGTCAATGGAAAAAAAAGCGCTTCAATGAAATAGTAATCGTGGACCTCAAAAACCCAAAACCAAAGAATGAAATAAGCGCTCAGACCAATGAGTGCTACAGGAATCCAATATCGGAAAAAGAGCGAGATGCTACCTTTGATAACAAGAATAATGAGTGCCAAAAACAACAGCATCAACAAAAGCGGATGCATGATTTCTTTGAGGTGTTCGCGGCCAAGTATGCCAAGTATGCGCCAACGCTCAGCAACATCGACTTCCCAAATGGGTCGAATGGTCGTAGAAAAGATATGAGAATGATGTTTGGTGTTGTAGGCAATTGCATAGCGGTACCACCAGAATGTGAAAAAAAGCACGCAAAACAAAGCTAAATAACCCAACCAAACACGTCGATCACGCCAATATGCACGGTTAGATGAATGTAAACTATAAAAGAAAAAGGGCCCTACGAATGACAGCACAGCCACCAACGCTGTAATTTTGATGAGCACAGCAATAGCCAAAAAGAAAGTGAATACCCACCAATCTCTCCACTTGTTCGATTGCGTAAAACGAAAGAAATAAAACCCAGCAAATAATAAGCTGGCAAAAGAAAACACGTTAGGTAAAAGGGTATCGGTATAGTAAATGAGCACAGGAGAACTGAATATGATGCCACTAAAAGCAAGTGTCAGCTTTTCAGAATTGAAATAGAACAACAAGACCTGTCTAAACGCAATAATGGCAAGTAATAGATAAGTGATGCTGAACAATTTAGCAATCCAGAGGTGGTAACCCACCAAGTGCCAAATCTGGCCCACAATATAATAGATGATCGGAAATTCTGCAGCGGCCTCCCGACGGCCAAAATTAGAAATAGCATGTGTTTTGGGTTCCAACAGATGACCGCCTTTCATGAATTGCATGGCCTGAGACAGCGAATCTGCCTTCCTACACTCGTGTATGGGCAGAATAGGGTCAAACAAATGCTGCCAAAAACCATACAAAAAACTCAATAAAAGCAGCAGGCCAAGAAGGCGCCACTTGAGTTCTATTTGTGCAAAAATCCGTTTCATTGCTTGCGGTAAAGATACTGAAGCTTTGGTTAGTTTTCGACTTTTTAACTTATCTTTCGACTGCCAAAAAGCAGTATGCTATTTAATTCAATCGAATTCCTGTTTTTTCTTCCGGTAGTGGTGGTACTCTACTATCTATTGCCGCAACGCTTTCGCTGGCTGCTCATTTTTGTGAGTAGTTGCCTTTTCTACATGGCGTTTATTCCCAAATATATTTTGGTGCTTTTTGCGATTATCCTGATAGACTACACTGCTGCAATTTGGATGGAAAAACTCCATGGCAAACAAAGAAAAAGATTGCTCTTGCTGAGTTTAATTACAAATATTGGCATCCTCGCTTTTTTCAAGTATTTCGGTTTTGCCAACCAAACACTCATAGACTTTTTTGCACTATTCGGAAAAGAATTCAAAAACTACGATCTCGGTATCATTCTCCCGATTGGTCTTTCTTTTCACACTTTTCAGTCCATGAGCTACACAATTGAGGTCTATCGAGGGCAGCAAAAAGCCGAAAAACATTTAGGCTATTTTGCCAATTATGTCTTGTTTTTTCCACAAATGGTAGCTGGGCCTATCGAGCGCTATGCTACTTTAGGTGAAGAACTGCGCAAAGCACAACAGCTCCAATATGAAAACATCAGTGCGGGCTTTCGTTTGCTCTTGCTCGGTTTTGTGATCAAAATGGTAGTGGCCGATCAATTGGCCCCTTTTGTCAATGAAATTTATGCAGCACCTAGCAACTATGCCCCGTTACAAATTGCACTCGCGCTTGTCTTTTTTTCATTTCAAATCTATGCTGACTTTTTTGGTTACTCGCTCATTGCTCAAGGTAGCGCGCGTTTACTTGGTATTCACATCATGGACAATTTCAAAACGCCTTATTTTGCTGCAAGTATCGGGGAGTTTTGGCGCCGCTGGCATATATCGTTAAGTACTTGGTTCCGCGATTACCTTTACATTCCCCTCGGCGGAAATCGCATGGGCAATTGGCGCTGGGCATTCAACACAATTCTTGTTTTCGGCATCAGCGGCTTGTGGCATGGCGCCAACTGGACTTTCATCGTTTGGGGGCTACTCCATGGCCTTTTCCTACTGATAGAAAAGCCATTGAAACCTTTTGCAAATATGCTGAGCACTTTCCTTTTGGTCACCTTTGCTTGGGTCTTTTTTAGAGCGACAGATTTCGCAAATGCGCAAGCCATTTTAAAAGGTATTTTCATCCCAAATACGAAGGCCACAAACTGGCTAGATATTTGGACGCCTTTGAGCGCACTTGGTCTGTTGGTACTGCTGGAATTCAGTTACCGCAAACAGCGATTTGATGGACTATTGAACCAATTTCCAGGTTGGTTGAGGTGGGGCATTTACCTGGTATTGCTCTTTATACTTCTCGCCTTTTCGGGCACCCAAAAATTCACCTTTATCTATTTTCAATTCTAATGGGCAAGCAACTTCTCATCAGGATTTTTATACTAGCGCTTGGGCTCGTGCTCATGAATTGGGTATACAAGCTCGTCTTTTATCCAAAAGACTTGAAGCAACACAGCCCTGAAATGCTAGAAGTGTGGAAACAACAACGCAAGTCAGATGTACTCTATTTTGCGGAATCATCGAACATGAATGTCCGCGATACAGATATCGTTAAAAAATCGATTTCTGAACTCACCGATGATTTATTACCACAATTACACTTCAAAATTGGTGCTGTGAATAAGCCTGCTACGCACGCCGGTATTTACAAAGAATGGATCAAAAATATGCGCGCACCTTTTCCAAAAGCTGTTATCGTCACCATGAACCTACGGTCTTTTGGCGCTGATTGGCGGCATTCAGAATTAGAAAGTGTGCTGCAAGCTGGGGTGGTCATGCTCAAGCCCTATCCAGTATTGGCAAATCGGTTTTTGCTTGCCCTGAATGCTTTTGACAACAAAACACCAGCACAGCGCGAGCAAGAAATGCTCAGAGAATGGGAAGAAGTCAAATTCGACTTTCCATTTAAAGTTCCTCACAGCACCGTTCGGCTCTGGGACAACGCCATGGCCAACGGAAGTTTTCTACTCCCAGACGGGTCCTGGGACATGGAAAAAATCACCTTGGCGTGTCATTACGTGAAGTCTTATGCCTTTCAAATAAAGCCAGACAACCCTCGTCTAAAAGATTTTGACGAAATCGTTGCGTTTTGTCAGCAACACAAAATCAAACTGATTTTCAATTTATTAGCCGAAAACACCGAATATGCCCAACAATACGTAGGCAAAGAACTCGTGCAAATCATGCGCTACAACCGCAATTTGTTGGTGCGCCGATATAGCAAAAAGCGCGGCGTAACAGTAGTAGACAATCTAGAGCTTTTAGAAGGGCTTGATTTCAGTGACCAAAACTGGACCACCGAACACTATGGCTACAACGGAAGACTACAAATTGCCGAAAAGCTCGCCAAAGCACTTCACTAATCGAATTGAATCCTCAAAGGGAAGGTAAACTCGGAAACTACATTTTGACCATTTTGGTCTTTAGCAGAGTTCCAATTTGGCATACCAAGAAGGGCTAAATTCAGGCGGTTTTTCAACATTTCCATTTGCTTATCTGTAAATTTCAAGAATGTCACTTCTCGAACTTTCCCCTTTACATCAATGAGCAAGCGGATGTAAATCTTACCCTCTATACCCAACTCCATGAGGTAAGACCATTCCATGCTATTGGCAATTTTGTAGTCAATATACTTCAGTAATTCATCGGGATGAGCACCAAAAGAAGCTTGCAAAGTAGGGAAATTGACGATGCTGTCTCGAATTGTTTTTGGCAGGGGGTCTGGGGGGCCAACACAGGTAATAACTGGCTCTGAAATGTAGCCCGGTGGATCTATCGGATGCGGATCAGGATAAGGGTCAGGTAGATAACCTGGGCCGGGAACAACCTGGGGAATTTGTTCGGGTTTAAGTTCCGCTTTAAGTTTGAAATGAGTGGGATGAACTACCTTCTTTGTCGATTTCACCTTTACTTCCGTTTTTTTAGGTATTGGGCGCACAGTTCCTTTTTTTTCCTCTCTACAAGAAGAAAAAAAGATAAAACACATCCAAATAATGAAGAATAAGTGCCGCATCAGAATACCTTTACAACAAAGAACGCACAAACAATTGAATCCTTACCTTTGTTAGACTAAAAAAACTAAATGCAACGCTACTGTCTCGATCCTTGGAAACGCACCCGCGTCACCACCAAAGAAGTTCAAATTGGCACCTTACGCTTGGGTGGGGAGAACCCTATTCGGGTGCAGTCCATGACCACCACCGACACCATGGACACCGAAGGTTCGGTTGCACAATCTATCCGCATGATTGACGCCGGCTGTGAGCTTGTTCGCCTCACTGCGCCAAGCAAAAACGAAGCCGAGAACTTACAAAAAATCAAAGCAGCACTCGTAGATAGGGGCTATAATACACCCTTGGTTGCCGATATCCACTTCACACCAAATGCCGCTGAAATTGCTGCAAAAATTGTCGAAAAAGTACGCGTCAACCCGGGAAATTATGCGGACAAAAAGAAATTCGAAGAAATCGACTATACCGACGAGAGTTACCAAGCTGAACTCGATCGCATTGAAGAAAAATTCACGCCGTTAGTCTTGCTCTGCAAAGCGCACGGCACCGCCATGCGCATTGGTACCAACCACGGCTCGCTTTCAGACCGCATTCTCAGTCGCTACGGCGACACCCCTGAAGGAATGGTAGAATCTGCTTTTGAGTTCATTAGAATTTGCGAAAAACACGATTTCGACCAACTCGTCATTTCCATGAAAGCGAGCAATACACTGGTCATGGTTCAGGCCTATCGCTTACTCATGGCCAAAATGCTAGAAAATGGAGTGGTTTATCCTCTACACTTGGGTGTTACTGAAGCTGGCGATGGCGAAGATGGCCGCATTAAATCTGCGGTGGGCATTGGCGCGCTGCTAGAAGACGGCCTCGGCGACACCATACGCGTATCACTCACTGAAGCGCCAGAAGCAGAAATCCCGGTAGCACAAAAATTAGTTGCCAAATACAATGATTACCATTCATTTGATTTCGACCAACCTCAAAATGTACTGAATTACTCCCCCTTCTTTTACAATAAGCGAGAGAGCTCAACTTGTCATAACATCGGGGGTAAAAACGCGCCTGTTGTTTTGGCAGATCTCTCTTTTGTAGAAGAAATCAAGCAGGCCCACTTCTTCGGATTTGGCTACCAATACAGCATTCCACTCGATAAATGGAACATCCAAGATCAGGCTGCCGATTACGTTTACATTGGCAGTAATGAAATCGAATTTGAGGTGCCTGGTACACTCGGCATCATCCTAGATTTTGAACTTTGGAAAGCAAAATACAGCACAAAATCTGGCTATTATCCACTGGTCCTGAAAGAACAACTTTCTGAAGTGGCAACTGATCAAATTTGTTTCTTGCCACTTGAAGCAGAAGATGCAATTCCTCATGAATTAGCAGCAAAACCGAATGTTTGTATGATCCTCAATACAGAATACGACAACAAAACACAACTCTACCGCAAATTCTTCCTTGAATTGCAAGAAAAAGAACTCAAAAACCCTGTCATTCTCTCCTATCAATATACCACTGCTGAACTTGAAACCTTTCAATTGTATGCCGGTGCGGATGCTGGAGCTTTACTCATTGATGGTTTTGGAGACGGTATTTGGCTGAATGCAGATCTCGGTGCGCAATACATCAACTCGACCTCATTTGGCATCTTACAAGCCACCCGAACGCGTATTTCAAAAACCGAATATATTTCCTGCCCTTCTTGTGGCCGCACCCTTTTTGACCTCCAAGAAACCACCGCTAAAATCAGGCAACGTACTGCCCATTTAAAAGGTCTCAAAATTGGAATTATGGGCTGTATTGTCAATGGGCCAGGCGAAATGGCTGATGCCGACTACGGGTATGTAGGTACAGGTCCGGGGAAAATTAATCTCTACAAAGAAAAAACGATTGTCAAGCGCAATATTGAAGAACTACAAGCAGTAGAAGCCCTCGTGGACCTCATCAAAGAATACGGCGATTGGCAAGAGCCCAAAAGCTAAAATTCGGCGGGGCAAACGAGCTCCATCCATTCGTTTGAATGCGGATGATAAAAGCCAAGCTTAGCAGCATGCAAGTGCAAACGATTGGCTTTTTGGCCATATAAATCATCGCCTTTCATTGGGCAATTCAGCCCCAAATGATGCGCAGCGTGTACACGGAGCTGATGTGTTCGGCCCGTTTGCGGATATAAAGCGATGCGTGTTTCGTTATTTTGAACGTCTAACACTTTATACTTTGTGTGCGCATAACTTCCATGTTCGTAGCAAACGAGTTGGCGGGGGCGGTCATCGAGGTCTACCCGAAGCGGTAATTTAATTTCTCCTTCTTTTTGCTTTGGTACACCGTCCAAAATAGCGGTATATTCCTTTTCCACTTTTCTCAGTACAAACTGGCGTTGCAAGCGCTGGTGCATGAGCTTGGTTTTAGCTGCAAGCATGATTCCTGAGGTTGACATATCGAGCCGATGCACAAGTAAAGGGCCATCTGCATCCGGATATCTTTTCTTTAAATCTTCTAGCGCATTGGGCATTGGATTTTTACCAGGTACCGATAAATACTCCGGCGCTTTGTTAATGGCAACAATCCAGTCATCTTCGTAAATGATATCGAGCGGTTGCGCCGGATGAATCGCCGTTATGGGGTTTTCATCCACCGCTAGGCCTTGAAGCATATGACCCAAAATAGGTTCGCACTTGCTTTTGCACGACGGATAAAAATGTCCGTGAATGCGCACCTCTGAATCTGGCGCCATGCCCCACCAGAACTCTGCCATACAGATGGGCTTGAGTTCATTCAAATAGGCGTATTGCAACAGCTTTGGGGCTGCGCACTCACCTGCTCCGGCTGGTGGTGAATCGGTGAATAAGTCAAGTACGTTTTTAGACTGTCCTGAAGCATTCAAAAAGGTATATCGCTCAAATATTCGACGTTGCAAATCTGCGGAATGTGCTGCTCTATGTGCCTTCAGTTCCTCAATTTGAGCTTTGTATTTGAGTGTCAATTTTTGTCTTTCTTCGATGGCCGCTTGTGCTTGACGCTTGAGCGCTTTGAGTTCGCGACTCTCTTGCATACTTTCAAAACGCAAGTCTTCTAGGTCTTTTAAACCATCTAGATCTAACTCAATTATTGTTTTTCTTTTTTCGTCGCGCAGCGTTTTCGCTATTTTATTGTTTTGCTGGCGCTCATGAATTCTTAAAGACCATTGCTGTTCTTCATTCAACGCTTGGTCTTTCAGTATTTTCAATTCTTGTGAATTTTCTAAGGCTTCTAATTCTAGCGTCAGCTGATGGATTTCTTGTTCTTCTTGTCGAAAAAACCCTTGCGCCTCTAGTAAATCAAAAACTGGCGGAACAAAGCCCTTATGCTCATTCGAATTACCTAACTTCCCAGAAAACGCTGCTAAAAACCCCAGTTCACCTAATGAATTTTGAACAACTAAAACGCCAAACATCTTGCCTATAGCCCCCAAGCGTTCTTGCCTATCCAAGCCAAAATCGTGGCCAAAATCTTCATCTCTGAGCCGTTGCTGCAACAGCTGAGTAGCATGCAAGGCTAAAGGATGAACCTCATAATAAAAAGGAAATGTAAATCGTTGAGGTAGATCTTGATTCTGAAATTCCTGATTGAAGGGGATGAACATAAAACAAAGGTCAAAAAAAAACGCCCTCGTTGGAGGGCGTTTCTCATTTCTTTTGAAAGAAATTATTTGATTACAACGTTTTTAGTTGTTGTAAGACCGTCTACAGTAACAGTAACGATGTAGCTTCCTTTTGCAACATTTTCAGTTGAGAAAGAAACAACTTGTGTTCCGTTAAGGTTAGTCATGTTTTTAGCAGCAATTACGCGACCTTGAAGATCCATCAATGCAACTGCGTAATCGTTGTTAGTAGCTTCGAAAGAAACGTTTACTTCTGAAGATGCAGGGTTAGGGTATACATTCATTGCGATTGTAGCCAACTCATCCATTCCAAGAGCACCTGTTTTGAAAGCACGTGTATCTACTGAAGCGAATTCGCCACCAGAAGCGATAGTTGTACCGTTTGCATCAACCAAAGAGTAAGCACCGTTACCGTAAGCACAGCAGATACCGTCTCCGTAAGAGTCAAGGATTTCGAAAGTATAACATTGTGAAGGGTTCAAAGTAACCATTTGTGGTGCTTGAACAGTGGTTCCGTTTGACGGCAAATCGGTCCAGCTACCACCACCTTGTGCTACAGTTGCACCAGCGCTGTTCTTGATAGTCCAAGAAGTTTCTGACGCATATCGGTCTGTAGTAATATTTACAGTTACGAATTGAGAAACTGCATTTGCTGCAGCAGCTACAGTGTGGTTTACACCGTTGTTTGCTGCAGAAGCATCACCTGTTGTTGTTACAGTAACCACTAGTGCACCGCCTGTAAAGTTTGCAATTGGTGTACAAACTACGTTTGCAACACCATAAGTAGCCAAGTTACCGCTGTATGTACCAGTAGAAACTGTAGCACCACCTTGCGTAATCGTTACGGTAGCAGCAGTAAGTGCAGATGTTCCGTTGTTTTGGATGTTTACAGATGGAGTGTAAGCGCCTTCACAATGTACAGAAGCTCCAGTGTAGTTCAAAGCAGCAACGTCTGACGGAGCAGATGCTGGTGGAGGACATGCAGATACAGTTGCGTAAAGAGCAGCTGCACCTAATTGACCTACTTCTTCTACAATGCGGTTAGGGCAAATGCGGTAGATTGTTGGGAAGTATGCGATGTTGTAATCGTTGTTGATTTGGTTTGCAACACCAGATGCTGGGTTAGCCATTGGGAATTGGATTTGGTTACCTGCAGCAGGCTCAATCCAGTTACCAATTGCACCATTTCCGTCTAACATGGTTGCGTCTGCAGTAGACCCGTCACCTTCTACCCAAATCACCATTACGTCATCTGTTGTAGTAGAAGAAACACCCGGAGCACCAGCTGGACCATGCGCAGCATAGATATCTTCCAAAGCTCCACCGAGGTGGTAGTTCCAACATGGACCACACCAAGTAGCTGATACATCTAAGAATACGGTGTATCCTTGATCTAGATAGTCATAAAGGGTATAAGACCCATTGTTTGTTGTTCCTGCAGTAGACAACCAAGGTTGGTAAGCCGTAACAGTAAAGTTAGGAGCAACGCTACCTGGAGCTAGCTGCGCATTCGCACTAACACCTGCAAGTAACATAGCAGCTGAGAATAATAGTTTTTTCATGCGTTAAAATTTAAGTTTGCGTAAATATAAAGAAATTCCTGCGAAGGAAAAAAACAATGCAATAAAAACGTAAGTGGAGAGCTATTTTTTCTTGAGCTGCTCTTTGATGAAAAGCTCAATTGCACCTACCATAGAAGGCGCTTTTGGATGAGGCGCATGGACATCTAGGCGCAAGTTGTTCTTCAAGACAGCATTGGCAGTTGTAGGCCCAAAGGCCGCAATAGAAGTGGTGTTCTGCTTGAAGTCTGGGAAGTTCTTGAATAAAGATTCGATACCTCCAGGACTAAAAAACACTAACATATCATAATAAACATCTTCTAAATCAGATAAATCAGCTGCTACCGTACGGTACAAAACCGCTTTTGAAAATGGGATGTTGTATTTTTCGAGCGTTAATGGAATATTGTCTCTGAGGATATCTGTACAAGGTAAAAGGAATTTTTCACCTTTTTGTTTTTTCATGAGTTCGGCCAACTCGTCAATTGTCTGCTTGCCAAAAAATATTTTGCGCTTGCGGTAAGTGACGTATTTCTGCAAATAAAGAGCAACCGCTTCTGTAATACAAAAGTATTTCATGGTGTCGGGCACTTCAAAACGCACGGCTTCAGCCATTCTAAAGAAATGATCAACAGCAACTTTAGAAGTGAGGATCACGGCAGTATGTGCCGAGATATCGACTTTTTGGGTGCGGAAATCTTTGGGATCAACGCCCTCCACTTTGATAAACGGACGAAAATCAATTTTGAGCTTGTATTTTTCAGCTAAATCGAAATACGGAGATTTATCGCCTTCTGGTTTCGGCTGAGAAACTAAAATGGTCTTAATAGCCAAAGTTGTCGTTTTAATTAATTGTATTCGCCCGAAAGCCAACGCCCTACAAACAGGATGGGCAGGATTTCCAAGGCGCAAAGGTACAAAATTAAATAATACCATTCCAAATTTGCCTGAATAGCCGCTCTCCAAGCCTTGATTAGGCGCCAACAATAAGCTGCTACGAAAATAAAAACGTAAGCTTGCTTCAGCAATTCATTGGCCTGGCCGTAAATCAACCATATAAAAGATAAGGCTAAATATACCAATCCTATAAAAGACCAGACCTGTTTATTGATTTCGGCGATGTGACTGACTAATTTCCAATTGTCGGTGAGCAATAAAGCCAAGCGAAAATTCAGCAATTGAAAAATCAGAAAGGAAAAAACAAATAAGAGTGCTAAACCCAAAGCATGGCTTCGTTCAAAATCAGTCAAAAGAAAAAGATAGGTGCTTAAGGAATAGGAAATAAGTGCATTACTTAAAAAAAGTGCTTGTGTCTCGGGCCTAATCTTTTCGTCATCAAAACCAAAACTCTCCACTTTACTCAGTTTCCAAAAGCGTTTCCAAGATAAAGGAAGGGCCTCAGGTGTACTGAGGCGCGCATATGCAATGAAGGTCAAGGAAAGCAACGAGACGAACAGCAAATAGCTATTCATTTGGGAGGCTCTTTCTATGAGTTCGAATCTTGGCACTGAATGAATTTTGAATACAAAAATAATTCAAATTTGCATGCTACAGCTGCACAGAATATTACGTACTTTTGTCGCACAAATCAACCATCATGAAAACCGATTTATACCAGCACCCAGACTACTTCAACATGGACGACCTGCTCTCAGAAGAGCACAAGCTTGTTCGCGATGCAGCTAGAGCATGGGTTAAAAAAGAAGTCTCACCTATTATTGATGAGCACTACGAAAAAGCAACTTTCCCAATGCACATCCTTGGTGGGCTAGGCGAAATCGGAGCTTTTGGTCCTTATATCCCAGAAGAATATGGTGGCCCAGGGCTAGACCAAATTTCATATGGCCTCATTATGCAAGAGCTCGAGCGCTGCGACTCCGGCTTGCGTTCAACAGCATCAGTACAATCTTCCTTGGTGATGTATCCGATCTGGAAATACGGCTCTGAAGCCCACAAACAAAAATACCTTCCCAAACTTGCTTCTGGCGAAATGATGGGCTGCTTTGGTTTAACTGAACCAGATTACGGCTCCAACCCAGGTGGCATGATCACCAATTTCAAAGATGCCGGAGACCACGTTATTTTGAATGGAGCCAAAATGTGGATTTCAAATGCCCCTTTTGCAGATATCGCTGTTGTTTGGGCTAAAGACGAAAGTGGGCGCATCCACGGAATCATCGTAGAACGCGGCATGGAAGGTTTTTCAACACCAGAAATGCACGGCAAACTTTCGCTGCGCGCTTCGGCAACTGGCGAACTCATCTTTGACAACGTTAAAGTACCAAAAGAAAACATCCTGCCTGGTCGTTCGGGTCTTGGCGCACCACTTAGCTGCCTAGACTCCGCACGCTTCGGTATTGCTTGGGGTGCATTAGGTGCTGCCATGGATTGCTACGACCAAGCGTTGCGTTACTCCAAAGAGCGCACCCAATTCAATGTGCCAATTGGCGCATTTCAGTTGATTCAGAAAAAATTAGCTGAAATGATTACCGAAAGCACCAAAGCACAACTTCTTACCTTCCGCTTAGGTCAATTGCGCAACGAAGGCCGTGCGACATCAGCACAAATTTCAATGGCCAAACGCAACAACGTTGAAATTGCACTCAACATAGCCCGCGAGGCACGTCAAATTCACGGCGGTATGGGTATCACGAGTGAATATTCAATGATGCGCCACATGGCGAATCTTGAATCAGTGGTAACATACGAAGGCACCCACGACATTCACTTACTCATTACGGGTATGGATGTAACTGGCATTCCTTCCTTCACAAGAGAAATGCCCAACCTATAAAGATTAAATATCTTCGCTTTCGGAAAGCGCATCTCCTCGCAAGAGGCGGATGCGCTTTCTTGCTTCTGCACCAAACAAACTGGCTTTGTATTCCATCAATAGCCTTTTATAAAGCACTTCTGCAGCACTTTTGTCTAGCAAGCGCAGCTCATTGATTTCTGCCATGCGAAAGAGCGCGTCATCAGCTAAAATATCTTTTGAATGGAGCTTGAGTAAGTCTTCATAATACCCTAGCGCACGTTGCCACTCGCCTCGTTGTTCCATGGCCTGCCCTTTTCTGTATAGAATCTCATCGGCTAGCGCATGGTACGGAAAAGTACTTTGGATGCTGTCAAACAAAACAAAGGCAGAATCTAATTTTTGCTGGGCAATCATGCGGTCAGCATTGGCAAACCAAAACATCACTTGATAATTGCTGTCCAAACCATAGTTGTCAGTAATAAACACAGAGAGTTGGATGGCGTCATTGGAAATAAAACGCGAAGTTCCTTCCTTGAGCACATCGAGTTGAGACTGTGCAAATTCAAATTCTCCATCGTAATAGAAAATTTTGGCATTCTTAAATTTGGCCTCTGCGCCAATCGTTTCAAACTTAAAGTCATTATCGATTTGCATGTAAATCAAAGAAGCCTCCCAAATGTCGCCACCAAGCACTTGTACGTCTGCCAGTAACATTTTAGCTTGCGCTCGCTGCATGTCAGTAAGTCCGGGTGTGCGTATGATTTGTTGTAATTCGTCTATAGCAATTGAGACTTGCTGAGCGTAAAAAGCCCTGATTTCAGCAAGTTGTAAAGAGACTTGAAAAGTCACGCGGCTCTTTCCCAAACGCGTTAAAGCCTGTTCAAAGTCTGTAATACACAAACTGATTTCTTCTGCATTGAAATTTCTAAACTGTGTGACTTGTATGAACCTTGCGTTTAATAAAGACAATTGTGCTTCATAAAAATGAGGTTGTTCAGGGCCTAAGTCAATTACGTATTGAAAACATTTATTTGCTTGGTCAAAAACGGCATTTTCGACACAAATTTGACCGAGCTCAAGCACCTCTCTACCATCGCTTTTGGTGCGCTTATCTAGTGCAATAACCTGTGCTGCAGCACCTGAAAAGTCTCTGCTTTGTACATATAACCAGATGAGCATTTGATGAAATACCATTGGAGCAGCAGCTTGTTGAACACGCTGCAATAGCACTTCTTTAGCCAATAAAAAATCTGGTGCAGTAGCGATCGTGAGATCCATTCTAGAACCAATCGCCTGCTGAATAGGTTCGAGAATACCGGGCTGCTGTGCCAAATAATCTAAATAAGCACCCAACATAGAACGTTTGTCACCAACCATCGCAAAATAATCGGCATACTGAAAATTAAACGGATAACTCGGACTCATTTTCTGACCCGTATCCAAAGCGCGCTTGGCATAATCAAACTTACCTTTAGCAGAGAAAGCTTGATAAATAGCAATGGCCTGACCTGGATTTGGACCAATATCCACTATCAGTTCCTCGAATATTCTTTTTGCTTTGGTTGGATCGTCTTGGTCTTCGTAAAACTGTCCGGCCATTAAGCGCACTTCGTAGTCTTGTTTGTTCAGTCCGATTTGCTTGCGCAGCAATTTCTCAGCCGTTTTGAAATCTTTTTGGGCAAGTAGACATTCATAATAAGGCAAGAATATCGCTTTGCTCTGATCTTGGGCATATACTTTTTCGAAATAACCAAGTGCTTTATCTAATTCCGCATTATTATAGTAATACTGAGCCAACTGTAAGTCACTTGCATTTTGCGCATTTGCGTTCCCTGTGCTCCACAACAGACAAAGAAAAACAATGATTCTAAAGTTCATTAGCTACGCTGCTTTTTTTGAAGAAGGGATCGTGAAAAGGCCTCAACCGAAGGATACAAACGGGCATAATCAGCGAAAAATTTTTCTTTGGCGCGCAAGTAATCGGCGCTTAATTGAGAAATTTGCTTCACCTTTTGGCGTTCAAACCGGATGTAGCTGGCATAACGTTGGCGTTCTCCGCGGCCATCCTGAATATCTTGCTTTAAACGATTTAAAACAACTTGTTCTTCATTGATGGCCTCCCTCACCTGCATGTATTGCTGCATCATGGGTTTAATGCTTTTTCTCATGAGTTTATAGGCATCTAATCTTTTTGCCAACGCTATATCAATGGTGTCGAGATGAAGGTTTTGTTTGATGCGCAATTCAGTTTGCATCGTATTATTTTTGATGGCTGAAATCTCATTTAATCTTTTATCTGGCAAAGTGCTTTCTATTCGATCGAGTTTGCGATGGAGTTGAGCTATCTGACCAAGGTGTTGCTCTCGCTGTAAATCAGCACAGGCAGTAAAAAATAGGAATCCAAAAAAAACAAAAAACCACTTTATCATAATGTTTAAGATAAGTATTGATGAATGCCCGCTGTCAATAACAAGGCAAGCATAAACCCTGCATATACCTCGAGCGGTGTGTGCTTTCTAAGATAAAGTCTGGCGGCCATGGTGAGGCCTGCGGCCAACAATGCGGCAATAAGCCACCACAAACTAAACTGATCTTGAGCTCTTGTGAAAACGGCTAGAAAACCTAACAAAATGCCAGCTCCAGCCCCGTGTAATGAAATTTTTATCCAACGATTGACCACTAAAAAAATACTTGTCACCGCCACACCAGAAAGAGGTAAAGCATAAAAATAGCGCGGTAATGTTCCGGCTCCAGCTTTGTATACAAGTAAAAAAAACAAAACCAAAGAGTAGACCAACATAATGATCAAAGGCAAACTTCGTTCACGCTGCCTTTCAATATCAATAGTGCTGATGACTTTAAAGCGATGTAATAAGATGAAAGAAACCCCAGGGGCAACCACACTAAACAAAAAGAAAATAGTAAACAGCGCCCATTTACTTTCTATGGGTGCAAAATACAAACTCGTCATCTCGACATCCGAACTATATGCCGGAACAAAAAGACTGATCAAAATGCCATATGTTGGCATAAACAGAGGTAAAAAAACCCAAGAAAAAAAATGAGCTAGTATTTTCATAGTTCTTTGCGCATTCGAGCCACCGGAATTTGTAGTTGTTCACGGTATTTGGCTACCGTTCGTCTGGCAATATTATACCCTTTGTCTTTGAGTAAGTCCATTAATTTTTCATCGGTAAGTGGGCTATGTTTGTCTTCAGCAGCAATTGCGTCTGAAAGTATTTTCTTGACCTCTCTTGTCGATACCTCTTCGCCACTATCCGTTGAAAGAGACTCCGAGAAAAAATACTTCAATGAGAAAATCCCATAATTTGTTTGCACATATTTAGAATTTGCCACTCGTGAGACCGTTGATATATCGAGCTCTACCATATCGGCAATGTCTTTCAAAATCATGGGCTTCAATTTAGTTTCATCGCCGGAAAGAAAATAGGCTTCTTGGTATTCAAGAATTGCCCCCATGGTGAGCAAAAGCGTTTGCTGACGCTGTCTGATCGCATCGATAAACCACTTGGCGCCATCTAGTTTTTGCTTCACAAACTGAAAAGCCTCTTTGTCGGCCTTTGAGCTCTTTGCACCCTCAGCATAGCTGCGCAGCATGTTTTCGTAATCGCGGTTGACTTTTAGGTCTGGCGCATTTCGGCTGTTCAAACTCAATTCGATACGACCTTCGTGTTCAAAAAGGGTAAAGTCGGGAATGATTTGTTGATGATTCTTTGCCGCTTCACGCATTGATCCACCTGGCTTTGGATTACAGCGCAATATCTCATCAATGGCCTCTTTAAGGTCTTGATCTTCAATTTCCAATTTTTTAGCAATGCGCTCGTAATGCTTTTTGGTAAACTCCTCAAAGAAATTTTCTACAATTTTCAAGGCGGTAAAGCGAACGATATCGCCATCTTGCTTTCTGCGCAGCTGCAAAAGCAAACATTCCTTGAGATTTCTTGCGCCGACGCCTGCCGGCTCTAGCTCTTGCACCAACTTCAACACCTCCTCTACTTCTTTTTCTGTGACGTCTATATTCATCGAAAATGCCAAATCATCAACAATGGCCTCGATAGACCTATTAAGGTAACCAGATTCATCTAGGTTGCCAATGATGATGTCAGCTATCACGAATTGCTTTTCGTCGAGATAAAGCAAATGAAGTTGTTCGGTAAGTCTTTCTTGAAAAGTTTGCTCTCCTGACAAGGGAATAACGCGCTCTTCGTCGTCTTTAGATTGGTTATTGGCCTGCGTTTTGTAATCGGCAATGTCGTCGTCTAGGTAGTCTGAGATGTCAAAATCGTTGTCGTCGTTGTCGTCATCAGTATCGTAATCGTCTTGGTTGTCAAAATCGTCGTCGTCCATTTCCTGACCCTCTTCTAGCGCCGGATTTTCTTCTAACTCTTGCTTGATGCGTTGGTCGAGTTCCATAGTCGGGACCTGCAACAATTTCATCAGCTGAATTTGTTGGGGCGAGAGCCTTTGCTCCAGTTTTTGAATAAGCTGTTGACGCAATGCCATTATTCAATTTTCTGCTTAATGACTTGATAAATTTCTAAGGTGCTCATGTCGTAAACATAAATGAGCAAGTGCATGTTTGCTGCATTGTATGCGCCATCTAGCTGATTGGGCACCAAAAAACTATAATTGACATAATATTTACCGTTATTGAGATCGGCAGGAGTCAATTGACGACCAAACGGCATGTTGTTGAGATTCTTACGGTGGATGTCCCGGTGAATATAATTGTGATTGTGCGAGTTATCAGACATTTTCTGGTCGCCTACCAAAGAATCTTCGAGCAAGTAGGTTACTATTCCTAGCTCATTACTCAGCGTTGGATCAATTTTATCCACCTCTACGTGTAAAAAAGCGCCTTTTGTACTCGGGTAGTAGTTCAACTCCGACTGCAGGTTCACTCTCAAATTATTTTCAGAGAGCAAGGTGCTGGTAATTGAAGACCATTGGCCCGGACCCTGAAAAATATTTCCGCCGATATTCACGCGGTTGATAGGGCCTCTTGGATTACCCACAAAACCTGGATCATTTTGACCAAACCAAGTGCCAATAAACAAGCCATCAGGATTGGTAAAATCTAGCGTATATTCAGCATCTACAGACTGAAAATCTCCGATGCCATCTACGCCAGCGTGAATTGCTGCTGTGAACACGCGCCCTGGATTAGCAGTTTGTAATTGGTGTGCCAATTCGGCAGCAGCCGGGCAAAAAATGCATTTGTGTCCTGTAAAATCTTCAATTAAAATATTGCGATCAGTGTTGGTATTGGTCGTAAATGTAGGCCATTCGTTAGCTACGTAATCAGCCCAATTGCCCGGATAGAGTGTGGTGTCTAACTCTAAATTAACCACAGGGGGGTATGGGTTAGTAATGCGGTCACACGATGGCAATAAGTAAAGTCCAAACAAAATGGCAAATGCCGCAAAAATAATTCCTTGTTTCATGTTAAAAACTATGCGTTAAATTGATCATGAGTCCGTTGTTGGCAGGGACTGGGCGGCACACACCGCCTACGCAAAACAAACCTGCGCGTTGTCGGCCATAAGATACTGTCAAACGGGTGGCGTCTTTGATATACCCACAGGTGATAATTGGATAATTCACGCGTTTACTTTCATCTACATTTCCATAATTGTATTGATTCATTACCGAGAAAAACCATCCCGGAGAAATGGTATATTCTACAAGTGCTGTGGCCCAATTTCCTTTGTCATTAATACCCTCGGCATTTTTTTTCACCCACATGCCTTGGAGCTCCCAACGTATTGCATTGTGGGTGTTGATTTTATAAGTGCCCTCTAAAACTGCAATTCTGGCGTGAATAATTCCCTGCGCATCGCTTACCTTCACAACGTCATTGTTGATTTTAATGTCGTAAAAACTCAAAATACCACTCCATTGTTTGTTGAATTTTTTAGTGATATTGAAGTTGATGTCTTGCCAATACAGACTATCGCTCATGTCAAACGGACGCGTATGGTACACAACTCTTGAAGAATCGTTGAGGTCGATTCCATTCAAGGTTTGTTCAGGCCGATACGTTGTAGAGTAATTAAGACCAATCGTTGTTCCGTACTTTCCGCCAAGTTGAGTGCCTTTCTTGAATGTGTAAAGGATATCAGCCTGATAGGCGACCTCTCCCATTGGCTGTGTAGCATAAGGATACAGCGTTGCAACCAAATTGTATGTATGGGTTTTGTTGAGCGAAGGCAAAAAATTGATGAATAAATCTTGTAAATCTTTGGTCCGATCTGAGCGGTAACTCATGTTATCTGCAGACTTTCCTGATAACAAAATCCCTAGGCCTTTTTTAGTGTAACGCAAATTGAAAATAGCCGCATGGCCGTTATTATAAATGTATTGGTTGTCCGAAGAAGGATCTTGGCCCTTTTGAATGAACTCTGCATCGGCATAAAAATTACCATAAGTAAGCTTGAGGCGGCCACCATAGGCTGCTACATTTTGTGGTAAAATCCATTCTGGGTTGTCGTCTTCTTGGAACTTACTTACGAAAGAAGCGCCAACCACTACATCCAACTTTTTTCCGTTTAAGAACTTAAGCCCTTCGTTGAGGTGCCATTCGGCATCTGTTCCGCGCACAAGACCTGCGCCATGAACAATTTGACCTTGCTGAAATGATAGGCGTTGCGTACCATAAACGCCTTTCAGCACAACGCCCTTTCCTGGTCTAAGTACGATGCGCATGCCATCTAATAAGTTATCGTAACCTAAATTGCGGTCTTCATAAGTTCTAAGCGCCAAACCACTGCCAAATTGCTCATAAAAGGTACCGAGTGTGACATCTACAAAATCATTCTCATAACCTACATAACGCATCCCGATTCCCGTTCCATCAAATCGGTTTGGATATCCTTGAATACGCGGCAGATAGGACTCAAAACGCATGCCTGCCTTGAAATTTCCTTGCGTGTAAAAGACATTCATATATGAATTAAGCAAGCCTTTTTGGATGGGCTGCTTGGCATTAATGATGCTGTCTTCATTCAGGTATTGAAAGATAGTTTCCATGTTGCCTGTAATGTTGCCTTGCGAAAAGACAACAGGACTCAACGTTAGAAAAAACAGGAGCTTGCGTGCGTTTTTCATGTATTATTTTTCGCTCAGTTTGAGCAATTCTTGATAGAGTTTCTCTTCGTCACCTGGCGCGTAGTTATTGTGAGAGTAGACAATAAATCCGTTTTTATCAACTAAAAAAGTATGCGGTACATTGTTCACACCCATGGCGCGCTTGAAATCCCAGTTGGAATCCATCAAAACAGTGTAGTCCCAGGATTTGCCATTGACATAAACAGGCACATCTCTTTTAGTTTTTTCGTCGTCAATAGCAACTGCTACAAGCTTAACGCCGGTTTCAGCTACCCAATCTTCATAGACTTCGTGAATGGTATTCAGTTCTTTCTTACATGGCGCGCACCATGTAGCCCAAAAACTAATGATAACTGGGCCATTAGCTGTTAGTTCTGCCGTATTCACGGTCTTGCCATTCATGTCTACTAGCTTGACAGAGGGTACTTGTTTCTGGTTTAGTGATGCTTCGGTAGCAGGCTCTTGTGCAAATGTTGCCAAAGAAAAAGTACCAACTAAAAGGAGTAAGAATAATTTTTTCATCGTTTGAATTTTTCTGAGCAAGACAAAAACCTTGCCGAATTCAAAAGTAAGAAAAAAGCAGCGATGCAAAAAATGGCTTAGATTTTGATAAGTGCTGTGAAAACCGTATTTTTGAACAAAGTGTATACTATGAAAACCTTATTTTTTATTTTTCTCCATATTCTTAGTGTTGCTGCAATAGCTCAAAACAACATTGTTATTCATGTAGACGGCCAAGCCACTGACATTTCTGGACAGACCCATACCATGTTAGCTCCTTCCTCTGCTTCATTTGATGTGCCTTTCGACATCATCAACAATACTGGTTCATCTGCACAATGGCGCATCACTCGCAAACAAATCAGTATTCCAACCGGCTGGACGGACGCGCTGTGCTGGGGGCACTCTTCAGATCCATTTGGAGGCACTTGCTATTCATCGGGACAAATGAACTCAAACCCTTGGACTTCTCCAGGTACACAAACCGTTTTATTCACCATCAACGATGGAGAATACGGCAAAATGAAAATTTCTATCGATCCAGAAGACAACACCTTTGGTCAAGCTCACTACCGTTATTACATTACCTCTAACGGACAAAACAAGCTCGACTCCGTTGACCTCGTTGTAGACTACCTCGCTAGCATCAAGCCAACCAACAAAGAAGAAATAAGCATTACTGTTTCTCCAAACCCGAGCACCGATTACGTGAACATTCAGTTTACTGGTGTAGAGCAAATGCAGCTCAAAATGGTAGATGCTTTAGGTAACGTCATCACTCGCGAACTCCTCACTGCTAATCGTAAGATCAATGTCAGCGACCTCAATAGCGGTATTTACTTCCTAATTTTTGAAGCGCCTGGTTCCAAGAGCATTACGCGTAAATTGGTTGTCAGACACTAATGTCCAAGCGCAAACCCAAAGCACCCGTAGCTCAAGCTCCTAGAAAAAAAGCAGGCATTACCACCATGGTGATGCGTATCTTCGAACAAAATCCTGGCGTCGAGCTTACGCACAAACAAGTTTCTACCCTTCTCGATGCCCGCGATGCCCGTTCGCGTCAGGTCGTATTCGATTCATTGAGTGTGCTGGCCAACAAAAAGGCCATTCGGCGCCTCAACCACCACACCTATCAACTTGCAGCCGAAACCTCTTTAATTGAGGGTACCATCTCTATAACCCAACGCGGAGCGGGTTTTGTAACCGTTCAAGGCTATGAAAAAGACATCTATATTGGCCCCTCAAATATCGGGCAAGCGCTACACGGCGACACCGTAAAAGTTAGGGTATTCAAGCAGGGAACCAAGCGAGACGAAGGTGCGGTTACAGAAGTTACGGAACGCGATCGCATCCAATTTGTTGGTACGATCCAAATCCGCAACAACGATGCGCTCATGGTTCCAGACAACGCTAGGTCAGGTGTTGAAATCAAAATTCCGCTTGACAAACTCAATGGCGCCCTTCATGGCGAAAAAGCACTAGTCAAAATAACTATTTGGCCCAAAAGCGCTGAAAGACCGTACGGTGAAGTCTTAGTAAGATTAGGCAAATCCGGCAGCAACGAGACCGAAATGTTGTCTATTCTCTACAATCAAGGTATCAATCCGGTTTTCCCAGATGCGGTCATGGCCGAGGCAGAACTCATCGGCATAGACCTCGATCCAAAAGAAGTAGCACAAAGACGTGACTTCAGGCCCATCCTTACTTTTACCATAGACCCTTTCGATGCCAAAGACTTCGACGACGCCATTTCTTTTCAAGAATTAGAAAATGGGCATTATGAAGTTGGTGTCCACATCGCAGATGTCAGTCATTACGTGCGCCCCGGTTCTGCCATGGATCAAGAAGCCCTATTGCGCTCCAATTCTGTATACCTCGTGGACCGCGTTATTCCAATGCTTCCTGAGCAACTCAGTAATTTGGCTTGTTCACTGCGGCCTAACGAGGATAAGTTTGCATTTTCAGCAGTCTTTGAACTAGATGACAACGGCAAGATCTACAAAGAATGGTATGGTAAAACGGTAATCCATTCTAAACGCCGCTATACCTATGAGGAAGCGCAAGAAATTTTAGAAGGAAAAGCTGGTGACCACGACACCATTCTTAGAAAAATAGACCTAATCGCTAAAATTTACCGCAAACAACGCCTCAAAAATGGTGCGCTCAGCATTGAGTCTGAGGAAATGCGCTTTAAGCTCAATGACGAAGGAAATCCGGATGGCGTGGTGATCAAAACCTCTAAAGACGCACACAAACTCATTGAAGAATTCATGTTACTCGCCAATAGAAAAGTAGCCGAATTCCTTTCGCCAAATAAGAAAGAGAAAGCGAACTTCCCCATGATCTACCGTGTCCACGACACCCCTGACCCTTCGAAAATGGAGCTCTTCGCAGTTTTTATCGAAAAATTTGGTCATAAAGTTGACATCAATGACCCACTTAATATTGCCAAAAACCTCAACGAACTCTTCGAAGAAATTCGCAACGAAAACGAATTCTCATTGGTGCAATCCATGGCAATTCGCTCCATGGCCAAAGCCAGCTACGACACCACAAACATCGGGCACTATGGTTTAGCCTTCAAACATTACTCTCATTTTACATCGCCAATCAGGCGCTACGCCGATTTAGTGGTGCATCGCATACTTCAAGAAGAACTCACCACCAAAAAACACAAATATGGCGGTGAATTAGGTGCGATCTGTCAACGCATTTCCAAAAACGAACGCAAAGCAGCAGAAGCCGAGAGAGAGTCTACTAAATTCTTCCAATCACTTTATGCCATGGAATTTGTGGGTGAAGTATTTGAAGGCACTATTTCTGGAATTGCCGATCATGGCATGTTCGTTCGCATGGATGAAAACTTTTGTGAAGGAATGGTCCAGATGATGGCCATCCCTGGAGATCGCTTCTACTTTGATCAAGAGAAGTTTCAGCTAGTGGGTTCCAAGACGAAAAAGACATACCAATTCGGAGACCGCGTCAGGGTGCGCATCGATCAGGTGAGCACTAAAAAAAGACAAATAGATTTAGAATTGGTAGTCAATTAAGCGCGCTGTTCTTTAAGAAAATCTTTTCGGACAACCCTTAGTACAAGAAATTGTTATACGGATATCTTACCTTGAAAATCGCTTTCACCTCTTGGTATAAAACTTCCTTGAGTTCTTCCACATTTTCTTTGTCGGTTGCAGAAATAAAAACACATTTGGTTTTTCCCATTTTTGACATCCAAGATTTCTTGAGTGATTCTAACGTACGGATGTCTTCTTCTGGCTCGTTGAGGTCTGCGAGTGGAGGTTGATAGGCATCAATTTTATTGAAAACGATAATGGTGGGCTTTTCACTTTTGTCAATTTCATTGAGGGTCTCGTTAACCACCTCAAAATGCTCTTCAAAGTTTGGATGTGCGATATCCAAAACGTGAACTAATAAGTCTGCTTCGCGCACCTCATCAAGTGTTGACTTAAAAGATTCCATCAGCTGCTGAGGAAGTTTACGAATGAAACCTACGGTGTCGGTCAACAATAGGGGCATGTTGTCAATGACCACCTTGCGCACAGTGGTGTCGAGCGTAGCAAAAAGTTTGTTTTCTGCAAACACATCTGATTTGGAGAGCAGGTTCATGATAGTGCTCTTGCCAACGTTGGTATAACCCACAAGCGCCACTCGAACAAGTTGCCCACGGTTACTGCGTTGAACAGTCATTTGTTTGTCGATCTCGCGCAAGCGTTCTTTCATGAGTGCAATGCGCTGTTGGATGATGCGTCGGTCGGTCTCGATTTGAGATTCACCTGGCCCACGCAAGCCAATTCCTCCTTTTTGGCGTTCCAAGTGCGTCCACATGCGGGTCAGGCGCGGCAGCATATACTGCAATTGAGCTAGCTCCACTTGGGTTTT
>JAIXUE010000043.1 GCA_027483605.1 Cryomorphaceae bacterium | reverse complement strand
CCGAAGAAGTACAGGAACGCTACACCCCTAAAACACAGCTCTTCATTTTTCTGCATTCGGATTTTCAGCAAGAAGAGCAACTCAGCAGCTTCCTCAATACCCTAGAAAGAAAAGCACGTGCCGAAAAACAACTGCACGCCATGCTCCGCTTCATTCAATTAGCTACTGAATCAGGTGGTTTGGCTGCACCAGTTTCCAAAACCCTTTTGCTGAAACATGAAGTGAGTGCATCCGCTTTAGCAACCCTAGAAAAACAAGGCGTTTTGCATATTGAACGCCTGCAAGTGGACCGACATGCTAGTGTTGGTGAGGGCAAAGGCGCATTTAAACCACTTACTGAGGTGCAGCAGGTAGCGCTTCAGCAAATTGAAACAGGTTTCGAGTCAAAAGAAGTTTGTCTGTTTTATGGCGTTACGGGCTCGGGCAAAACCGAAATCTACGTGCAGCTCATTCAGCAATACCTAGACCTCGGCAAACAAGTATTGTTTCTGATCCCAGAAATTGCACTCACCACCCAACTCATTGGGCGCTTGCAACACTACTTTGGCGACCTCGTTGGTGTTTACCACTCCCGTTTCAATCAGAACGAACGCATTGAAATCTGGAACCACGTACTAGCCAATGACCCCAATAAGTTTAGAATCATTGTTGGGGCACGCAGTTCAGTTTTCTTGCCATTTGCCGACCTCGGCTTGGTGATTGTAGACGAAGAACACGAAGCCTCTTTTAAACAATACGACCCCTCCCCGCGCTACAACGCCCGGGATGCTTCTATTGTGCTTGCCAAACTGCACGATGCAAAAGTACTCTTGGGTTCGGCAACTCCTTCCATAGAATCTTACACCAACGCCAAACAAGGGAAATACCATTTGGTACAACTTTCCGAACGATATAAAGGTCTGCAGTTGCCCCTCATGCTTTGCGCAGACCTCAAAAGAGAAAAACGCCTTAAAAACATGCAGTCGCATTTCTCAAGTTTATTGCTCGACGAAATGAAACTTGCGCTCTCCAAAAAAGAGCAAATCATTCTGTTTCAAAACCGCCGCGGCTATACCCCAATTTGGTCTTGTGAGGTTTGTGCCTGGACACCCCGCTGCCAACACTGCGATGTCAGCCTGACCTACCACAAGCACAGCAATATGCTCAAGTGCCATTATTGCAGCTACACTACTCCACCCATTGGTTCTTGCACCAATTGCGGCAGCAACCGCTTGCGCATGATCGGTTTCGGAACCGAGAAAATTGAAGACGAACTACAACTCCTTTTTCCGAATACGGTCTTTAAGCGCATGGACCTCGACAGCACGCGCTCCAAAAACGCCTACGAAGACATCATCGACGACTTCTCACAGCGCCGCATCGACGTTTTAATTGGCACCCAAATGGTAACCAAAGGTCTCGATTTTGACCACGTTTCTTTGGTAGGTATTTTAGATGCCGACATGCTACTCAACCGCCCCGACTTCAGGGCCTATGAACGCGCTTTTCAACTGATGTCTCAGGTGGCAGGCCGCGCAGGTCGCAAAGAAAGACAAGGAAAGGTGGTAATTCAAAGCGCCCAAGCCGAACATTGGGTACTCGAACGCGTAATGGCCCATGACTTCATTGGTTTTTACGAGGTTGAAATCGAAGAGCGCGAACGCTTTTTCTATCCACCCTATTACAAAATTGTCCAACTCACCCTCAAGCACGAAAAAGAAGAAGTTGTCAATGAAGGAGCCTTGTTTTTAGCAAAGCAGTTACGCGACGTCTTCAAAGAACGCGTACTTGGGCCTGAGTTCCCAATCATCAAGCGCATTCAAAATAAATTCCTCAAAGAAATCAAACTCAAAATCGAACGCGGCGCACCAGACAAAAAAGTCAAGGCCAGAATCTTACAAGACCTCGATGTATTTTATCAAAATGTAAGGTTCAAAGGGATCCAAATTAGTATTGATGTGGATCCGATGTAAGCTATTTAGTAAGTCCGTACTTTTCTGTAAGTAGCTCATTAAGTGTACGCATCATAGCGTTCTCTTTTTCTAAGTCATACATCCGCTGGTTTACGGACTGATGCGTAAAGCTAAAAAGGAGAAAGAAATCATAATTGAGCACGGAAGAGATCACCTGAAGCAACTCTGTATCTATTGAGTTTCTGGTCAAAATAGAATAGACATTCCCTCTCGACTTATTAATCTTCTTGGCAAATTCCGTAACCGAAATATCACTCTGATCCAGCACTCTCTTGATTTCCTGACCAATATGCACTTCGCCCATAGCACAAAATTGATGATTGCCTGGCTTATTTTCTTATACATTACGCTAATATATTAGTACACTTTTGTATAATTTTATTGTACATTTGAAATTGCTTTTTAATTATATAAAAGAATAATCGTGGAAAATAAAGCAGTATCGTTCATTATAACGCTTCACTTATTGGTATTCACTTCTGTATTTGGCCAAGACTTAAAACCTATCACAGATCAATCCAAGATCGTAGGAAATGGTGTCAAATCAGGTCAAATTAGCAGTGTTTGTTTAGGGGATGAAACAGCTCCAAGCTTAGACCTGAACTGGAAACCCTTGCTTGTCACGAAAAAAGAATTAAAGGAATTTCACCCTGAAGTTCCCGACGAAGAAAAATTAGATTCCATCAAAAAGGCCAAACAACTTATCAAACAAGAGTCATTCAGACCAAACGCTGAAAATGACAACCAAAAAACAACCCCAATCCTAGGAGTAAATTGGTTAGGGAATTTAAATTCAGGAAGTTCACCACTGGACAACAACATAGCAATATCAAACGGCGGCATCATTGTGAGTGTGTCTAATGATATCCTAGAGATTGATGACAGCCAAGGCTCGCTACTATACTACAACGACTTTGTTACCTTCTTTAATTCAAGTTCAATTGAAGATGTCTGTGACCCTGTCGTTCTTTACGACAACCAAGCGGACCGATTCATTTTGTTCTTCCAAGAATGTTCAGGCACAGCGGCAAATAGTAAATTATGTATTGCATTTTCCAAAACGAATAACCCATCTGTTGACGGTTGGTGGAAATACCTAATAACCGGCAACCCATTGAATGATGGTTCTTGGTTTGATTATCCGAAAATGTCGATTTCTAGCAATGAGTTGTATATAACCGGTAACCTATTCTATGAAACTGGCGGTTTTAATGAGGCTATTCTATATCAAATAGACAAAAGCGATGGTTACAATGGCGCAGCACTAACATGGCAATATTGGCATAATATATCCGGTTCACCATTTACATTACTTCCTGTCGGACACGGTCAGGGACTAAATTTCGGACCAGGATGCTATTTAGTCGCAACTGAAAGCTCCGGATCTTCATCTATAGACTTATATGATCTAACTGATTATATGAGTGGGAACCCAAGTTTAAATCACTATGTAATTCCAACAACTTCTTACTCACCTGCTGCAAATGCAAACCAGCTTGGATCTTCTTGTATGTTAGATAACGGGGACTGCCGATCACTATCTGGATTTTATCTCGATGGAACTATTCACTTTGTATTTCATTCTGATATCGGAAACGGTTGGAATGGCATTAATTACAACAGGTTGTCAGTTTCAAATGGCAGCAACCTCTCTGCAATGATTGGATTGGAAGGTTCGTATGATTATTCTTACCCCGCAATTGCATCGATTGGTAACAGCATCACTGATAAATCAGTCATTATCGGATTTTTAAGAAGTGGGAGTGATATTTACCCACAAGTAAGAGCTATTAATTGCGACAATACGATGGCTTGGTCCTCGAGCATCCTCGTAAAAGGCGGTGATGACTTCGCTTCATACACATCGGCTACAACTGAACGCTGGGGAGATTATACTGGTGCATGTAGAAAGTACAATTCTGGAAATGTCTGGATAAATGGAATGTATGGGAACTTTGAAAATGAATGGGACACCTGGATTGCCGAGATAAGCATTGGTCAGAATGGTCTTGAGGAAACACCAAGTAGCACATCAAAAATAAAAGTAAGTCCGAATCCAATTTATTACAACTACAGCATTGAATTCAACCTAGAGCAATCAAAGGAAATTGAAATTCACCTCATCGATCAAAATGGCAATATCATAAAATCACTCTATTCAGGCTACGCTCATTCAGGGACAAATAAATTTTCATTCAACAAAGGCATGCTGCCATCAGGCATGTACTTTCTAGAAATTCTTGACAAGTCAAAAAATAAGATTCAAAATGAAAAAATCATTATTTCTAGTAGCAATTAGCCTTGGGCTTGCAGCTTTTTTAAAAAGTTGTGATACTGCAAAAAAAGGGACTAGGCAGCACGGAAAAGCCATCATTCATGGCTCGCCTGATCAAGAAAAATTAGACTCAATAAAAACTGAAAAACTGAAAGGCAAATCATGACACTTAGAGCTTATTCATTTGTATTTATTGTTTTACTGTCCTCTACTTTTAGTTACTCACAACTAACAATTAAAGAAGCAGATTTTAATTCCAAAACTGTATTGTCAAAGATTTTTCATGGTGAGTTTCAAGATGACAATAACGTACAAAAATGGCCAGTATCTTCGGTACAAGCATTAGAATTAAATGATTATGTCGATGCAAATAGTTTTTCCTACACCTTAGTAGATACAATTTTTAACCTCAAGGTAGACACCACAAATTATAAAATCGTTGTTTTTGCAACCTTTCAAGTAGATTCAAGCGGCTCGATTCAAAATTATATGTTTTCAAAGATACAAATCGGGATTGCCTACTTTGAGAAACGTGAAAGTATTTTTTACCTAATCAAGCTTAACAACAATCTATCAAATACTACCCTCGGGTCTAGGCCAAAATCAAGAATTGAAGAAATAGGCACTTCGAAATATGCCCTTGTCTTCAAGGAGGAAATTGTTCAAGATTGGGGAGTTGAAACTTGGTTTGAATTATTTAAGGAAGGGTTTCCTTTATTTTTAACCTATGATTACTCGGCATATGTTCCCTCAGAAAACTCATGTATTATAGAGAACTCAATTGAAATAGTCAAAACAGAGAATGACTATTATGATTTAATTGTTCAATCCAAGAAAATACCCACCGAAATTATTGGTACTGATAAAGCAGCCAAAATAAAACCACTAAAGACAAAACTATCCCCGAGTTTGAACGATAAGATACTACGAGTTCAAATTCCTTTTGGATATTCAATTCAACCTAAATAATTATTACTTAAACCAATATAAAAATTCCATATGTTCAAATTTCTTGTATCCCTCTGCTTTATTACCTATTTCTCCACTACGTTTTTTGCCCAGTCAAATTCATATAAAGGGAAATTCGACAATGATGACATAAAAAGCACTTTGACCTTTAATCAAGATGAAACTGTAAATGGCAGCTTTTACTATGTAAGTAATCCTTCCAGGATTTATAAAATTTCAGGAACTAATTTTATAAAAGGAGAAATGGAAATAATAATATCATTCTCTGGTAAACGAATAGGAGCTGGAACTTTGCACAAAAGTATCTCCGACACTCATATTATTTGGGAGGGTGACATAAACACAACAAATAATGAGAATTTAAACCTTTTACTTAAAAGACCCCGATAACTTACTCTTATATCAAGTTACTGGATAATCCATTTCAGAATGATTTTATTTCCGCTCGAAATGTAGCTTAAGACACCCTTGAATGAGATCAATCTAGTTCATGTTTCTTTAATCATCAAACATACACTCCCAAATTCTAGTTTCGACATCAACCGAATTTATAATGAATTAACATAGCATAATCATGAATAAAAGTCCAATTATTTTCATCGTTCTATTAATATTATTAAGCTGCAAATCTGTAAGCCCAATGCAGACTTCAATTACCAATAGAATGCCCGAAAAGGAAGCATCAATTCCAATGTACCAATATTATGTTTCAAGAAACATTGTTCTCACATTAAATGAAGAATATAGTAAATCAAAATCAACAGTTACTGATGGCGTTGCAAGATTTTATAAACAATCAATTCTGGTTTCAAAAAGCGCTGCTGGTATCGTTCCAAAAAGTTCTTCGGAACCTTACATCTTAACAAAGGATGGTAAATTAAAAATTGGTGTTACTTTCGAAGACGATGATAATTTAAGACTATGGTTTATTCAGGATAGTGATAACTCTCAAAGTAAGTTTCACTTTGAGTGGGATAATGAAGATTTAAAAGTTATTAAATATGGTGATGCTTACTACAATGTTTCTTGGGAGTACAATGGGGAATCATTTAAAACAAAATGGAAATCATTTTGGATTAATTTCAGAAGCGATTGGAAAGGATTCTGGCATGGCACCTCTATTAAAGGTTCAGAAAATGAAACTCCATATTTGATCATAAAATCTAAAAGCAAGGATGATATAAGAAGTGTAAAAGGAAGAAAAATAGAATAGTCTTTTCTTTCTATACCTTGGCATAAGAGTTGCCACCACCAAAAGGAACCACACGGTTCCTTTTTTTATTTATCTCAGGTAGCTTTTCAGCACCTTGTTTTTGTAGGCTATCTTTGATGGTTATATCAATTTCCGGTTCAGTACATTAATCAATAAATTCTTAACCGTTTGCATCTCGTTTGCTTGACTTGCAGCGACAAAAAGCGTTAAAGATGCAAGAGCTTCGCTACTGATGATTGTTTGGCCAGTGGGATTGTATAAAAAGCATGGTTTTTAACTACCAAATAAAGTAACATGGCAGCTTTCTCTTCGAGCGACGGATATAATTCCTCGAGGCCAAAACTTTGTTTGATTTGATGAATGGCACTATCAAAACCTCCATCCTTAAGTTTGCCAAAAACTGTCGTATTGAACTCAGTGCGCATTTGCGCAACAAGGACTAAATAATCATCTAATTTAGGATAAATAGCTGCCTTAGAGTGGAAACCTTTTGTATCCAAAGTCTCGTGATCGTAGTCGTCAAGAAGTCTTAAACCAAGACTAAATTGTTGAAGCCAAGCATAACTAGTATTGCCGTTTGCTTGCTCTTCAATTGCCCTACTCAAAATCCGGATACCATCATGAAGTACCTGAACCTCTTTATTCTTTTGCTCAAGTCGTTTTTCATTGAGGGCAACACCCTCAACCAAATATTCTCTCAAGCGCTTTGTAGCCCATTGTCGAAATTGGGTTCCTCGTTTCGAGTTTACGCGGTAACCAACGGAAATAATAGCGTCGAGATTATAGTATTCTATATCTCTTTTTACTTGACGATTAGCTTCAAATTGAACTGTTGTATTTTTTGCAACAGTTGAACTGCGATCAAGCTCACCTTCCCTATATATATTACTTATGTGTCTAGATATTACAGATTTATCCTTTTCAAATAGGCTTGATATTTGGTTTAGACTCAACCAAAAAGTTTCTCCTTCAAACTTTACCTCTATCTGAGTGCTTCCATCAGAGGAGGTGTAAATTTCGAATTGTTGATTCATAAAATAAAAATCAAACGCTGCCTACAAAAGGTTATTTTCGAAATTTTACTTGAAAACTATTCAAATGAAGTAGAATTCCTTGCTGACTGTAAGATATTTAGTACAAATACAAACTCTCTCTGTATTTCTACTGATTTTTGGCTTCCACTATACTTTTCTAAGAGCAACTTATTGAAGGCAACCTTACAAAACAAAAAAGGAACCTCGCGGTTCCTTTTTTGTTTATCCTAAGTAGCTTTTCAGTACTTTATTTTTGTTGGTGTGTTTGAGGCGGCGGATGGCCTTCTCTTTGATTTGACGAACGCGCTCACGGGTGAGCTCGAATTTGTCTCCGATTTCTTCTAAGGAAAGCGGCGCTTTGCCATCTAAGCCGTAGAACATGCTGATCACTTCGCTTTCACGCGGGGTGAGGCTCGTGAGGGAGCGGCGGATGTCTGAGCGCAAAGACTCTAGGGTTAGGCTGGCTTCTGGACCAGGGAGTGAGTCGCCTTGCATGACGTCGTACATGGTTGAAGTGGAGTCGTCGCCTTCAATCAAAGGTGCGTCCATGGAAATGTGACGGCCATTTTGAGAAAGTGTTTGCTTTACTTCTTCTGGTGTGACATTCAAGAACTCTGCGAGTTCGTCTGCTGATGGCGGACGCTCAAATTTTTGTTCGAGCTCTGAATAGGCACGGTTGATTTTATTGATGTTGCCAATTTTGTTCAAAGGCAAACGCACGATGCGCGCTTGTTCGGCCAAAGCCTGAAGAATAGACTGGCGGATCCACCAAACGGCGTACGAAATAAACTTGAAACCACGGGTTTCATCGAAACGCTCAGCGGCTTTGATCAGGCCTAAGTTTCCTTCGTTGATCAGGTCAGGCAAAGCCAAGCCTTGATTTTGATACTGTTTAGCTACTGAAACCACAAAGCGCAAGTTGGCTTTGGTGAGGCGTTCTAAGGCCACGCGGTCTCCGGCTTTGATCTTGCGCGCGAGCTCTACCTCTTCATCAGCGGTAATGAGGTCGACACGACCAATTTCTTGTAAGTACTTGTCTAAAGATGCGGTCTCTCTGTTGGTGACCTGTTTTGCGATTTTTAACTGCCTCATATTTTCTAATTGCCTTCCCTTGTACTGATAAAATGCAGAAAGGTTCGCCTTCAACGCATTTTTTTTTCATGCGTTACAAACTTTCGAGCCAAAGGGCTCTTTTACTGCATATTTTACGGAGTTGATCGAAGATTTTTTTTGGTTCTCACTAGGATTTCAGTGTATCAAATCAATGCACTATATACTAAACCCAATTAAATCCGTTTGGTTCATATGGATTTTTACCTCTCTAAACGTTACTGTAAAGAATGTGCAGTGGTGCTCAAAGGGCGCAGCGATCAAAAATTTTGCACTGATCACTGCCGCAATCAATACAACAACCGCAATTATGCCCAAAAACTAGCACAACAGCGACAGATCAATCGGATATTGATACAGAACCAACAAATTCTAGCATATTACCTGCTGATCGAAAAACGCAGGCGTGTTTTGGAAATTGACCTGCTTTCTAAAGGCTATCTTTTTGAATACCACACCCACACCAAACAGGCCAAAACTGGCCAACAATATATTTTTTGTTACGATTTTGGTTACCTTCGAATCAGCGCAGACCTTGTTTATATTGTACAAGGTTCATGTTAATGAACAAAAGAGAGCAATGGAGCAAAAAACATATCTTGGTGCGCAACAACGAGCAGCACTTTATGAGTTCACACCAACTGAACATGCCAAAGAGTTAATTGTGTTTGTACACGGATTTATGGGCTTCATGGATTGGGGCGCTTGGCATTTGGTTCGTGATTTTTTTAACGCAGCTGGCTATGACTTCTGCCGCTTCAACCTCAGCCATAATGGCACTACTCTAGCTCAGCCCACCGAATTTGTCGATTTGGAGGCTTTTGGTCAAAACACCTATTCGTTTGAAATAACAGATACCCTACAATTAATTGGTCATTTAGAAGCGAAACATCATACCTGGGAACGCATTCACTTGATTGGGCATTCGCGAGGTGGAGGCACTGCCACATTAGCTAGCCAGCACTGGAACTTTCAGTCGGCACTTGGTCAAGTCTGTACATGGGCAGGCATCTGCGATATCGCAAGACGTTTACCGACAGGCTTTGAACTAAGAGAATGGGAAAAGTCGGGTATACGCTTTGTGAAAAATGGCCGAACCAATCAAAACCTTCCCCAGCAGTATAGTTTGTATAGCGATTTTATTGCCAATCAAGCAAATCTAGCTATCCTTAAAGCCGCAAAAAAACTAGGAAAGAAACTCTCTGTTTTTCATGGCGACCAAGATCTTTCAGTACCTATTTCAGAAGCCTATGAATTAGAGGAGGCATCAAGTACCAAGGTTGTTGAAATACATGGAGCAGATCATGTTTTTGGAGCCACACATCCGTGGGAGAAAGATACTTTACCCCCATTTCTCAAAGAATTGTGCGAAAAGACTTTAGGGAAATTATAAAATAAAAAAGCCAGTAAAACTACTGGCTTTTTTTTGGGGGAGGAAGACGGGTCTCGAACCCGCGACCTTCGGAACCACAATCCGACGCTCTAACCAACTGAGCTACAACCTCCATTTTGGTGGGTGCAAATATACAAAATCTTCTTGATATTTAAAATGTGCATTTGTAAAATGGCAATAATTCAATGTGTAATTTTGCATTCAAATAAATCAACACAGCACTTTATGCAAGCACAAGACCTCTTTACAAGTGAATTATTGGCACAAGCCATAAACTACAATGACTACATGCAACTTTCCGAACAACTTGTGGCAGAAGGCCGCACAAGTGGGCCCAATCAGAGCGCACCATATGTGCACTACACCAAACTGAATCAGCAACGCATGAAGCGCCTGAACAAAACGGTAGAAGTTCCTGCTGCGTTGCAAGAATTACTGCAAGCAAAAGTCAAGAACTGGACATGGTGGGTACTTACAGAACCTTGGTGCGGAGATGCCGCGCAGTGTGTGCCGGTTATTGAAAAATTAGCCTTGGCTGTGAGTGGCATACAAACACTGTACATTTTGCGCGACGAACACCTAACGGTAATGGACGCTTACCTCACTAATGGTGGCAGAGCAATTCCCAAATTGATTTGTCTAGATGAAAATGGAGCAGAGGTATTTACGTGGGGGCCTCGCCCGGCAGTGATTCAAGATGTCATGAATCGCTTGAAAGCCGAAGGCGTTACTGAAATTTCGGAAATTGTAGAAGCTATTCAGAAAGCCTATAATGAAGACAAGCAACAAGGTATTTACCATGAATTCGAAGCACTGCTTCAACAACTTTAATTAAAAAGGGGCTCTATTGGAGCCCCTTTTTAATTTGAATAAATTCAATTGAGAATCAAAGTGTGCCGCGGTTTTCTTGTTCGCGCTCAATAGCTTCAAACAAGGCCTTGAAATTACCTTTACCAAATGATTGCGCACCTTTTCTTTGAATGATTTCAAAGAACATTGTCGGACGATCCACAACTGGCTTGGTAAATAACTGCAACAAATAACCTTCGTCGTCGCGGTCAATGAGAATTCCGTGCGCTTTCAATAGCTCGATGTCTTCGTCAATCTGACCTACGCGTTCTAATAAATCTTCGTAGTACGTTTCAGGAACATACAAAAACTCTACACCGCGATCGCGCATGGCAGATACGGTTTCAACAATATTGTTAGTGGCAACTGCAATATGCTGCACGCCCGGGCCATTGTAGAAGTCAATGTATTCTTCGATTTGGGATTTTTTCTTGCCTTCAGCAGGTTCGTTGATCGGAAATTTGATGCGGCCGTTACCGTTAGACATCACTTTAGACATCAGGGCGGTGTAGTCGGTTGAAATGTCTTTGTCATCGAAAGAAACGATTTGAGCAAAGCCCATTACTTTTCCATAGAACTCAACCCAGTCATTCATTTCGTTCCAGCCTACATTACCCACCATGTGGTCTATGAATTTGAGACCCACTTCTGAGGGATTGTAATGAGACTCCCATTTTTTATATCCTGGCAAGAAAATGCCGTTATAGCTATGGCGCTCCACAAAAATATGAACGGTCTCGCCATAAGTGTAAATACCTGAGCGCACGACCCAACCGTTTTCGTCTTCTTCACGGGTTGGTTCCATGTATGGCTTGGCACCTCGTTTGGTGGTTTCTTCAAATGCTTTGGTGGCATCTTCTACCCATAAGGCAACTACTTTAACGCCGTCGCCATGTTTATCAATGTGCGCATTGAGCTCGCCGCCTTCGGTGAGGGGCGTAGTGAGTACCAATCGAATCTTATCTTGCTTGAGCACATAAGAAACGCGGTCTTTCACTCCAGTTTCGAGGCCAGCATAAGCTTCTGACTGAAAACCAAATGCTGTTTTGTAATAATGGGCGCTTTGTTTGGCGTTACCAACGTACAACTCTACGTAGTCTGTGCCTAAAAGCGGAAGGAAATCTTCGGCATCGTGAAATATTTTCTCTAGACTGTAGTCTGTATTTTGGATATCTTGTAGGTTTTTGATCTCTGCCATTTTGTTGAATTTAGGTCAAAATTAGGGATTAAAAGCGATTTAGTGCTGCCATGAGAACATGTAGTCTGGCAATTCCATCTCTAAACCGCGCTTTGTGAGTGAGAGCGGCTTGAAGGTATCGACCATAACGGCTAATTCTTCGGTTTCTTTTTTACCGATGCTGCGCTCGTAAGCCCCCGGATGTGGCCCGTGTGGGATACCCGCCGGATGCAACGTAATTTGTCCTTTTTCAATGTTGTTGCGGCTCATGAAATCGCCGTCGACATAATACAAGACCTCATCGGAATCGATGTTGGAATGGTTGTAAGGTGCCGGAATGGAATCTGGATGGTAATCGTAAAGGCGCGGAACAAAAGAACACACCACAAAAGCAGCGGTCTCAAATGTTTGGTGCACTGGTGGGGGTTGATGCACACGGCCGGTAATTGGTTCAAAGTCGTGGATGGAGAAAGCATACGGATAGTTATAGCCATCCCAACCTACTACATTGAAAGGATGGTGCGCGTAAGTGTAGTCGTAGAGCACATCTTGTTTTTTGATGCGGATCAGAAAATCGCCTTCTTCATTGTGGGTTTCGAGTTCGTGCGGTGGGCGGATATCGCGCTCACAATATGGAGAGTGCTCTAAAAGCTGACCAAACCAGTTGCGGTAGCGCTTTGGTGTATAGACCGGATGAAAAGATTGGATGATAAACAAGCGGTTGTTTTCGTCATTGAATTGCAATTGGTAGATCATGCCGCGCGGAATCACAAGGTAGTCGCCGTAAGCAAAATCGATGTTGCCCATTTGGGTGCGCAACTTGCCAGAACCTTTATGGATAAAGATGATTTCATCTGCATCCGCGTTTTTGTAGAAATAATCTTTCATGCTCTGTGATGGTGCGGCAAGCTCGATGTAGACGTCAGAGTTGACCAAAACAGGAACACGGCTTTCTACGTAATCGGCGGCAGGCTTGAGGTCAAAGCCCCTGAAACTGCGCATCAGCATATTTTTTTGGATGCCAATTTCGGGCGCAATATTGGTTTGTGCACCAATTGACTTCACTACCGTTGGTGGCTGAACGTGATATAACAGGGCCGACATACCGTCAAAGCCAATAGTACCAAACAGCTGCTCGTGGTAAAGCGAGCCATCAGGTTGGCGAAAAACAGTATGGCGCTTGTGCGGTATTTTCCCTAGTTGGTGATAAAATGGCATGTTTCAAAGTTTTATGACACAAAACTAACCCAATACACGATTCCAAGAAATGATTTTGGTCAGTTTTCGTATTTTTGTCCATACATCAAATCAACACTATGTCAAAAATATTGGTACTCGGTTCTTGTGGTCAGATTGGAACCGAACTCGTTTTAGCCCTGCGTTCAAAATACGGAAATCAAACAGTTATTGCCGCAGACCTCAGAGATGAGTGCCCCGAAATCCTACAAAATGGCCCCTACATCCAACTAGATGCCCTGCAAAGAGAAACAGTACGTTCCTATATCATTGAACAAAACATAAGTGAAGTTTATCTACTCGCTGCGCTGCTTTCAGCCACTGCAGAAAAAAACCCAGACTTTGCTTGGAAACTCAATATGGAGGGTTTGTTTACCATCCTCGACCTAGCCAAAGAAGGACACCTCAAAAAGATTTTTTGGCCGAGTTCTATTGCTGTCTTTGGCCCCACTACCCCTGCCGACCTCACGCCGCAGCATACCATTATGGAACCCACCACCGTTTATGGCATCTCCAAACAAGCGGGCGAACGCTGGTGCGAATACTACCACAACAAATTTGGTGTAGACGTGCGCAGCATCCGCTACCCTGGCCTGATCTCTTATAAAAGCTTACCGGGCGGCGGCACCACCGACTACGCCGTAGACATCTTCTACAAAGCCAAAGCAGAAGGTAAATTCACTTGTTTTTTAAGCGCTGAAACCAAACTTCCGATGATGTTCATGGACGACGCCATTCGCGGGACCATCGAACTCATGGAAGCTCCTGCTGACCAAATTAAAATTCGCTCTGCTTACAACCTGGCGGGTTGCAGTTTTACACCGGCCGAACTTGCTGTCGAAATTCAAGCACTACAGCCAACGTTCAATATGACCTACGCCCCAGATTTCCGACAAGCCATTGCAGACAGTTGGCCCAATTCCATTGATGACAGCCATGCGGCCAAAGATTGGGGTTGGAAAGCTCAATTTGACACCAAAGCGATGGTGAAAGTGATGATGGAAAACGTAAAATAGACTTTTTCTATAGGAAGAATAGAAAATATTTATTGTTTTGTTTAAAGTTTTTCTTGTTTAGTTAAACAAATTATGTTTAACTTTATATCGTAATTGTTAAACAAAACTAAACGCCATGTCAACAATCGAATTCAATGAAGCTTTAATTGGTCTAGAAAACAACCTGCAGTCTTTTGCCTTGTCTTTTACCAGAAACCGAGAAGACGCAAGGGATTTGACCCAAGAGACCATGCTCAAAGCAATTACTTATCGCAATTATTATACACCACAAACCAATTTTAAGGCTTGGGTTTTCACAATTATGCGTAACTTGTTCATTAATCAGTACCGCAGAAGAGTAAAATCGGGTGCCATCTTCGACCACAGTAAAGAAGTTTTCTTGGTCGGAAACATCCATAGCCACGAAGACAGCGCAATCGAGAAGATTGGTGTAAAGGACATCAACAGACAAATCAATTTATTAGGAGAGGAATATCAAACACCTTTTGAAATGCATTTTGAAGGGTTCAAATACAAAGAGATCGCAGACAAACTCGGTATTCCAATCGGAACAGTGAAGAGCCGGATTTTCATCGCCAGAAAAAAGCTGATGGAAGCATTACCGGAATTCGCATTTTCGGCAAATTAATTTATGACAAAAAAAGTACACGTTATTGGCTCGGGTATTTCGAGCCTGTCCACCGCTTCATTTCTTGCAAAAGCAGGCTATGACGTTCAAATTTTCGAGAAAAACCCTACCATAGGTGGCAGAGCCCGTCAGTTTGAAACACAGGGTTTTGTTTTTGATATGGGCCCGTCTTGGTACTGGATGCCCGACGTATTCGAAAAATTTTACCAGCAATTTGGCTACACTACCTCTGATTTCTATGCGCTCAAGCGCCTAGATCCGTCTTACCGCGTTTATTGGCCTGACCAGTCCTACACCAACGTGCCTGCAGAAATGCCGAAGCTAGAAGAATGGTTTGAATCTTTAGAGCCCGGTAGCGCACGCCAACTCCAAGCTTTCTTGAAAGATGCCGCCTATAAATACAAAGTAGGTATGGAAGACCTCGTCTACAAGCCAAGCCTCAGTTTAACAGAGTTTTTTGACAGCCGCGTGCTCGGAGGACTTTTCAAGATGCACCTCTTTTCTTCCTTTTCGAGCTTCATCCGCAAATATTTCAAGCACCCCAAAATATTATCCTTACTCGAGTTTCCTGTGCTGTTTTTAGGTGCAATGCCCAATGAAACGCCAGCGCTGTACTCCTTAATGAACTACGCAGATATCCAACTTGGCACGTGGTACCCGATGAAGGGCATGCACGAATTCATCAAGGCCTTTGCACGCATTGCACAAGAACAAGGCGTCAAGATGGAAACTTCGGCAAACGTCGAGCGCATCGTGATTGAAAACGGCAAAGCCATCGGCACAATGGTCAATGGCCAGCTGCACAAAGCAGATATCGTTATCTCCGGTGCCGACTACGCCCACACCGACCAAAAACTCCTCAAAGAAAACGCCAATTATTCCGATGCTTATTGGGACAAACGTACCATGGCGCCTTCGAGCCTCTTGTTTTATGTGGGTGTCAATAAAAAACTCAGCAATTTAGAGCACCACAACCTCTTCTTTGATGAATCCCTAGAAGAACACGGCAAAACAATCTACAAAGATCCTAGCTGGCCTGCAAAACCTTTGTTTTACATGAGTGTTCCGTCACTGACAGACCCAAGTGTAGCGCCTGAAGGCTCAGAAAACCTGTTCTTTCTGATTCCGTTGGCTCCTGATTTAAAAGATGACGAAGCCACCCGAGAATATTATTTCTCGATTTTAATGGAGCGGCTCAAAATACTGACCGGCAACGACATCATGGATCATATTGTTTACAAAAGAAGTTTTTGTGTGGCTGATTTCAAAAGCGACTACAACGCTTTCAAAGGCAATGCTTATGGCCTGGCCAACACCTTGTTACAGACAGCCATACTCAAGCCGCGTATGCAACACAAAAAAATCAAAAACCTATTTTACACTGGCCAACTCACCGTACCTGGCCCAGGCGTTCCTCCTTCCATTGTTTCTGGAGAAGTTGTCGCCAAATATATCATCGCTAAGCACCACTAAACCCATTCTATGAAAGCTTTATTTGACAACGTATGCCAAGAAATGAGCGAGCTCACCACCAAAAGGTACAGTACCTCTTTCTCTTTGGGCATTAGCTTTTTGCATAAAGAATTGCAAAAACCCATCTATTCCATCTATGGTTTTGTGCGCTTTGCAGATGAAATCGTGGACACCTTTCATGGCTACGACAAAGAAAAACTACTCCTCGACTTCAAGAACCAAACTTACGAGGCCATTTCAGCAGGTATTTCACTCAACCCGATCCTCAACAGCTTTCAATGGGCAGTTAATAAGTACCAAATTCCAATGGAACTCATCGATACTTTCCTTGATTCCATGGAAATGGACTTACAAAAACAAACCTACGATCAAGGTAAGTATGAAACCTATATTCTGGGATCTGCAGAGGTTGTTGGCCTGATGTGTTTAAAAGTTTTTGTTGAAGGCGATCAACAAACATACGAGGACCTCAAGCCATATGCCATGAAATTAGGGGCTGCTTTTCAAAAAATCAATTTCCTGCGAGACCTCAAAGCAGATTACCAAGAACTCGGGCGCACTTATTTCCCGGGCATCAATTTATCTGAATTCAACAGCGACATCAAAAAAGAAATTGAAGCGGATATCGCACTAGACTTTCAAAAAGGATATGAAGGTATTTTGTTATTGCCAAGAAGTGCCCGTTTTGGCGTCTATATGGCATACAAATACTACTTTAAACTCTTTAACAAAATCAAGCAAACACCGGCAGAAAGCGTACTCAATGAGCGCATTCGCATTCCGAACTACCGCAAAATGCGCATTTTACTAACCTCTTATGTGCGCCACAATTTAAATCTGCTGTAATGCCCAGCGAATACGTTGTATTGGTGGATGAACAAGACCAAGCAATTGGTCAGCTTGAAAAAATGGAGGCTCATCGTTTGGGCTTATTGCACCGTGCCTTTTCTGTTTTGATTTTCAATTCAAAAGGTGAGTTATTGCTCCAACAACGCGCCGCACATAAATACCATTCTCCCCTACTCTGGACCAACACCTGTTGTAGTCACCAGCGCCCTGGCGAAACAACCTTAATGGCAGCAGAGCGCCGTTTGCAAGAAGAAATGGGCATGAGTGCTCCGTTGCAAACTGCATTTAAATTTCTTTACAAAGCTGATCTTGATCAAGGACTGACCGAACACGAACTCGATCATGTCGTATTTGGCTTCACCAACCAAGATCCGCAGATCAATTCTGAAGAAGTACGAGCTTTTCAATGGGTCAGCATAGACCAACTCAGCCATACCCTTCAGAACAATCGTCAAACACTTACCGTTTGGTTTCAAATATTACTCGAACAACACCTAGACAAAATCACAAAAGCAGCAAATGAAAGTATGTAGAAGAGCGACCTTCAATGCGGCGCACCGTTTGTTCAGACCCGACTGGTCTGACGAGAAAAACAACGCCATTTTTGGCAAATGCAACAACCCAAATTTTCATGGGCACAACTACACACTGGAAGTATGGATCGAGGGGGAAGTTGATCCTGAAACGGGTTACCTCATCGACCTCAAACTCGTCAAGGACCTCATCGGTACAGAAGTGCAAGACCGTTTTGATCACCGCAACCTCAATCTAGATTGTCCTGAATTTGCACAGCTCAACCCCACCGCTGAAAACATTGCAGTCGTGATTTGGAATTTATTGCGCGCCAAACTTGATGCTAAATACGGCCTCAGCCTCAAGCTCTGGGAAACTCAAAATAACATCATTGAATACGACGGAAAATGAGTACTGCACTTTTTTGGCACCGCAGAGACCTGCGCATCCAAGACAATGCAGGCCTTTTCAAAGCGCTCAAAAACAACGAGGCTGTTATTCCTGTATTTATTTTTGACCTCAGTATTCTTCAAGTGCTGCCCAAAAATGATCAGCGCGTGTTGTTTATTCACCAAGAATTGGCGAAAATCAAGGCGCAGTATCGGTCTTTCGGTTCAGATATAGAAGTGCTTTTCGGAGATCCAAAAATAGAAATTCTGAAGTTGGCCAAAAAGTATCAGGTCACGACTGTATTCACAAATCGCGATTACGAACCAAATGCCCTTGCAAGAGATCAATATCTTTTTGAGGTTCTCAAACAAGAAAATATAGATTTTATTGGGGCTAAGGATCAGGTTATTTTTGAAAAAAATGAGGTCACCAAAGACGATGGCTTGCCCTACACCATCTATTCGCCTTATGCACGAAAATGGAAAGCAAAACTGACAGCCTATTATTTCAAAGCCTACCCGACTGAAAAATACCTCAAACATTTACACCCATTCCAAACCCACGACTTGATTTCACTTCAGGAAATGGGTTTTGAGCAAAAGCCTTTGCAAGCTTTTCCTTCAAGTGCAACACCAAGTGCTGTGATTCAAAAATACCACGAGTTGCGCGATATACCTGCTGTTTTAGGCACTTCCAGGCTGAGTTTGCACTTGCGTTTTGGTACGATATCCATCCGTGCTTTGGCCCGAGAAGCCCTAAAACTCAACGAAAAATACCTCAACGAACTCATCTGGCGCGACTTCTACCAAATGATCTTGTTTCATTTTCCACAAACGACCGACAAAGCCTTCAAGCCACAATACGACCGCATCATTTGGGAAAACAACGAAGAAGATTTTGCAGCGTGGTGCGCTGGAAAAACGGGGTATCCATTGGTAGATGCAGGGATGCGTGAACTCAATGCTACCGGCTTTATGCACAATCGCGTACGCATGGTGGTGGCAAGTTTTCTCACCAAACATTTGCTTATAGATTGGCGCTGGGGAGAGCGTTATTTTGCCGAAAAGCTGCTCGATTTTGAGTTGGCCAGCAATGTGGGCGGTTGGCAATGGGCCGCAGGTTGTGGCTGCGATGCAGCACCCTATTTTAGGGTCTTCAATCCAGAGGCACAGCAAAAGAAATTCGATCCGAAATTTGAATACATCAAGAAATGGGTGCCAGAATTTGGAACACCCGCATATATCAATCCTATCGTCGATCACAAAATGGCGCGCGAACGCGTTTTAGATCGATTCAAAACAGCCCTACAATCATGAGTCAAGCCATCCAAATTGGAGACCACTGCCCTGCATTTAGTTTACCGGACAGCCAAGGAAAACAAATTCACATCGATGAATACCTCGGTAAAAAAATCATGGTTCTGTTTTTTTACCCAAAAGACGACACACCAGGTTGTACCAAGGAAGCTTGTGCATTTCGAGATGCGTATGCAGATTTTCTAGATCTGGGTTGTGAGGTCTTTGGTATTTCATCGGACGGTGGCCAATCCCACCAAGCATTCCAACAAAAATACAAGCTGCCGTATCCGCTACTTTCTGATACACAAAAAAAGGTACGCCAGCAATTTGGCGTACCTAAATCTTTATTTGGACTTATTCCAGGGAGAGTGACGTATGTAGTCGGGCTCGATGGAAAAGTCGCAGGTATTTTTAATTCACAAACCAATCCTGTGGGGCATATTGAAGAAGCCCTGCGCGTGGTTCGTAACTTGCTTACTGCTTGATCAACTGAAGTTCAGCTGCTAACTTGATTTCGTCGCCAACCACTACATGACCAGCTTCTGTAACTGCGCTCCAGGTCAGACCAAAATCACTTCTTTTGATACTTCCGCTGATGGTCATTCCTGCTTTGGTTTGTCCGTAAGGATCAACAGCAATACCTGCATACTCCGCTTTAAGAACAACTGGCTTGCTTTGACCTTTGATTTGTATCGTGCCTGCAATTTCTAACGTATCGTCGTTGATTTGTGTTACTCCTGTTGAGGTAAATGTCAAAGCAGGATATTGTTCGGTATCAAAAAAATCAGCAGATTTGAGGTGGCCATCGCGATCGGCAACACCTGTGTTGATTGAGTTGATGTCAGCGTTAAAACTAAATTGTGCGGTGCTGAAGTCATCACCTGCTGTAGTGGCATGTGCATCAAAAGAACCAAAAGATCCGCTTACGTTAGAGATCATCATGTGGCGCACTTTGAAGCCTACTTCGCTGTGCATTGTGTCTACTTTCCAAGTTGTTTCCATTTTCGATATATTAAGAATTTTGACAAAGGTAGGGCCTTGACTCACCAAATATACTTGACCTGTATCAAGACTTTTGGGAGAGCTGCAAAAAGCGTATTTTTGAAACATGAAGCAGTTCCTCAGCCTTTGTTTGTTTGTACTCACGAGTACAAGTTTTGCTCAGATTGTCAATAAACAACTCAAAAGCGTTTACCCTACCACCTATTATTTCGAGACACAACGAATGGAAATGTATCGATCATTGGTCTCAAATGACGACTTTTTGCCAACTCCGCTTGGTGAACGCGCCAATGAAATGGCACTTACTGCATGGTCTCATCAGCTTGGCATATGTGTCGGTTTATCCCAACATTTTTACTTAGATGGTGGTGTTTCATGGTTGCAAAACGGTGAAGCTTATGCTTTCAACGATTTGAACTCTGACTCAACTTTTAACTATGAAACGCGCTATCGCTATTTGGCACTCCCTTTGCAATTAAAAGTAGCTTTTGGGCAAAGGTTGAAATGCTTTGGCGGCTTGGGCATGGTGCCGGCGCTCTATCAAGGCTATAAACAAGACCTTGAATGGACAAACGCCTTAGGTGCCAAATACGACGATCAAATCAAAGTCAATAACACGATGAATAGTTTTACGTTATCTTGGATAGGTTCTGTGGGCATAGAGGCGCCATTAGGCAATAATTTTGCATTCAGGTTTGGTGCAATGTATCGCAGTCAACTCAACAATTCTTACAGCCCTTATGAAGATTACATTCACAAGAGCAAGGGCTGGGGTTTAACCATTGGTCTTTCAAAACAACTTTAAATGCAAATCCAAGACATTACCCGCTTTTTAGAGGCTAAATTCCCCCTAGAACTTCAGGAAAGCTATGACAACTCTGGGCTCATTTATGGCCGCGCCGAACAAACAGTTACGGGCGTTTTGGTCTCGCTAGATGTAACCGAAGCCATAGTAGAGGAAGCTATTGAAAATGATTGCAATCTGATTATTGCGCATCATCCGGTTGTATTCAAAGGCCTCAAGCGCTTCAATGGAAAAAACTTCGTGGAGCGCGTCTTGGAACGCTGTATTCAAAATGGCATTGCGCTCTATGCAATCCACACCAATCTAGACAACCATCTAGAGGGTGTAAATGCTAAAATTGCGCAAAAAATAGGTTTGCAAAACTGCCGTGTATTGCGCCCCATGACAGCGCAATTATTCAAATTAGAAGTCTATGTGCCTCAAGAAGATTTCGAAGTCTTAGATGCTGCTATTTTAGCTGCTGGAGCTGGTCAGATCGGCAACTACCAAGACTGCCATTTTAGAACCTTGGGCACGGGTACCTTCAGGCCCAATGAAAAAGCGAATCCGCATATTGGTAGCACCGGACAACGCGCATCCGTTCAAGAACTTAAATTGGAATATGTATTAACGTCAAGTGTGGTTTCTGCCGTGCTCGATGCGATGAGAAACGCCCATCCATACGAGCAAGTTGCTTACCAATTGCTCGCTACTCAAAATCAGCACCAAGAACGCGGAGCAGGTTTTGTTGGGCAGCTTGCTGCGCCAACAGATCCTTTGGAGTTTTTAAAGCACATCAAAGAAAAATTCAATTGTGGCGCGATCAAATACACGAACCTACTCCCAAAGCAAATCCAAACCGTCGCGCTTTGTGGAGGAGCAGGCAGCTTTCTTTTGCCCGATGCCATTCGTGCAAAAGCAGATATACTCATCACTTCTGACTTTAAATACCACGAATTTTTTGATGCCGAAGATCGAATCGTTATTGCCGATATTGGTCACTATGAAAGTGAGCAATTTACAAGTGAACTTTTAGCTGAACAACTTACAGAAAAATTTCCTAACTTTGCGGTCCGTTTAACTAAGTTGAATACGAATCCCGTTAACTATCTATAGCCCATGGCAGCAGCAACTAAAAAAGAAGGTACCATCGCAGAAAAATTGGATGCGCTTTTTGAACTCCAGAAAATCGACTCTGAAATTGACCGCATTCGCACCATCCGTGGTGAACTTCCTTTAGAAGTGCAAAGTCTTGAAGATGAAATCATCGGACTCAACACGCGCGTTACCAAAATCAACGACGAAATCAAAGAAGTCGAGACTGAAATCTCTGACCGTAAAATCGCGGTAAAAGACGCCGAAGGTGCTATCGCTAAATACAAAGAGCAGCAAAACAACGTGCGCAACAACCGCGAATTTGAATCACTTGCCAAAGAAATCGAATTCCAAGAACTCGAAATCAAACTCCACGACAAAAAGTCTAAAGAGGCCAAACTCAAAATTGACCTCAAGAAAGAAACCCTGACCGAAGCTATGGAGCGCGTTGAAATGAAACAAGGCGACCTCAATAGCAAAAAAGCAGAACTAGAGGCCATCGTTAGCGAGACGCAAAAGGATGAAGAAAAACTGATCAAGGCCTCAGACGCTGCCAAGAAAAACATCGAAAACCGCTTGGTATTTGCATATGAGCGTTTGCGCACCAATGCCAAAAACGGCTTAGCTGTTGTGCAAGTAATGCGTGGCTCATGTGGTGGTTGTTTCAACAAAATTCCACCGCAGCGTCAGCTTGACATCGTTACCAAAAAGAAAATTATTGTTTGTGAGCATTGCGGCCGCGTATTGGTTCCGCAAGAATCTGCTGAAGCATAATTCAAATAAATTGATCAAACAAAAAAAGCGCTCAAATGAGCGCTTTTTTTGTTTCCTTGCGTTTTGTTCTTACTGAAAAAACTTAAAACGAGTTGTACAGTTAATTCAGCTTGAATTGGATATCGAGCTTGGCAAGCTCTTTAAACAACTGACTAGAGGGCTGTACTTTCATACTGCGGGACGGCAGAGAAACTTCAATGCCATCTAGCGGATCAAATACAGTAAAATGCAACTGACAAGCTCCAGGATTGGCTTCAAATAAATCGTGAAGTTGATCAATGACCAACTGATCAAGTTGTTTGGCTGAAAAGCGCAACTTGAGCATTTTGGCGCGTTTGTCGCGAAGCTCTTGTAGCAATTCGATATGGTGTACTACAAATTCTGGGTACTGCCTGAATCTCGGCACTTCAATGCGGCCTTTGATAGCCACAAAAGTACCTGGCTCCATAAAGTGCTTGAACTTCAGATAAGACTCATTGAATAGATTCAATTTAAAGGCTTCTTGGTAATCTTCGATGATGAGCGAGCCAAAAGCGTCGCCACGCTTGGTAATACGGTGTTCTGCAGTGGTGATAATTGCGGCGATCAAGAGGTCTCGGCCCATATAGGTAGCCGGATCATTGAGCATAGCAACTGTTCCGGTACAAAAAGAACTGATTTCTACTTTGAAGTCGTCGAGAGGGTGGCCTGAAATAAAAATACCCACCACTTCTTTCTCGCGATTGAGTTTATAGATGGCCGGCCATTCGTCTGCACGAGGAATAGTTGGTGCCGGCATGGTGGTGCCAGTGGCTTCACCAAACATGCTATGCTGAGCAGATTGGGCTTGATCTTGAACACTCGCACCATAGCGCATAGCCGCATCCAGAAAAGTTCTGCCATTGGCATCGGCCACCATATATTGGGCGCGGTGTACGTCTTTAAATGAATCGAAACCACCAGCATATACCAAACTCTCAAAGGCTCGTTTATTGCAAAGGCGCAAATTGATGCGCTTGGTTAGATCAAAGATGGAGGCAAACGGACCATTTTTACGCTCTTCTAAGATGGCTTCTACCGGGCCACTGCCCATTCCCTTGATGGCACCGAGACCAAAACGAATAGCGCCGACCGAATTGACTGAAAAGGTAAAACCCGATTCATTGATATCTGGACCCAAGACCTCTATACCCATGCGGCGACATTCTTCCATAAAGAAAGAAACTTGTTTGATATCGGACATGTTGTTACTGAGCACAGAAGCCATGTATTCGGCCGGGTAGTTGGCCTTTAGATATGCCGTTTGGTATGCAACCCAAGCATAACAAGTTGAATGAGATTTGTTAAATGCATAAGATGCAAAAGCCTCCCAGTCTTTCCAAACTTTTTCAAGTGTTGGGGCGGGATGCCCTTTGGCCGATGCTCTTTCGATGAAAGTTGGCTTCATTTTATCGAGTACTTTGCGGTCTTTTTTACCCATGGCTTTGCGCAGGGTATCAGCCTCACCTTTCGTGAAATCGGCTAACTTTTGAGACAAGAGCATGACCTGCTCTTGATAAACGGTAATCCCGTAAGTTTCTTTGAGGTATTCCTCACAGTCGGGTAAATCATAGACAATGGGTTCGTCGCCGTGTTTACGCTTGCAATAAGATGGGATGTATTCCATTGGCCCCGGTCTGTATAATGCATTCATGGCAATAAGGTCTGCAAATACGGTTGGCTTCAATTCCTTTAGGTGTTTTTGCATTCCGGGTGATTCGTATTGGAAAATACCAACGGTATCACCGCGCTGAAACAGTGCGTATGTGGCTTCGTCATCTATGGCAAATGCATCAGGGTCCAGTTCAATACCTCGATTTTCTTTAACCAGACGCACGGCGTCTTTGATGAGTGTTAGGGTTTTGAGGCCAAGAAAGTCCATTTTGAGTAAGCCTGCAGATTCTGCAACTGAGTTGTCGTATTGCGTACAGACCATATCGGAATCTTTTGCAGTAGCCACCGGCACAAAATTGGTAAGGTCGTCTGGGGTGATGATCACACCACATGCGTGAATACCGGTATTGCGTACCGAACCTTCGATTTCCATGGCCTTTTGCAAAACCTGAGCTTGAAGATCGGTCCCTTGATAAATGCGACGAAGTTCTTTGGCATTTGAGACAGCCTCTTGATTGCGTAATTTATCGATGAGTTCGGGCTCAGGCATAGAAAAAAGCTTGCGCAGAGACAAGTCTGGAATGAGTTTGGCCAAGCGGTCTGCTTCGGGCAATGGAAGATTCATTACTCTGGCGGTATCTCGGATGGCAGATTTAGCCGCCATGGTGCCATAGGTGATGATTTGGGCTACTTGGTTGGCGCCATATTTGTTGATGACGTAGTCAATGACGCGGCCGCGGCCTTCGTCGTCGAAGTCAATATCGATATCGGGCATCGAGACGCGGTCTGGATTGAGGAAGCGCTCAAAGAGTAAGTCGTATTTGATGGGATCTACATTGGTAATACCGATGCAGTACGCAACTGCAGAGCCCGCTGCCGAACCCCTTCCCGGCCCTACAGAAACGCCCATTTGGCGCGCTGCATTACAGAAATCTTGTACTATCAAGAAGTAGCCTGGATAGCCTGTTTTTTCGATGGTCGCCAACTCGAAGTCGATGCGCTCGTTGATTTCATCGGTGAGTTCGGCGTAGCGCTTTTTGGCGCCTTCGTATGTGAGGTGGCGCAAAAAGGCGTTTTCTCCGCGCTTGCCACCATCAATGGCATCTTGCGCATCGACAAACTCAGCAGGGATGTCAAAAGCAGGTAAAAGAACCTCTCGAGCCAAACCGTAGTGTTCGCATTTGGCTATTATTTCTGCTACATTGGCAATGGCTTGGGGCAGGTCTGAAAAGAGTTGGAGCATCTCTTCAGTACTCCGCATGTAGTAGGAGTTGTTCTCTAAGCCATAGCGAAAGCCGCGGCCGCGGCCTTTTGGCGTCTCTACTAATTCGCCATCTTTAACGCAGAGCAAGACATCGTGTGCCATGGCGTCTTTTTGTTCGACGTAGTAGGTATTATTGGTGGCCACCAACTTGATTTGGTGTTGTGCCGCCAAAGAAACAAGTAAGGGGTTCAGGCGTTCTTCTATTTCGAGGTCGTGACGACCAATTTCGATATAGAAGTCTTGTCCAAATGCTGCTTTCCACCAGAGCAGCGCTTCTTCAGCTTGACGCTCCCCTACATTGAGCAATAAATTTGGGATTTCTCCGTATAGGTTGCCGCTCAAAACAATGAGGTCTTCTTTGTACTGTAGCAGAACATCTTTGTCTATACGGGGCACGTAATACATCCCTTGAGTGTAGGCAATAGATGCCAGTTTGATCAGGTTTTGGTAACCGTTTTTGTTTTTGGCCAAACAAACGATTTGGTAGCCGTTGTCTTTGACGGATTTATCTTGGTGCTTGCGGCACACATTGAATTCACATCCGATGATAGGCAGAATTTCTTGGCCATCAAAAGGCTCACCTTTTTCTTGTGCCTCGGCGCGGGCAGCCGCTACTTTGGCATTGTGGGCGGCTGCAATTTTTTCAAATTGGAAGGCGGCCATCATGTTGCCGGTATCGGTAAGCGCTACTGCAGGTTGCTTCAACGCAACAGCCTTCGAAATGAGCGCACTTACTTCTGCTGTAGATTGCAAAATGGAATATTGGGTATGGTTGTGCAGGTGCGCAAAAACAAGCCCATGGCCATCCATCGAGACCGCTGGTTTGACTAAAGGTGGATCTTGTGTAGGGCGTTTTGCAGCGCGGAGCTTTTCACTTTCGGCCTTCAGATTGACGTGTTGGAGTCCGATTTTTTGAATGGGTGCCGGATTGAGTGTACGGTAGGATTCAAAATAACCAGGCTCTTGTAGGATTTCTTCTAGCGTGTAGTGTTCTTTGCGCAAGAGCTCCAAAAAACAACGTGTAGTTGCCTCGACATCTGCCGTTGCGTTATGAGCTTCGTTAAAAGGTTCATTAAACAAATGTTGATGCAACTCTGTAAGCGTAGGCAACTTGAATTTACCGCCTCGGCCACCAGGAATTTGACACAATTGGGCGCTGTTTTCGGTACAGGTATCGAGTACCGGCAAGGTAAGTGGGGTTTCCTGACCCAAGCGCAGGTATTCTGCGCCCAAGACATTGAGGTCAAAACGCAGGTTATGACCAACCATGAATTTAGCTCGGGCGAGGTCTTTATTGAAAAGTGCTAAAACATCGGCGAGGCTTTCACCTACAGCTTGTGCCAATTCGGTGGAAATACCATGTACGCGCTCTGATTCAAAAGGAATATTGAAACCCTCTGGCTTGATGATGAAGTCATGTTGAGAGATGAGTTCCCCTGCTTCGTCGTGGAGTTGCCAAGCAAGTTGGACAACGCGCGGCCAGTTGTCAAGGTCTGTGATGGGCGCATTAAAATTACGCGGAAGGCCGGTGGTTTCGGTATCGAAGATGAGGTACATGACTGCAGTAAAAAGGGAACTTTAAATTTAGGGATTTCTACTGCGCCCCTTGGCAATTGTTGAAAACTATTGTGTGGCTTTTTCCCAATGATCATTCAATAGCACCACCAACTTGCGAGAAATATTGTTCTGGTAACGCTTGGTGCGATAACCTCCTACCCAATTGATGCCTCGGATGGCATTGGTGAGAAAGATTTCGTCGGCTGCGAGCAAATGCTGTGGTAAAATGGAACTCTCATAAACTTTGATCCCGTTAGCCAACGCCAAATTGATCACTTGCATGCGCATGGT
>JAIXUE010000009.1 GCA_027483605.1 Cryomorphaceae bacterium | reverse complement strand
CCGTTCAGCTTTGGGGCACAGGTACCCCCATGCGCGAGTTCTTGTACGTAGATGACATGGCAGCAGCGGTGGTGTTTGCATTAGAAAACAACTTACCCGAACACCTGTACAATGTGGGCACGGGTAGCGATATCACCATCAAAGAACTGGCACAAACCATTCAAAAAGTGGTGGGCCACACCGGCCCTATCGAATGGGATGCTTCCAAGCCCGACGGCACGCCTCGAAAACTAATGGATGTTTCCAAATTAAGCGCCTTAGGTTGGGAAGCGACAATTTCGTTAGAAGATGGCATACAAAAAACCTATGCTTGGTTTTTAAATAATCAAGCACAAATTAAAGAAGTCAAACTATGAAGACGGCACTCATTACCGGCATCACCGGCCAAGACGGCTCTTACTTAGCCGAATTGTTATTAGAAAAAGGCTACATGGTACACGGCATCAAGCGCCGTGCGTCGTCTTTCAATACCCAGCGTATAGACCACATTTACCAAGACCAGCACAACCCAAATGTGCACTTCAAGATGCACTACGGAGACCTCACCGACTCCACGAACATCATCCGCATCATTCAAGAAGTGCAGCCCGACGAAATCTACAACTTGGGCGCGATGTCACACGTAAAGGTGTCTTTTGACTCTCCAGAATATGTAGCCAACGTAGACGGCATCGGTACCTTGAGAATTCTAGAAGCGGTGCGCATTTTGGGCCTCGAGCACAAAACCCGCATCTACCAAGCCTCTACCTCAGAGCTCTATGGCGGCATGGAATCGAATAAAAATGCCAAGGGCATGTACGACGAAAACTCGCCGTTTTACCCGCGCTCGCCGTATGGTGCAGCCAAGATTTACGGCTATTGGATCACCAAAAACTACCGCGAAGCGTATGGCATGTTTGCCTGCAACGGTATTTTATTCAACCACGAGTCGCCGCGCCGTGGCGAAACGTTCGTAACGCGCAAAATTACCATGGCCACAGCCGCCATTGCACTTGGCCAGCAAGACTGCCTTTACTTGGGCAACCTCAATGCGCTCCGCGATTGGGGCCACGCCAAAGATTATGTCGAGGCCATGTGGCGCATCTTGCAACAAGACACCCCCGAAGACTACGTCATTGCCACCGGCCAAACCACCAGCATCCGCGACTTCGTGCGTATGGCCTTCGCCGAAATTGGCGTCGAGCTTGCCTTTGAAGGCAGCCAAGAAAACGAAACCGCAAAGGTGGTAGCCGCTAACAACCTGAACTACCGCTTAGAAATTGGCAAAACAGTGGTGCGCGTAGACCCTAAATATTACCGCCCCACAGAAGTAGACTTACTGCTCGGCGACCCTACCAAAGCCAAGACGCAATTGGGCTGGCAGCCCAAGTACGACCTACAGGCCATGGTTAAAGAAATGGTAGCCAGTGACTTATCCAATGCAAGCAACTTTTCCTGATTTTTGGCGTCCTTTTTAGGTCTCCAATTTCCTCATATGCGTTTCAAACTCCGACCAACGTATTTCAAAGATTTCTTACATGATTGCCTCTCCACGAGGCCACGCAAACTCATTTACCTGCTCTTTGCCGGCGCACTTGCGTTTATTTTGGTGGAGTGGCAGCACGAAAACAACCTCTACCGCAACATCGGCCGCATGGCACAAATCCATGCCAGCAGCAAGGCCGACACCGCCGTGGTACAAGAAGCCATGACCTCTTTATACGCCAGTATGCAAGCGCGCAGCGCTATCTTTGAGGGCCACGAAACCCTCAGCTGGAAGCAAAGTTTGTTTCAGAGTGCCGACATCCACCTCATGTACGGCTCAGGCGCCTGTGGAGGCTACTCTATGGTACTGGCCCGTACGCTGCAAATGCTTGGCTACGAGGTGCGCATTGGCCAATTAAAAGCCATCAAAGGCGGTTGGGGTGCGCATATCATCATTGAATACTACTCCCAAACGCTGAGCAAATGGGTCATGATAGACCCGCTCTTTACCTGGATACCCCGCACCAAAGGCGGCAACATGGCCAGCATCAAGTATGTTGCCAAGCACTGGCCCGATTTCGAGGCCCAAATGCCCGAAGATTTCAAGAACCAATACCGCTATAATGACGTCCGCTACACCAACTGGGACAAATATGGTGGCATCGCCAAACCCTATTACCACCTAGCCAAGTTGTTCATGGGCAAGCCCTACGCAGACACCATCTGCTTGCGCATGTACCGCCTCAGCACCTTTCCACTTTTGGTCTGGACGGCCGTAGGGGGTTATTTTTCCTTCTTCATCTTGGCTTACTTCAAGTACCTCCGAAGAAGAAATAAATTAATTGAAAATCAGCGTAATAACTGATATTTATTTTTTAAATTTATTAAGTGCAATTCAATCGTCAACATATTACTGATTTAAACAAGATTTGTTCCTTGCATCATGTTGAAAAGATGTATTTATTCGGTTCTGCGTTGAATGCTAACTTTAAAAAGGAAAGTGATATTGATTTCTTGGTAAAATTTAAACCAATCAATTTATTCACATACTTTGACAACTACATGAGTTTGAAAGAAAAGTTAGAGCAACTTTTTGGTCGAAAAGTAGATTTAGTGGAAGAGCAAACACTCAAAAATCCGATTCTCATTCAATCGATTAATTCGAATAAATCTTTAATTTATGGATGAGCGAATTTTAAAATGGCTATTTGATATCAAAGCTTGCATTGAAGAAATCGATGATTTTTTTAATGAAGAAGAGAGAGATTTCTTGAAGTACAAACAAAATGTAATGCTCAAAAGAGCGGTTGAAAGAAATCTTGAGATTATTGGAGAAGCGGTAAATCGAATTGTAACTCGCGATAGTAGTTTTGTTGATCGCATAAGTAATGCCAAATCAATTATTGGCCTCAGAAATCAAGTTATTCATGCGTATGACAGCATTTCTGATGAAAATATCTGGTCAATTCTGACCAATCATCTTCCGAAGCTGAAAACGGAAGTTGACACCTTAGTTAATTTATGAACCACGAAGAAGCCCTCAAAGAATGGGATTTAGTCATTGAGCCGCAAAGCTCTTTGCTGCAACTCAATTTAAAAGACGTTTGGCGCTACCGCGACCTCCTTTGGTTGCTCGTCAAGCGCGATTTTGTCTCGTTTTACAAGCAAACCATCTTAGGGCCGCTGTGGTTTTTTATCCAGCCGCTCTTCACCACCATCATCTTCACCTTCATTTTTGGCAACCTCGCAGGCCTCAGCACCGACGGCCTCCCGCAGCCGCTCTTTTACATGGCGGGCATTACGGCTTGGAACTACTTTGCCGACTGCCTCACCAAAACCAGCACGGTGTTTAGAGACAACGCCAATATCTTTGGCAAGGTCTACTTTCCGCGCCTCATTATGCCGTTGAGTATAGTAGTGAGCAACTTGGTGCGCTTTGGCGTCCAGATGCTCTTGTTCTTCATGATGATCGGCTACTACGCCTACACCGGCGCCAACTTCCATCTGAACGCCTACGTACTCCTCTTCCCAATTCTCGTCTTATTGATGGCCTTATTGGGCCTCGGTTTAGGATTGATCATTACAGCTTTGACCACGAAATACCGCGACCTCGCCTTTCTCATCACCTTCGGCGTCCAGCTCATGATGTACGCCACAACTGTCATTTACCCGCTCAGCGCCGCCCCAGCCGCCTACAAATGGGTCATTGAACTCAACCCCATGACCGGCATCATTGAGGCCTTCCGCTATGGGTTCTTGGGCGAGGGCAGCCTTACCTTCCAAACACTGGGCTACTCCATTGCCTTCACCCTCATTGCCCTCGTATTGGGCGTCATTATTTTTAACAAGACGGAGAAAACCTTCGTCGATACGGTTTAGTACATGAGCAACACCGCCATCAAAGTCGAGAACCTTTCTAAAATCTACCGCCTCGGCGAAATCGGAACAGGCACCATCTCAAGAGACATGGAACGCTGGTTCAAAACGAAAGTCCTGAAGCAAGAAGACCCCTTCCTTAAGATTGGCGAAACAAACGACCGCGCCAACAAAGGAATGAGTGATATTGTCTACAGCCTCCAAGACATCAACTTCGAAATCAACCAAGGCGATGCAGTAGGCATCATTGGCCGCAACGGCGCAGGCAAAAGTACTTTATTAAAGATTTTGTCACGCGTCACCACCCCTACGACCGGCAAAATCAACATCAAAGGCCGCGTAGCCTCTCTCTTGGAAGTCGGCACCGGCTTCCATCCCGAACTCACCGGAAGAGAAAACATCTACCTCAACGGCGCCATCCTCGGCATGCGCAAACGCGAAATTGACCGCAAGCTGGACGAAATCATCGACTTCTCTGGCGTAGAACGCTACATTGACACTCCGGTCAAGCGCTACTCTTCAGGAATGTACGTACGGCTAGCCTTTGCTGTAGCTGCTCACTTAGAATCAGAAATTCTGATCGTTGACGAGGTGTTGGCCGTCGGCGACGCCGAGTTCCAGAAGAAGTGCTTAGGCAAGATGGGCGAGGTGAGTAAAGGAGAGGGAAGGACGGTTTTGTTTGTGAGTCATAATATAGGCGCTATCCAACAGCTTTGTAACAAGGGGATTTTTTTAAAAAACGGTATGATATCTGAATATGGTCTAGTGAATGGAGCATTAGATAGCTACTTATCTACAGTTCCTTTGAATAATGCAATTAAGAAGTTAATAGGCAAAGACTTGAAACAGTTGCATAAAAATCCGTTAACTAAATCCGTTGAATTTATATCTTCCGAATTGATTAGTGGTGATGGATTATTTCATTCAGAACAACAAGATATTATTTTAATATTAGAGTTTAAACGACTTAATGAAATTAAATTGTGTAGAATAGGATTTGGTATTCTTGCAATAACCGGTGAATACGTTGGGGTTGGTTTCACAACAAATTATTTATCAGGTGATTATGGTGTGAATGAAAAATATCAATTGACGATTAAAAACCCGGGTTTAGCAAAAGGGATATATTCTGTAAATATTTCAATTGGAACAGGGAATGCTCATGAAAATAATATTATTGATGAAGTAATTGTTGAAAATTGTGCGACTTTCGAAATTGCTTATAAAAATCACCAAAAAGAACTAATTCCATTTTGGAATCCAAATTCTGGCAGGATTCATTTAAACGGAATTATAGATAATATATAGCCATGCGGATTTTAATTGTTCAAAGTGAAGCTCTAAATTTTAATGCATCCAAATCTTGGGCATTTCACAGTCAGATAGGTTGGTATAAGGCTGCTTTAGAACTTGGTTATGATGTGGATATTTATTTTACAACATTTGGGTTTTCATTGGAAGACTTTTTAAAAGCTAAAGAATCTTATGATATTTCAATTTGTAACTGTATTCTTCATCTTCTTCGGGAGACAGAACCTTTGTTAAGTCTGCGTGATTTTAATTTGTTAAGAAAAAAATCATTAAAATTAGTGGGACTGACTATTGAGCAAACCTTTTACAGGGATTCAAATGGAGATATTTTAGATTTTTCTGCAGATAGAGTAAATGGCGCAAAGTTATACTTAGATAAATTTGATTCATTAGGTGTGTTTTACCCACCAGATATGGAGTTTTATAAAACTTATGTAAAAAACCTTTTTACCATTGGCCCGACGATACCTCGTAAATATTTAAAAATAAAGTCACCTAGTAATTGGGAAATATTTCTGCGAAAGTTCAGAAAACCAGTGTTAATGATTGCTGCCATATATGGAGAACGAAAAATTTTGTACGAAAAAAACAAAGAATTCATTCATTTGGGTTCTATTTACGATAAAGATTTGTCAATTCGATGGTTTTTTGTAACGCGAAAAATGCGTAAATCGATCACATTTGATGAGGCTGAGGTAAATGCAGTTCTTGGTAAGTTTATTAAAATAAAAGAAGTTTACTTTAATCGTTATTTGCGCTTAGTTCGTAAGCATGAGTTCCTATTGCATCCGCCAGCTTTTTTTTCAGGTTTACATTGTCGTTTTATTGAGGCTTTGGCTGGCAAAGCCATTTGTATTCATCCATTAATTAATGAAGAAGTATCTACACTGCCTATTTTTAATAACATTGTGTTTTATGAAAACAGTGAATTGTTAAATAAAAATTTAAAATCATTGGATTTAATTCGTCGAAATTTGAAAACAGAATATCACCCAGAATATACAACGGAATATGATTTGGCCAGGATTATTTATCTCAATAGTTGATTTAAAATGAAAGTAGTAATTATTGGTGCTGGAATTTATGGTTGTCATATTGCAAGTGTACTGATTGAGCATGGTTTTGATATATCAATATATGAGCAAAAATCATCAATTTTTGAGATGGCAAGTGGAAATAATCAATTTCGTTTGCATTTAGGATTTCACTACGCTAGAGATTACAATACCAGGCAGCAGTCAAAATTAGGCTTTGAATATTTTTTGTGCAGATATGAAAAATTTACCAAATCTTTTGTGAATAATTTGTATATCATTCCAAAACATGACAGTTTAATTGATTATAAAACTTACTTAGCAATTTTTAGACACGAGGATCATTTGATGGAAGTTCGTGAACCATCTGAGTTTGATTTTTTAAAGAATACTGACGGTGTGGTTAGTGTTGATGAGCGAGTTATACTAATAAGCGAATTAAAGCAACATTTTTCCGTATTGTTGAAAGACCATATTAATTTTAATACTACCGTTACTAATGAATTATTTGAACAATTTTGCTTGGATTTTGACTACGTTATTGATTGCACATGGGGTAAATTATTACCTTCAGATGAATTTTTTTTTGAAGTAACTCATTTGGGCTACTATAGATGCCTAAATAAAAAATATTTAAATTATGGATTAACATATGTTGATGGATCTTTATGTTCGTTATATCCAACAGAAATAGAGGATGTCTTTACATTGAGTAGTGTGAGTTATACGCCACTTTTTAAATCAGAGATTCTAGATGAGGCCAATAGTTTTATGGAAGATATTACGGAGGAGGTTTTAGTCCAAAATAGTGAAAAGATGGAAGCACAAATGCAAAAATATTTCCCTACTTTTTTGGAGAATTTCAAACTTGAAAGTCATCAAATTTCAATGAAGTCCAAAATTAAAGGTTTGAATGATCCAAGGGATTGTAGAATTTCAAAAAAGGGGAATGTAATTTCTGTTTTCAGTGGTAAAATAGATACATTATTTATTGCTGAAGAATTTATTATAAATACCGTTATATGAAAAAAGCTTTAGTAGGTTACACAGGTTTCGTAGGATCAAGTCATGACTTGGATGGTTTTGATTACCTAATAAATTCAACCAATATTCACTCTTATTTTGGAAAAAGTGTTGATTTATTAGTTATAGCCGCTGGGGATTCAAGAAAGTGGTTTGCAAATCAAAATCCGGATACAGATTTCTTTCAAATTTTAAATTTGTACCGTGAAATAAAAGAGATTAAAGCTAAACATGTCATATTATATTCAACTGTGGATGTCCTTGATACAAGTCTGGGCGTTGCAAATGAAGAATCCAGCTTTTACAATTGTCACCCCTATGGGCGAAATCGTTTATTACTCGAATTACTAGTTTCTCAACATTTCCAGAAAGTTCAAATAATTCGATTACCTGGATTATTTGGGAATGGGTTAAAGAAAAACCTCATATATGATTTAAAACATAAACGATTTGATCAAATAAAGAATTATAATCCGTTATCTAAATTCCAGTTCTACAATGTCAAATATTCAGACTTATTGATTGAAAAAGTTATTAAAAGTAATTTACCTCTAGTACATATTACATCTGAACCTATTTCTGTTGAGGAATTAATTTATCAAATTGCCCCAGAATGCTTAGGTTTACTAAATAACAATGGTGAAAAAATTAATTATAAATTAGAAACAAAATTCCCAAATATTAATCCAAATTCACTTTCGAAAGCGGAATTATTATTAGAAATTATGGAGTATATAACTAGTCCAAAATGATTGGATTAAGTACAATAGCTGTCTCAAACTATCCCCAAATAAATTGGAGTAATATACTAACTAGGTTTCAATACTTTGATATTACCCCGATGCACCTTTCATTGGTCCCTAGGCAGCAAGTCCTGTCTTTGCAAGGAATTTTCTATGGCAGGAATATGGAAAAGGCCAGTCTGGTGAGGTCAAACTATAATTTTCTGGAAATAAAAAGGATATTCTCAGACATTTTGGAATTAGCTGATCAAAATGAGATAAGATCTATTATTTGGGGTGCTCCAAATACTAGGTCTGGTATGTGTATTTCTAAATTGACAGCAATTGACAGGGCAATTGAACTTATTGAAATGGCGCAAAAATTCAATATAAAACTTTATTTCGAGGCACTAAATAGCTCTTCTTGCGATTTTATTAACCGGCATTCTGAACTTATTGAATTACATGAATCAATTGGTCTAGGAGGGATTCATTATGATATCTGCACTGCAATGAGCCAAGATGAAGGGATAGATTTTGCAACCGCTAATATTAATCACATTGACCGATATCATCTATCTGAAGATGGTTTTGGAATTTCAGTTTTAAATAATAAAATGGCGATGTTGATATACACATATCTCAATACTAATAATATAAAAGGAACACTTGAGGTTCTTGATTATAATTTGTTGAATACTGCACAGCTCTCCGAAATATTGAATTTATTTCTTAAAGTTTGAAATTTCTGAATTCAAATTCCGAAAGCCATTTGTCCATGTGCAATATTAGATAAGTTGAAAACGACATAGTTAACCATATGTAATTAGATATGGCTGTTTAAATGTTTACAAGAATTAAAATATTGTTTACAGACTAATTTTTGGACTATTAAAAATTCTCATTTCTTGTATTTAAAGTAAATTCAAGAAAAAGATTAGAAAATAATATTAGTGAAAATATAATAGCTGCCTATTTTTGGCAGATAACTTAATAAGCTCAATAAGTGATAGATATATTAATTCTTTCGTTTAATAAGGTAAATCAAACAATAAAATGTTTGAAAAGTGTACTGCCATCCGGTGCTGATATCTATATATTAGATAACGGTTCGAGCGAAATGCAACTTAATGAATTAATGATATTTATTGACCAGTATCCTAACATCAAATTGTATAAGAGTAATAAAAATTTGGGTGTTGCTGGCGGTAGAAATTTTCTAATAAATAAATCAAAAAGCCCATGGTTGCTTTTTTTAGATAACGACACATATTTATGGAATCGTAATTGGTTGAGAATTTTCATCCGCTTTATTAATTTAAATCCTGAGGCAAATATTATTGTTCCAAGACTATACAATTTACACAATAATTCTTTTTCGCCGAATTTATTTTATCAAATTGAGGATAATGAGATTGTTTTGAATTATGGTAATTTTATTAAACCTAATTTATTTCCCGGAGGAGCTGTTGTTATCAAAAAAACCATTTTTGATCAAATTGGTTATTATGATGATAATATGCTAGTAGGCTTTGAAGATTTTGAATTTGGAATAAGACCATATTTTCTTGGACAAGGACCGTTGGAAATACATTTGGTGAACGAACTAATTATTATACATGACCATAGTTTGGTTAGAAATAAATCGAATATTGATTCTGTAATGATTAGATATGATATTTCGGAGTTGGCTAAAAGTTTTGATAGGGTGATTAACAAGTATGGTGTTAAATTTAATCACGAATATCTTGAATGGACAAGGCTACAAACAGAAGAAATGTTAAACAAAAAGGAAACGATTTTCGATAAAACGAAAAGATTGATCAAAATGTATTATCATATGTTTACCACATCCATTTGAAATCAATATTTCAATATCATTTTATTACCTTCTAAAAGCAAATTTGAAATAATATTTCTTGTTCAACAAAATCTAAACTAAATGTAATCGAAATCGGGATAAAGTGTTTAAGAATACCCATCGGTTCATCGGATTATTTGAGTTTTAAGTGTGAGGTTTAGGTGCTTTTGAGATTAGCATTTCTGTCATTTGAATGCCATTACATAATGATTAGTATGCAGTCTAATCTAACAATCCAACAAGAAATATTTCCAAGCGATATTTTATTTGATTAAATGTTTAAAGTTTATTTATATAAAAAATCTTTAATTTGAAAATTGCGATCGTTTCATATGAATTTCCACCTCACAATGGAACTGGCGGAGTAGCATTTTATTCTCATAACCTTGCTAAATTACTCTCTTTCAATCATCAAGTCATTGTCTTTTCAGGAAGTAATTTAGATGTAGATAAACCTTACCAAGAGAATAACATTAAGGGTTTTACCTCAGTTATTGTAAATGCCAAAGATGATAAATCTTTTATAGCTAATGTATTAGCTGTATTTGAAAAGTACCATCTCAAAGATCCATTCGATCTAGTTGAAAGTCCAGAGGTCGGAGCTTGTGCGTTACAAATAAAGCAAAAGTATAACGATATAAATCTTGTTGTTAAACTTCATACACCATTAGCATTATTGGGTTATTATACTCTAAAAAATTCTGATATTAAATTTAAAATTACGTGGGGATTAAAATCGCTATTATCTCTAGGTAAAGTAAGCGCAAGGAAGTTTTACATCACACCAAAACAAAGGGATATAGAATATAAAATAACAGAAATTGCAAGTGCGATATATTCTCCCTCTAATGCATTAATTGATGAATTAAATCGATTATGGAATTTAGATAAACCAATTACAAGGATACCAAATTATTACCCAATTGATTTAGCAAGATCTTTATCCATTTACGATGCGAAAAAGAAATCAATCAAACAAAAACTTGAAATCTCATTTATTGGCAAATTAACGTTTTTAAAAGGTGCTGATACAATCTTTGAATTAATTTCTGACTTACTAATAACGGATGAAAATGTTCAGATTAACATAATAGGAGATGATGGTGGTGATTTATTTGGAAGAAAGTATTTCCAGAAGTATAATGCGATTGTTAAACATCATAAGGTAAAACTTATGAATAGGGTGCCGAATGAAGATGTTTTAGAAATTCTCAAGAAAACGCATATTCTTCTAGTTCCTAGTTTATGGGAAAATCAACCGACCATCATTTTTGAAGGAATTGCAAATGGTTGTTTGGTGTTAGCAAATAATATAGGTGGAATAAAAGAACAATTGACTGAATTTGGCGATGGATATTTAATTGATGGAAATAATAAAAAAGAGTATCTAAATTTAATAAACAACATTTCTACAGATCATTCCATTTACGATTTAAAAGTAAAAAAAGCAATAATGAATATGTCTTCAATTTTTTCAAAAGAAGAGTTTTTAGATCGCCAAGAAAAATTTTATAAAAATATCATTGAAAGTAATTCACGTTCTTAATCACTTTCTGCCGCAACAAACAGCAGGGACCGAGATTTATACCTGGGCACTTAGTAAGGCCTTATTAGATTTAAATTTCGATATTAAAGTCCTGATTCCAAATTATGGCTCAACAACCGATGAAGCTTATTCTTATGATGATATATGTGTGATTAAATTCTCTGATCCTACACCTATTGATCGTGAATTAATTCTCGGTCAAAAACAGTCTTTAGGTATTGATAGTTTTAGAAAGATTTTAGAATTAGAGAAGCCAGAAATTATTCATTTTCATGAAATAGGAAGTGGCAATGGAGTTACAATAAATCATTTAATCACAGCAAAGAATCTTGGTTTAAAAGTGATAGTCACTTTTCACTTGGCGGGTTACAGTTGTATGACAGGTGGTTTAATTAATTCTAAAAATCAAATTTGTGATGGCAAATATCATTTATACGATTGCACTAAATGTGTTTTGAGTAAAAAAGGTGTTAAAGTAGGGAATGAAATTTTGTCCAAGACTTCAGTATTAATTTCGAAATCTGAGTTTAGTACGTTAAATTGGAATAATAGATTAGGTACTCTATTAGGCACAGCCGAAATAATTCAAAATCACAATACGCGACTTCATCAAATTATTAGGTTCAGTGATAGAGTTGTCACATTAACTGATTGGTATAAAGAAGTATTGATTAAAAATAACATAGAAGAAAATAAAATTAGGACCGTCTATCAAGGATTATCAAATTACAAAAAAATAAAGTCTCAAGTTCGGAAGGATAAAAAAGTACTTAATCTAGTTTATGTAGGTCGAATCACTGAAATTAAAGGAATACATATTCTAATTAGGGCGATTGAAAGTATTAAAGATCAAGAAATCACGCTGTCCATATTCGGAGAAGATGACAATACAAGTTATGGATCTGAGTTAAAGATAAAGACGGAGAATAACCCTAAAATTATTTGGAAAGGAAAAATACCACCAAATGAGGTTAGAGAGGAAATTGCAAAATATGATTTACTTTGTCTTTGCACTACTATTACTGAAATGAGTCCACTAGTTTTTTTAGAAGCAAGGTCCGTTGGTGTTCCAATTATTGCGAGTAATGTCTTGGGAAATGCCAAATTAATTGAAGATAATAGCAATGGGTTTTTATTTGATTTCAATAATATAAAATCTTTAAGTCGAAAATTAATTGAAATTATAAATAACCCAATTTTACTTGAACAAGTAAGTTTAAGAAAAACTGAAATATTCACATTTAATGATATTGCATTGGAATATTCAAAAATATACAGCGAATTATGAGAATTTTACTAATTGCTGATCCAGGAATACAAGTGCCCCCAAAGGGTTATGGTGGAATTGAGAGAATAATCGCTGATTTAGCGGTGGAATATCAAAAAAAAGGTCATGAGGTTGATTTATTGGCGTCTAAAGGATCACATATTAATGGTTGTAAATTATTTTTTCATAGTAATCATGGTTATCCGCCATCAAAAAGGACAGTATTGTTTGCAATATTAAGAACATGGTTATTCTTGATTAAAAATTATAAAAATTACGATGGGATACATAATTTTGGCCGACTGCTATACTTGTTGCCGATTAAAAATAAATATGTAAAAAAACTTCAATGTTATCAGAGGGAAATTTCACCGAAAAACATGAGTTATATTGTCAAAAGCAGGCATCAAAATTTCTATTTTTCTGGATGTAGTAAAAACCTCGTTGAAAGAGCTAAACCTCTTGGGAATTGGAGTTTCATTCATAATTGTGTGGTTTTCAAAAATTATAACCTAAATACTAATTTGAATTCCGATTTTGCTCCTTTGGTATTTCTTGGTAGGCTTGACAAAATAAAAGGTGTTCACATTGCTATTGAAGTTTCTAAAAAATCAAATAGGGAATTAATTATTGCAGGGAATATTTCTAATATTCCGGAAGAAATAGAATATTTTGAAAGGGAAATTAAACCTCATATCGATAATCACCAAATCAAATATATTGGTGAGGTGAATGATGTGCAAAAAAACGAATTATTAGGTAATTCAGCAGCTTTACTGATGCCAATACAATGGAATGAACCATTTGGAATAGTGATGGTTGAGTCAATGGCTTGTGGAACTCCCGTTATAGCATTCCCTAAAGGATCTGTCCCAGAAGTTGTAATTGAAGGGATCACCGGTTTTATTGTTCCTAATATCGATGAGATGATTAGAGCTGTAGATAGGCTTAGTATTATTAATAGGAGGGATTGTAGAAATTACGCTATGGAACAATTTGACGCCCCAGTTATTTCTGATAAGTACCTTAATATTTTTTCAAATTGATTAATTGAAAATTTGTATCATTTCTTCTGGGCAGCCAAGCACTAATCCAAGAATGGTGAAAGAAGCTAATTCCTTTGCGATATCGGGACACCAAGTGATTGTAATTTACTGTCACTTGGCAAGCTGGGCAACGGAGTTTGATTTAAGTATTCGTAGAAAGATGCCAGATATTAATTGGCAATGTGTTAATGAGAAAACAATAGATAGTAAACTGTTTTATGGCTTAGTGAGGTTAAGAAGAAAAATATGGCACAAAGTATATTATATATTTGGTGATATTCTCGGCTCAAGTGCTAAATCATCAGTCTTATATAGTCAAGACCTTATTAAACATGCCATTAAATTTAAAGCCGACCTCTATATTGGCCATAACTTAGGCGCCTTACCAGCTGTTATCAAGGCTTCTAAACTTCATAATGCAAAGAGTAGTTTTGATTTCGAAGATTTTCACCGAGGTGAGTCATTTACAGGTGATAAACAGAGCCATAAAGTAAAACTTTTAGAAGATAAATTTGTACCTAGTTTAGATTATGCAACCTTTGCATCACCTTTAATTGAGCATGAATACAAAAAGTTTTATCCGAGATTGAATTCTTGTACAATAAATAATTGTTTTCACTTAAATTACAGAAATCAGAATGCTGAATTTATACATTCTAATAATGATATTAAATTGTTTTGGTTTTCACAATTTATAGGAAAAGATAGAGGATTAGAAGATATTTTACGCGCTATTGGACTTGTTAATGATCATCGTTTGAAATTATCACTATTAGGTAATGTAGATGAAAATTTAAAAGCTTATTTCAAAGAAATAGCTTTCCAAGCAAATTTAAAGGATTGCCAATTAATCTTTCTAGAACCAGTTCAAGAACCAGACCTGGTTCAAATCGGCCAGATGCATCACATTGGTTTGGCATCAGAGGTCCTTCTACAAGAGAATCGAAATTACTGTCTTACGAATAAGATATTTATTTACTTGTTATCAAAAAATGCAATATTATTCTCTAATACCAAGGCACAAAGTGAATTTTTAATAGAGCACCCAGGAGTGGGCATGATTTATAATCAAGGAAATATTCAGGAGATTGCTGAAAAATTAATTTTCTATTTAAATAATCCCGTTGAACTAGAAAATCATAGAAAAAATTCTGAACGATTAGGTGAACAATTGAATTGGGAAAATGAGAGTATTAAGTTATTACAATTTTATAATTTGGATTGAAGAAAGTTTTAATCATATCACCCCAGTTTGCGCCAGTAAATTCAGCAGATTCGCACAGGGTTAGGCAAATGCTGCCGTATTTAAAAGATAATAATTGGAATGCGGAAATTGTAGCTGTAAGACTTGATAGATTAGAAAAACCGGTAATTGATAAAAAATTATTGGATACTATCCCAAATGATATAAAAGTACATTTTGTAGGCGCATTTAATTTCAGTTGGACTAGAAGAATAGGGCTAGGTAGTTTATCAATCAGGTCTTTTTTTCATTATTATATTTTTCTTAACAGATTACTTAAAATACATGATTTTGATTTAATTTTTTTTTCAACTACTTCATTTCACTTACTCGCCTTAGGTAGAATTATTAAAAGAAAATTTAAGGTTCCATATGTACTAGATATTCAGGACCCTTGGCGTAGCGATTTTTATTTAGATAAGCCAAAAAGCGAAAGACCTCCTAAATTTTTTCTAAACTATCACCTCGACAAATTCTTAGAAGCCTTTTCAGTATCTAAAGCAGATGGGATTATAAGTGTATCAATAGATTATTTGAATACTTTTGATTTGCGATATAAAGGTGTTACTAAAAATCAAATGGTAATCCCTTTTTCAGCTACATCTTTAGACTATGATTCAAAATTAAGTTCCCAACTCAAAAAAAAAGAGGGGGGGGCGTTAAACATAGTTTATGTTGGTAGAGGTGGTCACGACCTAGGATTTGCAATTAATTGCTTTTTTGAAGCAATAAAAAAAATGGAATCAAATTCTGTTTTAACTTTAAAGCAATTTGTACTTTCGTTTATAGGTACTAGTTACGCGCCAAATGGAGAGGGGATTCAAACTATAAAACCAATTGCGGACAAAATAGGTTTAAATTCTATTGTTATTGAACAGACAGATAGAGTAGGATATTTTGAGGCAATAGAGAATATTCAAAATGCAGATTTGCTTTTCATCCCTGGCTCTACTGATTCTGGTTATACTGCATCTAAAATATACCCATATATATTAGCTAATAAGCCAATGATTGCATGTTTCCATGAGAATAGCAGCGTGGTTGAAATTCTTAGTAAATGTTCAAATACAAATGTTGTTAAATTCAATTCAAAATCAACTAAAGAGCACATAATCAACGAACTGTATTTGGAGTTAGAATATATTATTCAAAACATAAATGATGTTAACTGGAAGCATAATGACATTGCTATGAAACAATACATGGCTCCAGAAATGACAAGGAAAATTGCAGAAATATTTGATGCGACAAAAATTATTTAGTTTTTAATGAAAAATAGAAAATCGATTGTTGTTGCAAAATTGCCAAATACAGGTTTGGGAAATAAAATGCTAACTTACTCTAGAGCATTTAGTTTTTCGATGGCTAATAATTTAAATTTGTATGCTGTAAATTGGGTTTCTTTTCAAATCGGTCCAGTAATTAGGATGGAGCGCAGTAAAAGGATTTATAATTATTTTTCACACTCAGAATTTTTAACAAGAATACAACTCTATTTTTTTTCCTTTTTAAGAAAAAAGGAAAAAGAAGGTGCAATATTTAGTGAGTACAATAAATATTATGTTTTTAGTGAAATTTTCGTTCGAAACGATTATTTCTATGAAATAAGGGAGAATAAACATCTTTTTAAGGATGCCTTTTTTGAATTATTAAATAATACAATAAAAGTTCAAATAAAGAATTCAATTGCTCCTGATATAGCTATTCATATCCGAAGAGGAGATTTTAAAAAGGGTTCTACAATAACAGATATATCTTATTTTATTGAAGTCTTAAAATATATTAAGTCAAAGATAAATAGAGATTTAAAAACTTATGTGTTTTCAGATGGTAACGATGACGAATTAAGGGAAATATTAGTCATCGATGGTGTCATTCGTGCTAAACACCAACCTGATGTTGTTGATTTATTTCAAATGTCCAAAAGTAAAATATTTATTCCATCAATTGGAAGTACCTTCTCATATTGGGCAGCTTTGTTTAATGAAGGAATAATAATAAGAAATGAGTTGGAATGGCATACAAACTTCTTGAAGGAAGAGGAGTTTAACAAAAAGGAGTTTATATTCTCAAATTCAAACGATGTGTTAGCTGATACATTGAAAAAATTACCCTTTAAACTTTGAAACTCGCAATTATTTCATCTCATCCTATTCAATACAATTCTCCACTTTTTGCTTTATTAGCTCAAGAGAAAAAAATTGATTTAATGGTTTTTTATACGTGGGGCAAAGATGCAATTAATGAAAAATATGATCCAGACTTTCAGCAAAATTTCAAATGGGATATACCGTTGCTAACAGGGTATGATTATAAATTTTTAACAAACACATCACCAAATCCAGGATCACATCATTTTAAGGGAATAATCAATCCAGATTTGAATAAACAAGTAGAAAATTGGGGCGCAGATGTTATTTGGATCTGGGGGTGGGCTTTTGATAGCCATTTAAAAGCTATTCGCTATTTTAAAGGTAAAAAGGAAGTTTGGTTTAGAGGAGATTCGACATTATTGGATGAACCAAAAAATTTCAATGTTAAGAAATTATTGCGAAGAATTTTCCTTAAATGGGTTTACAGCCATGTAGACAAAGCTTTTTATGTTGGGACACATAATAAAGAATATTTTAAAAAACACGGATTAAATGATAGCCAGCTTATTTATTCACCTCATGCAATAGATAATCAAAGATTCGCTGATCCTAAAGGAGAATACATGGCCAAAGCGAAAAGATTAAGATCATCTTTAAACATATCCCATCAGCAAAAAGTAATATTATTTTCTGGAAAATTAGAAAAGAAGAAAAATCCTTTTTTCATGTTTGAACTAATAAGAAAACTACCCGAAAATAAATTTGTTTTAGTATTTGCTGGGTCAGGTCCTCTTGAGAATGAACTTAAAGAAAAAGCACCCCCTAATTGTCTGTTTTTAGGTTTTCAAAATCAATCGATAATGCCAATTATTTACAGATTGGCAGATGTTTTTGTTTTACCATCAATTGGTCCCGGAGAAACGTGGGGCTTATCAATAAATGAGGCTTTGGCATCTGGAATAAAAGTAATTGCCTCTGAAAAATGTGGAGGTGCGGTTGATTTATTAACTAGAAATCTAGGAATCGTAATTAATACTTCGATTCCTATAACTACTCATTTGATAGAGTTTTTAAATAAATCAAACGACCATAGTCAGAGTGATATTGAATTAAAGGAGACACTCGACAAACACTCATACAAAGCAATAATTGAATCCATACAAAAAGTTTATGAATAGGTTTCTTAATTTTCTTGTTGGATTTTCCTTTGGATATATTGCCTTAAATGAATTTTATGCGGCAATTTCATTTGGTATCTTGTCATTTCTATTTATAAGGTTGTTTATTGAGTCAAATAATCAATTTGTTTTTCGGGAATGGACATTGATATTATATTGTTTAAATTATTTAGTCGCACCATCTATTACTTATGGTCTAGTTCAACAGGATGTCAATTATGCAATGAAAATACCATCAGACCTGTATTTTCAATTAGCTGTACCTGCGTTTTTATTATTTACTTTGGGCCTTTACATTTTACCTACTCGCATTTTTAAAATTAACTTCGAACAAATTAAACATGGTGCAGTAATCAATGAAAAGTTCTTGGTTAAAATAACTATATTGGGAATATTACTTAGGTTAATTATTAATCTGGTAACAGGAGACTTTGGATTTATATTGTATCTCTTCTCATTGATTCGTTTTGTAAGTGCGTTTGCACTGTTTTCAATAAGTAAAAGATTTTGGTATTGGTCATTAATTGTGCTGTTACTTGAATCATTAAGTGCAATAATTTCAGGCATGTATCATGATGCCATTATGTGGATTATTTTCTTTGGATTGTATTTTGGTTATGCCATGAAGCCTAAAAATCTTACCAAGATTATCGGGGGAGGGATTTTGATTTTAATTGTTTTGTTTGTTCAGGCTTTTAAGTCAGTTTATAGAAACGAAGTATGGTATGGATCTGAAGAGGCAAATTTGATGACCGCATATAACCTCGGGAGTGAAAATGCAAATTCCAATTTTATTTTAGGAGTTGACAACCTGCTTTCTATATTAAATAGAGGTAATCAAGCTTGGATATTTGCAAGTACCGTTGACAATATGGATAACTTAAAAAAGTTCCAAGGGCTAAACAATGTTAATAAATATTTGGAAGCTGCATTATTACCAAGATTTTTAGCACCGAATAAATTATCATCTGGAGATAAAGATATATTTAATAAATACTCTGGTCATGAAATAAATCAAGGGACATCAATGGGCCTTGGAATTTTTGCTGACGGATATATAGCATATGGTATATGGGGAGTTTATATTTTTGGATTTGCATTAGGCTTAATTTTTTCTTTAACATTTAAATTAGTTGAGAAGTGGTCTAAAGTATCTCCATTTTACGTTTTATTATTACTCCCATTATTAAATTATGCTGTAAGGCCTGACTGTGAGTTGCAAACAACCATCAATCACCTTGTAAAAGGCATTTTTCTCTATGGTATCTTGATCTTATTTACAAGAAAAAGATTCACACTCGAAAGCCATGAAAATAAAAAAAAATTAATCCATTTAAACTTAGCCACCAAGAATTAATTTAATATGAAAAAAATCATAAATAAAATACTAAGTCCATTAAACATTGAAGTTCATGGTAAAGGGTATTTGAAAAAATTGTCAAAAGGTGATTATGATCTGGATGAATTTGCCTTTCAATGTAATTATTTTAAAAATAGTAGTGTTTCAGTAATTTTTGATTTAGGTGCAAATAATGGAGATATTACTCAGAGATACTTAGATCTTTTTCCCCAAGCAATAATTCATTGCTTTGAACCAGTTAGCGCGAGTTTTTTTAAATTGAAAAGTAAATTTAAAGACAACCCAAGAGTGATACTTAATAATTTCGCCATATCTAACGAAGTCGGAACTTCAAAATTATTTATTAATAAAAATATAGACACAAGTTCGCTTTTAGAATCGAAAGAAATTGGGTTAGGTTGTGATAAAAATTTAAAACTTAATGAAGTTCAAGAAATACAAACAACAACGATAGATCATTATTCAAGGTTAAACGACATAAGTTTGATTGATATTCTAAAAATGGATATTCAAGGAGGCGAATTTTCTGCATTAATTGGCTCGGAAAAAATGCTATCCAGTCAAAAAATAAATTTGATTTATTTCGAAACCTATTTTCAACAACAATACGTCGATCAACCACTATTTTATAAGATGGGTCAAAAGTTATTCGAACATCAGTATTACCTTCAAGATTTATATTCCAAGATTTACGGCAATGATAATTTAGTTTGGTGTGATGCAATATTTTTGCCTAAAAAGTAAGAATAACCTTTCACTATGTGCGGTATAGCCGGTAAGCTTTCCACCTCCTACATTCAGCCTGATACCAAATCAGTTTTAGCGGCTTTGGCGCATCGTGGCCCTGACGCGCAGGCGTTTTGGTCTTCTGACAATATTTGCCTGTGGCATGCGCGCTTGAGTATCAGTGATACTGATGCCAGGGCGAATCAGCCTTACACTGACGTGACGGGTAGGTATGTGTTGGTGTTTAATGGCGAGATTTATAATTACCAGGCTTTGAAGGCGACGCTCAATTTTGAGTGGCAGACAAGTTCGGATACCGAACTCTTGATGGAGTGGTTGAAGGCCTACGGGCATAGGCGTTTGGATGAGCTTGATGGGATGTTTGCGTTTGCGTTTTACGATACCCAGAACAATACTTGCTTGTTGGCAAGAGATCGCTTTGGGAAGAAGCCGCTTTACGTGCATCAGACCAGTGAGGTCTTTTCGTTTGCGTCTGAGGTGAGGGTATTGCTTCAAATGCAGCCCGAAGCCGCTTACACGACGCGTCAGCAATTGAGTAATTGGTTGTATTGGCAAAGTATTCCGGGGCAAGAGAGCTTGTTGCCAGAAATTGGTCAATTAGAGCCAGGTACTTACCTTGTTTGGGAAAATGGTTCTCCAAAAACAGCATCTTTTACCAATTGGCAAGCGCCACAAATAGCGCCCAAAAACGAACAAGAGGTTTTGGGTGAATTGAAACGTTTGGTTTCTGCAGCGGTTGAGAAACGCTTGGTGGCCGATGTGCCTTTTGCTACTTTCTTGTCAGGTGGAGTAGACTCCAGCATCATTACCGCATTAGCGGCCCAACAACTAGGGGCCTCGTTGAATACCTTTACGGTTTCTTTTGATGAAGCGGCTTTTTCCGAACACCATATTGCGGCAGAAGTTGCGAAGCGCTACGGCACACAGCATCATGAAATTAGGCTAACACCCCAAGATTTCTTGAAAGAAATTGAGGCGGGTTTGGCCGCTACAGACCACCCGAGTGGCGATGGCCTGAACACCTATGTTGTTTCGAAACATACGCAAGCTTCGGGTTTTAAAATGGCCCTTTCGGGCATTGGTGGCGATGAATGGTTTTTGGGTTATCATTACTTTACGGCACTAGATGCGCTTAAGAAAAAGCAAGTGCTGCGGCATCTCAGTTCCTTCACAGGTTTATTGCCTTTGCGTTACCGCAAAGCCATGGATGTGTTGGCCAACTTAGATAAAGGAGCTGCCGCTTATGCGTATCAGCGCATTTTATTTGATCAGTATACTGTTCAAAAGGCTTTTGGCTTGCCTTTGCCTACTTTGCAGCCAAGCGCTGCTGTTTGTCCCGACACCATGAGTGCGCGTTCTGTAGAAGAATGGCGCTACTATACCCAACCAGTTTTGCTGCGCGATACCGACCAATACAGTATGGCGGTGGGCTTAGAATTGCGCGCGCCTTTCATGGATCAAGACGTAGTCAATTTTGCGCTGAGTTTGCCAGATGACATCAAGCGCGGCACGCGCTCTAAATATTTGCTCATAGAAGCATTCAAAGATTTGTTGCCTACCAACGTATACGACCGCAAAAAGCAAGGCTTTACCTTGCCGTGGGAACAATGGATGCGCCATGAGCTCAAAGAATTTTGCCAAAGCCGTATTGCGGCATTTGCCCAACGCATAGATGCGCCTCAACTCAATACCGAGTGGGCGCAATTTGTGATGGGTAGGGGGCAGTGGTCTTGGTCTCGTCTTTGGAGTATTGTTGCTTTAGAGGATTATCTAATAAGAAATGAAATTACTGTTCGCGCATAGAAAGCCACGCCCTTACGGGAATTTCAGTATTGAAAACTACTTTCAGACCCTAAGCCCTTTTTTAGAAAAAGAAGCAGAGCTTGAGCACTGGCAGGCGCCGCATTTTTCGAATGGCATTGTTCCGCGGTACTTGAGTGTAAAAGCTTTGGAAACTAAAGTAGAAAAATGGCACCCAAACATTACGCATGTGAGTGGTGATGTGCATTTTCTTCTGTGGGGTATTCCCAAAGGGAAACGTGTGCTCACCATTCACGACATCGGTTTCTTGCGCGAGGCCAAAGGGCTTAAATATCAGCTCTTGCGCTATTTTTGGCTCACTGGGCCCGTTAAAAAAGCCCATGTCATTACTTGCGTGAGTACCGCAACAAAAAATGAAATCCTGCGCCATTTGCCAAAAGCCAGGCGTATTCAAGTCATACCTACAGTTGTAGATCAGCGTTTTGTTAGAGCCGATAAAGCGTTCAATGCCGAATGCCCAACCATTTTGCTTTTAGGTTCGGCGCCTAACAAAAATCTCAAACGCGTGCTGAAAGCCACCCAAGGCCTGAACGTGAAGCTGAGTATTGTAGCGAAGCTCGATGCAGAAGAATTAGAACTCCTGCAAGGTCAAAAATATGAGGTATGTGAGAGCATTCCTTTTGAAGATTTACTTGAGAAATACAAGCAAGCCGATATCGTTTCTTTGTGTTCTACCCATGAAGGTTTTGGCATGCCGATCATTGAAGCCCAAGCAACGGGTAGGGTAGTGCTCACCAGTAACTGCTCTTCGATGCCCGATGTTGCCGGTAAAGGAGCCTTGTTAGTAGATCCATTTTCTGTTAAAAGTATCAAAGAGGGGCTACAGCAATTGATTTCTAATGAATCGTTGAGAAACGAGTTCATTGCTGCAGGTTTTGAAAACTGCAAGCGCTATGACCCAGCAGTGGTGGCGCAGCAATATTTGAAGGTATACCGCAGCTTGCTGCCCAAAGAAAAATGACCCGCGTTTTCATCACCATAGATTGGTTTTTGCCCGGTACCAACTCCGGTGGGCCAGTGCGTTCGGTTGCCAACCTGATTGCGGCTATGCCCGAGTGTCAGTTTTATGTGTTTACCCGCAATACCGATTATTGCGCTACCGAAGCCTATGAAGGCATCACGCCCAATACTTGGGTGAAGTTTAGTGAGCATTGTGAGGTGTATTATTGCTCTGAACAAAACCTATCCAAAGCTACGCTTGCAGCGCAACTCCAAGCCATTGCGCCAGATGTGCTTTACATCAATGGCATTTACTCCAAAGCGTTTTCGCGCTGGCCAGTTTCAATTGGGAAGGCTTTAAAGTTGAAAACTGTTGTTGCAGCGAGGGGTATGCTGAGCCCGCATGCTTTAGCGGTAAAGCCTTTGAAGAAATATATTTTTCTAAGTTTCATGAGATGGATCAACCGCTATTCGAAGGTTATATTTCATGCAACTTCAGCATCAGAGGTTCAGGATATTCAACTCATTCTGGGTAAATGGGTACAAGTCCGAAATATTCCGAATCTAGCAAGAGAAAAAAGCAGCATCGTAAAAGAGATTGTGAAAGAAGCAGGTAAATCAAAATTGGTTTACATTGGAAGAATTGCACCAGAAAAAGGTACATTATTGGCATTGAGCGCCTTGAAAGAACAGAAGGGGAGCATTGAATTGGATCTTTACGGTACCTGCTACAATGAAGCGTATTGGAACGAATGTTTAAAAGTCATTTCTGAATTGCCCGCTTCTATTCAAGTGAACTACCATGGTAGTTGCGCCTCACATGAGGTTGCACATCATTTGGCGTCGGCACATGCGCTGTTGCTTCCGAGCGAAGGAGAAAATTTCGGCCATTCCATTGTAGAAGCATTTGCCAATGGCAGACCTGTACTGATTTCAAAAAACACACCCTGGAAAAATTTGGCGGCACAAAAAGCAGGCTGGGATGTAACCCCTACCGATTTACCACTAGCCATTACCGAACTCGCCGCTATGGACCAAGCACGCTATGATGAATGGTGTGGGGGTGCGGCGGCGTATTATGAAAAACAAATTTTAGTTCCGTTTGCGGAGCATCAAGACGCATATTTGAAGCTTTTTAGCGTTAGCACTTCTTGAAAATGGAACGCATGGAAAACCATAGAATAGAGTTTAAGAGTCGCCTTTCGGATGGGCTTGAAAAAGAAGTGGTTGCCTTTCTAAATTACCCTGGTGGTGGTACCATTTTTATCGGTATCGATAAAAACGGGGCTATTATTGGTGTAAATAATTCAGATGAGTGTCAATTGCTAATAAAAAATAGACTCATTACGAATATTGAACCCTCTTGTCTAGGTTTGTTTGACGTGGTTTCTGAAAAAGAAGGCGACAAAGATTTGGTAAAAATCCGAATAGCAAGTGGGCAAGAGCGACCGTATTATGTCAAGAAATATGGAATGTCGCCAAAAGGAGCTTTCATCAGAACTGGTAGCGCTGCTGAGCCAATGAGTGTGCGTATGATAGAAGATTTATTTACCAAACGCTTGAAAACTTCTATTCGGGTTATTGAATCTCCTGATCAAGACCTGCGATTTGAGCAATTGCAGATATATTACAACGTTCAAGGAAAAAATTTAATGCCTCATTTTTTCAAAACCCTCGATTTTTTAACCAATACCGGGTCACTGAATTACATCGCTTACCTCATGTCAGACGCAAATAAAGTGTCGGTTAAAATAGCCAAGTATGGTGTACGAGGCCGCGCTGATTTACTAGAATCTGAAGAGTTTGGTAATCATTCCATCATTAAAGCTGCCAAACAAGTATTGGATAAAGTTGATGTTGAAAACAAAACCCTAGTTGAAATTACGCCCAAAGAACGTAAAGAAAATAAACTTTGGGATCCAATAGCACTAAGAGAAGCTATTCTCAATGCATTTGTGCATAACGATTATACGACTGAACTAGCTCCTAAATTTGAATTGTTTCCAGATCGAATCGAAATAACTTCATATGGTAGTTTACCACAAGGTTTGTCAGAAGAAGAATTCTTTAAGGGTATTTCTATGCCAAGGAACATTGAAATCATGCGCATATTTAAAGACCTAGAACTAGTTGAACAACTAGGTTCAGGAGTTCCGCGTATTTTACAAAGTTACCCGCAATCGAGTTTTTATTTCTCGGATAATTTCATCCGCATGACCTTTCCTAAATTTGTTCTTGTACCCAAAACTATGGAAGAAACTATGGAAGAAACTATGGAAGAAACTAGGGGAGAAACTAGGGGAGAAACTTCTCTTTTCATACTGAATTTAATCAAATTGAATCCAGAAATAACTGCAGCTGAGTTAGCTACACGTCTAGAGATTTCCCAAAGAGGTGTTGAATATCACCTTAAAATGTTAAAACAAAATGGCTATTTAGCGAGAAAAGGTTCTACAAAAAGTGGAAAATGGCTATTATTAAAAAAATAAAATAACAACATGATCATCCTAGGAATCAACGCCTACCACGCCGATGCATCGGCAGCCATTTTAGTCAACGGCGAGCTCATTGCCGCTACCGAAGAGGAGCGTTTTACGCGTACCAAGCACTGGGCGGGTTTTCCGGTGCAGGCCATACAGTTTTGCTTAGAGGAGGCTGAAGTTGACCTCGATGAGGTCGATTACATCTGTATTGGACGCGATCCGAAGGCGAAGTTTTCTAAAAAGATGGCGTTTATGCTGCAGTCGCCGTTGGCGGTGTTTAAGTATGCCAGAAAGCGCTTTTTGAATGCCAAGCAAGTGCTCAGCATTGCCGATGAACTACTGAAAGTAGATCCGAAGGCCAACAAAGCCTTGTTGGAATCCAAAATTCAGAACGTAGAGCACCACCGCAGCCACTTGGCCTCGGCGTTTTATCCGTCGCCTTACGAAGAAGCAGCGATTTTATCGATAGACGGTGCTGGCGATTTTACCACCACTATGTTGGCTGTAGGGAAAGGGACTCATATTGAGGTGCTCGAAGATTTAGATTTTCCGCATTCAGTGGGGGTGTTTTATTCGGCCATGACGCAATTGTTGGGCTTTCCGTATTACGGCGACGAATACAAAATTATGGGCTTGGCACCTTACGGTGAGCCGAAGTACGTCGACAAACTTCGCGATGTCGTGCAACTGATTCCGGGTGGCTTGTTCAAGCTCAATTTGAGTTATTTTCAGTCGCCACACAAAGGTTATGTGCATTATTCCGAAGACTACATGCCACTCGTGCATTCCTTGTTCAATGAGAAAATGGAAGCCACGTTTGGCAAGGTCAGAAAGAAAGAAGAGGAACTAACACAGTACCACAAAGACCTCGCGGCTTCGGTGCAGCGCTATACCGAAGAAATTATTTTTCACGTCCTGAACTACCTGCACCAAAAAACAGGCCTCACCAAGGTGTGTATTGCGGGTGGGGTGGCGCAAAATAGCGTTGCCAATGGTAAAATTACGCGCAACACGCCTTTTACCGACGTGTATATCCCGAGTGCGGGCCATGACGCCGGCATCTCGATGGGCTCGGCCTATTGGGTGCACCACATGGTGGCCGGGCAAAAGCGCAGCAAGGCTGTATTCGATGCCAACACGGGTTGCTACTATAGCAATGCGCAAATCAAGGCCGAATGCGAGCAGCAGGGTTTGGTGTACCGCGAACTCCCCGATGCCGAATTGTATCCTGAAATTGTCAGGTGCCTCACAGGCGGTGGCGTAGTTGGTTGGTTCAACGGACGCGCCGAATTTGGCCCACGCGCGTTGGGTGGCCGCTCCATTATTGCCGACCCGCGCCGCTCCGACGCCAAAGAAATTTTAAATCTCAAAATCAAGCGCCGCGAAAGCTTTAGGCCTTTTGCCCCGAGTATCCTCAAAGAAGAAGTAAAGAACTGGTTTGAGCTAGACGAGCCCGTTCCGTTCATGGAAAAAGTATTCCCGATCAGAAAAGAAAAACAGTCAGAAATTCCGGCCGTTACCCATGCCGATGGCTCGGGCCGTTTGCAAACCGTAGATGCCGAATTTTCGGAGCGCTACCACGCACTCATTTCCGAATTTTTCAAGCAAACCGGCGTTCCCATTTTACTCAATACTTCCTTCAACGAAAACGAACCCATCGTCAACGCCCCAGCAGAAGCCATTGCCTGCTACCTGCGCACTAGCATGGATATGTTGGTGATGGAGAATATTGTGTTGTCGCGTTAAATAATTTGCGTTACCTATCGTTATTGAAGATTAAAATCGTCTATGCAAAATGAGCTTTTCTTTTTTACTTCGAAACATCATGAAACCAGATTACAAGTACTGATTAAGGATGAAAATGTGTGGCTAAATCGCCAGCAACTTGCCATTTTATTCGATAGAGATATCAAAACAATCGGTAAACATATTAGTAATGCAAAATCTGAGGAGCTATATGGTTTTTCAGTTGTCGCAAAATTTGCGACAACTGCCCAAGATGGTAAAGTTTATCAGGTAGAGCATTATAATTTAGACATGATTCTATCCGTAGGTTATCGCGTCAAATCTACAATGGGGATTGAATTTCGCATATGGTCCAACCGTGTACTTAAGTATTTTTTACTACAAGGGCATCAATTTCACCATCGAATGGAGCAAATAGAAGATAAAGTTGCTCTTCTAGCAAGTCGTCAGGCGGAGTTGTCATTAAAATTAGAAAAAGAGCTATTGCCTAAGCAAGGTATTTTTTATGATGGCCAACTATTTGACGCTTATCTTTTTGTTTGTAACCTCATTAAGTCTGCTCAAAAATCTATTTGCATTATCGATAATTACTGCGATGAGTCCATATTAGGATTATTGAGCAAGAGGAGTAAAAACGTGGATGCTACGATAATAACAGATCGGATTGAAACTTCTTTTCGAAACGATATTGAAAAATACAATGTACAATTTCCAAAAATAAAAATTGGTGTTCATAAACGCATCCATGATCGTTTTTTGCTTATAGATGATCACAAAGTGTATCATTTTGGCGCCTCATTTAAAGATTTAGGAAAGAAGTGTTTTGCCTTTTCCTTGTTACAGCCTGAATCAAAAGAATTGATTCAACCAATTTTGAATCAGGTTCAATTTTCGCAATGAACAGAGAAAATTTCATAATACTCTCCATCCTCACCGTTACCTACAACGCGTCCATAAGCCTAATAAACCAAAAATGATTTTAAGTAAGCAGGTTGCAGTCGCTTTGGAAGGTTCAAATCCTGAACTCAAAAAAGTGATGCTTAATGTGCGCAAGCAAGTGATGCTTTACGAAACGGCTAAAAAGGTCGGGACATTAAAAAAAACCGATCAAGCCGCATTTAGATTGTTCTAATGAATCACCAACAATTTTCTTATTTTGGCGGAGTAAATGGCGGAGTATTTGGCGGGGTAAATGGCGGAGTAAATGAACTCGATTAGGTGATAGAATGATGAAAATCCTAAAATTTGCACAACAAAAAGTCTTAAATCTGCACAATAAAATGCCTTAAATCTGCACAATTGAATAAAATGAATAGCATCGAATAACCCAATAATGCACCTCTCCATCCTCACCGTTACCTACAATTCCCTAACCACGCTCAAAGACGCCTACGCGAGTCTTTGCGCGCAGACCTACACCCAATGGGAATGGATTGTGCAAGATGGTGGCTCAACTGATGGTACTCTGGAATGGCTCGAAAGTCTTTCTGATGCTCGGGTCAAGTGGGTGTCCGAGAAAGATCATGGTATTTACGATGCGCTCAATAAGGCCGTGGGTAGGTCTAAGGGTGAGTGGATTGGTTTGTTGCATTCAGATGATCTTTACCCGAATGCTGAGGTTCTCAGTCAGGTAGTAGAAGCGTTTAAAACAGCTATTGATGGCGTTTATGGTGACTTGAATTATGTAATGGAAAAAGACACCCAAAAAGTGTTGCGCCATTGGCAAAGTGAGGCTTTTGCTCCCACTTTATTGCGTAAAGGCTGGATGCCGCCGCACCCCACGCTCTTTCTCAGAAAAGAGGTGTATGCAAAGGTGGGGGGCTTTGATACCCGCTACCGCATTGCCGCCGATTATGATTTCATTTTGAGGGTGTTTCAAACGCCTCAGTTAAAAATACACTACCTGCCCCAGGTGCTGATGCTGATGCGCCAGGGAGGGGCGAGCTCCAAACTCAGTAATTTGTTGGCTAAAAGCAAAGAAGACCTGCAAATTATGCGGGCCAATGGCTTGCCTTTTCCGTTGCTTGTTTTGTTTCGGAAGGTGAGTAGAAAATTTGGACAGTTTTTCTAAAATGCATACTGACGGCTCAAAAAAACGTGCAATATTGGAATTCAATTCCTAAATTGCATACATTTGTAAAATGATACCTCGTTCAGCGGCACAAACTTTAGCTCAATTAGCAAGACAGTACAAGGCTGTTGCGGTCATCGGGCCTCGGCAATCTGGGAAGACCACCCTAACCAAACTGTTGTTCCCAGAAAAAGCCTATGTCAATTTTGAAAATCCGGATACGCGCTTGTTTGCCACTGAAGATCCGAGGGGATTTTTATCTAATTATCCAAACGGCGCCATTTTTGACGAAGCGCAACGGGTACCCGAATTGTTTTCTTATTTGCAACAAATTTTAGATGAGTCGACTGACAATGGTTTGTTTATCATTACTGGGTCCAATAATTTTTTACTTCAGCAAAGCATTTCACAATCTTTGGCTGGACGTGTTGCCTACCTCACTTTGCTTCCTTTGAGTCTTGATGAAATTGGTGCGCATACAATGAGCTGTAGTGAGTTGCTTTTTAAGGGGTCTTACCCGAGTTTGTATCAGCAAGAAAAAGACATCAGTAATTGGTACGCGAATTACATTAGAACCTACGTAGAACGAGATGTTCGGTTGATCAAGAATATCACCAATTTAGCCACATTTGAACGATTCATTCGTTTGTGTGCTGGTAGAATAGGACAGTTATTGAACGTAAATAGTCTTGCACTTGAAGTAGGTGTAGACAACAAAACAATCAATGCTTGGATCGGTGTCTTGGAAAGCACATTTGTCGCCTTTCGCTTACAACCCTATCACCAAAATTTTAACAAGCGGATTGTCAAAATGTCAAAATTTTATTTTTACGATACTGGTTTGGCAGCTCATTTGTTAGGTATAGACAGCAGTGAACAGCTAGACCTTCATGTTTCCAAAGGCGCCTTGTTTGAAAATTTAATCATTGTTGATCTCATCAAGAGGAGATTCAATGAAGCGAAGCGCAATAATTTGTTTTTCTGGCGCGACAGCGCGGGCAACGAATTAGATGTGCTTATAGAGCAGGCTTCAGGCTTGATTCCTATCGAAATCAAATCTGGGCAGACCATTACGTCTCAGTATTTTAAAGGCCTCAATTATTGGCAAAAAATCACAGGGTCCGAAGGAGGCTATGTCGTCTATGCGGGCCAAACGATAGAAAAAAGAAGTAAGCAACAAATGGTGCTTCCATTTACAGCATTAGAAAATATAAAAGATCAATTCTTCAAGCCATGAAAACACCACAACAACTCCTACAAAACTTCACGGTGATCGCCTCAGACTTAACGCGCCCGTGGGGAGCGTTCTATGTGATTGACGAAACACAAGCCCAGGCTTTCTCTGATGCCTTTTTTGATGGCCTAGACGTCAATACCCTCACCATTGGCGGCAAACTCAGCCCCAAGTTATTGGTGGTAGCGGCAGGCCAGCGCCTGTCTTGGCAGTACCACAACCGCCGCGCCGAAATTTGGAAAGTAGTGCAGGGCACCGTGGGCATTGTGCGTTCTGATGACGACACCGAAGGTGAAGTAGTGCACTACACCGAAGGCCAAACCATCAAACTTGCGCAAGGCGAGCGTCACCGCTTGGTGGGCTTAGATGCCGACGCCATTATTGCCGAAATTTGGCAGCATACCGATGCCAGCAACCCTTCGAATGAAGATGACATTGTGCGTGTGCAAGATGATTTTGGGAGGTAAAGCGAAATGCTTACAATAGGTAAAGTAAATAGCTTATAATGCACTGCTATAGTGCAAAAAATACTAAAAAACGCACTGTCATAGTGCAAAATGACTAAATTTGTACTTGAAGTACAAACCATGGAACAATTATTCCAATATTCTAAAAGTTTAATAGCGCAAGTTGATGTCAGCTTCAAGCGCTATGTATATGCCAATATCAATTGGAAAAATAGGCTTATTGGCCTCACGGGGCCTCGTGGTGTGGGTAAAACTACATTGGTCTTGCAATACATCAAAACAGAGCTCGACCCACAAAAGTCTTTGTATGTCACGGCCGAAGATTTTTATTTTGCCAGTACACGCCTTACCGAACTCGCCGCACAATTTGTGCAGTTTGGGGGGGCTCATCTCATTATAGATGAAATTCATAAGTATCCTCAATGGGCTACGGAACTCAAACTCATACATGACTATCACCCACAACTACAGGTGGTCTTTACAGGTTCTTCCATATTAGACTTGAAAAAAGGGAGCTCAGACCTGAGCCGCAGAGCCGTTTTGTATGCCATGCAAGGTTTGTCGTTTAGAGAGTATTTGTATTTGTTTAAAGGCATTGATTTTCCGGTTTATACGCTCGAGCAGCTTTTGGTGCACCAAACAGATTTCAGCAAACTACAATTACCTTTGGTAGCTTTTGAGCAATACCTAAAGCAAGGTTATTACCCTTTTGCTTTAGAACAAGATTTTGAGCAGAAACTGCGGCAGGTGGTGAGCCAAACCCTTGAGGTTGATATTCCGAGTTATGCCCAAATGAATGTAGCTACCGGACGCAAACTCAAGCAACTTTTGGCAATTGTGGCGCAAAGTGTTCCGTTCAAACCCAACATGAGTAAAATTGCCGATCTGCTCTCTGTGAGTCGCAATCATATCGCTGATTACTTACTTTATATTGAAGAAGCCGGCATGATTGCACAATTGCGGAGTCAGACTGGGGGTATCCGGGGGCTCGCCAAAATTGATAAAGTTTTTCTAGACAATACCAACCTGAGCTATGCGCTTTCGAGCGAACAACCCAACTTGGGTTCTATCCGCGAGACCTTTTTTTTGAACCAAACGTGCGTTACCCACGATGTGCGCAGCTCCGAATTTGCCGATTTCAAAATTGGGCCATATGATTTTGAAGTAGGCGGCAAGAAGAAAGGTCTCAAACAAATTCAACAAGCACCACAGGGCTATGTGGTCAAAGACAATATCGAACAAGGCTACCTGAATGTTGTTCCGCTGTGGCATTTTGGGTTTTTATATTAATATCAATTATACATGTCTCTATCCACCATCAACCCCACCCAAACAGCCGCTTGGCAGAAGCTACAAACGCATTTTGACGCCAATAAAGACTTGCGCATGCAAGATTTATTTGCACAAGATGCCGAGCGTGCCGCACGTTTCCATATCCAATGGCAAGACTTCTTATTGGACTACTCCAAGAATCGAATTACTGCTGAAACCATGGCGCTCTTGCAAGCACTCGCCACCGAAGTGGGCCTTTCGGATGCTATAGAAAAGTATTTTACCGGCGATATCATCAATCAGACCGAAAATAGAGCGGTGTTGCATACGGCGCTGCGCAGCAAAGAAAGCAACCCATTGCTTGTTGGTGGTGAAGATATCCGACCAGAAATTGCGGCGGTGAAAGCAAAAATCAAAAGTTTTTCTCAAGGTATTATTTCGGGTGCACACAAAGGTTTTACCGGCAAGGCCATTACCGATGTAGTCAATATTGGCATTGGAGGTTCTGATTTAGGCCCTGCCATGCTCGCCGACGCCTTGGCTTTTTATCAAAACCACCTGAACGTTCATTTTGTATCGAACGTAGACGGCGACCACGTACAAGAGGTACTCAAGAAGGTGAACCCCGAAACCACACTTTTTGTGATTGTTTCCAAGACCTTTACCACCCAAGAAACCCTCAGCAATGCGCAAACCATTCGCAGTTGGTTCTTGAAAGCGGGTAGCGAGGCCGATATTGCCGCGCATTTTGTGGCGGTGTCTACCAACCTGCAAAAAGTGCAAGAATTTGGCATTGCCCCCGATAACATTTTCCCGATGTGGGACTGGGTAGGCGGGCGCTTCTCGTTGTGGAGTGCCGTTGGTTTGTCGATTGCATTGGTTATCGGTTATGATCATTTTGAAGCGCTCCTAGACGGCGCAGCCGACATGGATGCGCATTTTCGATCAGCGCCTTTTGAACAAAACATGCCTGTAGTCATGGCGCTTTTGAGCGTATGGTACAACAATTTTTATGGGGCCGAAAGCGAGGCGCTGATCCCCTACACGCAATATTTACAAAAGTTTGCGCCGTACTTACAGCAAGGCATCATGGAGAGCAACGGCAAAAGCGTGGGCCGAGACGGCCAGCGGGTTACTTACCAAACCGGCACCATCATTTGGGGCGAGCCCGGCACCAACTCGCAGCATGCCTTTTTTCAGCTGATCCATCAGGGCACCAAACTGATCCCTACGGACTTCATTGGCTTTAAAAAGTCTTTGCACGGCAATACCGACCACCACGACAAACTCATGGCCAACTTCTTTGCCCAAACCGAAGCGTTATTGGTGGGTAAAACTGACCAGAACCCTTTTAAGGTCTTTGAGGGCAACAAACCAACCAACACCTTGCTTATTGAGCAACTCACGCCCAAGAGTTTGGGCAGCCTCATTGCGCTTTACGAACACAAACTGTTTGTGCAGGGCGTGATTTGGAATATTTTCAGCTATGACCAACCCGGCGTAGAGCTCGGCAAGGTACTCGCCAATAGCATCCTCTCCGATATCGATCAACAAACCCCAGGCGCCCACGACGCCTCTACTACTTTTCTACTTCAGCACTATCTGCAGTAAAACAACCTCACTATGACAACAACACTACGCTGCCTCTTGCTCTTGCTTTTGGCCCCGCTTGGGTATCATGCCCAGCAGACCATCAAAGTGAGCAATGAAGCACAAATGGTTTATTCCAAATACGATGAAAGCTATTTGGTCTTAGATGACTCCACGCATTATTACACCTATGCACTGCGTCAAGGGGTCTGGAAGAAACACAACTTGCACATTGCCCTAGACCCTGAGCTCACCTTTGAGCAGTTCAGGGGGCGTTTTTATCCGATTGCAGTGGCCAAGAACCGTTATTTGTTCGTCATGGACGGCTGCGGAATGGTCTTTGCGCTCAAAAACGACACCATTCGGCGCATAGACAACAGTTATGACCAAAAAAATCAATTCAATTCGGCAGTTTATGAACACGATGGGCAAGTTTTTATGTTTGGGGGCTATGGGCTCTTTGAGGTAAAAAACACACATACCTCCTTTGACAACGTATCCAAGGAGTGGTTTCAGGTTGTGCGCAACTCCAAAGAGTGCCCTTCAGGGCGCAGCTCGGTGTATTTCATCAAAGAACCAACTGCCTTGTATATCTTGGGTGGGGTAGAGCAGCGCTTTTCCAAGTACAAAATTTGCAATGACATTTGGCGCTTTGATTTGCGCCAACAAAAGTGGAAACTCCTCGGTGAGCTCAATGCCAACTTTCTAAAGCGCACAGAAATTAGGGGCTTTGTTCAAAATAAAGATTACCGCATTTTTCATTCCAACAACAAACTCACGCTGGTAGATGTTGCCAACAACAAATACTACAGCTATACCTCTAACCGCTATTTTACTTACTTCCGCATGCTGCCAGACCACCGCATGCAGCGCGTTTTATTGGGCGCACACCCGTCGGTGAGCACTGATCAGCTCACCCTCAAGGTGCAAGATTTAAGTAGTTTACTTCAGGGCAGGCCCCAAGAGTATTACCTCTATAAGCCTATCTCTATTTTCAAGCAAGTTTCTTTTGACACCTATCTTTGGATTTCTATTCTGCTCAACCTAGGTTTCTTTTTCTTGTTGTTCTACGCCAGAAGAATTACCAAAACCTCTTGGTACAGGCCTAAAAATGCAATCTTGAAGCGCTCAGATTTTTCTGAAATGGAATGGGTGGTCTTGCAGCTCATTAAAGACAAAGAAGAGCTTGAACTCTCTGCACTCAATGACTTTTTCGATGAACCAGGCCTCTCCCACGAAACGCTCAAAAAGCGCCGAGAGAGCTTTGTAAAGGCCTTGCGCATCAAACTCGCACTGCTCACGCGCCGCGATGTCGAGACGCTCTTGCCAGAAAGCAAGCATCCGCTAGACAAGCGCATGAAAATTATTAGTTGGAATAAAGACATGGAAATCAAGGGCAAAGGATAGGGGAAAAAAGGGTGCGCTCAATTTTTCTCTGCGCGCTAATGCATGAATAGGCAACTTTTGGGAACTTTGTAAAGTCTGAGTTAATGGTAGTGGTAGATTTATATAAAATATTAGTTTTTGCGCTCTTTTTCTGGGCGGGTTTTGTTCTGACCTATTACCTCACGCCGGTCGTGATCCAGGTGGTGAAGGTCAAGCGCTTGTTTGAGAAGCTCTCTGAGCGCAGCTCACACGCCACCCACATACCGAGTTTTGGGGGTGTTACTTTCTATGTGGTTTTTATCATTGCTATTTCGGTAGCTGAGCAGTTTTTTCAAATGGGACGCGCGGTTTACCTCGTGCCAGCCGCCACTATTATGTTTGTCATTGGCCTCAAAGACGACCTCACTGGGATCTCACCGCGCAACAAAATTTTTGCACAGATTTTGGCCACCACCCTTTTGTTTTTGTCGACAGATTTTCAAGTGACCAACCTTCACGGCTTTGTAGGGATGCACGAAGCCAGCCCCATACTGATCATTACATTGTCTTTTGCGGTCGTCATTTTCTTCATCAATGCCTTCAACCTCATCGACGGCATCGACGGTTTGGCCTCTTCTTTGGCCGCCTTTTATTTCGGTGTGTTCGCGGTGGTCTTCTTATTGCTGCGCGAATGGGCCTTGCTTTGCGTTAGTATTGCGCTCATCGGGATGTTTATTGCCTTTTTGCGCTACAACCTTTCTACCGATAAAAAGATCTTCATGGGCGATACCGGCAGTTTGTTTATCGGTTTTATCATTGCGGCGTTTGTGATGCACCTCATGACCTCCGACTACCCTAGAATGCTCAATAACATACAGAGCGCCAACTTTGGTGTGTTCTTGATTGCCACGCTCTATGTGCCCGTGTTTGATTCCATCCGGGTTTTTGTGGCGCGCTCCATGGAAGGCCGCTCGCCATTTTCGCCAGATCGCAACCACATCCATCACCTCCTCATGGACCGCTTTGAACTGAGCCATCGCCAAACAACTGCGCGCATTCTACTACTCAATATGGGTATTTCGCTGCTTTTTTGGTTGCTGGGTTCTTACCTGACCCACCTCTGGGTGGTTTTGGCCTTGCTTTCGCTGAGCATTCTTTTTTCCATTTATTTGCGCAACCTTCGCCAGCAATTGCGCGTTAAGAACTAAGTTGCAAGCTTGTGCAAGAAAGCGTAACTTTGCCCGACTATTTTTTATGAATTTACCTTTCCTCATCCAACGTTGTGGCTTCTTTGTGCTGCTGCTGCTCGCCATTACCTCGTGTAAAACCCGCGAAAAACTCGTGTATTTGCAGCAAGGCGCCGACCAAACTACAGTGCAGCCAGACTACCAAGTGCGCCTGCGCACAGACGACCAACTCAACATCATGGTAGGTGGCTCCGACATGGAAAGCCTTGCACCTTTTCAGTTCTTTTATTCTTCCAACACCCAAGGTGGCGGCCAAGGTGGCATGATGCAAAACCCCCAAATGATGGGTGGTGCCGGCCTCTCTTACGTCATTGACATCAACGGCAACATCAACTTTCCAGTTTTGGGTTTTGTGAAACTCGCGGGCCTCACGCGCTTAGAGGCGGTTGAGTATTTGCAAAAGCAACTCGAGGTTTATGTCCAAGACGTTGTGGTGAATATCCAACTCATGAACTTCAAGTTTACGGTTTTGGGCCAAGTGAAGGCGCCCGGCGTGCAAATGGTTCCAGTGGGCACCGAACGCCTCACTATCTTGGAGGCGATTGCCAAAGCTGGTGACTTACAAATCACGGGCTTGCGCAACAACGTACTTTTGGTGCGCGAAGTCAATGGCCAACGCACCGAATACCGCCTAGACCTCACCAGCAAAGACCTCTACAACTCACCAGCCTATTACATCCGCCAAAACGACATCATTTACGTGGAGCCCAACTTCACTGCCAACTTCCAGGGCACCAACTTCCAGACCTTTACCCAACTTGGCACCACCGCCATTTCCATATTCTTATCCTTATACACCATCATTTCACTCACGAAATAATGTCCGAAGACCTCCAACAAAACCTGCTCAACCAAGAGCCACCCGAGCCCAAAATCAACGTCCGGGAGCTCATAGACCGCTACCTGCATTATTGGCTGTGGTTTGTCATTGGCGTTGGGCTATCGGTATTCATCGCCTACACCATGCTGCGCTACTCTACCAATATCTATCAGAGCAGCGCTACCATCCTTATTCAAAATGCCAAAGAAAACGATGTCTTGAGTGGCCTCAACGCCAACACCGGCATCAGCTTGTTCCCTGAGCGCATGGCAATTGGCAACGAAATTGCCCTATTCAAGACCCCAACTATTCTGCGTTCGGTAGCCGCACAGCTCGAGCTGCACAAAACCTACAAAATGGTGGGCCAAAACGCAGGCATCAAGAAGTCAGAAATGTGGAACAACAGCCCGGTGGTCATTCGTGCGGTGGGCCCCGATTCTTTGTTGTACAACATCAGTACCCAATTTGAGTTAACGGTCTTGAGTTCGGGCCGCTATGAGCTCACCATGAACGAAACCGAATACCTCGGCAAGCACAACTTCAATGCGCCCATTGCCACCAGTATCGGTACCATCTCTTTTGACAAAACAGCCAACTTTGGCAGCGGCACCATCGGCAACACCTTTCTCATTGGCCTGAGCCCCTTAGAAGGCGTGGCGGCTGGCCTCAATGGCAGTATCGTCATTGACCGCGCCGATAAAACCTCCGACCTCATTGCCATCAGCATGCAAGGGCCCGTCATCGAAAAGAACAACGCCATTATTCGGGCGCTCATCGATGCGCACCGCCAAGAAAAAATCGACGATCAAAACGAAGTAGCGCGCAACACCACCAACTTCATCAACGACCGCATGGCCTACCTCTCCAAAGAGCTTGGCGAGGTCGAGAAAGACGCAGAGTCTTTCAAGCAAGAACACCAACTCGTGGACGTCATGACCGACGGCCAAAGCTACCTCTCTAAGCGCGACGCCACCGAAGCCAAAATCATCGAGACCAACGTACAGCTCAAGCTCTCTGAGTACCTCCAAGACTACCTCGCCAAGCACAACACCAACACTACGCTCTTGCCGTCTAACCTCGGTTTTGAAGACGGTACCATTGTAGCAATCACCACTCAATACAACAAACTCATCCTAGACCGCGAGCGCCTGCTCAAAAACTCCAAGCCCAACAACCCGCAAGTACTGCGCATGGAAGAGCAGCTCCAAGGCTTGCGCACCACCATGGAAGATGGCCTCAAGGCCAACAAGTCGCGCCTCAAAATCATCTTGGCTTCATTGAACGACCAAGAGCGCCGCTACCAAGGCAAAATAGCCAACGTACCTGCTTTTGAGCGCCAGTTCCGCGACATCGAGCGCCAGCAAAAAATCAAAGAAACACTCTACATCTTCTTGCTTCAAAAACGCGAAGAAAACGAAATCTCTACTGCGGCTTCTATCGGCAACACCAAAATCATTTTAGAGCCGGCCTCCAACGGCGTGCCGATTTCGCCCAACCGCAGCAAATACTACATTTTTGGCGTTGCCCTCGGCTTGCTCATTCCTTTTGGCCTCATTTACCTCAAGTACTTGCTCGATAGCAAGCTCCACGGCATCCACGACCTCATCAAATTCAAGCTCCCGGCCATTGGCGAAATCCCAAAGGGAGAAGACGACCAACGTTCGGTAGTAGCCACCAAAAACGCTCGTACGCACATTGCCGAGGCCTTCCGCATGGTGCGCTCCAACATGAACTTCTTGCTAGAAGACAAAAAGGACAAGCCCTGCAAAACCATCATGTTCACCTCCAGTATTGCAGGCGAGGGCAAGACCTTCATCTCCATCAACATGGGCCATACCCTCTCGCATTCCGACAAAAAAGTGGTGGTAATCGGTCTAGACCTCCGTGCACCCAAAATTGGGCGCTACCTCGATATCACTGCTGCTGCAGGCGTCTCTAACTATATTGTCAACGACAGCCTGACTTTCGATGATCTCTTGGTTCAAGACCCTGGCAATGCCAATATGTACTACATGCTCTCAGGCGACATTCCACCGAATCCTTCTGAGTTGTTGTTGAGAGAGCGCTTGGCTGAACTCATTGAAGAGGCACAGCGCCGTTTTGATTACGTGATCATCGATACCGCGCCGGTGGCCCTTGTTGCAGACTCCCTGCACCTTTCCAAATTTGCCGACCTCACTATTTACGTAGCGCGTGCCGAGCACCTCGACCGTCGCTTACTCAGCATTCCGGCCGGCCTCTACCACGACAAAAAAATTCCAAATTTGGTTGTTTTGGTCAATGCCACGGATCTCATGGGTAAAGGCTATGGCTACGGCTACGGCTATGGTTCAGGCTACGGCTACGGTTACGGCTATGGCTACGGTTATGGTTACGGCTATGGTTATGGCTACGGTCAGCGCTACGGTTCTGGCTATGGCGCCGAATACTTCGACAAACCCAAAAAGAAGAAATCCAAGCTCCAACGCTTCTTAGAAAAGGCCTTCCCGTTTGTGCGCATTTTGCGCAAGCGCTTTGGCAAGAAGTAAGCAAGCCGAGCTCAGCAGCTTCATTTGATTTATTTTTTAAGCCCCACTTCGGTGGGGTTTTTTGTGCAGCTTCATTCCTTTTTCAAAGATTAAAACATAAAAAAAGTATTATTTTTTGCGATTTAAAACAAATTAAAAATATAATATTTTGCGATTATAAGAAGGTATTTGCTTAACTTCACGTAAAAAAAGATGATCAAACGCATACTTTATGAGGAGTTGAGGGCTAGGCTAAATCAGCATAAAGCGCTCATTCTTTTAGGTCCAAGGCAGGTGGGCAAAACAACACTTATCAATACCTTATTGTCTGATAAAAATGTGTTGTTTTTAAATGGCGATGATCCGACTGTTCGGTTGCTCTTGGCTCATATGAATACTGAACAACTGAAACAACTTATTGGTGTGCATCAGTATGTATTTATAGACGAGGCGCAGCGAATCGAAAATATTGGCCTCACATTAAAGCTCATTACAGATCAAATCACCACTTGTCAGGTATTGGTAAGTGGCTCTTCCGCTTTTGAACTGAGAAATATAACCAATGAACCACTTACCGGAAGAAAATGGGAATATCAACTTTTTCCAATTTCTTGGCTAGAGTTCGAACAATACGTGGGTTACTTAAAAGCAGAACAACAATTAGAATTGCGTTTGATATATGGATTTTATCCAGAAGTACTCACACATCCCGGAGAGGAACGTGAACTACTCATGCAGTTGTCAGAAAGTTACCTATACAAAGATTTATTTGCATTAGGAGGTAAAGTAAAAAAGCCAGAATTACTGCCTAGAATATTACAAGCGCTCGCATTTCAAATTGGTAATGAGGTGTCTCATCACGAAATTGCACAGTTAATAGGTGCCGATAACCAGACAGTTACCCATTACATTGATTTGCTGATTAAAAGTTATGTCATTTTTCCACTCCACAGCCTAAGTCGCAATTTACGCAACGAAATCAAGGCTAAAAAGAAATACTATTTTTATGACAATGGCATACGCAATGCAGTTATAGGAAATTTTGCTGCGCTACAGATGCGCAACGATATCGGTGCACTTTGGGAAAATTTTTTAATTGCAGAAAAGAAAAAAGCAAATCATTACCAAAGGCTGCATACCAATTCTTATTTTTGGAGAACAACCGCCAAGCAAGAAGTTGACTACATTGAAGAAATCGACGGTCAAATAACGGCTTATGAATTTAAATGGAATCCGAAGGCAAAGTTTCGGATTCCAAAGACCTTTTTAAATGCTTATGATACACATGTTATTAAAGTTGATCGTTCAAATTTCAGGAGCTTTTTATTACAGCAAGAAGCGCCCTGATCTTGCGTTCACCGTACTTATTGTATTTTTTGCGTTCACTCCTGTCAAGGCCCAGGTATCTGGCTCAGAAGCACTCGCCATCCCGGTGGTGGGTATCCACTACGGTGGAGCCTTCACAGGTGGAGACCTTGCAGCGCGCTATGGTTATTTCAACCGCGTGGGTTTTACGGCGGGCTACAAACTCAAAAGCAATTGGAGTTTTGGCATCGAATCCGATTTTTGGTTCTCAGACAACGTGAAATTTACCGGGATTTTTGACCATTTGGTAGATGCTTCCGGCAACATCACCAATGACCTCGGCCTACCGGCCGCTGTGTTTGTATATCCACGCGGCGTCCACGCCAACGCCTACGTAGGCAGGTTGTTCCCGCTCAACCAAAGCAACCGCAACAGCGGCATTTTAGTCCAGCTAAGCGGCGGCTACATGCTGCACCGCCTGCGCATCGAAACCAATGACAACGTTGTGCCGCAAATCGAGCTCGATTATAAAAAAGGCTATGACCGCCTCACAACCGGCCTCAACACCCAACAATTCATCGGCTACTCCTTTCTCAACAACCGCGGCTCTGCAAGCTTCTACGCCGGTCTCTATTTCCAACAAGGCTTCACCTACAACCGCCGCACCATCAATTTTGACGAGCCAGATGTGCCTGTCTCCACCGCCCGCCGCCTCGACCTCCAAACCGGCTTTCGCATCGGTTGGTATATTCCTTTTTATTCGGCGGAGCCGAGGGAGTTTTATTATAATTGATGGGCCCACTTTATTCTTTCTTCATTGGCATTTACCAACTGATCTTGAAGTTGGCCTCCCTTTGGCACCCGAAAGCCAAAGCTTTGGTTTTGGGTCGGAGAGCAACCTGGGCCATCCTTCAAAACTTACCCAAAACTGGCCATAAACGCTACTGGTTTCATTGCGCGTCTTTAGGTGAATACGACATGGCTTTGCCGCTCATCGAGGCCTGTGTTGCTGCAGACCCAAGTGTTGAAATTGTTGTGAGTTTTTATTCGCCGTCGGGGATGCAACATTTTCACAAACGTGGTTTTGAACCTTTTGCTGTGTTTTATTTACCCACAGACCTTCCGGGTCAGATGCGGCGTTTGGTGAAGGCCGTAGGCGCTTCGCGCTTGTATGTGCCCAAATATGAATTCTGGCCCAATATGCTGAGGGAAGCGCAAAAAGCGCAAGTAGCTATCTATTCGGTCTCGACCATGTTGCGATCTTCGCAAGTATATTTCAAGTGGTATGGTGGGTTTTTTAGAAGGGCCTTGCAGCGCGTAGCTTACTTTGGCGTGCAAAACCAACAAACTCAGCAACTTCTTTTAACAATTGGTATCGAACCAGAAAAGATAGAAATTTTAGGTGACTTGCGCTTCAATCGGGTACTAGCGGCCAAAGCAAAGGCCAAGCCCAATGCCCTCATTGAACAATTTGTGGGTGCTGCGCCACTTCTCATCTTGGGTAGTAGTTGGCCCGCTGAAGAAGCGCTGTTATTGGAATTCCTTCAGAAAAAGCCAAACGCTCTTGAGCAATTCAAAATCTTAATTGCGCCACATGATCTTTCCAAAGGCCATTTGAATCAGTTAAAAACGCAATTCCCAACAGCGCTTTTTTATTCGGAGCTTGAAAATTCAAACCTTGCGCAACACCAAATCTTGATTTTAGACACCATTGGCCACCTCAGTGCGGCTTATCAGTATGGTTCGGTGGCTTTTGTGGGTGGTGGCTTTAGCGGCAGTTTGCACAATATTTTAGAGCCCTTGGCCTATGGCTTACCGGTTTTGTTTGGGCCGAAGCATGAGAAATTTCCCGAGGCGCAGCAGTTCATAGATTTGGGTTTTGCGCAGGTAGTTGAGACGGCAGAAGGGCTCGATCAAAAACTCCTCTCTTTGATGGAAAATCAAAAAGACGTGCAGGCCATCATTGAATCGAAAGTTTTCAAATTGCAAGTTAAAATAAGTGCTGAGTTGATCAGTTAGTAAGCGCGCTCGTTGCGTTTCTCCATCCAGTTGATGAAAGCGCGGTTCACGACCTTATTGCCGCCAGGGGTAGGGTAGTTGCCCGTAAAGTACCAGTCACCGGTGTGGCCTGGGCAGGCTTGGTGAAGGTTTTCTACGCTTTGATAAATGATTTCTACTTCGGCTTGCATGCCAACAGGCGTGAGCATATTGGCAATTTGGGCAGAGATTTCTTTGTCTGAGAAAGGTGCGTAGATGCGCTGCACCACGTTTTTGACTTGTTCTTTGGGCAATTGCACTTGTTCGAGCGCTGCTCTATAGACTTCGTCGATAATGTGGGCTTGGCCGCTTTGGCGCAAAAGCGCAATGGCGGCTTCGAAAGCGATGAAGTCGCCCATTTTGGCCATATCGATGCCGTAGCAGTCTGGGTAGCGGATTTGAGGCGCAGAAGACACCACCACGATTTTTTTAGGGCCGAGGCGGTCTAAGATGCGCAAGATGCTTTGGCGCAGGGTGGTGCCGCGTACAATGCTGTCGTCAATAACGATCAGGTTGTCGGTGCCGCGGCGCACAGAACCGTAAGTGATGTCGTAGACGTGGGCTACGAGGTCGTCGCGGGAGTCGTCTTGGGTAATGAAGGTGCGCAGCTTGGCGTCTTTGATGGCAATTTTTTCGATGCGCGCACGTCGATTGATGATATCTGAGAGTGCTTCGCTGGACGCGTTAGGCCCCAATGCCTGAATTTGCTTGATTTTATCTTGGTTAAGGGCTTCTTCCAAACCTTTGATGAGGCCGTAGAAAGAAACTTCTGCGGTGTTCGGAATAAACGAAAACACGCTGTTGTCGTAGTCGTGGCCAACGCTGTCTAGGACGTCCTTGACGATCAGGCGACCAAGTGCCTTGCGCTCTTTGTAGATATCGGCGTCTGAGCCTCGAGAGAAGTAAATGCGCTCAAAAGAACACTGCTTGAGCTCGCGTGGCGCATTGATTTGCAGTTCTTTGACCTGGCCTTTTTTCTCAATGATGAGCGCATGGCCGGGCTTGAGTTCTTGGATGTCTTCTTCTTTGAGGTTAAAGGCAGTTTGGATCACGGGGCGCTCAGAAGCCACCACGCAAATTTCGTCGTCTTCGTACCAAAATGCTGGGCGAATGCCGCTTGGGTCTCTTAGAACAAACGCGCTGCCGTGGCCCAAGAGCCCTGCCATTGCGTAGCCGCCGTCCCAGCGTTCAGAAGCTTTTTTCAGAATTTTATCGATTTTGATTTCGTCCTGAATGCGCGCGTAGATGTCGGTTTTGGCATAGCCAAGGCTTTTGTAATGTGCGTAGAGTTCGTCGTTTTCAACATCTAAGAAATGCCCGATTTTTTCCATGACCGTAACGGTATCGGATTTTTCTTTAGGGTGTTGCCCGAGTTCTACGAGTACATCGAAGAGTTCATCTACATTAGTGAGGTTGAAGTTGCCGGCCACTACCAAATTGCGGGTCATCCAGTTGGACTGGCGCAAAAACGGGTGGCAGCTCTCGATGGAATTGCGCCCGTAGGTACCGTAGCGCAAATGCCCCAAAAAGACTTCGCCGGTAAAACCTACGTTTTTCTTGAGGTAGCTGACATCTTTGAGCTTGTCAGGGTTTTCGTCGTAAATAGCCTTGAACTTGGCGTTGATTTGATCGAAGATGTCTTGAGTTGGGTTTTTCTGGACCGAGCGGCTGCGCGAAATATAGCGCTCGCCGGGCTGCATATCGAGCTTGATGTTGGCAATCCCCGCGCCATCTTGGCCGCGGTTGTGTTGTTTTTCCATCAAAAGATGCATTTTGTTGAGGCCCCAAAGGGCAGATCCGTATTTCTCGAGGTAGTATTCAAGTGGTTGTTTGAGCCTCAAAAGGGCAATGCCACACTCGTGTTTAATCGGATCACTCATGGTCTAAGAAATTGAGTCGCAAAGGTAATTCATTATTTGTAATTTTGTAAAGTGAAAAGTTTAATTGCTTTCCTTTTAATTATTTTACAACTTGCACTCCAAGTCGGCATCCCTATTCACAAGCATTTTTGTGACCTAGATGGCGCGTTTGCGTCGGTATTGCTCAAAATTGATCACCAATGCGAAGAACCTCATGAGGAGCTCCCTCCTTGTTGTCAAGCGGAGAATGAGGCTGCTTGTGAGGCCAATTTGCAAGAAAATGACTGCTGTTCCGATGAGCTGCAAGTGGTAAAAACCAATGTAGATCAGGCTTATTCTTCTTTCGAAATAGAATTTTTACCGCTTTATATTGCGCAAAAACCAGTTTTCGATTTTTCTTTTTTCACTTCTTGTCAAGAAAATCAAAAATATAACATTGATCAAGCCTACCGACCACCTCCGCTCTATGCAAGTGGTCGCGATTTACAGGTCAAGCAACAAGTGTGGAGAATTTGATGTGCTTTCTATTTGAATAGAAGGTCTCATCAAATTTTATACATATGAAAATCAATTTATTTATTGCGGCACTTTTTTGGAGTGCATTGGCTTTTGGCCAAATCCGCGGTGTGGTGCAAGGCGCAGATTCTGTACAGACCAAACCACTTAAAAATGTAAAAATCACACTGCAGGGTGCAGGTACAACAGTCTATTCCAACGAAGACGGTACCTTTGAAATCCTACTGGGCAAGCAAAGCCCCGACACCTTGCTTTTTGTGGCCGCTGGCTACCGCCCAGACCGCTTGGTCGTGACGCGCTCAGACCGTTTTTTAGCGCTGAATGTAGTGCTGGTTTCGGGGCAGTTGGTACAGGACATCGTGGTGAGTAGTCAAAAAAACCCGCATGGCATCTCCAAAATGAAGACTTTGCATGTCGAGGAGCTCACGAGCGCAGAATTCAGAAAAGCAGCTTGCTGCAACCTCTCGGAGTCTTTTGAAACCAATGCGACCATAGACGTGAGCATGTCCGACGCCATCTCTGGTGCCAAAAAAATCCAGATGTTGGGTTTGGATGCGGTGTATACGCAGCTGCAATTCGAGAACATTCCGTTTTTGCGCGGGCTTGAAAGTGCACATGGCATGAGCGTAATCCCTGGCACTTGGCTGGAGTCTATACAAATTACCAAAGGGACAGGCTCGGTGGTGAATGGCTATGAGTCTATGGCGGGTTTGGTCAATTTTGAATTCAAGAAACCCAAAGATCTGCCGCGCTTAGGGCTGAATTTTTACCAGAATCGCTTTGGGCGCACCGAGCTCAATTTACAGGGCGGCCAACAGCTCAATGAACGCTGGCACATGGGCCTTTTTGCCTCGGGCGCTACCATTTACGGCAACATCGACCACAACCAAGATGGCTTTCGAGACCAAGCGCTGTCGAATACCTTTAATTTACTGCAGCGCTTCAGTTATCAGGGCCCGCGCATGGAGGCCCAGCTGGGCGTGCAGGCCTACACAGACAACAAATTGGGTGGGCAAATGTCTTATACCCGAGCTCAACCCATAGGTTATGGAATGGAGTTAGCGAGCGAGCACCTTTCGATCTTCTCCAAAACAGGATTTTTCGGCAAAAAGCCAGCCCAGAGCTTGGGCATTATTGCGCAGCTCAAGTTTCAAAACATGAGCGGCCTTTACGGTTTGCGGACTTTTATGGGGACAGAAAGACGTGCCTATTTGAATGCCATCTACGACGATATCATTGGTTCTGCCGACCATAAAATCAAGGCAGGCGCTAGTTTTCAGTATTTGTCTTTGTCCCAATGGGCCGGCCAACCATTTGGTGCGCAAGTAGTTGGTGCCGACCGCACGGAGTGGGTACCGGGCGTATTTGCCGAGTATGCCTACTCGGGCAACCGCCTCGCGGCGGTTGTAGGTGCGCGCTTTGACCAACACAACCTTGCTGGCGCACAGTTTTCTCCGCGCGCGCACCTCAAATACGCCCTCAGTCCTCAACTGGACCTCCGGCTCACAGGCGGCCGTGCTTGGCGCCTGCCCAACTTTGTCGCCGACAACCTTTCGCTATTGGCGAGCTCCAAAACCTGGCTTGCCGATCAGGCGCTCTTGCCCGAAATTTCCTGGAATGTCGGCGCCTCTTTAGTGCAGGGCTTTAGTTTCAAAAAACGCAAGGGCAGCCTCAGTTTAGACGCCTACCACACGCGTTTTTCGCAACAACTGGTAGCAGACCGCGATACGCTCTCCGGCATGGTGGTCTTTAAAAACCTGAGCGCTAATTCAGTTGCAACTGTTGTGCAGGCCGAGTTTGCTTATGCGCTGTTGCGCGGCCTCGATTTGCGCTTGGCTTATAAATTCCAGGACGTCAGGGCGCTATTCGACGGCACGCTCCAAACCCAAGTGCTTTTGCCGCGCCAACGCTTTTTTGCCAATGTGGCTTACCAAACGCGCAACAAACGTTGGAACTACGACCTCACGTATTCTCGCTACAGCGCTGTGCGCCTGCCACAAGGTGGTCAGGGGAGCCCGTGGGGGCTGCTCAATGCGCAAGTGACGCGCAACTGGAAAGCGCTGGAGTTGTATGCAGGCGGCGAAAACCTCTTGAACGTCATGCAACACCACCCGATTGTGGGTGCACAGGATCCTTTTGCCGAAAATTTTGATGCCACCGAAATTTGGTCGCCGATTATGGGTTGGAATGTGTACCTTGGTTTAAGGTATACGATCAAATAAATAGGTCAAAAAACACTTAAAAAACAATCAAAAACACTTAAAATGGTTGAAAAATCAATCAAAATCAATCAAAATCAATCAAAATCAATCAAAATCAATCAAAATCAATCAAAATCAATCAAAATCAATCAAAAAAACGATAAAAATTAAAAAATGATGAAAACAATAATCCTTTCCCTATTAATGCTCTTTTGTGCCCCAATTTTTGCACAAAAACCAGCGCTCATTACTATCCAAACCAATGCGCTGTGTGCCGATTGCAAGGACCGCATTGAAACCGCTCTCAATCAGACCAAAGGGGTCGTTTACGCCGAACTTAATATGGAAACCAAAGTTGTAGAGATCAAATACAACGTTAAGAAAACCGACGTAGCAAAGCTCCAAAAAGTAGTAACCTCTATTGGTTACGATGCCGATGACCAAAAAGCGGACCTTACAGCTCAGAAGGCATTGCCGCTTTGCTGCCAGCCTGGCGGGCATTAAAAACTTGGTTTATTCGCCTAAATTGCGGTGGCCAAAAGAATAGCCAAGACCAAACCCAGCATTCGGATACAAACCATAGCCGGCTGTATAGCGCGTCTGAACATGCACGTTGGCATGCAGGCCTACTGGGGTATAGTAGGTGAGTTTGAGGCCTGCGGTTGCATCGTATCTGATGCTTTGATTGAAGCTAAAATTATTGTCAAAAACATAGGCCAAGCCCAAGGGGTTGGCATGAGCAGAGAGGTCCCATCGGTAGGCGAGCGGGTAATGATATGCCAGGCCTTCCGGGATCAAAGCTGTGAGTAAACCGATGCCCAAGGCTCCAAAAAAATCGCCAAATGTGAAGGAGTTTTGGGCTAAAAATCTGGTTACAGGCCCTACGGCAAACAGGCTCATAGGAGCATGCGCATAATACGTTGTGGTTTGAATTGCTCCAAGACTGTAGTTATAGAGTAAACTCCAGCGCGTATTGAGGTGCCATTCGCCTTGCAGATTCAATGCTGGGTGCAACTGTTGGTTGTTGAGGTTGGTGCTGAGTTGCAGGTTGAGGTCAAATTTGGCGTAATCAGATTGCGCTTGAACAGTTAAACTAAGCCACAAGATGAGGCCAAAGAGGACTTTTTTCATTAGCGTTCAATTTTATAAGACAGCCCGATACCGATGACTGATTTGAATTGCGTGCGTGGGCCCACATTGCCGTTGATATCCGTGATTTTGATGTCGTCGTCGTAGATGAGGTTCCATTGGGCCGAGGCCGAAACCAAAGAATTGACCCGAAAGAGCAGCAAGAGCTCACCATTGACATCGATGTTTTCAGGGTTGTTCAGGTAATTACTAAACAGCTCTAACTTGGATTTCATTTCGATGTTTTTGGCGAGCGGGCGGTTGTATTTCATTTTTAGGTACGCACCGTATTCTTGGCGGTAGCGCATGCCGGGGTCTACGCCAAAAGAACCTTTTGCACTCAGGGAGTCGTCGAGTACAAATGTAGATTTGATGGCGATGGAGGAGAAAAAAATGTTGAAGTTATCGTCTTTGCGGAAGTCGGCACCAAGCGCGAGGTTCAGGTAACCGGGTGCCATAAAGCGCGAAACGGGAATGGAGTCGTTGGGGTAGGCGTAACCGTTGATGCTTTGGGTTCGGAAGCTGGAGGCAAAGGTGAGAAAGAAGCCTTTAGATAACTGCATACCGAAGGTGCTGGCAAGGTCGAAGCGGTCGTCGGTTTTTTGTGCGCCAATGCCTTTGTTGTCAAAATATTTGATGCCGCCAAGTGCAAAAGAAGCGTCGTTGGTCCATTTGATGGTTTCGCGGGTGTAGTAGGCCGAAGCACTTGCGGCCCCAATAACAGAGATGTTATTGCGCCCTCCAGCATTCCAATTGACAAACGATGTTTGTGTACCACTCAAAGAATACAAGGACTTGAATTTCCAATACGCAGTAGAATCTTGGGCGCTCGTGTTTTTTGCGGCCAAAAGGATAAACATTAGGTAAAAAAATGTGTTTCTTTTGTATTCGGACATTTCGTTTACAAAAATAATGCGTTTTCTTACCCTCTTTTTCGTGTTCCTCCCAATTCTTTCAACAGGGCTCTATGCACAAACTCCAACTGACTACAGCTTAGCCCAAAATTGGGCAGCTCGCCCCGGGGCCTACCCAGCAGGTTTGGCGCAGCGCCTCCAAGACACCAGCTTGCATGCCAAAGCCGACGTTTTTTATGTTTATCCCACGCTCAACACCGAAAAAAGAGACAAGCGCTGGAATGTTCCTCTCGGCGACGCAGCACAGCAATCCAAAGTACTCGAAACCGCGCTCCCTTTTCAAGGCAGTGCATTCGCTGAAGCTGGACGCTTCTTTGCACCATATTACCGCTCTGCCCACCTGCGCTCCTACTACGTAACAGATCCTCAAGGAAGAGCCGCGCTCGAGCTTGCTTACGCAGATGTGCGCGCCGCTTTTTTGTATTACCTCGAGCACTACAACAACGGCAGGCCCATCATTTTGGCAGGCCACAGTCAAGGCAGCACCCACTGTGGTTTACTGCTGCAAGAATTTTTTGACGGCAAGCCGCTGCAAAGTCAACTCGTTGCTGCATACTTGCCTGGCATTGGGATTTCCATCCACGATTTCAAGAACATTCCTTTGCTGAGTACGCCGGCTGCAACCGGTGGCTTTGTCTCCTGGAATACCTTCAAAAAAAGAATCGACCGCTCGAGCTATGACAAATGGTACAAAGGAAAGGCAGTCGTGAACCCCGTCTCTTGGACAATTGAAAGTGTGGCGCTCAAAACAGCACACAAAGGCTTTCTTTATTTTGACAACCATATTTATCCACAGCTCTTTGATACGCACCTCATCGACGGCGCCATCTGGATTGAGCGCCCCAAAGGAAAGTTCTTCTTTTTGAGCCTCACCATGCGCAATTACCACATCGGCGACATCAATTTGTTTTGGCAAGATATCCATGATAATGCCATCTTAAGAGCAGCATCTTTTGATGAAAAATAAGTACTTTTGTAGACCCAAAATCGACACAACACATGACACCATTTGAAAGACGCCACATTGGCCCCGGAGCATCCGAACAACAAGACATGTTAGCTGCAGTTGGCGTAGCTGCGCTCTCGACGCTCATTGACCGCACCATCCCTGCCCAAATTCGCCTTAACCGCGAGCTGCGCATCGATCCTGCGCTCTCCGAGCAAGCTTATTTAGACCACATCACTGCGCTGGGTGCCAAAAATAAGGTCAACAAATCTTTTATCGGTTTAGGTTACCACGAAACCATTGTGCCGTCGGTTATTTTGCGCAATGTGCTCGAAAATCCAGGATGGTATACGGCCTACACGCCTTACCAAGCAGAAATTGCACAGGGGCGTTTAGAGGCGCTGCTCAATTTCCAAACCATGGTCATTGAACTCACCGGCATGACCATCGCCAACGCTTCTTTACTCGACGAAGCAACTGCAGCAGCCGAGGCCCTCATTATGTTCTACAACTCGCGCAGCCGCGCAGACATCCAAGCGGGCCGCAACAAATTTTTTGTCGATCAAAACGCCTTGCCCCAAAGCATCGACGTCATGAAAGGCCGCGCGCTCAACCTCGGCATCGAATTCATCGTGGGCGACGCCCAAACCTTTACCCCTGACGCCACTTATTTCGGAATTTTTGTACAGTATCCGAACGCCAAAGGCCACATCCAAGACTGGACAGCAGCCATCGCAAGCTGGAAAGCTGCCGGCATCCAAGTAGCGGTTGGTGCCGATTTACTTTCATTGGTACTACTCAAGTCTCCGGGCAGCATGGGCGCCGATGTCGTGATGGGTTCTGCACAACGCTTCGGTGTGCCAATGGGTTACGGTGGCCCACACGCTGCTTTCTTTGCCACCAAAGAAGACTACAAGCGCAACTTGCCAGGCCGCATCATTGGCGTTTCCAAAGACGCAGACGACAACCAAGCACTCCGCATGGCTTTGCAAACCCGCGAACAACACATCAAAAGAGACAAAGCCACTTCTAATATCTGTACAGCCCAGGCTTTGTTGGCCGTCATGGCCTCTATGTACGCCGTTTACCACGGCCCAGCAGGCATCAAGCAAATTGCCAACCACGTTCACGAGCTTGCTTCCACTACAGCGAACGCGCTCCAAAACGCAGGTCTTGCCATCGGTTCTGCTCATTTCTTTGACACCATTCATGTGGCAGGTGTCAATTGTGCCGAAATCCGCAGCAAAGCAGAAGCTGCAGGCCTCAACTTCCATTACATTTCTGATTCAGAACTCAGTATTTCTTTTGGTGAACCACATACTGCTGCTGATGTTGCAGCCGTGCTCGCCATATTCGGAGCACAGCCAACCAACGCTTCAAACGCCATTCCAGCGGCGCTAGTGCGCACCGAGCCTGTACTTTCTCATCCGGTGTTCAATTCTTACCATTCTGAGTCGCGCATGATGCGCTACCTCAAGCGTTTGGAGAACAAAGACCTTTCTTTGGTACACTCCATGATCGCTCTTGGTTCTTGCACCATGAAACTCAATGCGGCCTCCGAAATGATGGCCGTTACCAATCCGCAATTTGCCAACATGCACCCGTTTGCGCCACTTGATCAGGCGGTGGGCTACCACGAAATGTTTGCGCAACTAGCGCAAGACCTCTGCGAGGCCACAGGCTTTGCGGCGGTTTCTTTGCAACCCAACTCTGGAGCGCAAGGTGAATACGCTGGCCTCATGGTCATTAAAGCCTACCACGAGTCTCGCGGCGATTTCCAACGCAAAAAAATGATCATTCCGTCGTCTGCACACGGTACTAACCCTGCATCTGCCGTCATGGCAGGTTTTGAAGTAGTGGTTACGGGCTGTGACGCCAACGGAAACATCGACATCGAAGAGTTGCGCACGGTTGCTACCGAGCTCAAAGACGTCTTGGCAGGTATCATGGTCACGTACCCATCTACGCATGGCGTATACGAAGAAGGCATCATCGAAATCACGAGCATTATCCATGACAACGGCGGCCAAGTCTACATGGACGGCGCCAACATGAACGCGCAAGTTGGTCTCACCAACCCAGGCAACATCGGAGCCGACGTCTGTCACCTCAACCTCCACAAAACTTTTGCTATTCCACACGGTGGTGGTGGCCCTGGCATGGGTCCTATTGGTGTGGCTGCGCACCTCGCACCTTTCTTGCCGAGCAACCCACTCATCAAAACAGGAGGAGAGTCGCCAATCCACGCTATTTCTGCAGCGCCTTATGGTTCAGCACTCATCCTGACTATTTCCTACGCCTACATCAAAATGTTGGGTGCCGAGGGCTTGCGCCGCTCTACCGAAATGGCCATTCTCAATGCCAACTACATAGCCGCGCGCCTCAAAGGTCATTACGATATCCTCTATACAGGTGCGAATGGCACGGTAGCCCACGAAATGATCCTCGATTGCCGAGATTTCAAGCGCACGGCAGATGTAGAAGTTGCCGATATGGCCAAGCGCCTCATCGACTTCGGTTTCCACGCCCCAACGGTTTCTTTCCCTGTGGCAGGTACGCTCATGATTGAGCCTACAGAATCAGAAGACAAAGAAGAGCTCGACCGCTTCTGCGACGCCATGATCAAAATCCGCGAAGAAATCCGCGAAATTGAAAACGGACACGCCGACAAAGCGAACAACTTGCTCAAAAACGCGCCCCACACCGCAGATTGCATCATCAACAAGAACTGGACCTACCCATATGCTCCTCAAGAGGCAGCTTATCCGCTTCCTTACTTACTCGAGGCCAAATATTGGGCGCCAGTGCGCCGCGTAGACAACGCCTACGGCGACCGCAACTTGGTTTGCAGCTGCCCGAGCGTGGAAAGTTACGCTCATATTCAATAAGAATGAAACTAGACATACTTGCATTTGGTGCCCACCCCGACGACGTCGAACTCTCTGCGGCGGGCACTCTTTTGCATTATGCCGCTCAGGGAAAGTCTATCGGCATCATAGACCTCACTGAAGGCGAGCTCGGAACGCGCGGCACCGTAGAAAGCAGGTATGAAGAAGCTGCAGCTGCAGCTTCCATATTAGGCATTCATCACCGCCACAACCTGCGCATGCCAGATGGCTTCTTTGAAAACACCCACGCCGCAAAGCTCCAAATCATTGAGCAAATCCGTTTGCATCAACCCCAAATTGTGCTGGCCAATGCACTTTCAGACCGCCATCCAGACCACGCCAGAGCTGGCCACATGGTGGCCGAGGCTTGCTTCTTAGCTGGGCTGCGCAAAATACACACCTCGCACAACGAAACCCCTCAAGCGGCGCATCGGCCCAAATTGGTATTGCACTACATCCAAGATTACTTGCAAACGCCTTCTTTTGTTCAAGATGTAACGCCTTTTGTGGATCAAAAAATTGCAGCGGTCAAGGCCTACAAAACCCAGTTTTTTGACCCGAATTCTTCAGAGCCCAACACGCCCATATCTGGTGAGTTATTTTTTGATTTCTTGAAAGGCAGAATGCTCGAAATGGGCCGCCCTGCTGGCTACAACTACGCCGAGGGCTTTGTGGTCAGCCGTTGGTTTGGCCTCAAAGATATCTTTTCAATCGACTAAACAAGAGGTAGCCAATACCAACCCCAATGCTGTTGGCCAAAAGGTCATAGCCCGATACCTCGCGGCCCGGCACAAAACCCTGTAAAAATTCCATCAAGAGGCCGTAGCCAACAAGTGCCAAGCCAAGTCCGATTTTAAATTTGGTGGCTTGCTGCCGCCAAACAACCAAGGCATTTAAGCTAAAGAGCGCATAGGCAATAAAATGTCCTACTTTGTCATTGACCCGAATAGAAGTATGGTGACTCACACTTTTCAGAGATAAAAAAGTGATCCCAATGAAGATGGCACCTAAACAAACGCGCGCGAGTCGTTCTTGTCTCTTATTCATAACCGGTTATTTTCCCTTTCTGGGTCGCTGGAATTCCGGTGCTCATCCAGGAGGGCGCAGGTGTGTTCATCAAATAGTGGTCAAAGAACTGACGCATGCGAATCGAGAGGTCGTATTTATTGGGGAGTTTGGTGAGGTTGTGGTCGTCGTCGTTGTAGTTGAGCATCCAGCAGGGCTTGTTCAGGCGACGCAAGCCATTATAGAGTTCAATGCCTTGGTACCACGGTACGGCGCCGTCTTTGTCATTGGCCATAATCAGCAGTGGGGTTTGCACCTTAGGCAAATGGAACAAAGGCGAGTTTTCTACGTATAAGTCCGGCTTTTCCCATATGGTGGCGCCAATTCTACTTTGCGTGCTTTCGTACTGAAATTGGCGGTTCAAGCCACTGCCCCAACGCATGCCACCGTAGGCCGAAAACATATTGCTAACGGGTGCTCCGGCCATTGCTGCAGCAAAACGCGTGGTCATGGTGATCAGCATGGCGCTTTGGTAACCGCCCCAGCTCTGACCCTGCAAGCCCATGCGCTTGTCGTCGATAGGGTAGTTTTTGATGAGGTGATCTGCTGCGCTCATGATGCTGTTGTAGGCGCCTTGGGCGGGTTTACCTGGCTGGTAACGAATGTCTGGGATGAACACCAAATAACCACCGCTGGCGTATTCCGTTGGGTTGATGATACTTGCCGAGGGCTTAGGCGCTTGGTAGTTGTGCAAGTTATCTGAGTTGAGTTCGTAGTAATAAAACAACAGCGGGTATTTTTGACTCGGGTCGTAGTTTTCGGGTTTGTAGAGCAGCCCTTCGAGCATTTGGCCGTCGTAGGCTTTCCATTTAACGGTTTCGACAGTAGCCCAGTTGTATTGGCTTTGCTGCGGATTGGCCCATGAAATTTGCAAGGGGCTCTCCCAATTGTCTTGTATCAAGTGCAAATCAGGATAGGTGCGTACATCCATTTTGCGCAAAAGGTATTGGTTTTGGTTTTCTGCTTTGAGAAGGCCAGAAAGGCGCTGTGGCACTTCGAGTTGTTGGCGTAGCTGACCATTTTCATAGAAATAAAGCAGTTCATTTTTATTGCTTTTGCGCAAACCAATGAAATATCCTTCCGTCAAATTCAACCAAGCAGAGTCTTGGACGTAATTCGTAAAACGCAGTTCAATTTGGTCTTTCGTGGCCACTTCATTGGAAATACTCTGAAGTGTTTTGGTAGCGACGTCATAAGACCAGATGTCAAATTCAGACTGAAAATAGACCTCTTTGGCGCCTTTGGAATAACCCACAAAACCAATAGGCCCTGCCGACATGGGTTGGCCATTCAGGTCTTCTGCCCATTTGACGTCTTTGCGGCTGCAGTTGATGCACACATTTTTTTCCTTTTCGATATCAAGCAGCATCCAGTGTTGTTTGTCGGAAATATAGTAAGTAAAAAAGCGCCCGTCTGCCGAAAGTTCACCTGTATAGCTCAGGCCTTTACCGAGTAAAAATTTTTGACCTGTGGCCAGACTAACCCTGTAATAATCTGCTTTTGACGGAGCTTCCCATTGGGCTTGTATCGCGTAGGGTTTGGCGTTGATACCAACTAAATACGGTTCAGTGGTGTTGAGTTCAAGCAAGACTTTTAAGGTGTCGTTTTCGAGTGCAGTGAGTCTGTCATTGTTGAGGTCATAAACATACAGAACGCCTCTTTTAAGGTCTTGGTCTTTTTGTAAGAGTTGTTGGGGTTGCAACCTCAAATCTTGGTAGTGCCAAATGTCTAGGTTGACTTTTTCGCGCTCAAGTAAGGTGTCTTTTTGGAAAACTTGACGTTCACGTACGGCAAAATAAAGATAGCGGTTGTCGGTGCTGAATTGTGGTTTGCGGCCATTGGCAATTGCCTGAAACAAACCATTGGCACTTTTATCAAAATCGCTAGAGTCACCGAAATCTTGTTGCTTCAGTAAATTGAAATCAAATAAAGTGAGGTGGAAATTTTTAACTGCTGTTGTATCGGGGCTGTATAAAAAAGTCACCATTTGGCTATTGGGGCTCCAGGTGAGGTCAGTGGCAATTGGTTGGGCTTCGAATTCCTTGAGTAATTGTAAATCTTGAGTAGCATAAATGCGGACCTGCATGGAGTCGAGCTTTACTTTTCGCTGCCTGACAACTGCAATTTTGGATCCGTCGGGGCTCAGTGAAAAAGAGGTGATGCTGTCTAGATAAGGAAAGGTATTTTGACCTGAAGTATAAACCACCAAACGATTGCCATCAGTTTTGAAGGGATTGATGGGAGGCTCCGGCGCAGGTTTTTTCCAGAAAAGCCATTTTTCAATCTTTTTGGGCGCCACTTTCTCCACTTTTTTTGGGCTGACTTCTTGTAAAAAGGCCAGTACAGGAGCATTTTCGGCCTGTTGCACTTGCTTGAGTTTGGCGAATTTGTAGGTGCTGTCTTGTGCCAGATGCCAGATGTATAGCGAATCTTTGTCCCATTTCTTTTTGTCGACTTTATTCAGCTCTTGCTTGCGCAAACTATCGTAGTCCGGGCTCATTTTCCAGGCAATGTAGGATTCGTCTACAGCAATCAAGGCGTTGTTTGCTCTCGAAATGGAATCGTGTTTTTGAGTCTGCTGATTGTAGAGATGCAAGATGGGATTCGCTCTCAAAAATGTCAGTTCGTAGGTGATGAGGTTTCCGTTTTTGGATATTTGTTCCTTTTCGAGGCGCTTCCAGGTGTCATAAGCCTTGAAGTCGAGTGCAGCTTTTTGTGCAAATAGGGTTAGTGTGCAGGTGAGCAACAAAAATAGTAAGGTGGTTCTCATTTTTTGGCTTTGTAAAAAGAAACTAAATAAACGCCCGTAAAAATAAACAACATATATAATATGCGTTCGATGGTAATAGTGTGGGTGTAGTCTGCTGCCCAACCGAGTGCTGAAAACAAGATGGCAAAGCCCATTACCATGACTGGCTGCGTGTAAATATAGGCGGCAGATACCGTTGCGCTCACGTACTTGAGTCCAAAAATGGTGAGCAAATAGGTCAAAAACGTCACACCGACAATCACGTAAGTAATTTTATACCAGGCGCTGGCAGGAATTTGCTGGAAATCGACATTCGCTAAGTTTGACCAAGTAGGCGGGAAGAGCAAAAGTAAAATCAGGCCAATTGTAAACACATACGTGATCACCTGTATCGGGCTGTACTTGAGCAGGAGCGGTTTGGAAAGCACCAAATACAAAGCGTAACTGAGTGCATTGATCAATAAGAAAAGGTCGCCTAGAGAAGAGGCGCCGGGTAACTTGCCAGAACTCAGGGTGAGTAATATGGCGCCAACTGCACCAATGGCGATGCCAGTGTATTTCGGAACGGTGAATTTTTCTCGCGTCACAAATGCGGAAATTATCACTACCATAATTGGATTGAGCGCCATAATAATGCCCGCATTCAGCGCCGACGACAAATTGAGCCCATGAAAGAAAAAGAGCTGATTGATGGCCACGCCAAACAGGCCTGCAGCTAAAAAACGCCAGTAGTCGGCGCGGTCTATGGGCTTTCTTTTTTGCGACAAAAGCAAGATCCAGAATAGTAAAACGGCTCCGCTCACACGCAATAAAATGAAGGTATTTGGGTCGAGGTACTGCGGCATCACGCCCTTTGCCAACACGTGGTTGGCTCCGTAAAGGAGATTCACCACCAGCAACGCAAAATGCGCTCGGATTATTTGGGACCGCGTCATGAGGCAAAGGTAGTTATTCCGTATCTTTGTTTCATGCACCTTTCGCACTTGCACCTGGTCAATTACAAGAACTACCCCGATCTCGAACTCGACTTCGTGCCGGGCATCAACGGTATTGTGGGCCCCAACGGCGCGGGCAAAACCAACATCCTAGATGCAGTCTACTACCTGAGCATGTGCAAAAGTTACCTCAACGTCAATGACCGCCATAATTTGCGCTTCGATCAAGCCTTTTTTGCCATTTCCGGCCATTGGGAGCTCGATCAAAAACCCTGCGAGGTGCAAATTGCCTACAAGTCAGGTGTCAAAAAACAGGTGAAGTGGAACAAAAAAGCCTATGACAAACTCACGGCCCACATCGGCAAATTGCCCGTTGTTTTTATTTCTCCTTACGATGGCGACCTCATTGCCGAAGGTTCCGATTTGCGCCGCAAATGGATGGACGGTATTTTAGCGCAACTCGACAAAACCTATTTAGAAGAAATCCAGCGCTATGCGCGCTTATTGGAGCAGCGCCATGCCGTCTTGCGCAACATGCACGAGCACCGCTTGTTCGACCCCGACGCCATAGAAGTATGGGATGCTCAACTCATTCCGAGCGGCAACTACATCCACGCACAGCGAAAGGCTTTTTTGACAGAATTCATCCCAGTTTTCAAGCGTTTTTACCAAGAAATTGGCCAAAATGCAGAAGATGTCGACATCGCTTACCGCTCGCAACTATCCGATGCTTCGTTTGCCGATTTACTCCAAGCTTCGGCCAAAAAAGATGCGCTCACGCAATACACCAATGTGGGTATCCACAAAGACGACTTACTTTTTAGTATCAAAGGCCATCCTGTTAAAAAATTCGGCTCTCAGGGCCAGCAAAAATCTTTCATCATTGCGCTCCGTTTAGCTCAATTTGATTGGCTCAAGCAACACAAAGGCCAAAAACCAGTCTTGCTCCTCGACGACATCTTCGATAAACTAGACAACGAACGCGTGGCACGCCTCATTGCGCTTGTGAGTGCCGACTACTTCGGTCAAGTGCTCATCACCGACACCGACCCTGTGCGCATGCAAGCGCTTTTCGCCCAGCTGCCCGGCCAGACCCAACTTTTTCAGATTTCAGACCAACAAGCCACTGCCCTATGAACCCAGATAACAAACGCGAGCAAGAAGAAAAGCCGCTCTCGACGCTCGTCGACCGCATCCTCAAAGCCTATGGCTTGCAAGACAAAATGAAGTCCTATGACCTCATTGCAGCTTGGCCTGAGCTCATGGGCCCTGCAGTTGCAAAGCGTACCACCGATATCCGCATTGAAAACCATACGCTTTACCTCAAAATAGATTCGAGCGTCATGCGCGACGAACTTTTTCATGGCAAGCAAATCATTATTGGGCGCTGCAATCAGTTTGTTGGCGAAGAGCTCATCCGCGACATCTGGTTCAGTTAAGTTGGTCACTTGCGTTACCTTCTGGCACGCTAAGTTTTTGTAAATTTGTTCCACTAATTCATCATTCATATGTCAAACGCATTTTTCAAGGTCCCGGTGGCCGTCAACGAACCCGTCAAATCTTATGCGCCAGGCTCACCAGAGCGTGCTTCATTAATGGCCAAATACCAAGAATTCAAAGACCGCAGCCCAATTGATGTGCCGATGTACATCGGCGGCAAAAAAGTCACTACTGTCAATAAAAAAGCACTCACCATGCCCCATGACCACCAACAGGTATTGGGCTACTATAACCAAGGCGATGCAACGCATGTTGCAGCTGCCATTGACGCAGCTTTAGCAGCCAAGTCAGCATGGGCAGCGCTCCCATGGCAAGACCGCGCAGCTGTTTTCTTGCGCGCAGCAGACCTCTTGGCAGGCCCCTTCCGCGACCGCATGAACGCCGCCACTATGCTCGCACAGTCTAAAAATGTATTCCAAGCCGAAATCGATGCCGCCTGTGAGCTCATCGACTTTTTCCGTTTCAATGTCCAATACATGACCCAAATCTACAGCGAGCAGCCAGAATCTTTGCCAGGCATGTGGAACCGCCTAGAGTACCGCCCCTTAGAAGGCTTCGTTTTTGCCCTCACGCCCTTCAACTTTACCTCTATTGCAGCCAATCTTTCTGCTGCGCCAGCCATGATGGGCAATGTCGTGGTTTGGAAACCTGCCGAAACACAAATTTATTCAGCACAAGTGATCATGGAGCTTTTTGAAGCTGCAGGTTTGCCCGCCGGCGTGATCAACATGGTTACCGTTAGTGGCCAAGCGGCTGGCGATGTCATTTTTGCCCACAAAGACTTCGCAGGCATCCATTTTACAGGTTCAACTGACGTATTCCGTCAGCTCTGGAAAAACATTGCGCACAACATCGAAAACTACCGCTCTTACCCACGTATTGTCGGCGAAACCGGCGGCAAAGACTTCGTGATGGTCCATAGCAGCGCCAACGCAGCAGAGGTTGCTACTGCACTTTCTCGCGGTGCCTTCGAATTCCAAGGTCAAAAATGTTCTGCCGCCTCACGCGCCTACATCCCTGCAAGCTTGTGGCCTGCGGTCAAAGAAATTTTGGTGGCGCAAGTCAATTCCTTTAAGCAAGGCAGCCCCGAAGACCCTTCTAATTTTGTCAATGCTGTCATCAGTGAGCGTGCTTTTGATCGCATTGCAGGCTACATCGATTACGTCAAGTCGCAGCCCGATGCAGAAATCATCACCGGCGGCACCTATGACAAATCGGTTGGGTACTACATTGCACCCACCACCGTTGTCACTACCAACGCCAAATTCCGCACCATGGTAGAAGAGATTTTCGGTCCAGTACTCACTATCTTTGTCTATCCAGACGCCCAATACCCAGAAACGCTCGAACTCGTCGATCAAACTTCCGAATACGCCCTCACGGGTTCTATCATTGCCACTGATCGTTATGCGATCCAATTGGCCAATGAAAAACTCATGCATGCTGCCGGTAATTTCTACATCAACGACAAACCAACCGGTGCCGTTGTAGGCCAACAACCATTTGGTGGCGCACGCGGCTCGGGTACCAACGACAAAGCCGGGGCAGCCATGAACCTCATGCGCTGGACTTCAGCCCGCACCATCAAAGAAACCTTTGTTCCGCCTGCAGATTACCGCTATCCTTTCTTAGGCTAAGCTCAAACGTCACCAAAACATGCGTTTAGTCTGTACGATTGTCTTTTTAACTATTTGCACTTTTGGAGCCAACGCTCAGTGGCGCTGGTATCTCCAAGCAGAGGTGGGCGCCAATAAGCAAGAAATTCAAAATGCAAGTCAATTGGCTTCCCAACCCTTTGATCCTGTCTCCTTTTGGCGCAGTACAGCAGGTGGTGAAGTCCAGTTTGGTTACACCATGTTGAAAGTTTTGACCGCTTATACCGGAGTAGGTTATGGGCATCAAAACCAAGCCTACCAAAGCACCGAATGGGCTACGGATTTGTCTGGCACACCCTTTTTGTTGCAATGCAATAAAACCTTGACCGGCGAGCTGCTCACGCTTCCGCTCGGACTCGACCTCAAAATTTTGAGTGTACACTTAGGTGGGGGCATGCAATACCGCTACCGTGTTCAAGGTGAGTTACAAAAAGAGTTTTATGCATTTTACCCCGATGCAGTGGGCGCCACACTCCTGTCTACCGAAGTAGGCGAAAACACCCAAACCAAACTCGACATGGGTTATTTCGCTTATTTACAATGGAATCCCACGAAAAGAATTGGCATCAGAGCCAGTGCTTACCGCGGTTTTCGCGACCTCAGCAATGGTCTAGAAGTTGGTGCCTACAACGAATGGCAGCAGTTGTTCAATACCGAATCTTTTAGCCTCAAAAATCTTCAATTCAATTTGGGTTTAAATATCCGTTTATCTGAATAAGTTCGTTGTAATGAAGTGCTTTGTTTTTCTTTTCTTATTCGGTTTCCTCACGTCGTTTGCTACACCGCGCTCCGCCGACTCCAAATTCGATTTGCAAGTCAGTGTTAGTGCTGTGGCGAGTTCCAAGGGCTGGATTGAGTTTGCGCTCTACAAAAATCCGGATGTGTTTACGCAGGCAGGAAAAACCCATCGCTTGTATCGCCTGGATGCCCAAAAAGGCACCGTGAGCCATACGTTTAAAGATCTAGAAGCAGGTAAATATGCCATTGTAGTGTACCACGATGAAAACCACAACAAAATCTGCGACAAAAACTTTTTTGGTATTCCGACAGAGGCCTATGCTTTTTCAAATAACATGCGCCCCAAACTCAGTGCACCTAGCTTTGAAGAATGTGCCATCAAACTACAGCAAGACCGCAGCATTGACATCAAGATGGTTTACTAATGACCACTGTTTTTAAGCGGTCTTTAATTTAGAAATTACATCCTCAATTTGTTGCAGCAATGGTTGTCCGTCGTTTGTGATGATATAAGTGGAGAGGTTCATTTTTTTGGAATCGGGCCACTGATTTGCTATGCGCTGAAGCACCTCCTCCCGAGAGAGGCTGTCTCTTTTTTGGACGCGTTCGATTCTTATTTCAAGCGGAGCCACGACCAAAATAGTGGCGTCAAATTGCCGGTGAGCTCCGGTCTCGAACAGAATGGCCGCTTCATTGAAGACCAAATCTGTAGTTTGTTGTTGGGCCCAGCTTTCAAATGCGCTTCTAACCAAAGGATGCACGAGCGCCGTAACTTGGGCCTTCAATTCGGCATTCGAAAAGAGCTGTTGGGCTAAAAATGTCTTGTTTAAATGACCATCCCGATAAACTTCTGGACCTAATAAATTGACCAAATGCCTTTGGAGTTCTGGGTGCTCGTCGTAAAGATTTTTTGCCACTTGATCTGAGTAGAAAACAGGATAAGCCATTTTTTCAAGCACCTTAGCTACCGTGCTTTTTCCTGATCCGATACCGCCACTCAGTCCAATCTGTAACATGTCCCGAAATTAGGAAAAGAAAGTTGTAAATTTGCAGTATGCCGCAAAAAGAATGGTTTGCCACCTGGTTTGACTCCCCTTATTATCATTTGTTGTATCAGCACCGCGATGACAACGAAGCGCAGCTCTTTTTAGGTAACTTGGTTCAAAAATTGACCTTACCGTCAGCTGCTCGTGTCCTCGATCTAGCCTGTGGAAAAGGCAGGCACTCGCTTACGCTTGCCCAAATGGGTTTTGAGGTAGTCGGCGCCGACCTTGCGCCAAATAGTATTCTCGCGGCCAAGGCAAGCGCCCAAGACTTGGGTAGCACAAATGTTGAATTTGTGGTTCACGACATGCGCGAACAACTCGAGGCAAGGCCTTTCGCTGCTGTTTTGAATTTATTTACAAGTTTCGGGTATTTCGATACTTTAGCCGAAAACCAAGCCGTTTGCAAATCCGTAGCAAACATGCTCCTTCCTGAAGGCTTACTTCTGATCGATTTTTTAAATGCAACAAAAGTTTGCGCCAATTTAAAACCCACCGAGACCATTACACGCGAAGGGGTGATTTTTGACATCAAGCGCTGGCACAACCAGACCCATATCTATAAGCAAATCGAAGTCCTCGCTGCACCAGACAAAACGCAAATTGGTGTTTTTACCGAACGCGTTCAGGCCCTTACTCAAACAAATTTTGAAGCTTTGCTGTCTGCAGATTTTGAAATTATAGATACTTTCGGTTCTTATCACTTGACACCCTTTGACCAAACAACAAGTGAGCGCCTCATTATCCTTGCAAAAAAGAAACCATGAATTTTTATTTCGTTGAGCTCCTACTTATTGCTTCTGTTGTGTTGGGCGGAGCGGTGGTCAGCTACCTCAATGCGACCAACAAAAATCAATATACCAAATTGGCGCTTGCATTTAGTGGTGGTTTTTTGTTGGCGGTTATTTTCCAACACTTGTTGCCCGAGCTATACGGCGCGCACCACGGCCATGCACACCACGCGCATGAAGCTTTACCCGTTTTTCAGGTGGGCGTTTTCATTTTATTGGGCTTTTTGGTCCAGTTGGTTTTAGAATACTTCTCAGGAGGGATAGAGCACGGTCATGTACACGTGCACAAAGGGCAGGCCATGCCTTGGACTTTATTTATTTCGCTTTCGGTTCATTCTGTCATTGAAGGAATTCCACTCGGAAACATGCTGCAAATTGGTATTGATCCAGAGACTCAGGCACCAATCAACGAGAGTTTTTTGTGGGGGATAATCTTTCATCAAGTGCCAGTGGCAATTGCGCTCATGACGCTTTTGTTGGCTACTCAACTCAAGCGCAGCAGTGCGTGGTTGATTTTATTGGCTTTTGGCCTCATGACACCACTTGGCGTGTTGCTCGGCCTTGCTATTACGACCGAACAGTTGGGCTTAAACGTGCAACTAATTTTGGCGGTTGTGGTTGGGATGTTCTTACACATCTCAACCACAATTATTTTTGAAACCACCGAAAATCATAAATTCAATTTGCTCAAGTTACTCAGTATCCTTTTGGGTAGTGGCTTGGCTTTGGGTTTGTTCTAAAGGACTTTTTTCAAAAACGACCCCAACAGATAGTTCTCAAAAGGCAAGCACTTTTTTAGAAAGGAAGATCGTCGTCGTCTTCGGTTGCGCTAGTGCTTGTGCCAGCAAGCGGCTCTGAACCCATATTCATGGCAGAAGGCCCGTTGCTAGGCATTCCCATTGGTTGGCTTTGGCCTTGTTTTTCGATGCGCCATGCTTCAATGGTATTGAAATATTTAACTTCACCCTGTGGGCTAGTCCATTCGCGGCCGCGCAAATTAAAAGAAACCTCTACGTTGTCATTGGCCTGAAACTGATCGAGCAAGCTACACTTGTCTTGGGTAGTTTGAAAAATGATATCTTGTGGATACATCGAGGTAGTGTCGGTCACGACGAATTCTCGCTTTTGGAATTTTTCAGAGATGCGTTGGGTTTCTTGGATGACCTTAATGGTGCCGTTGAATTTAAACATGGACTTGTGATTAGTTATTAAAAGATAAAAGGGTGAGCCAAGCTTCTTCTAGTTGGTTTTGAGCGAGTAGCTCGTGCGCTTTTCGATGCAAGGCCTGTTCAAGGGAGCTGGCATCGTGCTCAAGTTCTAGAAAAAGGGTGGAAAGTTCGAGTAATTTGTATTCGTTGACATCGGTTTCGTTAGGGAGCTCTTCAATACCCGCTAATTGGCCGAGGTCGTTGGCGCTGAGTACTTGACTGCTTCTGATGTCTTGGGGTAAGGCGTCGTAGCCAATACCGCATGTGGTGATGGGTTTTTTGATTTCAAACATGGATGTGGTATTGGCTCTACAATACCAATCGCCGCCCATGCGCGCCACTAAATCGATTTTGTGTTGGTCAATGAGGCCGTTTTCGTTGAGGAGTGCTTCTTGGATATGCATTTGAACGACTTCGCAAATGATGAGGTTGCCCGCTCCACCGTCTTGGCCTAGCTCGATGATTTGATTGACTTTACATTCAAACTGTACTGGCGCCTCGGCCACCCTGAATGGCGCTACTTTCTCAGAGGCCAAAGGCGTGAAACCAGCCTTAACAAATTCGTCTACACCTGGGGCGTAAGGTGAGCTCGCCAAGCTCATTTGGTGCACCATGTTGTAGTTCACGACGTTGATGACTACTTCGGGTATGGCTTTAGCGTTGTTGAAGGTGTCTTTGCTTTGGCCCGTGCGTCCCGACCGCGCTGGTGAAAACACCAAAATAGGCGGGTTGGCGCTAAACACATTGAAAAAACTAAACGGTGCCAAATTGGCATTGCCGTTTTGGTCTAGAGTAGAGGCAAACGCAATAGGGCGCGGGCCAATAGCACCTAATAACAGTTGGTGCAAACGCTGGACAGTGAGTTCTTTGGGATCGAGGCTGAGCATATAAGTTCAAAGTTAGCCAAAATTCGTAAATTGGCGTTGTGAAATTACGGACATCTCTTTGTTGTTTTTTACTGATTTGCAGTGCTGCAGCCTCGGCACAAAATAAACGCAATGCCAATGGTGAACGCCAAGGCAAATGGGTTTTTACGGGCAAAGATTTTCCGAATAAAAACATCCCCAAAACCCAAAAAGTAGAGGAAGGTTATTACGTCAATGGTCGCAAAGAAGGCATCTGGACCAAATTTTTTCCGGATGGCGGCGTCCAGCTCAAAGGAACTTATAACAACAACCGTCCGCAAGGAAGCTACACGCGTTATTACCCAAATGGAAAAGTTGCTGAACAAGGCGATTTTCAAGCAAATGGCTACAAAGGACTGCTCTTGCGTTACCACGAAAATGGTCAGCTGGCTTATCGCGCCAATTTCAATAACCAAGGCCAAGAAAGCGGCAAAGTGTGTTATTACCATCCTAATGGCAAGTTGGCCCTAACTTATACCGTTAAAAACGGCCAAGTTCAAGGTCAGGTAGCGCGCTACAACACCAGTGGACAGTTGCTCACTTCATTTGCTGTCTCGGCCAATGGTGAGGTAGGTAAACTTCATCAAGCTACGACCAAACAAACTAACCCAGTAACCAAGCCCGCTCCGGCAGCAAATACCAATGTTTATCCACCGCGCTTGTCAAACCCCAAAACGAAAGGCTTGCGCTTTGTGCCAAATGGCTACAATAAGGTGTACAACGACAACGACGAAATCTGGATGGATGGCGAATTCAAAAATGGTCAGCTCTACGATGGAAAGGTCTATGACTACGACCAAGACGGCATCCTTCAAAAAGTACGGATCTACAAATTAGGCAAGTATCATTCCGATGGTCAGCTCTAATTTTGAGGTTTTCCGTAATTTTACCCCCAAATTAACGACATGAAAGCATATGTTTTTCCGGGCCAAGGCGCCCAATTCTCTGGAATGGGCAAAGACCTCTACGAGCAGTCAGAACTGGCGCGTTCCTTATTTGCAAAAGCCAATGAAATCCTTGGTTTCGATATCCAAAGCATTATGTTTGAAGGCTCAGACGAAGCCCTTAAGCAAACGAATGTAACCCAACCAGCGATCTTCTTACACAGTACAATTTTAGCAGCTTGCCTTGGCGAGAGCTTTGCGCCAGATATGGTTGCGGGTCACTCTTTAGGTGAGTTTTCTGCATTAGTAGCCAACAAAACACTCACTTTTGAAGACGGTTTGCGCCTTGTTGCCAAGCGTGCCGATGCCATGCAAAAAGCCTGCGAACTTGCTCCAAGCACAATGGCTGCTATTCTCGGTCTCGAAGACGAGGTCGTGGAGCGCATTTGCGCAGGTATTGACGGTGTGGTAGTACCGGCCAACTACAATTGCCCTGGTCAGCTCGTGATTTCAGGTAGCCTTGCGGCCATAGAAGAAGCGTGTGCACAATTGAGTGCTGCTGGCGCCAAACGCGCGTTGGTCCTGCAGGTTGGTGGTGCGTTTCACTCCCCACTCATGGAACCTGCACGCGAAGAACTCGCTGCCGCCATTGAAGCCACACACTTTGCGCAGCCAATCTGCCCAGTGTATCAAAATGTCAATGCACAAGCCGTTACAGACCCAGCTCAAATCAAGGCAAATTTAGTTACACAACTTACGGGTGCGGTTCGCTGGACGCAAATCATGCAAAATATGCTCGCCGATGGTTGCACGGAGGTCATTGAAGTAGGGCCAGGTAAAGTATTGCAAGGTCTTTTCAAAAAAGTGGACCGCGAAATCGCTACCAGCAGCGCCACTTTATAAAAATTTTATGGAATCTGACAGTTCGAGGCGTCTTTCTAGAAAACATGCTTATGAAGAACTTAATGATGGTGTGGATGCTCATGTTAGCAGCAAGCACAGTAGCGCAAACAGGAACCGGTGATGTCGTTGGTACCTTTATTGATTTCAACACCCAAAAACCCATTGTTGGCGCCAAAGCCATGATCCGTGAAAACGGTCGTGTTTATTTGGCATTGTCAAATGAGGAAGGAAGATTTCGCATCGTCGGTATTCCAGCCGGAACCTACCAGTTGGTGGGTTGCTTCCAACAAGACACCACTGAAAAGATTACAGTTGAGGTGCCTATAGAGGCTTATGGCAACGCAGGCATCGTTTATTTTCAAAATAAAACGCAAGATACCAAAGCAGTGCGTGTAGGTGGCGGGCGTTATGAACAAGCACGCATCCGTATCGGCGAAACACCCGTTACCACCCTTACTGCCAAAGAAATCAAGAACCGTCCAGACAAATTCAGCGTGGTAGACATGGTAGCCAATTCAAATTCTGATGTCAAAAAAGATGAAGATGGCGGCCTCATGTTTCGCGGCGCACGCAAAGGGGACATGATTTACGTCTTGGATGGCATCAAGTCCAATGAAGTATTCAACGTGCCAAGTTGTGCTATTGGCCGCGTAACGGTCTATACAGGTGGCTTGCCAGCTAAATTTGGAGACACCCTCGGTGGCGCAGTAATCCTCGAAACCAAAAGTTATTTTGACCTTTACCGCGAATGGGAAATCAATCAGCCAGATTGAGTTCAGGGGCTTTGTCATAGGTGATGGCCCACAAAAACAAGCCCTGAGCGGGCACTGAGACAAAAGCTTCCGAGCGGTCTTGAGCAGCAATGATGCCAGGCAGTTCGGAGGCTTTTATTTTGCCTAAACCCACCTCCACGAGCGTACCGACAATGGAGCGTACCATATTGCGTAAAAAGCGATTGGCCGAGATTTCAAAGTAAATGCCGTTTTCATTGGTTTGCCACTCGGCACTGAATACTTCACATATATTGGTTTTGACGTCCGTATGTGCTTTGGCAAAGGATGAAAAATCTTGTTTACCAATCAAATATTGGGCGGCAATGTTCATTTGATCGATCGCTAAAGGGCTTTCCAAATACCAACTTTCGTTGCGCACAAAAGGATTTTTGTGCTGATGGATGAAATAACGATAGGTTCTTTTGTTTGCATCAAAGCGGGCATGTAGGTCAGTGCTGACCTCCCAAGCCTTTTTGAAGGCTATAGCCGGAGCCGTCATGCGGTTGAGCTTGAATACAAGTTGTTGAGGATCCCAAGTTTGAGGCAGATCGGTATGTAGAAAATAGTGCTGCGCATGTACGCCGGCGTCTGTCCGACCGCAACCCACAACCTCAATGGCTTGGTTGCCGTGTAATTTCGACAGCGCAGTTTGGATTTCTTCTTGTACACTCGGCGCGTTGGGCTGAATTTGCCAACCGTGATAAGCGCTGCCATCGTAGGCTAGAGAAATGAAATAACGTGGCAAGTTTTTATTTTTCAGTAGTTTGGATCACGCCAATCGGCGCTTCAAATAAATTGTAGCTGAACAAACCGTCGATTGCACTGACACTCGCCCAAATCACGCGGAGTTGGTCAGCAGCAATTTGGAAGTGCGTGTCGTCGAGGGTCGTATTGACCACCGCACCTAGGTTTTTTGGAGCTGACCATCCTTGGTTTTCTCTTTTACAGTAAAAAATATCGTAGCCACCCATTCCGAGATGACCATCTGATGCAAAAAACAAGAATTGTCCGTCGGGGCTTACATAAGGTGTGGTTTCGCGGCCTTCGGTATTGATGCCTTGCGGCAGTGCTTGCACCTCAGCTTGCCAAATCCCATTGATTTTTTTGGCTAGGTAAATATCTGTGGCATATTTTTCAGCTAGTCTGTCAGAAACAAAATAGAGTTCTTCTACATAAGTGAATTCATCGATCCAAATTGTATCTGTTTTGGTAGGTGCGCCTTCAAAATAACTGCTATTGAGTCCGGGGATTTCAGTGATAATGCGTTTGTCGTCCCATACTCCGCTTGTTTGTGCACTCAGTTCAAAGATATCGGAACCTTGTGTGCTCGCCTCTTTGGAGGCAGTAGTATTTAGGGTGCCGAGTGCGCTAAGGCCATCTTTTGCTAAGTAAGAAAGTGCATCAAAACCTTCTGTGTTTAGTAAGTCATTGTTAGTAAAGATGCGCGTCCAGTTCCCGTTATTGTCAACAAAAGTTCCGGCCTGGTAAATATCTTCAAAAAAGCGTTGGTCGTCGGGGTTGAGGTTGGCTCCTTTGGAGTCGGGGTTGCGGGTGGTATAGTAGAGCGTCTGCCCATCTGCACTTAAAATTGGGGCGTATTCGTCGTATTTGGTGTTGAGTTCTCCTGCTAAAAGTTGGCGTTGGTTGTTTACGCCAGATTGCGACAGCGCGAAGAGGCTTTGTTGTTCGAGTAATTGAAAACCCAATAACTTGTAGTCTTTCTCAGATTTGATCATGCGCTTTGCCTGCTCACAATAATTCTTGGCATTTTCAGCATTGCCTAACGACAGCGCAATTTGCCCTGCTAAATACAAATGTTCTTCGTTGAGGTTGGTGCCAAATAGAGTAAGCGCTTGCGTGCAATGTTCTTGAGCGTAAGAATAGGAGCGCAAATCATATTCGGTGGTGGCGAGCAAAAAATAAGCATTTGCATTGGAGGCATCTAATGCGACGGCTTGTTTGAGCAACATGTAGGCATTGCTACTTTGTCCTTCGTTGAAGAGCGCAAGGGCATTAGCGGTGATGCGTTTGGACTTGATTTGGTCTTTTTTGGGAGTGGCCTGTGCAAAACCTAAAAAAGGGAGGGTCAGAATGACAAGAAGTGCTTTCATGTAAAGGGAATAGAGTACAAAGTAAATAAAACTATTAAAATCCATAACTTTGAATAAAGAATATATGTCAAGCTTGTTTCGCTTTTTTGTCTTTGCTTTTGCTACTTTCCTTCTACAGGCTTGTTCCTACGGTCAGCCAGCTCCCTCAGCTGTAAGCCCAGACTATTCCAATTGGGTCACGCTGACCAAAGGCATGGAGTACCGAGAATTGGATGCGCCCGTCAAATCTTTTATTGGCGATTCGAAATTGTCTATTTTGCGCATGGATCCGTCGCAGTTCCGCTTTGATTTATTTACCGCAACACAATTCGATTCTGTGCCCAAAGATGTCTCGGCCTGGGCCGATACCTTTGATTTATTGGTGGCTTTCAATGCCGGCATGTACAACTTAGCTAGGCCGCTGCAGAGCCGTGCTTACTTGCAATCTGGAAACCATTACAACAACGCTAAACTGCTTGAAAACTTTAACCTCATGTTGGCTTTGGGCCCAAAACCCAATACCAACAGATCCAACATTGAAGTACTCGATCTCACTTGTGCCAATTGGGAACAAGAAAAAAACAATTTTACCGGTTTTGCCCAAGGCCTGCGCATGATAGATTGCAATGCGAGCCCGATGAACTGGCAAAAGAAAGTGCAGTCTTGCAGCATGCTCGTGGCAGCTGAGGACGAAAAAGGTTGGTTTTACCTCGTTTTTACGCGCTCCCCGTATACGCACAACCAGATGATTGCTTTCTTGAAACAAATGCCAGGTGGGCTCCACGATGCCATCTATTTGGAAGGTGGCCCCGAAACCAGTTTGCTCATTGACGTCAACGGCCATTGTATAGAAAAAGTAGGTTCTTGGGTTTCAACTACCTGGGAACGCGACGACAACAACCGTTTTTGGCGCTTGCCTAATATTGTCGGGATTCGCCGAATCAATTAATTGTGTTTATCATGACTTATGACATTCATAAAAAGATGTTATATTATTCCTACCATTTATAAATAGTCTTACTATTATTTTTGCTTCAAATTACTTTTATGGATCTTGTTGATCGTTTTCAGATTCCAGTCCTTGAAGCCATTGCCTTGCGCAACCCACAAGCTACACAACTTGGGCAGCGCATTATTGAAGGCAGCATTTTTTTGATAGACGAACTCGGTTTTGAGCAGTTTACTTTCAAAAAACTTGCCCAGTCAGTCGGTACCACAGAAGCCTCGGTATACCGCTATTTTGCGAGTAAGCAGAAGCTCTTATTGTATTTGATCAATTGGTACTGGGGGCGACTCGAATGCCGCTTGCTCTTGCAAACGCAAGGAGGTTCGGTGCGCGAGCGTTTAGAGAAAGCCCTGGAGTTGGTGCTGTTATCAAAAGCTACCTCGTTGTCTTTTTCAAGTGAGAAAAGACTGCAGCATATCGTGATCCACGAAGCGCCAAAAGTTTTTTTAACCAAGGCTGTTGATACCGACCACCAGACTGGTTACCACAGCATCTACACCGAAATTGTGCGCTATATTTCCGACTTGGTGCGTGCGTATCAGCCCGCCTGTAAGTATCCTGAAATGCTGGTCAGTACACTTCTTGAAGGCAGCTTACAGCAGCGTTTTTTTAGTCAACACCTACCAGAAGTCACGAATGCCTCTGAACAAGAAGACGCAGTGGCTGTTTTTTATTCGCAATTATTTTTTAGCTATCTCGACCATGAATAACGACGTTACCAAACCATTTGATCGCTTTTGGGCGCTGCTCAAGCCAGACAGCAAAGACATTTCTGATATTTATTTATTTGCAATCATCGGCGGTGTACTGAGTCTTGGTTTGCCATTGGGTATTCAAGCGATTATCAATTTCATTCAAGCTGGAAAGGTCAGCACATCTTGGTTTTTACTTGTTGGCTTAGTCGTTTCTGCCATCGGATTTTCTGGCTATATGAACATTGCACAATTGCGCATCACCGAGAACTTACAACAGCGCATTTTTGCGCGTTCATCGCTGGAGTTTGCTACGCGCATCCCCAAAATTCAGTTGCGCGAATTACTCATGCGTTATGCCCCAGAATGGACCAACCGCTTTTTTGATACCCTCACCATCCAAAAAGGCATCTCCAAATTGCTCATCGATTTCACAGCTGCCTCCTTACAGATTATCTTCGGCCTCATCTTGCTCTCGTTTTATCATCCGTTCTTTATCATCTTTGGTTTTGCACTTTTGATCCTGCTCGCCCTGATCTTTCGCATGACGGCCAAGCGTGGTTTCGTCACGAGTTTAGCGGAGTCTAAGTACAAGTATAAAGTAGCCAATTGGCTCGAAGAAGTAGCGCGCAACCGAATGACATTTAAGCACCTCGGTAGCAACGGCATCCTACTCAAGCGTACAGATGACTACCTCCAGGGTTACCTCAAATCTCGAGACGCGCACTTCAAAGTCTTGATGCAGCAATACATTTACCTGATTGGATTCAAGGTCTTGATCGCTTTGGCTTTACTGATCATCGGAGGTTTACTTGTACTTAACCAACAAATGAATATTGGCCAGTTTGTAGCTGCTGAAATCATCATTGTATTGGTCTTGAACTCCGTAGAAAAACTGATTGTCAGCTTAGAAATGGTATATGATGTTCTTACGGCTATTGAAAAAATCGGTGAAATCACAGATTTGCCATTGGATGCTCAAGAAGGTCTCATCATGCAACAAACGGAGGCCTTCACCATTGAAATCGAACAATTAGAATACCTAACTACCTGGAGTCATACACCACTGCTGAGCAACCTGAGCTGTCGTTTTGAGGCTGGAAAATTTTATCACATCCAAGATTTCAAAGGAAATCAAGCGCAAGGTTTGTTTTTGATGATTACCGCTATGGCGCTACCCAACAAAGGACAAGTACTGATCAATGGCGTCCCGACTAGCAACCTACAGCCCGAAAAATTGCGCTCGCAAATTGCCAGTCTTTCTTATCACGACCAACTTATTTATGGAACGGTACTCGATAACATTGTCATGGGTCGCAACTTTACGATCGAACAAGTAACAGAAGTAGCTACTGCTATTGGCTTGAATCAGCATGTTTTTGCCTTGACAGATGCGTATCAGACAGTGCTCAATCCGGAAGCCAGTACCCTAGACCGACAGCTCATCACACTGATCATTTTGTGTCGTGCTTTGATTGCCAAGCCTGCTGTGCTACTCTGGGATACCCACATTCATTATTTGCCTAACCACGAACTGGAATTGGTCTTGAACCATTTGCAACAAAATTTCAAAGGAACGGTCCTGATGGCCAGTATACATGAAAATAACTTATCGCTCATCCACGAAAAATTGATTTTATGTTAAATCTTTCTCCACAAAATGGCAATCAAATAGATGCTGATGGTCTTGTGGCAACGCAGATGCTCAAGAAGGCACCCCAAAAACTCTTGCGCAATACGATCTACGCATTATTGGTCGTAGGGCTCATCATCCTATTCCTGCCCTGGACACAGAATATCCGCTCCAACGGACAAGTACTGACCCTTCGCCCTGAGCAACGCCCACAAACCATCAATGCGCTCATTGGCGGCCGTATTGAGCAGTGGTTTGTCAAAGAAGGTGACCTCGTTAAAAGAGGGGATACCATCATGTTTATTTCTGAAATCAAGGACGGTTATTTTGACCCCAAATTAGTAGGGCGTAGCGAGCAGCAGCTCAAAAGTAAGGAGCTTAGCGTGGTTTCGTACAGCGACAAAGTACAGGCCTTAGACAAGCGCATAGACGCGCTTATTGAAACCGGAAAATTAAAGGTGCAACAAGCCCGTATCAAGGCCCAACAAGCCCAGCTCAAACTAAAGTCCGATAGCATAGAGAACCAAGCAGCTACTGCAAACTATCAAATTGCCAAAGACCAATACGAACGCTTCGAGAAACTCTACGAAAAAGACCTCAAGTCCAAGACTGAAGTTGAAACCAGAAAAGTGACTATGCAGCGCGCGCAAGCAGCCATGATTACCGCCCAGCAAAAATTCCTACAGAGTCGCAATGACATCATCGATGCAAAGGTTGAATTGAATGCAGTTGAAACCAAATTTCAGGACGAAGTTTCCAAAGCTGAATCGGAAAAATTTACGGCGCTTTCGAACATGTACGAGGCAGAAATCGATGTCAGTAAAATGCAAACGCAGGTGGCAAATTACTCCATCAGAAACGGGATGTATTATATTTTGGCACCACAAGACGGCCGCATCGCAAAAACCTTGTCTAGTGGCATTGGAGAAACCATCAAGCAAGGTACGGCTATCGCCACCATCATGCCTACAAACTACGATCTTGCCGTAGAAATGTACGTGAGACCTATGGATTTGCCTTTGCTTCAGGTTGGGCAGCATGTGCGCATCCAATTCGATGGTTGGCCAGCAATTGTGTTTTCAGGCTGGCCAAATACGAGCTACGGCACCTATGGTGGAACTGTTTTTGCCATTGATCAGTTTGCCAATGAAAACGGCGAGTTCAGGGTGTTGGTAGCCCCAGACCCGAAGGAGAACAAATGGCCAGAAGCCTTAAGAGTAGGTGGCGGTGCTTACGCGATGCTCTTGCTCAACGACGTGCCTATTTGGTACGAGCTCTGGCGAAATGTGAATGGCTTCCCGCCAGATTACTACAAACCAAAGGTTCCCGACACCAAGACCAAAACTAAATCCAGCAAAAATGAGAAATAACTTCGGCATTTTCGGTTTGTTTTTTTGCGCCTTTACACTTGTTTGGTCGCAGCAAAACATCATGCGCCCCGAGGCCTTCATGCTGCAAGTGCTCGAGGGGCATCCGTTGGCCAAGCAAGCCAAGCTGATTCCCGAATTTGCCCAAACGTATGTCTTAAAGGCGCGTGGAGGCTTTGATCCTAAATTGGCTTACGATCTCTCCCAAAAATATTATGGAGACAAAATGTATTACAGCTTGTCAGATGCTCAGCTCAAAGTGCCCACATGGTATGGCTTGAGTTTGCAAACAGGCTTGGAGCAAAACAGAGGAGACTACCTTGATCCGCAAGGTCTGACCCCTCAAAATGGCTTGTGGTATGGTGGGTTGAGTGCCCAACTTGGAAATGGTTTGCTCATAGATGAGCGCAGAGCAGAATTGCAAAAGGCAAATGTTTATTTACAAAGCAGTCAGCTCGAGCAGCGCTTGGCACTCAATGAATTGGTTTTGGAGGCTGGTTATGCCTACTGGGATTGGTATTTGCAATACAACTCAGGTCAAGTACTCAGAGAAGCCTTGGAAATTGGTGCTATCCGCCTTGAAGCCATGCGCCAAATGGCCGCACTCGGAGACCGTCCAATTATTGACACCGTTGAGGCTGCAATCCAGTATCAAACAAGGGCTGCTGCACTTTCCGAACAAGAGGCTAAATTAGCGGAAGCCACCGCATTCTTGAACCGTTATTTATGGAAGCCAGATGGTACGCCACTAGAGCTAGACCTCAACACCCAACCTCTTTCTGCTGCCTCACTTGTTGGCCAGGCACCAAAGCCGATTTATACAGGCAGCGTAGATTCTTTGGTAGAGCAGCATCCTTATTTAGGTATTTTAGCTTTCAAACTCGATGTTTTAGCTATTGAAAAACGCTACAATCAGGAACAACTCAAACCACAAATTGAATTGAAATACAATTTTTTGAACGAGCCTATTCAATACAATCCGCTGGCTCAATTTTCTATCAACGATTACAAATGGGGCGTTTCGGCTCAAATGCCATTGTTTTTACGCAAGGAACGCGCGGCTGTTCAACAAACCAAACTAAAAATAGAGCAAACCAATTTTGAAAGACAAGATCGCAGGGCTGAACTCACTGCAAAAATGCTTTCTGCACGAGCGCAATACCTAAATGCACAAAAACAATTAGCCATATTTACCGAAAATGCGGAAAGTACTAGAAAGCTCTTAGCGGCCGAACTCAATCTTTTTGAGACCGGTGAGAGTTCTCTTTTTATGGTCAATATGCGAGAAAGCGCTGCGTTTGTTGCGGCTTTAAAAGTATTTGAATACCAAGCCAAATGCGAGCAATTATGGCTCAAATGGGAGTTCTTACAAGCTAGCTTAGTGAGATAATCCAATAGTACAACGGCATCCCTAATGCAATATTAAAAGGAAAGGTCAGACCTAAGGCCATTGGGATATACAAGCCCGGGTCAGCTTTAGGAGCAGCTAAGCGCATGGCAGCAGGTACAGCAATGTAAGAAGCACTCGCTGCCAAAACAGCAAAGACAAAGCGGTTCGAGACATCTGCCGTCACATACTGTGAAAGCCAAGCAACCACTATACCGTTGAGCGCTGGAATCAAAAGTGCAAATGCAGCCATGGCCCAACCATGCGTCTTAAAGGACTTAATGCGTCGGGCGGTAGTCATGCCCATTTCTAGCAGGAACAGCGCGAGAAATCCTTTGAAAATATCTGTTGTGAACGGCGCAATATCTGCCGCTTGCTTGCTGTCTGAAAGCAAACCAATTACCAAACTTCCCATGATCATCAGTACGCTGCCATTTGCTAAAGAATGTCTGAGTAGTTCGGGCAAGGAAAATTTTGCTTGGTCATCCTCATATATGCGCAGTAGCAAGACCCCAACAATGATTGCAGGGAACTCCATAAATGCCATCACAGCCACCATATGTCCGTTCAAAGCCAAGTTCTGTAATTCTAAAAAGGATAGCGCCGCTACAAATGTGACGGCACTCACCGAGCCATATGCGGCTGCTATGGCCGCTGCATTGGAAACCCCCACGCGTTTGCGAATGATGAAAAAACTGTAAAGCGGAATAAACGCCGCAATGCCCATTCCAAATACCAATGACCACGAAATTTCTGCTGTCCAGGGGCTGTGTTGGAGTTCTTGCCCTCCTCTAAATCCAATCGAGAACAAAAGGTAGAGGGAGATAAACTTAAATGAGGATTCGGGAATCTCAAGGTCACTTTTAATCAAAACGGCAATGATTCCTAATAAGAAGAATAAGATTGTCGGGTTACTGAGGTCGTGTGATAAAAAGTCTAGATTCATTCGTTCTTATTTAAATTTTAAGGATTACAGCGTTGGCAATATTGAGGATCTTCCATTAATAGGTCCATTCTTTTTTCGCGTAGTTGATGCTGGCAATGCGCGCAGCGGTATGTACGGAATTCATAGGTATTGGTTGGGCTCTTACACCAGCTGCAAGGTAGCTGGCCACTGTATTGCGCAACTGAAAAGTCTGGTTTTGCGCATTGCGGGCAAAGGCTGCGCATCCGTTCAATCAAGTTTTTTCCTGCGGCCTCAATATTTTTTTGCCTGGTCGGATTCAAGTGCGCCCGGAGGTCGGTTTCTAAAATCCAATGAGGGTGTTCTTGGATCAAGTCCATTAATTGAACATATTCTGTGATGTCCTTCGCGATGAGTTCGCCATTGTCAGCATCTTTCATTACAAGGCCCTGCGCTCCAAATTGAATACTCGTTAAAAATTGATCAAGGTCTTTGCGTTGGTGATTTGTTTGTTGTTGGCAAACATCCATACTAATGCTGTGTCCATAAACTTCTAGTGCTTGGTCAAGGTCTATATACACAAGCCATTCTTCATTGATACTTAGAAATGGGCTGCTCGGATGAGGTCCAAAAGAGCCTTCGCTTGCGAGCCCCTGTCTTCTGTTGGCAAAGGACATTCCTGCGAGGCATTTTTCTTTGACCGTTGTTTTTGGACCCTCTATTCTTGGTATGGAGCCACAGAAAGTACCATAATTATCGGTGTCAAACCCATGAGAAACAATGAGTTCAACGCCGTGTGGTTCAAACAAAGGCTGGAGAATGCGCTCCTTAAGATGCTTGCTGCTGAGTAACAACTGAGATGGAAACATGGCCATTGATGTGCAACAGGGTAGCAGGGTCTAGTGCTTTGAGTTCTTGGATCAGGTTTTTTTTGATGGTTTGCAATTCGCAAAGCCTTTGCTCAGCTTCGGTATCTGGACTTCCAAACATTTCTTGGTGTCTGAGCGTTTTTTGAGAATGGTAAGCAATCTTTTGTTGAATTAAGTTGCCTAATACCTCTAAAGCTTCCTCTGGATGATAACTACTTTGAATTAATTCAATATTTTTTATCATGGAATTGATATTATTTGCAAATTTGGCACATTAATTGCATAAATAAATATATAATAAAAATATATTAAGCATAAACTATATTTATGAACTACACCCTCAATCAACTCCGCATCTTTTTGAAAATTGTTCAAAAGGAGAGCATCACCCGCGCTGCAGAAGCCTTGTTTCTTACTCAGCCAGCGGTGTCTATCCAGCTCAAGAACTTTCAAGATCAGTTTGACATCCCACTCACAGAAATCGTCAATAAAAAGTTATATGTCACAGACTTTGGACGCGAAGTAGCTGCAGCAGCAGAGAAGATTTTAGAAGAGGTCTACGCAATTAACTATAAAACCTCTCAATATAAAGGCCAGCTCAGTGGACGCCTGCGCATTAGTGTCGTTTCGACAGGAAAGTACATCATTCCATACTTAATAGCTGATTTTATGAAAGCGCACCCCGGTGTAGAGTTGGTTTTGGATGTATCGAATAGGGCAAATGTGACGCTCAACTTAGAGCGCAATGAAACCGATTTTTCTTTGGTTTCTGTGTTGCCTGATCGCCTCAACCTAGAAGAGATTCCCTGCATGAAAAACCAATTGTTTTTGGTCGGAAAGGAGCCAATCGCCTTTCCCAAAAAAGGACCATGGAACAAAGAGCTTGAAGAGGTTACTTGGGTCAAGCGCGAGACGGGTTCTGCCACCAGAAAAGCACTAGACGAATACCTGAACAGCCACGACATTCAAGTCCGTCGTCATATTGAACTTACATCCAATGAAGCGGTCAAGCAAGCGCTCATTGCTGGCTTGGGTTATTCGATCATGCCACTCATCGGTATCCGCAACGAACTTCAGTTGGGTCAACTCACTGTTTCTACCTTACCAGATTTGCCACTTGAGTCTATGTGGCGAATGGTTTGGCCTAAGGGTAAAAAACATAGCGGTGTAGCGGCTGCTTTTAAGGTTTATCTCGAGCAAAACATGCCGCAAATCATTGAAAAGAACTTTGGCTACATAGATGAGCTTACGGCTGTGCCAAAATCCATGATGTAACCCATTCCATCAAAGTGGGGTCTAGGGTTTGTGCTAGGTCGGCATATTCTGCCAAATTGCAACTTTCACACTGCTGAAACAAATGATTGGCGCCTTCTAAAACGTAAAAAGTACTTTTTGAAAGAGAGGCACTACTCATGTTTTTTCTGAATCCTTCTTGGCTTTTTTGTGCCGGAACCTGAACGTCTTTGCTTCCGTTGATCACTAAAAATGCAAGATCTATTTGTGAAAGATATACCTTGCTCTCAAAAGCGAGAAATTGTCTAGCCCAATCGTTGTTAAAAAATGCGGACATTTGCACCACAATATCTTCTTTCTGAGCTCCCTCTAACAACTTCTTTGGGATGCTATCCCACGCGGAATCAAGCCAATTTTTGTATTCCTTCGAAAAATCATTTTTAGTTGTATTGAGTGCGATTCTGGCGCCTTCAGTGTATAACCTTTGGTTCCAAATACATTCCTCTTTAGAAAAGCCCATTGCTTCAGGAATGAGGTATTGTTGATCAAGTAGTACTTCCTTACCACTCGTCCCAACTGAAGCTGCTTCAATGATTCCAGCAATGAGTTTGGTTTGAACTGCTGAGCGCAAGGCGGTCATGCCTCCTTCTGAGTGTCCGTATACATAAATTTTGGCTTGCGGATATGCTTTGTTGAAGTGCCCAACAATCGAAACCAAATCATTGGCGAAATCAACTTGTGTGGCGCTTTCAAATTTACCAGTGCTCTTTCCAACGCCGCGGTCATCGTAGCGGTAAGAGGCAATGCCATTTCTTCCTAAATGATCGGCCAAAACCCAAAATGGTCGGTGGCCTAAAATTTCGCAATCGCGGTCTTGGGCACCTGAACCCGAGACCATAATGACCAGAGGGAAGGTACTCGTTTTCTCGTACTCAGGCAGGATGAGGTTCCCGGAAATCTTAATTTTTTTGGCTGTGGCAATCTCAATTTCTTTTTCTAAATAGGGAAAGGGCGCTTTGGGGTCTTGAATTTTACCCGCTACTTCTTTCAAGTTCTGAACTTCCTTGTAAAACACGGCTTTCCAAGTGAGACCTGATTGAGTCATAGTCCCCACCAATGAATCACCCTGGAGTTTTGCAGCGTAAGTGAGACCAATCATTTTCCAGCTGAACCATAAACTATCCGAGAACAACGCATAGTCTTCCATGGTTTGCGGCTTCAGTTTGGGCTGGTCCGGAATAGAAATGGTGATCGAGCCATCTCGTCCGACACCTTCAATTTGTAAATCCATCAATAGCGATTTACCCGCAACCTGAAAATTACTGTGCCACGTGCCTTGAATTTGTGCATGAAGCGTAGGAGCAATAAAAGAAAGAAGGGCGATGAGTAAAAGAAGTTGGAGCTTCATATTCAAGTTTTTAAAGGTCGATGAGCAAATTATTTACTAGAAGTTAGTTTAAATCATCAATTCAAATCATCAATTCAAATCATCAATTCAAATCATCAATTCAAATCATCAATTTGAAATATATTCCGGAAACAAAGAAAGAATCCCTTCTTCAGAAGCAGGGCAAATACCTCGTTCTGTAATGAGGCCGCTCACCAAACGCGCAGGTGTTACGTCAAAGCCGTAGTTGGCTGCAGGTGTGGTTTCGGGGCAAATCAGGACAGGTTCTATGTTGCCTGCAGCAGATTTTCCGATGACGTATTTGACTTCATTTTGATCGCGCTCCTCTATAGGGATTTCCTTGAGCCCATCTTTGATCGTCATGTCTAGGGTGGTAGATGGCAAGGCTACATAAAATGGAATGTTGTTGTCTTTTGCAGCGAGCGCTTTTAGATACGTGCCAATTTTATTGGCGACATCGCCATTTCTGGTGGTGCGGTCGGTACCTACAATCACGAGGTCCACCATACCGTGCTGCATGAGGTGCCCGCCGGTGTTGTCTACAATTAAGGTGTGGTCGACGCCATGGCGCGTGAGTTCGTAGGCCGTGAGGTTGGCTCCTTGATTTCGGGGGCGGGTTTCATCAACCCATACGTGCACTTTAATGCCCTTTTGAACAGCTTGGTAAATTGGCGAGGTAATGGTGCCCCATTCAATACAGCCGAGCATTCCAGCATTGCAGTGCGTCAGGATCTGTACAGGTTCACCATTTTTTTGAGCAGCAATGGCCTCAATAAGCGGCAAGCCATGTACGCCAATCATGCGGCAAGTTTCAATGTCTTCTTCAACAATTCTTCCGGCTTCTGTCCAGGCTGCCTCTAGAAAGTCTGTAGCTTCGTCTAGCGCAGTTCGCATGCGGTCTAGCGCCCAAAATAAGTTGACCGCCGTTGGGCGAGATGCTCTTAAGGTACTGAAGGCTTCATCTAGGAACATGCCGTCGTGTCCTTCTTTGATCATTTCGCGCACTGCCAAGAAAATTCCATAAGCTGCTGTGGCGCCAATGAGTGGGGCTCCGCGAACGGTCATGCTTCTGATGGCAAGGTCTGCATCCTTATAAGTTTGCAAGCGCACGACAACAAATTCATGAGGTAGTTGGCGCTGATCAATAACCTCAATATCTCTCTCTGGGGTGGTCCAGATGGTTCTAAATGTTGTTGACATAGGGCATATAAATGAAAAAAGCCCGCTTGAACGGGCTTTCTAAGTTTGTATTAAAGGCCGAAAGCCGTTTTGATTTGGTCTACGTAATCTAGTTTCTCCCAAGTGAAGAGCTCAACCTCTCTGCTCACTTTAGAACCGTCAGGTGCTGTAAAGTGTTTGGTAACAACTTCATTCTTGCGACCCATGTGGCCATAAGCTGCCGTTTCTTGGTAAATAGGGTTGCGCAATTTGAGGCGCTGCTCGATAAAGTAAGGACGCATGTCGAAGATTTCGCCAATTTTGTTGGCCATATCGCCGTCGCTCATTTCTACTTTAGAGGTGCCGTAGGTATTGATGTACAAACCACAAGGCTCCGCTACACCAATAGCGTAAGAAACCTGAACAAGTACTTCGTCGCACAAGCCTGCTGCTACCATGTTTTTGGCAATATGACGTGTAGCGTAGGCTGCAGAGCGGTCTACTTTAGATGGATCTTTTCCTGAGAAAGCACCTCCGCCGTGAGCACCTTTACCACCGTAAGTATCTACGATGATTTTGCGTCCGGTAAGGCCGGTGTCGCCATGTGGGCCACCGATCACAAACTTACCTGTTGGATTAATGTGATAAGTGATGGCGTCATTGAAAAGCGCTTGTAATTCAGGGGTGAGTTTCGCTTTGACGCGTGGAATCACGATTTCAATGATGTCTTTTTTGATTTTAGCTAACATTTCTGCTTCCGGAGCGAAGTCGTCGTGTTGGGTAGAAACAACAATGGTGTCGATGCGCTGGGGCACGTTGTCATCGGAATATTCGATGGTAACTTGCGATTTGGCATCTGGACGCAAATAAGGGATGAGTGCTGCTTCGTTGTTGCGAATAGCAGACATCTCTTCTAATATTTTGTGCGCCAAATCTAAGGCCAATGGCATGTAGTTATCTGTTTCTTTGGTAGCGTAGCCAAACATCATGCCTTGGTCACCGGCGCCTTGGTCTTCTGGATTGCTGCGCTCTACACCTTGATTGATATCCGAAGACTGCTCGTGAATAGCAGATAGGATACCACAAGAATTGGCATCAAACATGTATTCTGATTTCGTGTAACCAATTTTTCGAATGGTTTCGCGGGCAATTTTTTGAACGTCGAGGTAAACGGTAGACTTCACTTCGCCTGCCAATACCACCTGACCGGTAGTCACGAGGGTTTCGCAAGCCACTTTTGAACTTGGGTCAAAAGCCATAAAGTTATCGATGAGCGCATCTGAAATTTGATCAGAGACTTTATCTGGGTGCCCTTCTGAAACGGACTCGGATGTAAATAGGTATGCCATGAACTTGAATTATTAGGTCGCAAAGTTACAAAATAAATTTGCTTTGCTCGCGCGCTTTTCTACGCAGCAAAGGATTTGGTCTGTAGCGGTCTTCGCCGTATTCGGCAAACAACGTTTCAAGCCGCTCGAGTACCCAGGCTGCACCCAGTTCGTCTGCCCACGCCAACAAGCCTTTTGGGTAGTTGACACCTTTGGTCATGGCGAGGTCTACAGCAGCCGGGCTGGCCACTTGCATGAAAACAGCATCGGACGCTTCATTGATCAAGAGTACTAAAATGCGCTCAAAAATTTGTTGCCCCAAGTTGTAGTCTTCAGTAGGAATAGGAGCGGTGCTACCTTCTTTGTAGTCGTAAAATCCTCGGCCCGATTTTCTACCTAAAAAACCAGCCTCCATGTGTCGCTTTTGGGTAAAAGAGGGTTTGAAGCGCGGGTCGTAGTAAAATGCGGCAAATACGGTTTCTGTGACGGTATAATTGATGTCGTTGCCGATGTAGTCCATAAGGGTGAAGGGGCCCATTTTGAAGCCGCCAATTGTGGTCATGGCCCAATCTATGGTAGCAAAGTCTGCCAAGCCTTCTTCGTAAATGCGGAGGGCTTCGCCATAAAAAGGACGCGCTACTCTATTGACAATAAAACCAGGCGTGTCTTTACATACCACAACGGTTTTGTGCCAACTTCCAATTAAGTTTTCAATTTGATTGGTAACTTCTTGCTGTGTTGCAACACCTGGTATGACCTCAACTAAGGGCATAAGCGTTGCAGGATTAAAGAAGTGAATACCTAAAAACCGACTCGGATCCTGAAGGCAAGCGCCAATCGAGGCGATGGACAAAGAGGAAGTGTTACTTGCCAGTACACACGAAGCGTTAACCACTTGCTCAAGTTGCGTAAAAACTTGGTGCTTGATGCCCAAATTTTCGACGATGGCCTCAATAACCAAACTCGCTTGGCTGTGTTCGCTTAATTGGGTCGAAAACTGAAGATTGTGAAGAATTTCTTGACCCAACTGAGCCGTGAATTTTCCTTTTTCAATCAGTTTATCGATGCTTTTTTTGATTTGTTGCTCAGCGCGCAAAAGCTGCTCTGGGTTGGTGTCGCTCAAAACGACTTTATGCCCGGCTTGGGCCGCTACTTGGGCAATACCAGCACCCATTGTGCCCGCCCCAATTACGCCAATGATCTCTTTCATTTTAGTGTCCTTTAAATTCAGGGTTTCTTTTCTCAAGAAAGGCTGTTACACCTTCTTTGAAGTCGTGTGTTTGCCCAGCCTCTGTTTGTAAGATTTCTTCGGTTTTCAATTGATTTTCTAACGAATTAAATAAACTCTGGTTCAGGGCTCTTTTGGTGAGTCCTAGGCCTTTGGTTGGCATTTGTGCCAATTGGCGTGCCAGTTTGCTTACTGCCTCATTGAAATCTTCGTCGGCAACGGCTTTGTAAATCATATTCATGTGTTCGGCATCTCTAGCCCCTACTTTTTCGCCAGTCATCATGAGTGCCGTGGATTTTTGTAGCCCGACCAAACGTGGCAATAAAAAGGTGCCACCCGAATCTGGAATGAGTCCGATTTTTGAAAAGGCTTGAATAAAAGAAGCGCTTTCTTTGGCCAGAACGATATCGCAAGCCAGGGCAATGTTGGCACCTGCGCCAGCAGCTACACCATTTACGGCAGCTATCACAGGCTTCTCGAGAGCGCGTATTTTCAGGATGATAGGGTTGTAGTGTTCGGCAACAATTTGTTGTAACGCCGGGCCTTGCGGATCAGTTGCTTCAGAGAGGTCTTGCCCGGCGCAAAAGGCTTTGCCTTCTCCCGTTAAAATAACTGCTCTGATCTTGTCATCTGCACCACAGCGGTCTAGTTCAGCTTGCAATTGCAGTGCCATTGCGCGGTTGAAAGAATTGAATACAGTTGGTCTGTTCAAGGTGAGGGTAAGGACGCCCTCTTCGTAATGAGAAATAATTGCTGACATATTTTAGGATTGATAAAGTTTAATGAGCGCCTGCGCACGTGCTTGCATGGTCAGGCGTAAGCTTTCGGGCTCGAGCACCTCAACCTCGCCGGCGTAGCCCAAAAGACCGCGAATGAACTCTTCGGTGATCAGTATTTTTAATTCGAAAACACTGAAATCAGCGTTCCTTTCTAAACACTTTTGTGAGGAATGAAAAGCTTGTGTCTCGATGTAACGCGCAGCAATGGCATCGGCTTTCAAGACAATTCGGAGTGCAGCTCCTTTGAATGCGGTAATGCCAACTGCATCTCGAAAGTAGTCGGTGGCGTTGAAGTCTGCGGGGATCTGAGCGGCTTCGTCTAGGATTTGGAGCTCAGACATGCGGTCGAGTGCAAAAGTCGAAATGTCTTGCTTTTGAAGGTCAAAACAAATGAGGTACCAGCGGTTGCGGTATTCCTTCAAAAACAACGGACTTACTTTCCTCGGTTTAGACTGTTGCTGCTGAAAACTCGTGTACATAAACCAAACGCGTTTTTGTGCCTGTATGCCTTCTAAAAGTGTCGGTAAGTATTCGTTGCCACCTGTAGAAACTGCGGATTCAAATTGAATATACTTTGACATTTCTTGGCTTTGGTCGCCAACCGCAACTCGGTCTACAATTTTGTCTATAGCCATACCAAATTGCTGAAAAAAAGGCACTTCTCTAAATTGTTGCAGTGTAGAAACCGCAAAGCGAATGGAAGAAAGTTCGTCTTCGGAAAGCGGAACGTCGTTGATGCTGAAATCCGGATCTTCGTAAAAGTAGCCGCCATTTTTTTTACTGTAACGGATAGGTGCATCGTGTTCCATTTTCATCGTAAAGAGGTCTTTTTCGATGGTGGAAGCACAAATATGAGCGCCAGATTCCGAACCAAACAAGGACTCTTCACAAGCTGTTCTGAGTGCTTCTTTTGAAGGGTAGGGCTTGTATTTGTTGCGCAGCATCCGGTCGATGATGCGGTAGCGAATCAGCGCATTTTTAATGTGGGGCATTAGTGTTTTTCCAATTTTTGCTGGTAGCCAAAGAGCTCGAAAAATTTGATGGCTTTTACTACTTCATACGGAACGTCGTCTTCCCAACTGTTTGCATTGGCTTTGATTTTGCTGAGTACGTCGTCGGATAAAATATGGAGCAGACTTGGGTCGTATTCTTGCAGTGCCGTGATTTTGTCGTTGGCTTGCATGTAATTGAGCAGTCCGATGAGGTTCTCAGGGAGTTTGATGTTTCCTAAATGATATAAACTGCCATCTTCCACATTCACCGCAGGGTAAATATACAGTTTCACATTGTGTCCGAAACCGCGTCCAAAAGCTTCTAATAGACCGCCAGGCAAATTGTCGTAATATTTCTCATCAAAAATGATGTGTAAATTGTAAATACCCATAATGACGCCAACTAAGTTTCCTCTGGCAATAGAGGAAAGGTACTCGAGCATTTTGTAGTGCTTGAGGTAGTTCGAGACCATTACAGTATAGCCCAAAGAACCAAGTAATTCCGCGCGGTCTAGGAAGTCTTTATCCGAAATTTTACCATCGGCGGTGAGGTCCTTGAGGGTGAGTTCAAAAACAACTTCAAGCTGTTCTGGCTTGACGCGTTTTTCTTTGGCAAAAGCCGCACGCGCGCGCTCGATCATGTCGATATGAACTTTTGTAACGGGTCTAAACCGACCGCGCATCAGCAAAATGTTTTTCTTGTAGAGCGCTGTGGAGGGTTGCAATACATTTTTAGCGAGGTCAAACATGGTGGCATTGGTGATGCCGCGTCTTACCAAGTTGAGTGCAATAATGCGGTTGTCGGTGTCTTCAAAATCCGGACCCGAAATGCGAAGCATATCGATTTCCATGCGGTCTGGTGGCAAGCGGTGCACGATGCCATCGATAAAATCGTTGATATTGCCCGATTGAAAATAGCAGGCGTAAATCAGGTTGACACCCAAAATACCCAAGGCTTCTTGCTGTGCTTTATGACTGTTGTCGTGCATTTTGATGTGCAAAATGACGTCGTTGGGTTTTTTGTTGAGCCCTAATTGAAAACGCATCCCCACCCAACCTTGTCCTTGATTGGTTTTGTGGTAATTGAGCGATTCTACGGTGTTGCAGAAAGCAAAAAAGCGCGAATCGCGGTTCTTAACGGGCAAGATATCTTGGAGATGCTTGAATTCTGTCTGAAGCATGGTAAGCAAGCGCTCTTCGCAGACGTAGCGAACAGTTTCACCGTACATGGAGTCTGATACTTTCATGTCATAAGCAGACTGTGTGTAGGCAATGGTACCAGAGCTTCCGCCAGCCTTGAAAAAATTGGCAGCCACTTCTTGCCCAGCTCCAATTTCAGCAAAACATCCATAGATATCTTGAGTCAGGTTGATTTTTAAGGCTTTGTCTTCGGTGGTTAAACGACTTGCGCTCATTTTAGTGTGGGTCTTTGAAATTCGGATTGGAAATAAAGGAGTTATCGGTAAGGGTGAGTAGAAACTTTTTGAGTAAATATTTTTCTTGTGCACTGAGTTGCACACCTCCCTGATTGGCAAATTCGATAAGCGGGTCTATGGTCGGGGAGAGGTGCACGCCGCTCGAATAGTGCTCAATGACTTCGTCGAGGGTCTGAAAACGACCATCGTGCATGTAGGGTGCACTGAGTGCGATATTGCGCAGCGTGGGCACTTTGAATTTGCCGTAATCTTCGGGGTTACCCGTGACCTCGCCGCGCCCTAGGTCGGTGAAATTGGCGTCTAAGCCATTGTTGCTGTATTTCTTGACGCGCATGAGCGGCCCGTTGTGGCAGTGAAAGCAATCGGCGCCATTTAAACTTTTAAAGAGGTCATATCCAGCCCATTCCTCGACGTCAACTGTTTGTAAAACATTTTGTTCTTGTGTGGTGAGCGACATGCCGTTTTCGTATTTGTACATGACGTCGAATTTGGACGACGCAGAAATCATGGTGCGGATGAACTGCGCAATGGCTTTTGTTACCTTGATGGAGTCGATGCCGGGTTCGCCAAATGCGCGGTAAAACTTATTGCGGTAGTTGATATCGAGATTGAGTTTATAGACCGCGTCGGTCCAGCTCTGGTGCATTTCAATGGGGTTTGGTATGGGCTCAAGAATTTGTTGTTCTAGTGTAACCGCTCGGCCGTCCCAGAAAAAGAAGTTGTCCCAACCGAGGTTGATAAGCGCCATGGAGTTGCGCGTGCCTGCAATCCCGTTGATACCGGTAGAATACTTGTTTGGATCAGAAAAACTACTCTGTGCTAAATGGCAAGAGGCACAGCTCATGGAGTCATTGCCAGAGAGTCTTTTTTCGTAAAACAACCAACGGCCAAGCTCCACGCCTTCTTGGGTCATGGGGTTGTCTGCGGGTATGATCATGTCGGGGAAATGACTCGGAATTTCTAGCGCATAGGGAGTGGGCTGAAAGTTGGTTTTGTCTTTGCGACAAGCACCAAATAGCAACAATAGGCTCAAGAAAATCAGTGAGTTTCTCATTTAGTACGGACTAATTGCATTTTTAAAGTTGGCGATGACTTTTTGGGTGAGGGCTTCTTGGCCCGCTGCCGTGTGGGTGAGGTTTTCTGTGTTCAGATGGATGGTGTTGACACCCTGCCCTAAAAAGTCGAGCAAGTCTAGTTTGAGTTTGAATTCACGGGTTTGATTACCGATGTCAGTCCAGTTGACTGCATTGAACTGTAGGTTTTGTAAATAGGTGTCGGTACCGATATGAAAACTAAATGAAAGATCAGGGTAGGTGGTAGCGTCTACAATAGTATCTACTTTTCCTTCTATGTTTAAGAAGATATAACCTGTGCTCCAGCCCCAATGCATAGGCCCGGCGTTGCTGATATTGAGCGGGCTTTCGTTAGGAAATGCACTTGGGTCGAGGTGGTTAAGGCTGCTGTCTACGCCTAAAACTGCACTCAGGTTGTTGAAGAGTGCATAATCCCCTTCTTTTTTGAAAAGGAGGCTGCCGGTTTCGCGGTAGTCTAGTAAGGCGGCTTGATGCAGCGCTTTGTTACCATTGCCAAATAAGGTGAAATAACACTTGAGTTCTGTGAATTTAACCTTGTAGCCTTCTTGGGTGGTATAGATGCTGTCCATGTAAAATGGGAGCTCCCCAAAAACAGGTTGCATGCTCACTTGTATTTGCGCTTTAGGCAATGTTGGTTTGTCGTCGCCACAAGCGGCAAGCAGCAAGATCAAAAAGGCGCTTAAAAATGTTGCTCTCATCTAACAAAAATACGTCAAAACGCTCAAAATGTTCTTAATTTTAGGAAAACTTCAGCCCAAATTCGACTAATGTCTCAACCTCCTTCCAAAGCCTTACGCATTTATGCTGCATCTGCGGGCAGTGGCAAGACGCATCGTCTTGTTTTAGAGTACCTTAAGATCTTGCTTTGCGATGCCAATTACCGTCAAAAGTTCCGGCATATAGTTGCCATGACCTTCACCAACAAAGCGGCCAACGAAATGAAAGACCGCATTCTCCAAACCTTGAGCGGTTTGGCTTACCCAGCAAGTGCAAACTCTAAAACCACGGCACTCAAAAAAGACCTCCTTGCCGAAACTACGCTCTCTGAAGTTCAATTACAGCAACGTGCCGCCGGAGCACTGCAAGGCATTTTACATCACTATGAAGATTTCAATATTTCGACCATAGATAAATTTAATTTACGCCTCATTCGCTCCTTTAGTCGAGACCTCGACTTGCCCGCTGATTTTGAAGTGGTACTCAATGAAAAGTTGATCCTCGACGAAGTATTAGACCTGCTCTTTGCGCGCCTTGGTCAGCCCGATGCGCTCGAACTCACTCGCTGGATGCTTGCCTATGCCAGAACGAAGGTCGCCGATGGAGAATCCTGGGACTTCAAAAAATCTCTGCTACAGTTTGCTGAGGTGCTCAGCAAGGAACGCAATGCAACAGAAGTAGCACAACTACTTGCCAATACTTACACACCAGATACTTACAAAGAATTTCAAGAAAAAGCCGAGCGGGTTAAAACCGACTTCCTAACAGAGTGCGCTGCAGTACATGCGCTTGTAGCTCCTTTCAAAGGGGCACATTTCAAGACAGCAACCGATCAAAAACGGATTGATGCATTTGTAGAAGATCCCAATTGGGGGCTAGGTAAAAAAGAAGGTTCATTTTACGCACCCAAGTTCAAAGAAAAGCTCGAAGAGAACTTTTACGACCTGCCAACTGCGGTCAACAACGCACTTTTGGAACTCGAAGTAAGTTATGACCGAGCACTGGGTCAATTCAAACTCCTCGAAACGCAGCGTAAAAATTTTTACGACATGGCCTTGTTGCAATATGTTGCGCAACAAACCAAAGCCCTCATGACCGCCCAGCAACAAATTCGCATCTCTGAGTTCAATCAGCTCATTAGTCAGTTGGTGCAAGGTGAGCAAGCGCCGTACATCTACGAGCGTTTAGGGATTCGCTACGAACACTTCTTGCTCGATGAATTCCAAGACACCTCTCGCTTGCAGTGGGTCAATATGATCCCATTGGTGCTCGAAGCAATTTCATACGAGCGTCCTAACCTTATTGTAGGCGACGCCAAGCAAAGTATTTACCGCTTCAACAATGGCTTGGCCGAACAATTCGTCGCATTGCCAGGTTTGTACAATCCAGAGAACGACCCTCAAATGGCTCAAAATAGCTTACGCTTCAAGGCCAGTGCAGAGAAGAAAAGTCTTGAAGACAACTACCGTTCAGCCGCTCAAATCGTTGCCTTTAACAATGCGCTTTTCAAGCAGTTGGCCATTGGCTTACCTGCTCAGCACCAAGATTTCTATGCTTCTTTGCACCAACATCCACAGTCGGATCAAGTTGGTTTTGTCCAAATTGAAAGCTTGGTCAATGACCTCCCCGATGAGCTCCTACACGAAAAAATGCTCGATACTATCCGGCAAGTGCTCAAAGACGGTTTTAGGCCTTGTGACATCTGCGTGCTCACCGAAACCAATAAAAAGGGAAATTCAATTGCCCTTGCGTTGACGCAAGCAGGGATGCAAGTCGTTTCACAAGACTCACTTCTTTTGCTTTCTAATCCTCTGGTGCAATTATTTGTGCTCTACCTCAAAAAACGGGCAAAGCCTGCCAATCCGACACTTGGCAAACGTTTGGCAGAGGCTTATTTACGTGCAAAGGGTAAGTTTGATGTTGCTGCTTATATGTCTTACTACAAGACTTTTGAAAAAGACGGCAAGCAATTGCGCTACTTTGATGAAAGCGCTTTTTACAAAGCCGAGTTTGGATCTGAGGAGGCGCTTTTTATGCCTTATGAGCACCTGTTTGACCTCCTTCAAAAGGTGGCAGCATGTTTTCAAATCAATGATACCCAAGAACCTTATGTGCATCACTTTTTTGATGTTGCATTTCAATACCAACTCAATCGCAATGCAGAGTTGCTGCCCTTTATCGACTATATAGAGCAAAATAAAGACAAATTAGCACTCCAAATGCCTGAGTCTACAGAGGCCATTCGCATCATGACGATTCACAAGGCAAAAGGCTTGGAATTTCCAGTGGTGCTGATTCCTAGTTTAGATTTTAGCATCATCATTTACGGGCTCTCCAAGTTTTTAATGCAAGCTGGAGAAGGTTTAGTTTATTCTTTTCCCTCAGATACCATTCCGCAATTCAAGACTTTTAAAGAGCAAGAGCTCGCCGCCGTTTACTTGGATAAACTCAACTTGCTCTATGTTGCCCTGACCCGACCAGAGAACAGACTGTATATTTGGAATCACCACAAAGCCAAAGGATTTGGCGCTCAAATTCACGAACATCTCGAGACGCTTTCAGATCTAACGCTACATGAGGAACATATCTACACGGTTGGTAAAGCACTTCCACAATTGAGAAGCGCAGCGCAAAAGGCGCAACTTAAGGCTGAGCAGACTCAGTTTTATCGGCCAATGGCATTACCTGATCAGTTGTGGTATCCTTCCTTGGTTTTCAGAACACCCGATGTAGAGCAAGTGCCTGATCAACTTTTCGGACTCGCATTTCACCGACTAATGGCGCTTTGTTCGGATGCAGATCAATTGCCAATGGCCATGCAGGCAGCCTTACTAGAGGGGACAATTGCCCAAGATCAAATTCCCGAACTCAGCTTGGCAGCAACGCGTTTCTGGGCCCACATTGCTGCTCAACAGCTTCAAGAAGGTATTTTAGAAGAGTTTAATGAACAGCGCATTATCGCCGATATCAATCAAATCAAGCAGCCAGATAAAGTTTGGCTCAAAAAGGAAGAAGTGGTGGTTATTGATTTCAAGACAGGTCTTAGAAAAGATACCCATATGACGCAAATCATTTCGTACGCAGCGATCTTACAAACAATTTTTGATTTGCCTGTGCGTCCTTTCTTGTACTACACACAGCTTGATTTATTCTTGGAGTTGTGAGTCTAGGCCTGCTAATTCTGCGGAGATCTTCAAAAAAGTATATACCAAAGGATGAGGAAGGTCTCGGGTAGAGGAGATCTGCGGACAAAAACTAGATGATAAAAAGTAAGGATGGGTTTTGAGCGTGATGATTTCTGGGTCATCAAACTGATTGACAGCCTCAATATCAATAAACTCACCAATCAATTGTTCGAGTAATTGTGGATACATGCTGTAGCGCGTTGCACTGAGTTCAACGGCACTGCAATTTTCGTACAAGCGTTCCATAGAGGCCGTTTTCGGCTGCACATCTATGCGCTCAAAATGATTGCTATTGACAAGATTCTCCGAGATGAGCTTTTCGCCATATGGATTCATGTTGTTGGCGGTAATCAGGTAGTCAATAAATATCTTAAAGCAGTCACCAGTGGCAAATACGGGTATGTTGAGCTCTACAAGATGTTTGAAAACACCATTGAGAAAAAATGGATTGAGGTAGGGGCCTGGGGCCACCCAAATGCCGTCGTATTGTTCAAAAACCGTTTTTTTGAACTGTAGTGCCTCGTTGACTTTGATCCAATAATAATTGATTTCTAGCTCGAGAAACTCGGCAGCATGGTCCAAGGAAAGGTTTGTCGCGTGGTGCGAGTTGTAGGTGAAGTTGTAGTCGCCTATAATTGCTATTTTGAGTGCTTCACTCATTCAGGCGTTTTAGTTCAACTTAAGTTTAGCGCTTAAACCAACTACGCAGCTTGGCGTTGTTGATTTGAATAGATTCTTCTACGCTGGTTTGGGGGTCCACATACCAAACTTTACAACTGAAAGTTACTTCAAATAAGGAGTAATCTCCAGTGCCATCAGATGCTTGTTTCAAGATGGTGAAATTTGCAGTTTGCCCAGGGTCAGTTTCACGAGAAATCCAGAATTTTCCGGTGTTGTCTGTGTAAGAAACTTGAACTCCATTTATGCTATTTGTGGCAAGTGTAGCCATATCCTTAAATGGAACAGGATTGCCTGAGTTGGTCATGTGAAAGTCGTTGAACATGGGTAGCGTTGGTGTTGAACTCCCTGTTGCATCCCATTCGAGCGAACCAAAAGATAAAGAGATATTTTGCAAGTTGGCCATTGACGCAATACCTGAAGTGTAAATGACTTTAGACATCAATGGCGCTGCATTCACAATTTGGGTGTCTAGAGCAAAGCCTAGGTAGTTATTTACATTTTGTGTAAGCTCCACTTGTGTGCCGTTGATATAGCCAACAAAACTTGCGTTGAGATCAACTTTATTGCTTGGCGGTGGAATGATTTCGTGTTCAATACAGGCTGATGAAATCAGTAATAGTAAGGTGGCTAAGAAAGCAAAGCGCGTCAGTTTCATGCGTTTGTGTTTAGGTTACAATAACTCAAATTTAGTTCTATAAACGCAATTGTCCAAAAAAAGATGCCTTTGAACTACAAAAAGGTTGCTTAACTTGCTGGCATATGCTGCAGAAATTCCTGAAGCGTATGCAAATGAAGTGGTGTTGCGCCCTTGCTAATGAGTTGAAAAACTTCTTGAGCTTTGTGTTCAGAACTTTTTTTAGCGCCTTTCTTTAAAGTGAGTGCTGACCAAGAATTTTGGATGTATTCAAGCCAATTTTCAGTGTTGATATCTAGCTGGGTTTCCTTTGCATTCCACTGGAAATGAAAAAAGTTCCAGACGTCGTGTCGAAAATCAAAAACTGTGATGAAATCTGCTCCAATCTGAAGTAAGCCAGGCATTTGCGTGTATGCCTTTTCAAGGACAATATTGGCAAAAAGATCGATGAATTCTTGTGCTTTTGAGGGCTTATTGAGGGCAAGTTGACGCCATTCAGCATCATAAAGTTCATTGATAATTAAAAACTGCTTGAACTCGGTTTCGAGATCGGCAAGTTCTTGTGAAGTAAGTGACCTGAATTTGAGCATTATTCTGCTTCGCTGACCTGAACTTCTAGACTAACATCGAGTACTTCAGTGACCCTTTTTTCGGTAATCGCTTGTTCGAGTTCAAATTGATATTTGCCTTTAAAAGGAACCTTGCGGCGCTTGAAAATGAGTTGGTGCTCTACAACCGTACCTGACTTTTTACCGATCCAGTTACCGTTCGGATCTGCCATTTTAATTTCATAGGGTTCACGGACGCTTTTTCCAAAAGGGGGCGTAGTACGCAAGAAAACCCAAAGGTTATTAAAGGGGTAGTCTGTGGTGGTGCGCAGTGTAAAAATGAAATCGTAGAGTTGGGTGGTGTCTTGAATGGCTACCTCGAATTGAGGCCTCACGTTTTGATCCCATTGTTCGTTTTTAAAACGATAGGCTTTTGTGTAAATTGCCTCCTTCGAACAACTTGCCAAAAGTAAGCTCAGCAATAAAAATGCACTAACTAGCTTTTTCATTTTTTGGCCCTCCGGGGTTCGGTTTGCGGGGTTTGCGATTCGGTCTTCTTTTTTTGTTGTTGTTACTGAAAGACTTTTCAAAGCGCGTAAGGCTGTCCTGTCCTACAACATTTTGATAACCAATTTCTTCAACTTTTTCTTTTACTTGTGCAAAGTCGGCGAGGTCTTTGGGTTTTACACCTTCTTTGTTCAGCTTTTTGATTTCTGCAACGCGCTCAGGGGTGAGTGCAACCATCCCGTTTTCACCCTTGTAAGCGTACCATATAATGCGTTTGAAAACATCAGTTTTCATGTGCACCGCATCGCCTTTTTCAGTTTGCAATTTACTGTCGGGTTTAGGCATCGACTTGATGGCGTCAAGGTACATATCGAGCTCGTAGTTGAGGCAACATTTGAGTTTGCCGCACTGACCAGCTAATTTTTGTGGGTTCAGGGATAGTTGTTGGTAGCGTGCAGCAGATGTAGAGACTGATCTGAAATCGGTGAGCCAGGTGCTGCAGCAGAGTTCTCTTCCACAAGAGCCGATGCCGCCCAAGCGAGAAGCCTCCTGACGCGAGCCAATTTGGCGCATTTCAACACGAACTTTGAAGCGCTCAGCCATGTCTTTGATGAGTTGTCTAAAATCGATGCGGCTCTCGGCAGTATAGTAAAAGGTAGCCTTGCTGAGGTCTGCTTGGTACTCGACATCTGAGATTTTCATGTCGAGTTTTAAGTTTTGTGCTAAGGTGCGTGATTGAGTAAGGAGGTCGCGTTCTAGGGTGCGGCCTTTGATCCATTTATCGATTTCTTCTTGATTGGAAATGCGCAAGATTTTTTTGCATTCCATGGTTTTGAGGTTGGGAGCCTTTTTCTTCACTTGAATGCGCGCGAGCTCACCAAGGGCGGAAACCACGCCGATGTCCCAACCTGGAGAAGTATCTACGGTCACTACATCGCCTGTTTGAAGAGAGAGTTGGTCCGCATTTCTGTAAAATGCTTTACGTGCATTTTTGAAACGTACCTCTACGAGTTCGAAGGTACTTTGGCCAGCTGGCAAACTGATATTAGCGAGCCAGTCAAAAACTTCTAGTTTGTTGCATCCGCCGCTGCTGCATGTGCCGTTGTTTTTACAACCTTTTGGTGTTCCTCCACCGCTACTACATGACGCACAACCCATTTGATTTTTTTTGTTGTAAAGTTAATAAATATTGTCGTTTGAACTACGCCTGATGGATGTAGCGCATCGTTTGAAAACAAAGTTGCGTAAATAGGATGCGTGCATTGGCATTCCGGTCTATTTGAAAATAGGCGGCGTCGAAGGTGCTCATGAATTCGCGAATGTTGTTGCCTGAGATAAAAGGTGCAAATTTTTCTAAAAATGCAGCTTCTTCGCTCGAAACTTTGGTTAGTACATCGCCCATATAGTTGGTAAGCATGCTTTGACGCATCATGTGGAGCGCGTACTGTAAGAATAGTTTTTGTCTTTCCTTTCCAATAGTAGCAATTTCATCGGCCCAGTCCATCATGGCCAACACTTCTTTTTTGTAGCAAACCCTCATGAGTTGGATGAAGTGATCGCGCTGTTGGTCTTGGTCTTCTGAAGTAGCTAGATAGGAAAGTGCAGACAGTACAGAACCATCTGCAAATGCGGCAATGGCATCGGCATTGGTGCGTGTTTGATTTTTAACTTCTTGTAGATAGGTACTGAGGTCGTCGGTTTTGATTTTGGGTACCCGAATGAGTTGTGTTCTAGATTGAATGGTGATCATGAGTTTGCTGGCATCTTCACTGACCAACAGAAAAAGTGTTTGAGCGGGTGGTTCTTCTAGAATTTTGAGCAGTTTGTTGGCGCAGTCTGCATTCATTTCTTCCGGCTGCCAAATGATCATGATTTTGTAGCCGCCTTCATAACCTTTGAGGCTGAGTTTGCGAATGATTTCTTTGCTTTCTTCGGTACCAATGATGGGCTTGCGCAATTTGGTATCGATGCGTTCTGTCCAATTGAAGAGATCGAAGTAGGCCGATTGTTGGAGTTGAGCGCGCCAATCTGACAAAAACAAATCAGATGTTTTGCCAATGCTCAGCACTACAGGAAACACAAAATGAAGGTCTGGATGCTGGAGTTGCTGTACTTTTTGACAAGAGGCGCAGCGTCCACAACTGTCTTCAGCACTTCGCTCGGTGCAAAACAAATACTGACTAAATGCCAAAGCCAATGGAAGGCCACCGTAACCTGCAGGACCTTGCAGTAATTGGGCATGCGCAATTTTGCCAGAATTGATCTCTTGAATGAGTTCTTGCTTGAGGGTTGTTTGGCCTATGATTTGCTGAAATTGCACCCTCAAAAATAGCGAAAAACCTGCAATTATTCCGCGTTCCCTTTCAAGAGCAATACGATTTCGCCTTTTGCTTCGTGTTGGGAAAAATAGCTTTGTAGTTCGGCGAGGGTGCCGCGGTGATACGTTTCAAATTTTTTACTTATTTCGCGCACCACACAGGCCTCTCGCTGCGGGTCTAGCCATTCGCACATTTGATTGAGTGTTTTGGCAATGCGGTGCGGTGATTCGTATAAAACGACGGTTCGGTTCTCTTGGGCCAGTGCTTGAATGCGCGTTTGACGCCCTTTTTTGTGGGGCAGAAAGCCTTCAAATACAAATTTGTCGCAAGGAAATCCGGAGGCAACTAAAGCGGGCACAAATGCCGTTGGGCCAGGCAGACATTCAACCTCAATCCCTGCCTGAACGCAAGCGCGCACCAATAAAAACCCTGGGTCTGAAATGCCTGGAGTGCCGGCGTCGGATACCAACACACAAAATTCGTGTTGTTGAATGAGTTCAACGGTTTTCTCTAAAAAGCGGTGTTCGTTGTGGGCATGAAAGGCCAAGACCTTCTTTTTGATTTCAAAATGATTCAAAAGTTTGTTGGTCACGCGGGTGTCTTCGGCAAAGATGAGGGGCGTTTCTTGTAAGATGCGCAAGGACCGAAGCGTGATATCTTCTAAGTTGCCAATTGGGGTCGGGACGAGGATCAGTCTGGGCATAGTCTAAGCAAAAACCGCGCGCACCACTTCTTCGATTTTGGTGCAGGGGATGATTTCTATTTGGTGTTTGTGTCCTTTGATGCCTTTGGAGTACTTGGATACAATGATTTTTTTGTAACCGAGTTTTTCGAGTTCACCCAGGCGTTGCTCCAGGCGGTTCACCGGACGGAGTTCGCCGCTCAGGCCAATTTCGGCAGCAAAAGAAATGGTTTTGTCTATGGAAAGGTCGGCGTTGGATGATAAAATGGCCATGGCAACGGCGAGGTCAATTGCGGGGTCGTCTACTTTGATGCCCCCGGCAATATTCAAGAAAACGTCTTTGGCAGCCAAGCGAAAACCGCAGCGTTTTTCTAGTACTGCTAATAACATATTGAGCCGCTTGACGTCAAAACCAGTAGATGAGCGCTGTGGGGTGCCGTATGCCGCTGAAGAAACCAGCGCCTGCACTTCGATTAACAGCGGCCTGATGCCGTCGACCATGGAGGCGACTGCTACACCACTGAGGGCTTCTGAACCGATAGAAACAAGTACTTCTGAAGGGTTGGCCACTGGCAAGAGGCCATTGCCTTGCATGCTGTAAATTCCGAGTTCGTTGGTAGAACCAAAACGGTTTTTGATGCTGCGCAGCAAGCGGTAAATATGGTGGCGGTCACCTTCGAATTGCAAGACGGAGTCTACCATGTGTTCGAGCACTTTTGGCCCTGCAATGGTACCGTCTTTGGTGATGTGGCCAATTAAGAAAATAGGGATATCGGTTTGTTTGGCAAAGCGCAATAAATTGGCCGTGCATTCTCTAACCTGAACAACAGACCCTGGCGAACTCTCCACACTATCGGTATAGAGGGTTTGGATGGAGTCGATGATCAATAGCTGGGGCCTGACTTCTTCAGCTTGTAGCAGAACCTGCTGTAGGTTGGTTTCGGTAAGTAGGTAGCAATTGGGGTTGTCAAGGCCGAGTCTTTCGGCGCGCATCCGGATTTGTTGTTCGCTTTCTTCTCCTGAAACGTAAAGTACTTTGAGTTGTTCTTTGATTGCTAACTGGAGTAGAAGCGTCGATTTACCGATGCCTGGGTCGCCGCCTAGGAGGTTGATGGAGCCCGGAACAATGCCACCACCGAGTACGCGATTGAGCTCAAAGTCATGCAGCGCAATGCGACTTTCCTCGCTTTTTTGAACTTCTTGAATCAGAACCGCCTGCTGGGCCTGCGATGATCTAGAAAAACTAACTACATGTTTGGGCGTTTTTTCTGTGCGCTCTTCCACAAAAGTATTCCACTCTTTACAGCCAGGGCATTTGCCGAGCCACTTTGGGGTTTCATGGCCGCAGTTTTGACAAAAAAAGGCACTTTTTGCTTTTGACATGGAATCTTTGGGTTTTGACAAAGGTATTTAAAAAAGTGTGTCTGATGCTGGCATTTAAGTACTTAATCCGGAAGATTACGGAAAAGAAAAATATTTTTTTCAAGAATTTGAGGTGAGTTGTTTGCCACAATATCAAAAAATATAATTTTGCCGTGTAAACAGTTGTCAATCCTATGTCAAAAAGAAGAGCAATCATCAGTTACGACAAGCTAACCATCGAGCAAAAGAAGCAAATCCTCCGCGATTTTCCAGATGGCTATATCAACCACCTGACCACCATCAAAACGCCAACTGGCGAGGTGCTTGATGCCCTTGTTTGGGAAACCGACGAAGTGATTTACTTGGTTAAAATCACCAAAATACAACCTAAGGCTAAGCCTGTGGTCGAAGACGACGACTTTGACGACGACTTTGACAAACCAGACGATCTCAAAGACGATGACCTCGACGACGACGACGACCAATCAGACGACGACGATTTTGCCGACGACGAGCCCGCCGACGACGAAGACGAGGATTAAATCCTGAGTGCCCAAGTTTTTTTAACTTTGGGTCATGCTACCGCCTCGTAACAATCCAGATTTAATATCCTTACTTGCCAAATCACCAACAATTGATCAAACTGGCTCAATTGAACGCGTCGCGCGCATTCAAGCCAGGAGTTTAAAGGGTGCTGCCAAACTACAAGGCTTGCGCATGGCCCTTTCCATGATCGATCTCACCACCTTAGAAGGAAAAGATACTCCGGGAAAAGTGCGGCAACTTTGCTTCAAGGCGCAGCATTTACACGATCAAACCTCGGATTTACCCAAAGTAGCAGCCGTTTGCGTTTATCCCTCCATGGTAGGTATTGCCAAAAAAGCACTTGGCGACTCCGGGATTAAAGTGGCGAGTGTCTCCACCGCTTTTCCTTCGGGTCAGGCGCCTTTTTCAGTGAAAAAAGACGACACCCTTTTTGCCCTAGAAAATGGTGCAGATGAAATCGATATGGTGATTTCTAGAGGTCGTTTTTTGGCAGGTGATTACCAATTTGTTTTTGACGAAATTGCCGCCATTAAAGAATTGTGCACAAGCGCAAGACTAAAAGTTATTTTTGAAACAGGTGAGCTCGATTCACTTGATCAAGTTCGTAAGATATCCGATCTCTCCATTGCGGCAGGGGCCGATTTCATCAAAACTTCTACAGGTAAAATACAACCAGCAGCCACTTTTCCTGTCGTGCTCACTATGTTGGGTGCCATCAAAGATCATTATGACCGCACGGGCCAAATGATTGGCATGAAGCCAGCGGGTGGCATTTCATCCGCAAAATTGGCACTACAACACTTGTTATTGGTCAAGGAAGTACTCGGTGAAGCCTGGCTGACCAACGAGTGGTACCGCTTTGGCGCTAGCAGCCTCGCCAACGATTTACTGCTCCAATATCAAAAACAACTGACGGGTAAGTACCAGTCAGCAGCTTATTTTTCAATCGATTAATGATGAGTAATACAACCTGGAATCTCGATCCTTCACTGGAGTCTACTGCACTTGTTCAAATCAAGCCGCAATACGAGCTCTTTATCGATGGAAAGTGGCAAGCTCCCTTGTCAAAGACCTATTTTGACTCCATCAATCCTGCAGATGAAACCCATCTTGCCAAAATTGCTTGGGCCAACCAAGCCGATGTCGATTTAGCGGTGCGTGCCGCACGTACAGCCTATACCAATGTCTGGTCTCAACTCAGTGGTGCGGAGCGCGGTAAATACCTCTTTCGCATTGCGCGCCTCATGCAAGAAAAAGCCAGAGAACTCGCTGTTTTAGAAACTTTAGACGGCGGAAAGCCAATTAGAGAAGCAAGAGATGTAGATGTGCCACTTGCTTGCAATCATTTCTTTTATTACGCGGGTTGGGCCGACAAACTTTTAGAAGCTTTTCCTGGTCAAAATCCTGCTGCGCTCGGTGTGGCTGGTCAAATTACTCCTTGGAATTTTCCGCTGCTCATGCTCGCCTGGAAAATTGCTCCAGCGCTTGCTTGCGGCAATACTGTGGTACTCAAGCCAGCTGAAACGACATCCCTGACAGCTCTTAAGTTTGCCGAAATTTGCCAAGAAGCTGGTTTGCCTCCGGGGGTTGTCAATATTGTAACTGGCTACGGCGATACAGGTGCCGCCCTTGTTGCGCACCCGGACCTCGATAAAATTGCTTTCACAGGTAGTACCGCCGTGGGTAAACAAATTCAAAAAGCTTGCATCGGAACCACTAAAAAACTTACGCTTGAACTTGGTGGCAAATCAGCAAATATCATCCTTGAAGACGCGCCGATCGATCAGGCAGTAGAGGGTGTCATCAATGCCATCTTCTTCAATCAAGGTCATGTTTGCTGTGCGGGTTCTCGTCTTTTTGTACAAGAATCAATCGCCACTCAAGTACTTGACAAATTGAAATTTCGTTTGCAAAGCATTTATGTCGGCAACCCGCTCGACAAAAACACAGATATTGGCGCCATCAACTCTAAAAAACAACTCGAGACCATTGAACGATACATTCAACTGGGCTTGGAAGAAGGAGCCGAAATCTATCAACCAACTTGTGAGCTTCCAAGTGCTGGCTATTATTGTAAACCCACACTTTTCACGGATGTTGCGCAAAGCGCGCGCATTGTTCAGGAAGAGATTTTTGGGCCAGTTCTGACCATTCAAACTTTTCGGACCATAGAAGAAGTGGTGCAAAAGGCCAACAATACACCTTATGGTTTGGCTGCTGGTATCTGGACAGACAAAGGCGCGCGCATATTTGGAGTAAGCCAGCAACTGCAGGCCGGAGTGGTTTGGGCCAATACCTACAATAAATTTGACCCCGCCTCACCCTTTGGCGGCTACAAAGAAAGTGGCTTTGGCCGCGAGGGAGGCCTACACGGCCTTCGTGCTTATCTCAAATTCCCGAACTAATGGAAGTACTTAAAACATACAAACTATATATTGGCGGCCAATTTCCCCGCACGGAGAGTGGTCGTTCTTACGCTGTGCTTTCGCAAAGTGGTCAACATATTGCCAATGCTTGCCAAGGCTCTAAAAAAGATATCCGCAATGCCGTGCAAGTTGCTCGCAAAGCACAAGCCTCCTGGGCTGCGAAGACCGCTTTTAACCGCAGTCAGATTATTTACCGCATTGCTGAAATGTTAGAGGCAAGAAAAGGTCAGTTTCTGGAAGAGCTTCAAGCCCTTGGTTTCGATCTCAAAAGTGCAACGCAAGAAGTTGAAACCAGTATTGACCGCTGCGTTTATTACGCTGGTTGGGCCGATAAATACCAAGCCTTACTCGGGACTGTGAATCCTGTTGCTTCTTCACACTTTAATTTTTCGGTTCCTGAAGCCATGGGCGTAGTAGGGGTAGTTGCTTGTCAGCAAACGGCAATACTCGGATTCATTTCACAAGTATTACCGGCCATCATCGGAGGAAATTCGGTAGTCGTTATCGCCAACCAAAAATTGCCTTTATGTGCAATTACTTTTGCAGAAGTTTTAGCCACCTCAGATGTGCCAGGCGGGGTTGTCAATATCCTAACGGGTAGTGTCGAAGAAATGCTTCCAACGCTCAGTGGCCACATGGATGTCAATGCATTGAGCCTAGCTCAACTAGATTCAGCTATCTTAGAAAAGGCGCAAACCGAGGCTGTAGAAAACCTCAAGCGCGTCATGAGTTATAGTATCGATTTTTCGCAGTCAACGGCCCAAGGGTTGTCCTATATTTCAGACTTTCAAGAGATCAAAACCACTTGGCACCCTGTAGAGCAAATTGCAGGTGGCGCTGGTGGGTATTAAGAAGATACCTATTTCTGGAGTAATTCTATGCTGATAACAAGCCTTTTTCCTAGACTCGCTTCAACAATTTTACTGAGTGTTTTGAGCTCAATGGCTTGTGTGTCGTTTTCAAGTTTTGAGATGTAAGTTCGGGAAGTGCCGGCCTTGTGCGCAACTTCATCTTGGGTCAATTGCGCAGCCATTCGCCAACTTTTGAATAAAGCACCAAGGCTTTGGGTACGTTCGGCATCTTCAGTACTCAAACCGTATAAAACGTCAGCGCCAACATCATAAACTGTGGTAACTTGCTCGCCATTTTCATTTGTTAAATAGGGTTTGATATTTTTCCAGGTAAGCGTATGATTTTTGAGTTCTACTTTTTGAAATTGTGATGGTTTTAATAAGGGGTATTCTATATCTTTTGGTGTGATATTCCAGTCCTGATTAAAAATTTTTTTAAAGTCGAGAACCCGGTTGGCGCCATTATTATAAAGAACAGAAATACGCAGTTGTTGAGCATCTACTTGATTTATTCTGAGGATTTTTGGTGATCCTCTAAATGCGTTTTTATTGTTTTTCATCTTGTTGATTCAATAGATCATTAAATAAAAGTTGAGGATTTAATTCAAAGAAGTTCTTTTCAATGAGCGCTTTTCTATTGTCCTCACAAAGCCACTCTTGAACCTTTTTAAGTTTTCTTCTTGGAATACTACCGGATAGAACTTGCTCTGTTTTTAGATCGATTAAAGCCTCGTGTTCTCCATATTTGGCATGTATATGAACAGGAAGGTGTTCTCTACTATAAATTTCGATTCTTATTCCGTAAAAATATGCTATTAGTGGCGCCATGGGGAATTCTATCCCACAAATGTACCTACAAAGGTACAAATTGATTTCAGTAAAAATACGGAAGACTTTAGAAAAAAGTTGCGTAACTCAACTCATTGAGGTTGTAAGTCCAGCTATTGCCCAAAGGAAAAAGCCTAAAACAATAAGGTCGAGGACAGCAAAGAGGAGGATAAAGAAGAGGGTGTAGAATTTCATCTTTTGATTGCAGCCCTTATTGAATCCGACAACTGCTTTACCTTCTGATCAAAACTTGCTTTCATGGCTATCATTGTTAGCAATCCAAAAAGGGGTAATATGATCATTGCTTTAAAAAGGAAATGCGTACTTGGGAAAAAGTTGTTGAGATACAAAATAAATAGTATCGCTGTTACACTACTTTGAAAAATAAGAGAAGCAATTAAAAGGATTTTCAACGGTTGAGTTAAGCTGTAAGCACAGGTCAAGCCGCTATGCTCTCCCTGTTTATTAAAGTCGATTTGACATGCTATTTGAGCACCTCTTTTCGATTCTTTTAATTGCCCATTCTGAAATTCAACAATGTGTTCTCTCAAAGGGGTGAGTTCAATGGCATCAAGGTTTTCTAAAGTGATGAATTCGCTGTGCTTGAACATGAAATCTAGCTAATGCCCTCGAAATAGAGCTTAAATCAACTCCCCCAATAACTGCGTCGCAGCCGAAATATAATGTCTCGATTCAGAGGGGTTAAATGTAGAGAGGACCCATTGGTCATTTTCTTTTACCAACGTATTCATGCGTGCAAAAAAATCAATACCTAACTCGGCTCCCATTTGGCGCACTAAATGATTGATTTTATCCATGGAGCAGCCAGATGCTTGAACACCTTCTTCATTGGCGACGATGACAAGTGCATGCTTTTCAAATACGAAACCCGTTGCATTCATGGCTTTTCCGTGTGTTTGCCAACTGGCAGTGAAAGCTGAAAGTTGCTCATTTGCCCATTGGCTTTCTGTGGCGTCTAGTGGTCTGGCGCCAATGAAAACCCAAACACGGCAGTTAGGCCCGAAATGAGCAGGGATGTTATAGGTCTGCAGCATTGGCAATGAGTTCGGCGATGTCCATTACTTTGACGTCTTCTTCTTTTTCGAAGTGCTTGACGCCATCGGTCATCATGGTGTTGCAGAAAGGGCAACCAGTAGCGATGATGTTGGCACTTGTTTCAATGGCATCCTCGGTACGTTCGATATTGATTTCTTTGTTGCCTTTTTCGGCCTCCTTGAACATTTGTGCGCCGCCTGCACCACAGCACAAACCGTTGGTTTTGCAACGTTTCATTTCTACTAATGCGGCATCTAGTTTTTCGATGAGTTCGCGTGGCGCCTCATAGACGTCGTTGGCGCGCCCGAGGTAGCAGGGGTCGTGGAAGGTGATTTTCTTGCCTTTGAACGTGCCGTTGTCGGCGAGGGTGAGTTTGCCAGTATTGATGAGGTCTTGGATCAGTTGGGTGTGATGAATGACTTCATAGGTGCCGCCCAAACTGGGATATTCGTTTTTGAGTGTATTGAAACAATGCGGACAAGCGGTTACGATTTTTTTGATTTCATAGCCATTGAGCAACTCAATGTTCATGAGTGCTTGCATCTGAAAGGTAAACTCATTGCCTGCGCGTTTGGCTGGGTCGCCGGTACAGCTTTCTTCGGTACCTAATACTGCAAAGTTGACCTTGCAATGGTTTAAGATCTTGACCAATGCTTTGGTGATTTTTTTGGCGCGGTCGTCGAAAGATCCGGCGCAGCCTACCCAAAATAAAACATCTGGGCTTTCTCCTGAGGCCATCATGTCGGCCATTGTGCGTACTTGTATACTCATTGCTAGGTCTTTTTGACTATTCTTCGTTGGCCCAATTCATGCGTTCAGTTGGTGCAAATTGCCATGGGGCACCATTGTTTTCAATGTTGGTGAGCATGCCGGTGAGTTCTGTCGGAACTTTTGATTCTTCCATGACCAAAAAGCGACGCAAATCCATGATAATAGACAGCGGATCGATATTGACAGGGCATTCTTGAACACAAGCATTACAGCTCGTGCAGGCCCACAGTTCTTCTTCTGTAATGTAAGATCCGAGGAGGCTTTTGCCGTCTTCTGCATCTTGGCCATTTTTGCGTTTGAAATCGCCGAGTTCCACCATCCGGTCACGGGTGTCCATCATGATTTTGCGTGGCGAAAGTAATTTTCCAGTAGTGTTGGCAGGGCATGCAGACGTACAACGGCCACATTCCGTGCAGCTGTAGGCGTCCATAAGGTTTTTCCAAGTGAGGTCATTCACATCCTTGGCGCCAAAGCGAGAAGGTGCAGCATCTGTAGCCGTCGCAGCATAAGGATCTGCGTTGGGGTCGAGCATGAGTTTGACTTCATTTGTTACGCTTTGCATATTTGTAAATTGTCCTTTGGGCTCTAATTTGGAATAGTAGGTATTTGGGAATGCCATGAAAATATGCAAGTGCTTGGAATAGGGCAGGTAGTTCATGAAGGTATAAACCATGACAATATGACCCCACCAACCAATTTGCTCCAACACATGCAATGTATACGTGCTTTTTCCTTCAAATAAGATAGGGCCTAACCACGAACTAATGGCAAAACCATTTGAAGTTCCGGCATAACGCTGCAAGACTTCATCGGCGCCGTTCATGGTGAAAATAAAGGAGATCAAGATCAGTTCAAAAACAAGAATGAGGTTGGCATCTTGCGTTGGCCAGCCTGCCAGTTCTTTCATATTGAGACGCGGCAGTTTGAGCATATTGCGACGTGCCAAAAATGCAATTGTTCCGATGAATGCCAAAACTGATAGCACTTCAATAAAACTGATCATGAAGGTGTAAAAACCACCGAGTCCATTTTGAAAGAAACGATGTGAGCCGCTGATGCCATCAACTAAAATTTCAATGAGTTCAATTTGGGTAATGACAAACGCTGCATACAAGGCTAAGTGTAGTAGTGCTGGAATTGGGCGTGTAAACATTTTCTTTTGCCCGAGTGCGACCAGAAGCATGGTTCGCCAGCGCTCTGCTTTGCGGTCTGAGCGGTCTAGGGGCAGACCCATATGAATGTTTTGGGCGATTTTGCGCAAGTTAAATGCAAAAAAACCAAAACTGAAGAGCGTCAGGACGCCAAAAATGAATTGTTGCATGAGTTCAGTTTATTCAGGTAAGCTATCCAACATTTTGACCAACTTGTCTTCGTTCTCTTTAGAAAGCTGTAATCCTTTGGTTTTACGACCAATTACAGAAAGGTGAACGTAGCGTTCTGGGTGAGCCTCTAGGTCTTTGACTAAATTCTGAAGATCGTTGTTGGTGGCAACGAGTTCGGCATAAAGCTTTTCGTCGTGGATCAGTTTGCCGAGTGAGCCCTGGCCTTTTTCTACCTCAGTGAGCACCATATTGAATTTTTTGAGGGTGGTCTGGGCTTCTAGAATTGTGCCTTTGAAATCGGCAGTAACAAGTTCATCAGTGATTTTTCGGGCGTTGCCAACAATACCAGTAATTTGGTCATTGCTTTTGCGCAAATTGAGTGTGATGGCTTCTACGTGAGCCATAATTTTTGAAAACTGCGCGCGTTCTGCCGCAACAAAACCTTGGAGTTCGTCGGCAACGTTTCCTAGTTTTTTAATGGTCAGTTTGACTTGTTTGAGGCTGCCTTCGAGTTCGGAGGTGGCAGTGGTGTCCCAGAAGGAAGAGAGTGAGCCCACCATTTTGTCAACGGAGAGCATCATGGTTTGCAATTTCTGAGAAATAGGGTCGGCGTAAGCTTTTACTTGAGTCACCATATCAACAGATACGCGACCTGGTATAGTAGATCCTACTTTATAAAATGTGCCATCGCCGACTGTAGGAAGTTGTATAATAAGAGCTTTGGTAAAGAAATCTAGTGAGCCGATTTCTGCAATGGAACCTTTAGGTAAGCGGATATCGCTATTGTGAATGTTAAAGGTCATTTTTACCTTGTGCAGAGAGTCGCCTTTTGGATTGGATTGTATACTGAGTACTTTTCCAATTTCAACGCCGTCGAGCGTAACGTTGGACGACACCATGAGTTGGCCAGAATTTGGGAAATAAGCAGTATAGACATCGTCGCCGCCAAAAAAGCTATTGCCCTTCAGGAAGTTGATCCCGGCAATGAGCACAACGATGGCCAAAAGCGCGATGAGCGCTGCTTTGATTTCTTTAGAGAATTTCAAGCTAGTTTTTTTCTGCTAATTTAAGCGCTTTTTCAATACTGATGCGCTCTCCGTCTAGGAAAGCGACTACAAAAGCATGAGGAAAGCCTTTTTGAATGAGTTCGTTTTTGTGATTTTTTGCACCTTGAAGGTCATTTGGAAAGGTCCCTGTGCAATATTTGAAAAGCGTATTGTCTTGATATTCAAATATTTCAAGCCCATTGAAATGACTTGATTTGATCGGTATGGCCTTATTAGAGGTTTCGATTTGAACTCTAAAAACTAAGCCTTGTTCTTTTTGGGTTTCTTTAGGTAATTCTACGGGTTTGGTCGGGCTGTTTTGGTTTGGAACACTTTCGTTTGGAGTTTGCTGTGCAGTTGTTCCACCCACCACTATTTTGCCTTCGGTGGCATTTTTATAATTGACAAATGCCTGAAACATGGCTTGCGCCATTTTTTGCTGCCCTTCCGGGGTACCAATTAATTTTTCTTCGGTTGGATTGGGTAAAAAGGCAGTTTCAATTAAAACGCTAGGCATGGTCGTTTTATAGAGTACTAAAAAACCTGCTTGTTTGACGCCACGGTCATAGCGACCAATTCGCTTAAACTCCTTTTGGATCATTTCTGCAAAAAGGATAGATTGGCGATGAAAAACAGCCAACTGAAATTGCAGTGCAATGATGCCATCTGGCGTGAGGTCATAGGAACGGTATTTGGCACCTTTGTCGTCTTCGAGCGCAATACTTGCGTTTTCGCGTTCGGCAACCTTTTGTTGCGCGTCGGTGCGGTGCAAACCGAGTACATACGTTTCAGAACCGTATGCTGTGGTGCTGCCAGCATTGGCATGGATGCAAATAAACAAGTCTGCGTTATTGCGATTGGCAATATTGGCACGTTCTGCCAACTCGACAAATACGTCGGTGCTGCGTGTGTATATGATTTTGATATCTGGGTAGCGCTCTTTGATGAGTGCACCGAGTTTGAGTGCCATCGAGAGGCAAACTTCTTTTGCGTTGTTTTGGGCTCCATGGCAACCGGGGTCGTGGCCACCGTGTCCGGCGTCGATGACAATGGTTTTTATTTTACTTGTTTGCGCCCAATTGGAGTTGTTTGAAATTAAAAACAGCGCTGCCAATAAAAAGACGCGAATTGCGTTTTTTTGCAAGCCATTGAAAATTGGTAGCTTTGTACGTTTTTCCTGCATATTACAAATCTAAGTAAGCATCTTGAGCCAGCGCCAGCGCTTTTTACAACTTTTCTTCGCCACATTGTTAATAATGTGCCATCAGTTATTGGTTACAGCCCAAGATACACTGTTTGTCGATGGTGAAAGTCTCGACCGGGTGGTTACTTATAAGGCGAGCCAAAAAATCAGGCACGATGTCCAAAATCGCCGAATTTATCTGTACGGCAATGCAGAAGTGCAGAGCGAAGGTTTTGCATTGAAGGCAGGTTATATACTCATTGATATTGATTCCAATCAGGTTGAGGCGAGTTACCGCATAGACAGCAGTGGTACTAAAGTGGAATACCCGGAGCTTACCGAAGGCAGTGAAACCATCCGTTGCGAGACGCTCAAAATGAACTACAAAACTAAAAAAGCTTACATCAAAGCACTGGCAATTAAGCAAGATGAATTCTATTTTCGGATGGGAACAGCCAAGCGGCAAGCCAATGAGGAATTGCATTTGCGCCAAGGCATACTCACTACTTGTGATTTAGAGGAGCCGCATTATCATTTCCAATTGAGTAAGGGTGTATTGGTGCCTAAAGAACGCATTGTCACTGGCCCGATGAATTTATGGGTATCTGGCATCCCAACACCACTTGGTTTGCCTTTTGCATTCATCCCGACCAATCAAAAAGAGCGAACCTCAGGCTTATTGTTTCCAGAGTTTATTCCGCTGTCAGCCTACGGTTTTGGTTTTCAGAACCTGGGTTGGTATTTCCCAATCAATGACAACTACCAAACATCGGTTTATGCAAATTTATATAGCAGAGGGTCTTGGGGCTTGCGCAACGACCTCGACTACGCTAAACGCTATGGCTATAACGGACGACTCTCTTTGGGTTTTCAGCAATTCAATAGTGGCTTTCCGACAAATATCAAGCGCAATAAAGTCACCGTTTCTTGGAACCACCGCAAAGCACCTAAATCAAATCCATTTTGGGATTTCTCTTCCAATGTAAATTTCATCTCAGACAACCAATCTAAAAACTCGCTCGATCCGATCAATCCAGAATACTTTTCAAATTCCTTTAATTCTGATATCAATCTTGCCCGTAATTTTCCTGGAAAGCCTATCAATACAGGGCTTAAAATGTCGCTGCGTCAAAACTCTATAGCGCAAAACATTTCATTTACAAGCCCAGTACTCAACGTCAATGTGACGCGTGTTTTCCCTTTTAAAGACCTTTTTGAAACTGCGGATAAAAACTGGAAAAAAACCATCCAACGCATCGGCATTACCTACAATTTGGAGGCACAAAATCGCTCGCAATTTGCCGATTCTTTGCTCACCAATGGCGATTTCACTGCAATCAGCCAGCGCTTGATGAATGGCATTAGCCAAGGCATCAGTATACAGACCAATACAGGTTTATTCAAAAATGCAGTGAAAATCAATCCGAGCCTTAATTATGGCAATAAGATCAATTTTCAACAAATTACAAAGGCATACGACCCTATTGAAAACAAGACTATTACCGATACGCTTAGGCAAATGGCATTGCGCCACGAACTCAATTTCAACTTAACGGCAACTACAGTGCTTTATGGTTATTATCGTTTTATTGGACCAAGACAAGCAAGGTTGCGGCACCTCTTGACACCAAATATTGGTTACCGCTATACCCCAGGCTGGAATCCGCTGGTTACAGCCAATGTGGGCCCAAATCAAAGCAGTATTTCTTATTCTCCTTTTGAGCGCAGTATATATTCAGTAGGCTCTGTAAGAGAAGCTTCTTTACTCACTTTTGGGATCAATAATACGGCTGAGCTCAAGTTTAAATCTGAGCAAGATACGGTTACAGGCTATAAAAAAGTAAGGCTCATTGACCAGTTTTCGGTAACTGGCAACTACGACTTCACCAAAGACAGCATGAAACTCTCCGATTTAGCGCTCAATTTGCGCATTAGTCCTGCAAGCTGGATCAATTTTGTATCCAATGCCCAGTGGAGCCCATATGCCTGGACGGCAACTGGTGCAACTACGGCAACTTATGCTTGGCAAAATGCACAAAAGCTGGGCCGCCTTACCACCACCAACCTGACCACAACACTGGTATTAGCGCCCAAAAAAGACCGCAAGAAGTTACAAGACCACAGTGCGCTTTTCAATGAGCAAGATTGGAATGCCGACCTGAACTATTATGCTTTGCATCCGGAGCGCGCCATTTATTATGATATTCCATGGAAGATGAATGTGTCACATGTCTATGGAATTCAGGCTAATCAGCAAATTTCAGTCACTGATCCCGCTCCTTGGAAATATATTCAGACGTTGGTATTGAGCGGCGATTTGAGTTTCACTAAACGCTGGAATGTATCGGGTAACCTGAACTTCAACTTGCAAGAAGGCCGGCTTACCAATGCCTATTTCTCTTTGAACCGCAATATGCACTGCTGGGCACTTTCGTTTTATTATGTACCAATTGGTGGCAACAAAAGTTTCTTACTTACCATCCGAAATACCTCCAGTATTTTTAGAGACGCCAAAATGGAATTCAGGAAACCACCGTCGTTTCTTTGACATCCGACAAGATGCGGTCTTGGAAAACTTTCCCGATTTGATAGGTATATTGAGCCCCAAAAAAAACAATTTGGGCAGAATAGTGGACCCAAGCCAGCATGATAAATATTGAGTTGGCAACCCCGAGTTTACCCATAATGAAATAGTGTTGGAGGTAATATCCAATAACCCACTGACTGATATACAACAAAATGGCTGTCATAATTGCGCCATTTCGGGCAATGCGCCAACTCACTTTGGCGTTATGCATGTATTTAAATATGAGCATGAAGATCAATACATTGGAAAGTAGCGTTAATAAAACTTGCAGCAATTGCAGCGAAAAATCGACGAAGCCATTGTTCCAATGTAACCAGCTTGTGAACGCCGAAAAGATAAAAACCTGTAGAAAGTAAAAAAGGATGATCACCAATGCAAAAACTGCCAAGAGTAGGATGCCCACAAAACGAAAGCCAATGATTTCCATGAAAAGATTCGATTCATCCCGTCTCTTTTTACTGACATGGAAAAATTCATTCAAGCTTCTTTTGAGTGATATCATAAAGGCAGAGCACGTATAAAGCAAAATACCAACACTGATCAGTTCCAAAAAGAAATTAGGCTTGTCAAAAGACATGCTGTTGACAAGCTGCAAGATCGAGGCGGGGTCTTGAAGACCGAGTTCTGTCTGCAGCAAGGACGAAATAATGTCTTGCATATTTTTTTGGCCTATGACTCGTCCATAAATGGAGGTGGTAAGATATATAATCGGAATCAAAGCAAACAAGGTATAGTAAGCCAAGGCAGCACCGTGATGAAAAGCACCATCTTGGACATATGCTTTGAGCGCAGTCCAGAAGGCCTCGAATGTGAGGCGGAGTTTGCCGTGTTTATTTTTTGCGGATTTCAATGGCTTTGATCTCGGTTAGTTTTTCAAAAGCGTAAAGTAAAATTCTTTCGTTGTTGCTGCTGCGCATGTAATTGTGATAGAGCCCCCCAACAAACATCGCTTTCTCAAATTGAACACGAACTCCTATAGCCGATACGTTGTATTCATCCGGTCTAAAATGAATGAGCTCATCATTTATTTTGAGCGTATTCAAGGGGCCAAAGAGCCGTGCGCGCTCTGGTGCCTTGTAGTGGTAATAAACAGCTTCGGGCTTGAGTTTTTTGGACAATTTGCCATTTTGTAAAATGCAAATGTGGTCGCACAGACCGAGTACATCTTGTCCTTCGTGCGACACCAAAATAATACCGGTGTCTTCTTCGTCTCGCAAATCCATCAGATGGCTGCTCAATTTTTGACGCAAATGTGCGTCGAGATGACCAAAAGGCTCGTCGAGTAGGAGGTAAGTAGGCTGATCTGCAATGGCACGTGCAATGGCAACGCGCTGTTGTTCGCCACCCGAAATAAGATGGGCTTTGGTGCTTGCTATTTCTTTGAGCCCAAATAGGCGCAGGAGTTTTTGAACACGTTTGTCGCGTTTTTCATAAGGCCAATGCAAAATGGCTTCTCGGATGTTTTCTTCTACTGAATGGTATGGATCAAGTTTGAAATCTTGATTTACAATAGCAAGCCCTTTAAATCCTGGAACTAACAAATGGCGAACCGGTGTTTGAATTTTTCCATCAATTGCGACTTGTCCTTCATCGGGGTCTTGGAGCCCAGCACATATTTTGAGCAATGAAGATTTACCAGCCCCGCTCTTGCCAACAAGCCCAAGTATTTCGCCGCGCTTAACCTGTAAGTTCAAGGATTTCAGTACAGGTTTTTGATACGCCAGCTGTATGCCTTTGAGCTCAATCATCTGATGAGCGCTTTAGGAAAGGATTTGGATGCAATAAAAATTCCGGGAACCGGATTGGCCATAGGCTCGTAGTCTTTGAGGAAAATACGGATGGTGTGGCCGTTGCTGTCCGAGGTATAGGTGCAGTGGTCCACAATGCTTTTGGAAGCACCAACGAAAGTAATAGGATCTGTTTGAGAATGAATTTCAAAAAGGTGCATGGCTGGTATTTCGTAAGAAAACAGCACATCGTTTTCGTCGTAACCAGCAAGGGTATAAACCGCATCTGTTTGTTCCTTAACCAACGTAACCGCTGACGTAATGTCTAGTTCATCTTCCCAGTCGTAGCGCAGGTTGTCTGCGGACTCTTTGCCGCCATGTTTTTCATCGGCAAGTTCTTGGGAGAACAGCTCATTGAGCAAATGGATATGTATTTTACAGTTCATCTTCAGGGTGTTTTTTCTCTACTTCATTGACTTTAAAAGCAGAGGGGATAAGTTCCGGCACGAGTTTCATGACGATGGGCAGCAGTAGGGTGCCTCCTGGTAAAAGAAAAAGAGCCAACGAGGGCATGGATTTGAGGATATCGTAAAATTGATCTTTGACCTGCTCTTTTTCTTCGGGGCTGAGGTCTTCTTTGGTAGACTTTTGTAATAGGGCCATGAGGTCTTTACTTTCGCGCATTTCAGTCAGCAAGCGATCGCGGTTGCGGCCAATGATGCGCAGCCATCTTTTGGAGGTTTCCTTGAAGGCAAAACTCGTTTCGGTAGATTGCTTGTAAACCAAAAGTTCTTTGGGTCCGCTTTGCGCAATAAAGGCCATACACATTTCTTCAGATAAGAGCATTTGATTTGCATTCAAGTGTAAAGCACTACCCAGCGCCTCTAATTTTTGACGCTCCTCGGGTGCAATGACATGAGTGCTTTGCAAAAGCAGATGTCCGAACTCAAAAGTAATCTGTGCTAATAGCTTGTCGTGGACAAGTTCTTGTTGGAGTAATTTGAAGGGGATACCAATCTTGATGCGCTCCTTGTACAATGCCTGAACTGGGCGGGGTAACGCTGCAGAGGCAATGAAATGTTTGAGTATTTTTCTTTCTTTTTCCTCCACTTTACCATCTACTAGTGCTACATAAATAAGCCCATTCAAAACCGATGATGTGTAGCGTTCGTAATTCTTGAGAAAAGCGGTGTCATCTCCTTCGAGGTAGGCCCTAAATAAGATGATGTCTAGAAAAATAAAGGCATTTGATAGGTGCTTGAGCCAGTAATTGGCACCCAGAAAAGAACTTTTGATGCCCACCCTTGAAGCAAGAATAAGCTCTAGCTTTGTGGTGGCTTGTGTTGTGGTTAAATACTGAATGCGACCAATGAAATTAGATCCTTCATATCCTTTGTAAAAGGACAAGAGTGTATTGGTAAATTCTTCGACATTCGTAGGTTTTTGTTGCTTTCGGATGAAGGTGAACAACAAAGTTTCAAAAAGCAATAACTGAAGTTGCTCATCGGGATTGAAGCTTTTCTTGTCAAGGTTATTCGAGAAGATAAAAGATTTGGCAGTCCCGTAAATGAGGCCTGTTTGATGAGAGATAAAATGGGTGAGGTTGCTTTCTTTCTGATGGATGAGGTCGTCGTCAATACCAAAAACACCATTTTCGAGTAACTCGAAGAATTTGGCAATCCAATTTTTGGATCCGGGAGAAAAATCGATTTTAGTGGAGTTCATGCAGTACGCTTAAAGCCCAAAAAAGAGGCGCTTTTCATGAGTTCTAATTTTATTCAAATTTAGCGTTTAATACAGCGCGCAAAGCTCAACCTTCGATTAAAAAATACACTTGGGTCTGTTGAAAAGGCTTTGAATTCAAGGATATAGATTCCGTTGGAAGCAATTGTGCCATATTCTGTGCTGCCATCCCAAATAAACATTCCTTTTGTTCCGAATAATTCATTGTTAATGAGGTTTTTAACTAGGTTTCCTCCGAGGGTGTAAATTTCGGCCTGAACGAGCATATTTGGGGCAGGTAATTCATATTGGATTTCTAAAAAATCATGATATCCATCTTGATCAGGGCTAAATTCAGGCTGAGACAAATACAATGAGCCAATCTGTTTGGCGCCTAATTGTTGAGAATTTGCTTGACCTGGGCTGGCATAACCTACGGTTTGTGCAGCCGAAAACCAATTGTTTTGATTCAGCGTTGGCGCTGCGGGGTCGAGGCGCTCTAAGCTGACGCCTTCTTTGTCAATTAAAATGGCCGAATGCCAATCTTCACTGTATTTAAGTTTGTCCAATACAATACCATTGCAACTTAGAATACAAGTGCCGCTATCGTTATAAAAAAAGGGAAGAAATTGTGTGGCCAGGTTTTCTATTGAGGTGTTGGGATAAAAACTGACAAGAAACACAGTGTCCGGACTCAGTGCTACATAGCTGTGCGGACTCAATTTTTTTTTGACAATGGTGTGGGTTGATTGCGCATTGCTAAGGCTGCAATTTGAAAGGTTCAGGTATTTGTCCGTGATATTGTAGAGCTCAACAAAGTCGGCGCCATTACTTGGCGGATCAAATAAGATTTCATTGAGCAGGATATCGCCAGGTTGAGGTTCCTCATAACGAATGAACGTTGCTTCGAGGGTACTCAGGTTGGACCAACAATCTTTTGCGTTATGGATAGTTGCCTCAATTGGCATGCTTTTGGGAATGGCTTGTTCAAATTGTATGAGCAGTTGAGCGCCGTTTTGAACATGCAGATAATGGAACACAACCTTGTTGTAAGGCCCTAGGTTTTGATCAAAAGAGATAGTGCAATGTACTAAGCTTGTACTGTCCATTGGTTCAGAAAACACAAAGGCAACTACGTTTGAATCGCGTACTTCGGCGTAAATGAGCTCGGAAGACAGCGTATCAGGGTGTGGGTCAAATACCGAGTTTTGTATTCCTGGCGTGCCGCCAAGCAAGGCTTGAGTCGCACGCCAATTGTCGGCAACAGAGCAGGGGTCTAGCAATGAGCAACGCTCCAAACTAAAACCACCCTCCATTTTACTGGAATCTTGATACCAATTCAACTGATAAGTGATTTGGTCGAGGGTGAGGCCTTGAGGATTTTTAAGGATGAGTGTTTCACCTGTATTGTTCAGACTTGTAAATGCAGTGACTTCTACCGTCTTTGAAGGATTAAAGCCAATGCTTTTTCCGGTCCCGACAAGCGTAACGTATGCCGCCGGCTGCAGCCAGTAGGAGGGAAGTGTACAACTCCCGGACGCATCGCTCAAGACAAAGCCATTAAGTTGCTGTACGCTAGTGCCAGCATTGTAAATTTCGATGTATTCTGTGTTGGGCAGGCCTTGTTGTGGTTCTGGATCGGCCATTAATTCGGTGAGGAGCAGCTGCGGGTTTTGCGTATTGATTTGCGCACCAATATAAAGATCGTCGAGGTAAAACCCTTGGCTATTTCCACTGGTGAAGATACAACTGAGGCCTGCATAGGGCCCCGCTGGCAGCCAGGGCAACTGCCCTGACAACCATAGGTTGCTTGCAGCGGCCGGACTGGTCTTGGACTCTAGTCTGAAAACGCCATTGTTGTACTTGAACGTAAAAAACAATTGAAATGCCGCTGCAATGCTGCCAGCGGGGCCCACCCCAACCAAGCTATCAATACCGTTTTGCCTGCAATATAATTTGGGTGCATCTTGGCTTCCTGCTTCTCCAAATTCTAAATAAAGCGCTTGGTCGGCTGTCAATAAGTCACTTTGATTTGCGCTCAAGTAGAAGCGTCCAAAATTCACGCTCGAAGGGCTAAAATTGAGTCTGAGCCAAAACTGACATTCCCAGTCTGTTTGGTCAATTAATTGGTGCTCAAAGAAAAGGGTTGCGGAGCCAGCACTGGCGGCATTGAGTTGCAGTTGTCGGTTGTTATTGGTTGTAAAGGCGCCGATATCGCCGCCCCAAATGAGCCCCTGAAAAAGACTTTGATCGTGAAAATCATCAAATAACTGCGCTAAAACAGGTCTTGGTGTACAAGTTGAAACAAGGAAAAAAAGGAAGAGAAAGAGTCGCATGGCAAACAAAGATTATTTTTGTAAAAAATTAAACAATGAAAGTAGCTGTAGTAGGAGCCACCGGAATGGTTGGTTCAGTGATGTTAGAAGTGTTAGCTGAACAACAATTTCCTTTTACTGAATTGCTTTTGGTTGCCTCCGAAAACAGCGTTGGTAAGCAACTAACGTTTCAAGGAAAAGAATATGCAGTCGTTGGCTTGCAAACAGCGGTAGATGCAGTTCCGGACATTGCTATTTTTTCAGCGGGTGGTGAAACTTCATTGGAGTGGGCGCCTCGTTTTGCAGAGAAGGGAACAGTGGTCATTGACAACAGTTCGGCTTGGCGCATGGACCCAACAAAAAAGCTCATCGTTCCGGAAATCAACGGACAACTCCTTACTAAAGAAGACCTCATTATCGCCAATCCAAATTGCAGCACCATTCAGTTGGTGATGGTTTTGGCTCCACTCCACCAAAAGTATGGCGTCAAGCGCGTTGTGGTCTCTACCTATCAATCTATTACAGGTACCGGTGTTAAAGCTGTGCAGCAGCTTGAAAACGAACGCGCAGGCAAAGAAGGCGAAATGGCCTACAAATACCCGATAGACAAGAACTGCATCCCGCAATGCGATGTGTTCCTCGAGAACGGCTACACCAAAGAAGAAATGAAGCTCACCAACGAAACCAAAAAGATTTTAGATCCGCGCATTAACGTTACGGCAACTGCCGTGCGTGTTCCGGTGGTAGGCGGGCATTCGGAAGCGGTAAATATTTCTTTTGAAAACGATTTCGATTTGCAAGAGGTCAGACAAATTTTGGCCCTTACTCCGGGCATTACCATCCAAGATAATCTGGCCCAATTTGAGTATCCAATGCCACTTATGGCACAAGGTAAAGACGACGTTTTTGTGGGTAGAATTCGCCGCGATGAAAGCCAAGTCAACACCCTTAATTTGTGGATTGTCGCGGATAACCTCCGCAAAGGTGCTGCCACCAACGCTGTGCAAATTGCCAAACTCGTAGCGGCGCAGTAAGCGATAACAGTAAATTTTAGATATCGACAATTTTTTTTCTGAATCCTTATTTCAATGAGGCGAATTCAATTAAATTTGCAACGTCTCTAGGGGGTGCCGAAAGGCTGAGATCATACCCATTGAACCTGATTTGGATAATGCCATCGAAGGGAAGATGACGCGCTTAACTTACAAAACTGTCAAGAAGAGCCCCTTATTCTTGTTTAATTTTTAAAAAATGAAAACAAGATTATTTTTTATTCCTACTTTGTTTTTGGCATTTAGTACCACTGCCCAAAACGGTAACACAAGCAGTATCGATACCGTTCGGGGTATTCAAAACATCGAAGGTGTGGTCGTGAAAGGTCTGCGCGCCAAAGACGCACCCAACAATACTACCGTTTCTAAATCGGCGCTAAACGCGAAGAATTTCGGTCAAGATATGCCTACACTCCTAGAGTTCACGCCGTCGGTGGTTACTACCAGCGACGCAGGTGCAGGTATTGGATACAGTGGGTTGCGCATTCGTGGCGTAGATGCGAGTCGCATCAACGTTACCATCAATGGTGTGCCAGTCAATGATCCAGAGTCTCATGATGTCTATTGGGTCAATATGCCCGATCTTGTCGGTTCAATAGAGAACATTCAAATTCAGCGTGGAGTTGGCTCGTCTACCAATGGTGCCGCAGCATTTGGCGCTAGTGTCAATATCAAAACAAATGACTTAAATCTGCAGCCTTCGGCGCGTATCGATCTTTCGGCAGGATCCTTCGGAACGCTAAGAGGCACCTTACAGGCCTCAACTGGCTTGCTAAACAAGCGTTTTTCTTTAGATGCACGTCTTTCCGAAATTCGTTCAGATGGCTACCTTGACCGCGCCACCTCGGATTTGCGCTCACTTGCGCTCACTGCCACCTATTTGTCAAGAAAATCTATCTGGAAAGCAGTTGTATTGAATGGGGCTGAGCGCACCTATCAAGCCTGGTACGGCACGCCTGAAAGCCGCTACCGTTCTGATGAACAAGGTATGCTCGACTACGCTGCACGCAACGGCCTAAGCGAGGCAGAGACGCAAAACTTACTATCTTCTGGTCGCACTTACAACTATTACACCTATGCCAATCAAGTCGATAACTACAATCAAGATAACTACCAATTGCATTTCATCCATCGCTTTACTCCTCAACTCGACCTCAATTTAGCAGCTCATTATACTCATGGTAGAGGGTATTTCGAGGAATTCAGAAATCAAGATGATCTTTCTGACTACGGTCTCTCACCAGTTGTGTTAGGAACAGATTCAATTATGAGTACAGATTTGATCAGAAGACGTTGGCTCGACAATCATTTTATTGGTGTTGTGTACGGTCTCAATTATCAGTGGAGGCCGAATTTCAAGTTCACTTTGGGTGGCGCTGCTAACCGCTATACAGGCCTGCATTTCGGAGAAGTTATCTGGGCAGAATTTGCATCCAACAGCGAGATTTACGATCGTTATTACGATAACGATGCCGAAAAATCAGAGTTGAGCACTTATTTGAAGTCAAATTATACCAAAAACGGCTGGGACCTCCAACTCGACCTGCAATACCGAGGTATTGCATATTCATTCTTGGGCGTGGACGATGTCAGTGGGGTTTTAACAGACGTCACACAAAATATCCAGTTCCATTTTTTCAATCCGAAGATGGCGTTTTCCAAAATGATTGGAGCAAATAAACTATTTGGATCAATTGGAATTGCTAATCGCGAGCCTGTTCGCCGTGATTTCAGAGAAAGCACCCCTCAAAATAGACCTCTGCCCGAGCGCATGTACGATGCAGAACTCGCATATAGAATGGCTTACAAACGTTGGACTGCCCAAGCCAACTTGTATTTAATGTACTACCAAGATCAGCTTGTTTTAACGGGGCAAATCAACGATGTAGGTGGCTACACGCGGACCAACGTAGATCAAAGCTATCGCGCAGGCTTAGAATTAGATTTTGCCTATCAACTCAATGAACAATGGCGTCTTCAAGGCGCAACTACACTGAGTCAGAACAAGATTTTGAATTTTGTGGAATATGTAGATGTTTACCTAGATGAGGCGCCATACTATACACAAGTACAGATTGAACACGGCACCACAGATTTGGCTTTTTCACCTAATTTCATCCACACCTTAGGTTTGCAATTCCAGCCTACTCGTTCTCTTTCTTTGGCACTTCAGAGCAAATATGTTTCGCGACAATATTTAGACAACACCTCGAATGTCGCTCGTAGCTTAGATCCGTTTACTTTTACCAATTTCATCTGTAATTATAAAATCAAACAAAACTTCGCAAAAGAAATGGAAATTGGCTTAATGGTCAATAACCTACTGAACGCACTTTACGCCAATAACGGCTATACTTTCAGCTATCAGTATGGTGGCCAAACAACCACTGAAAACTTCTACTATCCGCAAGCCGGTAGGCATTTCTTGTTGAAAATGAACATCCAGTTTTAATTCTCTATCTTTGGAGAAATTCTCCACATGAAAAAGATATCTGCCTCTTTTGCAATTTTATTGTGTTTTTCGATCAACGCCCAAGTTTTAGAAAAGCCGCAATTAGTAGAAAAAATAGATACAAGTATCAAAATAGTAACGGAGGTGGAAGTTTTAGAAGCCCCCGTGGAAGTAATCGAATTGACTGGCTTACCAGAGGATGTCAGTCGTCAATTGCCGCAGTTTCCTGGTGGTCAAGATTCATTAGATCGCTACTTGACAGATGCGGTTGAACGCTTCATCTTTGCCGATACAAATGAGATTTTTCCCTTTGGAGAGTCCGTATATGTAGCCTTTGAAATTGCGGCAGATGGAAAGGTTCTCAATCCACTAGTGGAGCTTGGTTTTAATGCCTTGCTTGATAGCGCGGCATTAGACATCGTGCGCAATATGCCACTTTGGATTCCCGCTTCTGATGAAAACGGAAAGCCAATTTCCTCTTCATACCGCCTTCAAATCCTATTTGACCTCGATTTAGATTTAGAAGGCGATTTCGACTTTGAAGAAGGTTCAACGAGAGAAAAAGGCCACTGGGCGGGCTTTGAATTAGGTGTTCAGCTCAATACGAATGGTTTCCTTGATCCATCCACCACCTTTGCCACAACACCTTATTGGGAAAATAACTCGGCAAAAAGTTTGTTGTTTAACCTCAATACTTTTCAATACAAGTTCAATTTAATCAGCGATGTATTGGGCCTGACAACTGGTTATGGTTTTAATTTTGGCGCCACAGAGCTTACCTCTTCTTATGTGCTCGAACACAACCCTGATACCGTATTTGCCGTCGTCAATAACGACCAAGTATTCAAGCGCAATTCGCTTTATGTAGCCTACATGACCATCCCACTGCTTTTGGAATTTACAGCAGGAAACGATCAGCCGTACAAAAAGATTTTTTACCTCGACGCGGGGGTAATCGGCGGTTTGCGTTTGTATAGTCATCAGCGTTTTACGGGTACCTACGCAAATGGCAACGACTTTGAAAACATCACCAAAGCTAAATTCAACCTCAATACCTGGATGCTTGATGCCACAGTGCGCATCGGTTACGGACATTTTGGGCTTTTTGCCAATTACGCACTACTTAACATGTTTAAAGAAGGGACCACCGCTGGTGTTTATCCAATGCGCTTTGGCATTTCTTTTAACATTCCTCAGTAGCGAAAGAGTAATAGATTGTTTCCTGCCACAAAAGACCGCGCATCCATGCGTTTCTTTCCTTCCATCTGAATTTCTTTGACCAGCAAAGTGGTTTGTTGTCCGCAAGGAAAGAGAATACCCGCTTTCACGGCTTGTGGGCCATCTGTTCGTTCTGCTTCAAGAGCACTGATTTCGGTACTGAAAATCTTGAATTGAACATAACCTTGTTTTTGCTCAGACCAAAGTTGGCACCAGGCGGCCGGATATGGGTCTAAGCCCCTTACAAGGTTGTGTATTTCATGAGCAGTCTGCGACCAATCAATTTTTGTATTTTCCTTGTAAAGTTTCGGCGCTAAAGCACGTTTTCCAGTAAGTGCATTTTGAGCTTGAGGCTCAATTTTGCCAGATGCCAAGGCGTCACAAGTTTGAAGCGTCAATGAAGCACCAATTTCTTGGAGTGAATCGTGTAATTCACCAGCAGTCATGTTTGGTGTGAGTTCAATTTTCGCCTGTTTGAGTATACTACCCGCGTCAATTTCCTCATTGATCATAAAGGTGGTGACACCACTTTCGCTATCCCCGTTAATAAGCGCCCAATTGATGGGTGCCGCGCCGCGGTATGCTGGTAATAACGAGGCATGGAGGTTGAAGGTACCGAGTCTAGGCAACTTCCAAACGACATCGGGCAACATTCTAAAAGCAACTACTACAAACACATCGGCCTGCCACTGTTGTAACGCTGCAAGAAAGGTGTCGTCGCGGAGTTTGTCGGGTTGCAGTAAAGGTAATTGGTGCGCGAGCGCATACGTTTTCACAGCGCTCTGATGCATGAGTTGGCCGCGTCCAGCAGGTTTGTCGGCCACGGTTACTACGCCCACAACTTGGTGATGGCTTCGATGTAGTTCATCTAAAATACGAACTGCAAAAGCGGGAGTCCCCATAAAAACAATGCGCAGTGCTGCACTCATACTTGTTTGTTTTGCCAGTTATACTTTCTCAGATAGGTGATAGATACCAAGCCTAATATACCAAAATAAATGTATTCGACGGTCCAAATCCAATAGACATCGAGTGCCCAAACCTTGATGAACAAATAGCAAAAAATGCTGTACACCCCCACCGTAAAAAATTCGATCATCATGGAGTGTAGCGTATTACCGCTGCCATGAATGGTCTGAAAATAAACTGAAATAAAGCCAAAGAGCAGAATGGATATTGCAATGAGTTTCAGGATTTCAGCACTTTTGGCTACATACGCCTCTGCGGGGTTCACCATTCTGATCATTGTTTCTGGATACAGCAGCGCACCATGAAAAGTACACAACATAAAGCCCACCGTGAGTAATTGGATTTTTCGTTGAATAACAGGGATTTGTGCTATTTTTTTGGCTCCTAGATACTGTGAGATATAAGTTTTGGTCGTACCTGCAAAGCCCCAAATCGGGACAAATGCCAAGAAATAAATGGAGCGAATGTTCTGAGAAACCGTGAGGTCAAAGGTGCCTTTTTGTTCGAGCCAGGTAAAGAAAAGCGTCCAGGTTGCTAAGGCTGAAAAACCCTGAAGCATCAGGGGGCTTCCCACTTTAAGCAGTTCTTTGATAGAGGAGAAATCGACTTTGAAGTAGGCGAGGAGTTTGTATTTTTTTTGTTCTTTGGAAAAAAACAAAAAGCAAAGCATGCTCGTCATACCGATTCCATCGGCAATAGTAGAAGCAAGGGCTGCACCCCTAATGCCCATTTCGGGTAAGCCAAAATCCCCAAAGATAAGTGCGTAGGCCAAAAGTGCATTTGAACTTGCAGTGAGCACTGACGTGATGAGCACCACCCAAGATTTACCTTCTGCCAAGAAAAAAGCTTGAATAGAAAGGGTAATCATGGCAAAAAACAACGAGAAGCTGCGTTGCTCGATATAGATCCCCTGCAGTTTGGCAATTTCTGCTTGTTCAGAGTAGGCTTGAACCAAGTTGGGCATGACAAAATAGAGGACGCCAAATAAGCAGAGCGCTAAGGTGCACAAAACCCAAACGGTGCTGCCAAAAACTTGACCAATAAGATCGGGTTTATCTTGACCAATTCGGCGTGCAATAATGATTTGAGCGCCGTCGGCCATTCCAGCTAAACACATAAAGAGCGTGACATACAGCAAGCCAGCATTGCCAACGGCATCAAAGGCTTCTGTTGAATACCTTGCGATTAACGACGCATCGGTGAGCAGCACAATAGACTGAATAAATCCAGTGACCATCATGGGTAGGGCAACCCCTAAAATTGTCTTGTAGTTGAGAGCGAGCATTTAATCAATTTGGATGACTAATCCTTTGAGGTAGGCTCCTTCCGGATGAAAAGCCTGAATAGGGTGGTCTGCCGGTTGGTGGAGTTGCTCCAAAATACGGCAAGATCGCCCAGCCTCTATAGCTGCGGCAATGACTGTATTGGTGAAAAGAAGTGTATCAACAACTTGAGAGCATGAAAAGGTAAAGATGAGTCCGCCGGGTTTGATCTGCCGAATGGCATGCGCATTGAGCCGCTTATAGCCTTGAATGGCTTGATGGCGTTTGTCTCGGTGCTTGGCAAATGCCGGTGGATCCAGCACAATGATGTCGTAGTCTTCGGGCAGGTTTTTCATGTAATCCATGGCGTCTTCCACTATTGAGCCATGTCTGTCTTCAAACTGATTGAGTGCCACATTGGCGTCGGTCAGTCCAATTGCTTTTTTAGAGCTGTCCAAGGAGTGTACGAGTGTTGCGCCATGCTGAAGTGCTTGCAAGCTAAAGCCACCCGAATAACAAAATGTATTCAAGACTTTTTTACCTTGTGCATATTTGCCGAGTAAGGCCCTGTTTTCGCGTTGATCGATAAAAAAGCCTGTTTTTTGGCCATTGATCCAGTCTATCTGATATTGAACGCCATTTTCTAGCGCTAAGTGAGGAGTAGCTACTTCTCCAAATAAATAGCCATCTGCGGCACCGTCTGCTGCCACCTCTCTTTTGGGAAGGGTGTCGCTTGATTTGTGATAAATAGCCTTGAGGTCATTGCCAATTACCTTTTGGAGTGCTTGTGCAATGAGTTCTACTTGACGGTGCATCCCAAAGGAATGACATTGAATAACCGCCACGCCATTGTAGTAGTCGATGATGAGCCCTGGCAATAAATCTCCCTCGCCATGACACAAGCGAAAGATATTGTTTTCGGGGTTGAGTAAACCAATGCGCATACGCAACTGGTAAGCATTCGCCAAGCGTTTTTCATAAAAGGAAAGGTCGATGCTTTCATAATCAAAGCTGAGGATGCGCACCGCAATTGTGGCATGCTGAAAATGACCAATACCAAGAATTTGTTGCTTTTTGGTCGTGAGGCAAACCAGGTCGCCATCTTGCAATTCGGAGGTATCGCTAGCCAAAGCCCCAGAGAAGACCCAAGGGTGTTTGCGTTGAATAGAGTGCTCTTTGCCTTTGGCGATGGTCAGTAAGGGATAAGACATATGCAAAAATAGCCCGAAAAAGCGTACATTTGTCAAAAATTAAGAGTTATGGCTAACAAACGAATCCTCAAAAGAAACATCAATGAAATGGTTTTTGATGTGGTAGAAGAATGTTTCTTTTTTGAAATGACAGCTCCTGAAAAAGCAGATCGTTCCGCTAAACTCATCGATGAAGCTGCTTCTTTTCAAGATCAAATGCTGACCAAAATGAACCAAGCCAAAGGCAAAGCCGAGTTTCGTTCAATTGTTGTAGAAGTGGAAGCCAAAGCAAACTACTTCGTAGACGCGCTCAACGCACTCAACAAATAAATCCCTTTGCCCAATGTGGGTTTTTGACGGCTTTACTCTTGCTTTGTTCTTGGCAGGCCTAATGGTAGTGCTCTGGATTTCTGAATGGATTCCAGTCTACCTCACTGCTCTTTTGCCTTTACTTTTGGCCGTACCCCTTGGCCTGCTCAGCCCAAAAGATCTCGCGCTGTGCTATGGCGATGCCAATATATTTTTATTCTTTGGCGGCTTTGTAATGGCCCTTGCCCTCGAAAAATGGGGCGTGCACGAGCAAATTGCCAGGAGAATTATAGCTGTTGTCGGCGACAAAAAATCCAATATTCTTTTGGGTTTTATTCTAAGTACGGGTCTTATTTCTATGTGGATTTCCAATACGGCTACAGCACTAATGATGCTCCCAATGGCTGTTGCTGTTGTGGAAGCGATGCCTCCGGCGCACCGCCAATCAAAATTCAGTGTGTTTCTAATGCTGTCCATTGCTTATGCATCAAATATTGGTGGAGTCGGCACGCTCATCGGTTCTCCGCCCAATACGCAAATGGCGAGCATTCTTTCTGAAAATTTCAACATTGAAGTGAGCTTTTTTGACTGGATGAAGATAGGAATGCCATTGGCAATCATCTTATTGCTATTGATGTTTTTGATTTTTAATTTCCTCTTGGGTGCTGAACGCAAAGATGTCCACGACCTACGTTTTCATACCCAGCCGTGGACAAAAGCCCAAAAAAGGGTTTTATGGGTGTTTTCAATCGTAGCGGGTCTTTGGATCTTTAGAGAGGCAATTGGCACCTATCTTGGTTTGAATTATCGCGATGAAAACGCGGCTATTTTAGGTGCATTAGCGATGTTTCTAATGCCAAGCGGAGAAGCAACCGAACAAAAAGTACTCCGTTGGTCCGATACCGAAAAACTACCATGGGGCATCTTATTGCTTTTTGGAGGTGGCTTGGCTCTAGCCGCCGTATTGGAAAAGAATGGGGTGCTGCAGTTTTTAGCGAGCACTTTTGAATCATTCCACGGCACCGGTCTGCTACTGGCAATTACCATCCTCACCACGTTGGCTATTTTTATTTCTGAAGTGCTCTCCAATTTAGCCATGGTTACGTTATTTATTCCTGTTGTTGGCATTTTTGCCCAACAGACAGGCTTGCCACTTGTTCCCATGGCCATGGCACTTACGCTAGGCGCTAGTTTGGCCTTCATGATGCCTGTCGGTACACCACCCAATGCCATCGTTTTTGGTTCAGGTTACCTCCGTATCAAAGACATGATGCGTTATGGTTTTATCCTCAATTTGGTTAGCCTGGCCTTGATCATCCTTTTTGTGATTTTGTTTCTTTAATTGAAACAATATTGTTATTTTTCGCCACCAAACCTATTGTATGCTAACTATAGATCGTTTATTCGATGTCCCAAGACATCAACTCAAGAATTACCCCAATCCCAACATGTTTGTCACCAAGACAAAAGGGATCTGGGTTCCGCTTTCCACAGCGGACTTCCTTGATGCCGCTATGAACGTTTCACGCGGGCTTATTTCCATGGGTGTTCAGGCCGGAGACCGCGTTGCAGTGGCCAGTTCAAACCGTTATGAATGGAATGTCCTCGACATCGCCGTACAGCAAGTAGGAGCAATTTTAGTTCCATTATACCCTAATATTTCAGCGTCTGATTACCGCTTTATCCTCAACGACGCAGGTGTAGAGATCTGTGTGGTTTCCAATCAAGAACTCGTCGACAAAATCAGTTCGGTTCGCAAAGATGTACCTAGTCTGAAGCATTTATTTTCTTTTGATCAAATTCCAAATTGCCCACATTGGTCAGAAATTGAGGCCAGCAAGGGACAGACCGAAATAGAGACAGTAGAGCAGCGCATGCGCGAGGTGAAAACATCCGATCTCGTCACCATCATTTATACTTCCGGAACTACCGGTAATCCAAAAGGTGTCATGCTATCACACTCGAATATTTTATCGACCGTTTCTTCTTGTATAGTGCCTATTCCAGCCGATAAAAATTCTAAAGTGTTGAGTTTTTTACCCGTTTGTCACATATATGAGCGCATGTTGCATTACCTCTATATGTATATCGGGTGCTCCATCCACTTTGCAGAGTCCATGGACACCATCGGAGACAACATCCGAGAAGTGCAGCCAGATGTCTTCTCTGCTGTGCCGCGCCTCATAGAAAAAGTCTTTGACAAAATCATGGCCAAAGGCGAAGATCTTACTGGAGTTAAGCGCTCACTTTTCTTCTGGGCTGTCGGCCTTGCAGAGCAATACGATGTCGTTGGCAAATCGACATTCTACAAAATGAAGTTAGCTATTGCACGCAAACTCATTTTTTCAAAATGGCAAGAAGCACTTGGCGGAAATGTCAAGGCCATTGCCTCTGGTTCAGCAGCCTTGCAACCGCGCTTGGCCAGAATTTTCTTGGCAGCAGACATCCCAATTTTAGAAGGTTATGGGCTCACCGAAACTTCGCCAGTTGTGTCGGTCAATAATTTTGTAACAGGAATCCGAATTGGTTCGGTAGGCCCACTCGTCGATAACGTTCAAGTGAAAATAGCTTCCGATGGCGAAATTTTGGTCAAAGGTCCGAATGTGATGATGGGTTATTACAAAAACCAAGAGGCGACCAATGAAGTATTTGATGCCGACGGTTGGTTTTGCACCGGCGATATCGGAACTTTCCAAGAAGACAAATTCTTGAAAATTACCGATCGCAAAAAAGAAATTTTCAAGACCTCCGGCGGAAAGTACATCGTGCCACAGGCTATGGAAAACCGACTCAAGCAATCTCGTTTTATTGAACAAGCAATGGTAATTGGTGAAGGCGAGAAGTTTCCTGCGGTATTTATTGTTCCCAATTTTGCTTTTGTCAAAGAATGGGCGCAGCGCCACAACCTTGATTTTAGTCAGCTTTCGAATGATGAAATAAGCGCCAATCAAAGTTTAATAGACCGCATTGATAAAGAAATCGCTGAAATCAATTCAGAGTATGGATCTTGGGAGCAACTTAAGAAAGTGAAGTTATTACCTCAAGAATTTACCATTGAAGGAGGTGAATTAACACCTACGCTCAAATTCAAACGCAAAAAAATATTGGAGAAATACCAGGCGCAATACCAAGCTATATACCATTCTTGATACACATATGTAGCACATAAAAAAAGCCGGCGTGAGCCGGCTTTTTTTGTTGCAAAAATTGCTACTAATTAGTGTTTCTCACCAGAGCAAGACTTCTGTGTAGAAGTGCTAGATGAAGAACAAGACTTTTGCTGGCCATTAGCCGAGCAGCAGCTTGAACTTTTCTTTTTCTTTTTGCGCTTGTCGTCGTCTTTTTTAACGATTTGCGTTCCGTTTACAGCTGCATAAGCTGTAGTTGCCATAGAACCAACGAATGTGGTAAGGGCAATTGCTACAAATACTTTTTTCATGGCGTTTTTTTTTATAAAGTTACAAATTAATTTAAAGTGCCAAGCTTTGTGAGTTTAGCTTGCACTTTTTGTCCGAGCACTACATCAATTTTCGTGCCTAAAGGCAAAAATAAATCGACGCGTGAACCAAATTTAATAAAGCCAAATTCTGCCCCTGCTTGTGCTTTGTCGCCAGCTTGGGCATAATAACAAATTCTACGCGCCAATGCACCAGCTATTTGTCTGAATAAGACCTCTGTTCCGTTATTGTGCTTCACGACACAAGTGCTGCGTTCGTTATCGGTGCTGCTTTTCGGGTGCCAAGCAACTAAAAACAAACCCGGGTGGTATTTGGTATAAGTCACTTCTCCGCTGATTGGATAGTAATTGGCGTGCACATTCAGCGGTGACATAAAAATTGAAACTTGTATGCGCTTGTCTTTGAAATATTCTGTTTCTTCAACTTCTTCTATGACCACCACTTTGCCATCTGCTGGGCACATGATATCTTGCTGCCCCGCTGAGCAAATTCGGTTCGGAATACGAAAAAATTGAATAACAAGGTAGAGTAGAACTAAAAACCCAAGTTCTAGAAACAAAAACAGCCCAAAAACTGAGCAGGCCAATAAATAGTAATTTAGCGCACTCAAGCCCAAGAATACAACAATGCTCCCAAGCATAATGGAGCGTCCTTCGCGGTGAAAAGTCATCATTTCCAGTAAAGATAGATTATTGACCAACAATAGAAAAATGGAATGGTAAAAAGCGCAGCATCAAAGCGATCCAATACACCTCCGTGGCCGGGTAGAATCCGACCGCTATCCTTTATGTTTAAACTTCTTTTGAAGAGTGATTCAAGTAGGTCGCCTAAGATGGCTCCAGGAGCAATAATGAGCGCCGAAACCATCCAAAACAAGACTTCGCCTTTATTGATATAAGTTCCGATAATGAAACCGAGAAGTAAAGTAAACAATACACCTCCAAAGGTTCCCTCCCAGGTTTTCTTAGGAGAAATGCGCTCAAAAAGTTTGCGCTTACCAAAAGCCCTACCAGTGAAATAGGCGAAAGAATCGTTTGTCCAAATCAGTAAAAACATCCCGAGTACTTTAGGTAGCGTTGAGGTGTCGCGGACATGTAAATCTATGCTTAGGTAGAACGGCCCAACCACATAAATAATACCAAAAACCAAAACCGATATATTGAGCAAGGGGTGCTCGTGTTTGGCCCAAAGTTCGTTGAGGATAAGCGTAAAGAACAAGGGAAAAATGAGACTTAAAGAAATCACGGAGAACCACTCAAAACTGATGCCGACAAGTAGCATGTAGATAAAAATTCCGATGAAAATTCCGATTTCGTTGGAAACTGCCACTATTTGGTGCTGCTTGAAGAAGTTATAAAACTCCCACAACCCAACAACCATGAAAAAAGAAAAGACCAGTGCAAAAGCATAAGGATTCCAGAGCATAGAACCAATCACAAGGGTACCAAAAACAGCACCGGTGATCATGCGTTGCCCTAGGTTTCCGATCATGCGTTCGTTGTTGGTTCCTCGTTTTGCGTTGGACCTTCCGTACTTTCTTTCTTTTCGTCGGAAGGATCTTCAGTTTGTGTCTGAGCCGATTCAAGCGCTAAAGTAGGCTCCTCAATTACAGAAGTTGCTTCATTTGTTGACACCTCTTGGCTTGTTGAAGCTTCTTCAGTGATCGAAACTTCTTCGATAGGATCCCAAGGACGTTTCCCGAAAATGGCTTCGAGGTCTTCCTTGAAGATGACTTCAGAGCTCAATAAGCGGTCGGCAAGTTGGACCAGTTTGTCTTGGTTTTCACCCAATAACTCTAGTGCACGTTGGTACTGACCTTCGATGAGTTTGCTGACTTCTTCATCGATGACTTTAGCGGTGTCCTCAGAATAAGGCTTGGTAAAGGCATCTCGTCCTTGCGAGTCATAGAAAGAGATATTGCCCACGCGTTCATTTAGTCCGTAAATGGAAGTCATGGCGTAAGCTTGTTTGGTGACGCGTTCAAGATCTGATAAAGCACCGGTTGATATGCGCTGAAAGGTAAGCTGCTCAGCAGCGCGTCCACCAAGGGTAGCGCACATGTCGTCGAGGAGTTGTTCAGTAGTGGTAATGCTGCGCTCTTCTGGCAGGTACCATGCAGCGCCTAAAGACTGTCCTCGTGGTACAATAGTCACCTTTACTAATGGGTTGGCGTACTGCAGCAACCAAGAAACGGCAGCATGGCCGGCTTCGTGGTAGGCAATTGTTTTCTTTTCTTCTGGAGTAATGATTTTGTTTTTCTTTTCGAGGCCACCAATGATACGATCTACAGCGTCGAGGAAGTCTTGTTTTTCTACCTGAGTTTTGTTGTGACGCGCCGCGATGAGTGCCGCCTCATTACACAAATTAGCGATATCGGCACCAGAGAAACCAGGTGTTTGTTTGGCCAAAAACTCGACGTCAATTTCGGTTGAAATTTTGAGTGGCTTAAGGTGTACACCAAAAATAGCTCGGCGCTCGTTGAGGTCGGGCATGTCTACATAAATTTGACGGTCAAAACGACCTGCGCGCATCAAGGCACTGTCTAATACATCGGCACGGTTGGTTGCAGCCAAAATGATGACACCAGAGTTGGTGCCAAAGCCGTCCATTTCGGTGAGAAGCTGATTGAGGGTGTTTTCACGTTCGTCGTTGGTATTGAAACCGTTGTTTTTGCCGCGTGCACGCCCAATTGCATCGATTTCATCGATAAAGATGATAGCTGGAGCCTTTTCTTTGGCCTGACGAAAGAGATCGCGAACGCGCGAGGCGCCAACCCCGACGAACATTTCAACGAAATCCGAGCCGGAAAGTGAGAAAAAAGGCACTTTTGCTTCGCCCGCTACTGCTTTGGCGAGTAAGGTTTTTCCTGTTCCTGGAGGCCCTACAAGTAAGGCACCTTTTGGAATTTTTGCTCCGAGCTCCGTATATTTTTTAGGATTTTTGAGAAATTCTACAATTTCAACAATTTCTTCTTTTGCACCTTCTAAGCCAGCGACATCTTTAAAAGTAATATTGGTGCTTTTGCCCTTTTCGTAGACCTGTGCACGAGACTTGCCAATATTGAAAATTTGACTGCCGCCGCCAGCACCACCACCGCCACCAGACATGCGTCGCATGACAAACATCCAGATCAAGACGATGATGCCAAAAGGCAATAGGTAGCCTAGGATTTGTGCAATCCAGTTGGTTTCGATGATGTTTTCGTAGTCGTGGTAACCGCGTTCGTCTAAGGCTTTCTCGAAATTAGCATGGTTTCCTATGTTTTCTAGTTCAAAAACAATTTTAGAAGGCTGGGCATTTTTGTTGGCTAGTAATTTGCGCAGTTTAGGGAAATCGAGGTCTTTGCGACTGTTGATGTAGGTCGTTGCACTTTTGCGCAATTGAAACCTGGCAGTGCTTTGATTGACAATCTTGACTTGTTTCACACCCTTTGCTTCAACGAGGTCTAGGAGTGTTTCTTTGTATTTAATGGTCGTTGTCGTTTCGCTGTTAATGTAAAGGTGCGTGCTAACCAACACGAGGACAAACGCGATGTATATCCAGTAGACCGAAAACGGATTTTTTCTTTTTTCTTCAGACATGATTGACGGAGATTATAAGTTGGGAAGATCTGTACGTTTGGCATCGGCCCAGAGGTCCTCGATGTCATAAAAAGATCGTGCATCTTTGTAAAAAATATGGCAAACTACATCGATGTAGTCTAGTAAAACCCATTCTGAATTGGATTTTCCTTCTGTATGCCAAGGTTTTTCTTTGAGTTCTTTGCGGGTGTTGCGCTGCACATTGCTGGCAATACCATCTACTTGTGTGCTTGATTCTCCACTGCAAATGACAAAAAAGTCGCAAACGGCGCTGTCGAGTTCGCGGAGGTCGAGAATAGTGATGTCTTGTGCTTTATTATTTTGCATCCCTTCGATAATTGCGTCGACGAGCAACGCAGAGGGCTCTAATTTTTTCTTTTTTGCCATTGATTTGATTCTAATACAAAACTAACTGATAAATTTGAATCCACTTGATTTTCTAGATGACCAAATTCGGTTCTGTTCTTATTCAGTTAGCAACTGTTGATTCTACTAACAATTATGCTGCCAATCTTATTCAACAAGGAAGTTGTCAAGATGGTTCGGTAATTATGGCAGATTATCAAACAATGGGTAGGGGGCAACGCGGCAATTCATGGCAGTCTGTCAGTGCAGCAAACCTTATGTTCAGCATCGCATTTCAACCCAAATACCCCCTAGAAGAGCAAATTCGCTTGGCTTGGTACAGCGCTATTATTTGGCAGCAATGCTTGTTGCGGTTTGGCATGAGCACACAAATCAAGTGGCCTAACGACATCTATGTGAAGGGCTCCAAAATTGGCGGCATCTTAATCGAACAACAACTCAAAGGAAGCCAACTCGACTGGTGTGTCCTCGGTTGCGGTATCAATGTCAATGAAAGTCCTGAACTCAAGCATGCAACTAGTATTTACCGAGAAACAGGGCAAAGGTTTAAACCGCTCACCGTACTCGCGGAATACCTCGATTTACTCAATGGTCAACAAGCTTTACTTTACGGAGATTTTTTGAAACTGAAGGGTTTATTTGAAGAGGGCTTGGGCTTTCGAAACCAGCAACTGCAATTTGAAAAAAAGGATGGTCTAGCCTTTGAAGGCAGCATTCTGGGCGTCAATGAACAAGGTCAGTTGCAATTAGATGTGAATGGTTCAGTGCAAAGTTACGGCAATCAAGAAATCCGTTTTTTACTGCCCAGCACTTAATTGAGTAGCGAGATTGCTCGCCATTTCTGTCAGGAGTTTTTGCAAGGGCTTTTCCACGAGCATTTTGAGCATCATGTTGAGATCGGCGTTGATTTCAATGAAGCCTTTTGTGCCGTTTTCTTCGGGCTGTAGATGCACAAATAAATCGAAGGCAAATGGGTTGCTTTTTGCTCCTTTGAAATGAAGTAGGTTGGCTTCCACCAAATGTTTTTCAAGCGTTAACTCGATTTGACCTGCAGCTTTAAAGCTAAATTGGCTCGGGGAACACTGAAAACCTGAGGTTTGGTTTTCTGGGAGCAAAAGTTGGTAGTTTGCTGTATTGGCTAAGAAGTCATTGACGCGCGTTACGGCTGAAGCAATCTGGAATTCTTGGCTTTTGAGCGAGAGCATTTTATTGTGCTTGGGGGTCTTGCATCCAGGTGCTTGGGTTGTTGCGCCAAGCGTGAAGAGTGGCTTCGTCTGCGGCACTTACGTAATTGGTTTTGGTGGCTACATCGATGAGTGTGCTGTAGTCTGTGAGGCAAACGTGTGGGCAATTGGCTGCGGTGAATTGTTGTTCGGCCAACGAAAATCCGTAAGTGAAAGTGGCAATCAGACCTTTGACGTCTAGTCCGCCAGCTCGCAGTGCTTCAACAGCTTTCAAGCTGCTACCACCTGTAGAAATGAGGTCCTCGATGACCACAACGCGTTGACCTTCTTGATAAGCGCCTTCGATGAGGTTTTCCATGCCATGCCCTTTTGCTGCGCTGCGCACATAAATAAATGGCAAGCCAAGTTCTTGAGCAATTAGAGCACCTTGCGCAATGCCACCGGTGGCTACACCTGCAATGACATCAGGCTTTCCAAAATTGTCGAGAATGGTTTGCGCATAACCCTGGCGAATGTGGGTGCGCACTTCAGGAAAACTGAGTGTGATGCGATTGTCACAGTAAATTGGAGACTTCCAACCGGAGGCCCAAGTAAAGGGTTTGTCAGGTTGTAGGCGTACTGCTTTTGTTTTGAGTAGCAATTCTGCTACCTTTAGGCTCAAATCTTTGTTCACATTCATGCCGCAAAAATACAAAGTTTTCATAGATTCGACTTACATCCTTTTTACAGATGTCAATCAATTTTTACCAAATTGGCCTCACATGAGTCCGCAAACTCATGAAGAATTGGTCAGTTTGCTTCAGCATACAAATTATCAAGTGGTTTCACCCGACCCAGAGCAGGCCATGTTTTCTTTTTTTTCAAATTGGAAGAGTCTACAAACTGCTGGTGGCTTGGTGCAGAGAGAAAATGACGATGCCTTTTTGTGGATTTATCGCTTTGCGCACCTCGATTTGCCAAAAGGTAAAATTGAAAAAGGAGAAGGGAAGGTGCAGGCAGCTATCCGTGAAATTGAAGAAGAAACCGGACTTGACGGCCAATTCGAACTTCTTGATTCTCTGCCATGTACTTACCATGTTTATGCATTGAAAGGCCGTTCATTTTTCAAGCAGAATTATTGGTTTCGCTTTCGTTTTAGCGGTGTTTCAGCATTGACGCCCCAAAAGGAGGAGGGAATTGAGTCAGTTTTTTGGCTTTCGGATGCGCAATGGCGCAGTCGTTTAGCAGAAACCTATCCTGGTTTGCAAGAATTATTGGCAGCATCTTGCTAAAATTGTGTTAATTTTATTTCGAATTGTACGGAATGAATTAAACTTGTCCTCAACAGCTCAATTATTTTAACAATTCTTAAAAAGCAATACCCCATGAAACTACTTCAACTCACTTTGTTTTTGTGCTTCTCTCAGTTGTTCTTTGCTCAATCCTCAGAAAATGGCAAAAAAACAACGCAACCCGCTTTGCGTTTCACAGTCCTTGAAATTGAGCGCCAAGATATCCCATACGGTTCAGAAGACCTCTTTGTTTTTGAGTTTAAAAACACCTCAAAGAAGGCCGCTGTCATTACCAATGTGCAAACGAGCTGTGGTTGTACTGCAGCAGAGCGCCCAGAAACGCCCATCAGAAAAGGTAAAAAAGGCGTCATTAAAGTACACTACGATACCAAGCGCGTCGGTGCATTTACCAAAACAATCACTGTTTTTTCAAATGTTGGGGACCCAATTGTACTCACCATTAAAGGCACAGTCTTGACACCCTCAGATTCTCCCGTGACCAACTAGATTGTCGCAGCGCGCGCTCAGATATTTGCTATCTTTGCCACTTTAAACGAAGTCATGGAGATTGCAAAAACATACGAGCCGCAACTTGCACAAGAAAAATGGTACCAACATTGGCTAGATAAGGGATATTTTCATTCCACTCCCGATCACCGAGAGCCCTATACTATTGTCATTCCTCCGCCGAACGTCACTGGCGTTTTGCACATGGGTCACATGCTCAACAACACCATCCAAGACGTGTTGGTACGCAGAGCGCGCATGTTAGGTAAAAATGCTTGTTGGGTGCCGGGCACCGACCACGCCTCTATTGCAACAGAAGCTAAAGTAGTACAGAAGCTCAAGGCTGAAGGCATCTCTAAATCAGACCTCACCCGCGAGCAATTCCTTGCCCATGCCTTCGAATGGAAAGACAAACACGGCGGCATTATCCTCGAGCAACTCAAGCGTTTGGGTGCTTCTTGTGACTGGGAGCGCACGCACTTCACCATGGACCCTGAATATTCCGAGTCCGTCATCAATGTCTTTATCGATCTTTTTCAAAAAGGCAAAATTTACCGCGGTGTGCGCATGGTCAACTGGGATCCTGAAGCACTTACGGCACTCTCCGACGAAGAAGTCAATTACAAAGAAGTCAACTCGAAACTTTTTTACGTTCGCTATCAAGTCTTAGGAGCATCTGACCAATGGCTCACCATTGCCACCACAAGACCAGAAACCATCCTCGGCGACACCGCTATTTGCGTGCATCCCGACGACGCGCGCTACCAAAAAATCATTGGTAAAACTGTTTTGGTTCCCCTGATCAACCGCGAGATTCCCATCATAGCCGACACCTATGTCGACCCTGAATTTGGAACAGGCTGTTTAAAAGTGACGCCAGCTCATGACCCCAATGACTACGAACTCGGTCAAAAACACAACTTACCAAGCATCGATTTATTCAACGACAACGGCACACTCAACGCGCATGGCGCTCATTATCAAGGTAAAGATCGATTTGAGGTGCGTCGCGAAATCGAAAAAGAACTCCACGACAAAGGTTTTTTGGTCAAAACCGAAGACATCATCAATAAAGTTGGTTTTTCTGAGCGCACCAATGCGGTCATTGAGCCTAAGCTCTCTCTGCAGTGGTTTGTTTCCATGAAAGAACTCGCAGCGCCGGCTCTTGAGAACGTCATGAATGGCAACATTCAATTCCACCCCGAAAAATTCAAAAACACCTATCGCCACTGGATGGAGAACGTCAAAGATTGGTGTATTTCTCGCCAACTTTGGTGGGGACATCGCATCCCTGCTTGGTACTACAGCGATCGGCCAGCCGATTTTGTTGTGGCTAAAACCCAAGAAGAAGCCATTGTTTTGGCGACTCAAAAAGCGGGTCGTGAAGTTGCTGCGTCCGAGCTTCGCCAAGACGAAGACGTTCTCGATACTTGGTTTTCGAGTTGGTTGTGGCCCATTTCTGTTTTCAATGGCCTCACACAACCCAACAATCCCGAAATCAACTATTATTACCCCACCAACGACCTCGTGACCGCCCCCGAAATCATGTTTTTCTGGGTTGCCCGCATGGCCATTGCTGGCTACGAATACATGGGCCAACAGCCCTTTAAAAACGTCTACTACACTGGTATCGTCCGCGACAAACTCGGTCGTAAAATGTCCAAATCTTTGGGCAATTCTCCCGACCCAATTGACTTGATCAATCAATATGGTGCCGACGGCGTTCGCGTTGGCGTGCTCATTTCTTCGCCTGCAGGCAATGACCTCCCATTTGATAGCGCTCAGTGTGAACAAGGCCGTAATTTCACCAATAAAATCTGGAATGCTTATCGCTTGGTAGCTTCATGGGAAGTCCGTGAAATGGAACAACCGCTCTCGAGCAAAGTAGCTGTTGAATGGTTTGACAACCGCTTTGCGCAGGTCCTCAAGGAAATCAACGATAACTTTGACAAATTCCGTATTTCAGACGCACTGATGTCTACCTACAAACTCGTCTGGGACGACTTCTGCTCTTGGTACTTAGAAATGATCAAGCCAGGCTATCAACAACCTATTGATCGACAGACCCTCGAACATACGCTCGATTTCTTTGAGCGCATTTTAAAGATCATGCATCCATTTACGCCTTTTGTCGCCGAAGAACTGTATCATGCACTGCGCGAACGCCAAGCAGGCGATGACATCGTTATTGCCCAATGGCCTGAAAGCCAAGAAGTCAATGCTCAGCCTATGCAGCAGTTTGCTTTCAATGAAAAAGTAATTACACAGATCCGCAATATCCGCAAGCAAAATAACATCGCGACAAAAGTGAAGCTAGAGCTCTTCATCAAAGCCGATGCAAGCCGCGCAAGCGATGCAGATAGCATTATAGTTAAAATGGGCAATTTGTCTGTATTGCAATATGTTCAAGAAAAAGTAGCGCAGTCCAATAGCTTTATTGTAGACGGCATCGAGTTTTTTGTGCCTTTCGGCGAGCAAATTGATGTCGAAGCCGAAAAGAAAAAAATAGAAGAAGAGTTAAACTACACTAAAGGTTTCCTGAAAAGCGTACAAGGAAAATTGCATAATGAAAAATTCATGGCAGGTGCACCTGAAGCAGTAGTCGCTAATGAGCGCAATAAAGAGGCCGATGCTTTGCAAAAAATTGCCCTTCTCGAGGAGAAATTAAAGGGAATGTAAAAGCGCCAAATCAATGATTGGGCTTTTCCTTTTCTAAATGAAACGAAAATCAACGCGCCTATTGCGCTGCTTGCCTTCATCTGTTTGGTTTTGATCGACGGGTTCTTTTTCGCCTTTGTACTGTATCACAACTCTGTCTTTGGGCAAGCCATTAGCGCTGAAAAAACTCAAGAGCGCTTCGCTGCGTTTTTTTGACAAGGCTAAATTGTAGGCATCTGAACCATCTGCATCGGTATGCCCGGTGATTTCAATACGCAAATCTGAATGGCTCTTGACCATCCTGATCAATTCCTTTAAGTAGCTGTGGTATTCAGCTCTAATTGATGCTTGATTGTAGTCGAAGTAAATTGGCTGAAAACTGAAATTCATTAACTCTTGTTTGCGTATTTGTGGTGCCGAAATACCATCTTTTAGTTCTTGCTGAAACCGCAATAGCCAGTCTTTGGGCAGATACGCTGTTTTGCTCATTGAAATTTCACCTTGGCTTTGATACGCAATCAAACGGTAATCTTGCTGATCTGTGCTTCCTTCTAAATAGCCATTTTGAGGATTGTATTTAAGCGAATAGATGTAGGGTGGAAGCGAAAACTCAGGTAAGTAATGCCACATTGCTTTCTTCGCAACAAGTTCCAATTCATTATTGGCATATTTACCGACTACCGGATAAACACTTGCTCCGTCTTTATTTTCAATTCTGATTTTTCCATCGACAAGACCATTCGTGACAAAAATTTCAAGATATACAGCTGCCATCACCGCTTCATTACTGCTCGAAAAGAGCATTCCTTGCCAAAAACCCGTCATTTTTTGCCCCCAAGTATGGGATGTTAAAAAGAGTAAATACAAGAGAATGTAGCGCATGCGTTTCTTATTCGTAAAAAAGTAAATTTTGTTCCAAGTCGAACTATCTTTGTTGGGTATTGTTTTAACAAAAAACGACCATGAAAACACTATTATTTTCTTTAAGCATCCTCCTTATGAGCTTTTTACCTTCTGATACCGCAAGTATTTACCAATTTAAAGTGACCGATATCAACGGAAAAACCTTCGATTTCGCTTCCTTAAAAGGTAAAAAGATCATGATTGTCAATACGGCATCAAAATGCGGCCTTACGCCTCAATACGAGCAACTCGAGGCCCTTTACACCAAATATAAAGCCAAGAATTTTGTAATTGTCGGTTTCCCTGCCAATGACTTCATGTCGCAAGAACCAGGCTCCGATAAAGAAATTGCTCAGTTTTGCCAATTAAACTATGGCGTGAGCTTTCCAATGATGTCTAAAATATCTGTCAAAGGCAAAGACATGCATCCGATATATCATTTCCTTACAGAAAAAACCAAAAACGGAGTAGAAGACAGCAAAGTGGAGTGGAATTTTCAGAAATACCTCATTGACGAAAACGGACACCTGGCAAAGGTTATTTCACCGCGTGTTTTACCCAATGATCCGACTATAATTGCCTGGATAGAAAAATAGTTCAAATCGTTGAAATTTTGTTGATAAGTTAAGGCTTTCAAAGCCAGAAGAAGCACCTTACAAGAGGTGCTTTTTTTTATTTTTGTTTACACGAAATTTAACACCATCAACAAACTCAAGCAACATGGCTGAAGACGAAAAGAGAGACAATTATTCGGCAGATAATATCCAGGTATTAGAAGGTTTAGAAGCAGTAAGAAAACGCCCTGCAATGTACATCGGTGACGTAGGCGTCAAAGGCCTTCACCACCTCGTATACGAAGTTGTAGATAACTCCATCGATGAGGCGCTCGCCGGTTATTGTAATCATATCAATGTCTTCATCAACGAAGACAATTCCATTACCGTCACAGACAACGGCCGCGGTATCCCAACTGCAATGCACACCAAAGAAAAGAAATCTGCACTAGAGGTCGTTATGACCGTCTTACACGCGGGTGGAAAGTTCGACAAAGACACCTACAAAGTTTCTGGTGGTTTGCACGGTGTGGGGGTTTCTTGTGTAAACGCCTTGTCTACACACCTCAAGGCAACGGTGCGCCGAGAAGGCAAAATTTTCCAACAAGAATACAACATCGGTAAGCCGATGTACGACGTCAAGGTTGTGGGTGAGTCAGACCAAACCGGTACAGAAGTTACCTTTACGCCAGACGCCACCATTTTTGAGTCAACCGAATACAACTTTGACACCCTTGCAGCGCGCATGCGCGAACTCGCCTTCCTCAACAAAGGCATCACCATTACGCTCACTGACAAACGCCAAACCGAAGACGACGGCTCAAATCCTTGCACTACCTATCATTCCGAAGGCGGCCTCAGAGAATTTGCCTCTTATCTTGATCGCAACCGCGAGGCGCTCATTACCGACGTCATTTATTTTGAAGGCGAACGCGAAGGTATTCCTGTAGAAGTTGCCCTTACTTACAACACCTCCTACACAGAGAATATCCAAGCCTACGTCAACAACATCAATACCCACGAAGGTGGTACCCACTTATCTGGTTTCCGTCGTGGCCTCACCAACACCCTCAAAAAATACGCAACCGATTCAGGAATTCTCGCCAAAGAGAAAATTGAAATTGATGGCGACGACTTCCGCGAAGGTCTTACTGCAGTAGTTTCTGTCAAAGTACAAGAGCCACAATTCGAGGGTCAGACCAAAACCAAATTAGGCAACCGAGAAGTCACAGCACCGGTTAGCCAAGCGGTTTCAGAGATGCTCTCAGCCTACCTAGAAGAACACCCTTCAGAAGCAAAACTCATCGTCGAGAAAGTTATTTTGGCAGCTCGCGCCCGTCATGCTGCGCGCAAAGCCCGCGAGATGGTACAGCGCAAAAATGTGCTCACTGGCTCAGGTTTGCCGGGTAAGCTCGCAGACTGCTCTGAAAAAGACCCAGCTGCTTGCGAAGTTTACTTCGTCGAGGGAGATTCCGCAGGTGGAACGGCCAAGCAAGGCCGAGACCGCCACTTCCAAGCCATCATGCCGCTCCGAGGTAAGATCCTCAACGTGGAGAAAGCCATGCAGCACAAAATCTTCGAAAACGAAGAGATCAAAAATATCTATACGGCCTTGGGTGTCCGCATCGGAACCGAAGAAGATTCCAAAGCGCTCAACCTCGAAAAACTGCGTTACCACAAGATCATCATCATGTGTGATGCCGACGTCGACGGTTCGCATATCGAAACACTCATCCTTACCTTCCTTTTCCGTTACATGAAAGAACTCATTGAAAAAGGCTATGTATATATCGCTACACCGCCTTTATATCAAGTGAAAAAAGGAACCAAATCCGAATACGCTTGGAACGAAGACCAGCGCGATCGCCTCATTCAAGAGTTGAAAGGTGGCGGTAGCGAAACTTCTGTCAATGTGCAGCGCTACAAGGGTCTTGGTGAAATGAACGCAGAGCAACTCTGGGAAACCACCATGAACCCAGAAAGCCGCACTTTGCGTCAGGTTACCATTGAGAACGCTGCAGAGTGCGATCAAATCTTCTCTATGCTCATGGGCGACGACGTTCCGCCACGCCGTGAATTCATTGAGAAAAACGCTAAATACGCAAAAATTGATGCTTAAGCTCAAGCAAATAAATGTTTTAAAGCCGTTACTCCTTCTTTGGATAGCGGCTTTTTTCTTGGGTTTAAACTCATTTCGAGGTTACAGATTCGAGGATCAAAAAGAGCTGCCATTGGCATGTCCTCTTCCTTTAGCAGAGGAACAAATCATCTCCCATACGGCTTACTTGCTATCATACAATGAACAGCACGAGCAAGCGAATTGGGTAGCTTACATGCTGACTTCTTCCAAATTGGGGTCTGGCGTGGAGCGCAGCAATCGCTTTTTAGAAGATCCGTTAGTTGCTACCGGAACAGCTACCAATGCAGACTATGCCAAAAGTGGCTATGACCGCGGTCATTTGGCACCTGCTGCTGACATGAGTTGGTCATTGGAAGTGATGCAAGAATCCTTTTATTATAGCAATATGAGCCCTCAGCTTCCTGGGTTCAACCGCGGTATCTGGAAAAAACTCGAGGAAAAAGTGCGTGACTGGGCACTGCAGTACGATACACTTTACGTCGTTACAGGTCCTGTGTTAACTGCTGGTCTGCCAACAATTGGCTCCAATCAAGTAAGTGTCCCTAAGCAATATTACAAGGCGCTTATTGCACCGAATCAACAAAAAGGGATTGCTTTTTTGCTGCCCAATGCCAAGTCAGAACAACCTTTGTCACAGTATTTTTTGTCAATAGATGCCTTAGAGCAATTACTGCACAGAGACCTATTCTATCAGATTGCCGATCAACTTGAAAAGAAAATTGAGTCGCAGGTTATTTTTTGGCCATAAAAAAACCGCTCAAAGAGCGGTTTTGTATCTTTAGTGTTCGAAATGGAACAGTGCTTAGTGGATTTCCTGGGCATAAGCTTCGGCATCGAGCAAAGCTTCAAATTCTGCTGCATTACTCACACGAACTTTCACCATCCATCCTGCGCCATATGGATCGTTATTGACTAGCTCAGGGTTGTCTTCGAGTGCTTCATTTAATTCGATGATTTCACCGCTCATGGGCAGAAACAAATCAGAAACGGTTTTGACAGCTTCTACGCTACCAAAAACTTCTTCTTGGGCCATTGTTTCTCCTACGGTTTCTACCTCGACATATACGATGTCTCCGAGTTCACTTTGTGCAAATTCGGTGATGCCGATAGTGGCGATATCACCTTCGAGTTTAACCCATTCGTGGTCTTTGGTGTACTTGAGTTCAGCTGGAATATTCATGTTTCATTGATTTGAGACAAATGTACACATTTTGACTGAATCCTGCGCGTACCTTCCTTTTCTTTCCTTCATAGAATGCTTAACTTTGCTCCATGACAAGCGAACAGTACAAGGCCCTACAAAATAGACTTTCAACCATACAGTCCTTTCTTAAAATTGATGAGAAACGCATGCAGTTAAGGGAGGAGGAGCTCAAAACCCAAGATCCTTCTTTCTGGGACGACCCCAAAAAGGCAGAAGATAAAATGAAGCAAATCCGAGGTCTCAAATTTTGGGTCGAGACTTTTGATCGCACCGCTACTGCTGTTGCGGACCTCGATGTACTGATGGAATTTGTACGCGAAGGAATGGCTGAAGAAGCCGAGCTCAATACCCAATATGCAAAGCTACTTGAAGAAATCGAAGAGTTAGAGCTCAAGAATATGCTTTCCAATGAAGAAGATAGCCTTTCTGCTGTATTGCAAATCACTGCAGGTGCTGGCGGCACCGAAAGTTGTGATTGGGCGAGTATGCTGATGCGCATGTACCTCATGTGGGGTCAGAAACACGGGTACAAAATTACCGAACTCAATTTTCAAGAAGGAGATGTCGCCGGAGTCAAAACGGTTACGCTAGAGTTCGAAGGAGAGTTTGCATTTGGATATCTTAAAGGTGAAAACGGAGTACACCGATTGGTCCGCATCTCACCTTTTGATTCCAACGCAAAGCGGCACACGAGTTTTGTTTCTGTTTATGTCTACCCTTTAGTTGATGACCAAATAGAAATCAATATCAACCCTGCCGATATTTCATTTGAAACATTCCGTTCTGGCGGCGCAGGTGGGCAAAACGTCAACAAAGTAGAAACAGCGGTACGCTTGCGACACGCGCCATCTGGCATCATCATTGAAAACTCTGAATCTCGTTCGCAATTAGCCAATAAAGAAAAGGCCTTGCAATTGTTGCGCTCTCAGTTATATGAGCTCATCTTGCGTGAGCGCATGGAGAAACGCAATGAGATTGAGGCAGGTAAAAAGAAAATCGAGTGGGGGAGTCAGATCAGAAACTACGTCATGCATCCTTACAAACTCGTCAAAGATGTTCGGACGGGTACAGAAACTGGCGATGTCGACGCTGTCATGGACGGCGCTCTTGATCCTTTTTTGAAGGCATTCTTAATGCAATATGGTTCTTAACTAAAGATACGCTAATCCTTGTTCGAGAGCGATTCCTCTAGATCCTTTAAGCAGGATAAGGTGATCTTTTATATCTCGCATTTGTAGTGCTTCGCAAAGTGCCGCTACATCCATGAATCCGTCCTGGTTGAGTTCCTTAAAGATTTTACCTACCGTAATGAATTGAATGCCATTCGCGATTAAAAAATCCAAAACTTTTTGATGTTCAGAAAGCCCCTCGACGCCTAGTTCTAACATATCCCCTAATATGGCTAATTTGTTTGGATGTTGCATTTCCACAAAGGAAAACAGCGCACTCTGCATGCTAGAAGGATTGGCATTATAACAGTCAATAATTACTGTGTTTTTTGCTGTTTGCTCCACTTGCGAGCGCTTGTTGGTCGGCACATAACTAGCAATTGCATTGTTCATTTTACTTGGCTCGATCCCAAAATACAAGCCGATGCGCAATGCGGCTAAGAAATTATAAAAATTATATTTCCCAACCATTTGCGTATCGACAATTTCAGATGTGTAATCCTGATAGCTCCAGCAGAAATGCACATAAGGGTCTAGATAGGCGAGCTCACCGCGTAAATCACCGTTTTGTTCGCCGTAGGAGCATGTTTCACAAGCCCTTTTTTGAGCGGCAGCAGACAAAATAGGATCATCAGCATTCACAAATAAACAACCTTTGTTTTGATGAATATGATCGTATAACTCTGATTTGGTCTTCAGTACGCCCTCAAAATTGATGAATCCTTCGAGATGTGCCTTGCCAATATTAGTGATCAGGCCTAAGTTAGGCGACGCGATCCGGCACAATTCATCGATGTCTAGTGGCTTATTGGCTCCCATTTCAATGATTGCGATTTGGTGCTTTGAATTCAGCTTGAGTAGCGTCAAGGGTACTCCAATATGATTGTTAAGATTGCCTTCTGTGCATAAGACCTCGAATTGTGCCCGCAACACACAATTGACAAGCTCTTTGGTACTTGTTTTACCGTTGCTACCTGTAATTCCTAGTACGGGGATGTCAAAACGCATGCGGTGCGCGTGAGCAAGTTCTTGGAGAAAGGCAAGTCCATTGGGTACAAAAAAGATGTTTTCTTCGTTGGCAAAGGTTTTGTTATCGACAATAGCATATTTAGCACCTGCATCAATAGCTTGTTTGGCGTATTGATTGCCATCGAAGTGCTCACCCTTCAGCGCAATATACAAACAATCCTTCTGTAGTTTTCTGGAGTCTGTACTGACGCCATTGCAAGCATCTAATATTGAAAGCCATTTTTCCATGAAGCAAAGTTGCAAAAAAAAAGCCCGATTGCTCGGGCTTTTGAAAGATTATATAAGAGGTATTGCCAATTATTCTTTGATGTCTGGACGGCGAGAGCTTCCGATGCGATCCATTGCACACCTGAATCCGATGGTAGCCGAAGCTTTGTCTTCATCGAGGAAACGGCGGTTGCCGATGGCGAGCCAGTATGCCATGTCGGCCCAAGAACCGCCTTTGTATACACGACTCTTGTCAGAAATGAGCGTAGTTGGCCACCCTGATTTACCCGCGTTGATTTGCTCGTTATAAAGGTTGTTGTTCTCGTGTTCGCTTTGGTACATCACCAATTTAGGGTCGCGCATACCGCTGTTGATTTCTTCTTTTCTTTTTGAGTTGTTGTAGTAAATAGAAGATTCTAAGTCGCCGTCTAAGTAATCAATGTAGTCGTCTTTGCGATAGTTCAAACGGCCTGCATTTTCTTCTACAGTAACATCTCTCCAGCGTTGGCTACCTTTTGTAGTGGTGATGAACTCACTGAGGCCATTGCGAAGTGTCATGATCCAGGTAGTAATAGTTGGGTCAGTACTATAAGATAAAAACTTACGCTCTAAGTACTCGCGGCTGAACAGAGCGGTATCAATACCCAAGTAAGCTGATGGTTGCTCGTAATCAAAAGCCAATGCCATGAGTTCTAATAGATCTTGTTTTTTCGCACCTTCTTGGATTTCGGCAGGTAAGTCTTTGTTGAACAACACACGCTCAATATAAGCAGATGCTGCAATTGTACGACCTTGATTGTGAAGTGCGATAGCGGTATCGAGCATGATATTGAGTGTATCTAAAAACTCAAATTGCATGCGCTCCTGAGAGGTGAATTGTGAGTTATTCGAAACGTAGTAGTTGGATGGTGCATTGAATTGGTATTTACGTGGGTCTTGTTTAGCGTATATACGTGAATTCATTGGGGCGTTATTTACCGAACCTGGTTTAGGAGCACCTTGTGCACCAGCTGTATCTTTGTTACCGGTGTTAGTGTCTTTGGCAGCTCCTTGGGAAGTCATGTTAGACTGGTAGTTACTGCCAGCATCTTGACTATATTTTTTGTTCGCATGAGCAAGGTATTTGACACGAGCAAATTCGTTGACAAATTCTTTCATACCATGTACGTCATAAATGTTTTCATTGGCTTTAACAGGTTTGTCATAGAGGCCATCTGGAACAAGTAATTGTGTTTGAAATTTGTTGCCTCGGAAAGGCATAAATCCTTCTGCTACTTCAGAGGTGAGCGGACGGTAAACATCCATTACCCATTCAGAAACGTTACCAGCCATGTGGTAAAGACCGTAGTCGTTGGGCCAGAATGAATCTACACGATCAGAGATGTCGGCACCATCGTTGAGACGACCTGCAACACCCATCATGTCGCCTTTTCCACGCATGAAGTTGGCTTGAATTGCACCAGCGAATTGCTCTTCTTCTTGACGAACGTAATGACCATCCCAAGGATAGATGCGGCGGTCGTTGATGTTTTCTGAATTAGGGTCCAAGTTACCGATGAGGCCCATGGCTGCAAATTCCCATTCTGCTTCTGTTGGGAGGCGGTAAGATGGCAATAAGATACCGTCTTCCATTTTTACAGGGCGTGTCCCTAAACGACCGTTGTCCATGTCTGCGTAAATGGGGTCGTAGTTTTCAAGTTGGTATGGATCGCGTGGAACGGATCTTTTCGTTTTGGAATCAACTTTTGGTTTTGGCTTGCTGTCTTTGTTGACGACGTAACCACCTTCAGATTCAATAGTGTAGTTACCATTCAGGTAATTTTCGGTAGAGAACATGTTCTGAGGTACAGAAGCGTATTTTTTGTCGTAGCTCGGGTTGTTTGCCGCACCTACGTCTGCAGATCCTTCTTCAGCAAAATGCCACTTCAAGATACCTTCGCGTACTAAAATTGCTTCATTGACACGGTCAGTACGCCATTTGCAGAAGTCGTTGGCTTGTAACCATGACACACCAACAACTGGGTAATCGCGGTAAGATGGATGACGCAGGTAGTAATTAACGTATTTCTCGCGATAACCTAAAGCTGTTCTCCAAGCGAGTGTGTCTGGTAAGCACTTCTTGTAAACATGCGGATAAGTTTTGTAGTAAACGCGGCGCATCCAGTACATGTATTCTAACCAATGGAAGTTGGTGACTTCTGTGCGATCCATGTAGAAAGATGCAACGGTTACGCGAGAAGCGCGTGCGTTCCAGTCGGACATGACGTCTTGTTCAGTACGTCCCATTGTGAATGTACCTCCTTCTATCATGACTAGTCCTGGACCAGTTTCTTGCTCACGGGCGTCGAATTTTTCAAAACCACCATTTTTGTAGTTGTTGAATTCCCAACCTGTAGCAGTAGAGCGCTCTTTAGAACACGAAGAAAGCACTAACATTCCTGTCAGTGCAATTCCGAAGATGTTTTGAATCAATCGCTTCATATTTTTTTGCGTTTTAAACGTAAAGTTCTGTTTATTCGTTTGGTTACAATTAGAAAGACGGACAAGACGTTTTTCTGAAGTTTTTAGGTTTCTTTTTGCATTTAAGGTTGATGCCCATTGAAATCTCGTGAGATCCACCTGAAATGCCATTGCCTAACTTGGATACGGTGAGGTCATAACTATAACCTACTTTGAATTTGTCAGTATTGATACCTACGGTCATGATAAAAGCATCGCGGTTGCGGTACCAGGCACCAACCGTGAAGTTTTCATATTTAAGGTATGCACCAATGTTGAGTTCTTGAAACCCATTTTGATATTGGTAAATGATGTTAGGAGACAAAAATGTAGTGCTAGAGTAGCGCCCTCTTTGACCCAATTTGATGTTGGCACCCATGTGACCAGTTACGCGAATAGGCAAACGAGATTCTCCGAGGATCATGGATTCATCTGGACGATTGAGGTGATGGCCTGCAACACCAAAATAAAAGTTTTTGGTAAAGCCCACGGCACCGAAGCTGACATCGAAAAAGCCTCTGCGTCCGTTTCCGCGTGGAACATCGCCTGTTTGGTAAATAAAACCACGACGTGGGTCAATCATGTCGCCGAAAGTGAGTTTATCCCAGTCTAAGAACTTCTGAAAGTATGCTGCACGTGCTCCGAACATCATAGAAAACTTACGGGTAATTTTGGCATTGTAAGAATAGATACCGCCGACCATGGATGTTTGAATCGTTCCTTGGCCTTGCATGTCGTGCATGGCAAGTAGACCAAATCCGCCAGAAATATTCTTAGCGTAGGTGTCGTATGCAGCTGCATATGTGACGTAATTGCCCGTTAATTGGGGCCATTCATTGCGGTAATTCAACGAAACTCTAGGACATCCGGAAGATCCAGCTAAGGCCGGATTCAGGTAGGTAGGATTGGCATAGAATTGCGTAAAAGTAGGGTCTTGAGCCCATGATATTGAGCTCATTATCAGGGTAATGAGGCTAATCTGAGCGACTAGAAGCGGTTTGACTATTTTCACGAAAGTTGGTTTTAGCACGAACAATCTTAACGTTATTCAGGTTTCAAAGGTTACAAATATCGAATATTTATTCAAATAAAATAAATAAATTGACGTTTTTCTAGCGCTTAAAACTCCAAGTTTCATGATTTATTTTCGCAATTGTATTCTTTTTATCAGTTTGATCAGCAGCCTGAGCTCCTTAGCACAGGTGCAAACCATAGTTTTGGACTGGACCGGTTCAGAGCGTGTTATGCTCGGTGAAGAAGCTTATGATATTCAAACAGTTAAAGGTTTTGGACTAGATAATGGTCAGCCATTTTATGCGTTACAGCAAAAGCATGGCTCTATTCAGCAAGAAATTCAAATTGTGAATGCAGTGTACGAAAAAATACCTAAAGCACAGCAGCAGATCTACGAGCGTTTGGGTTTAGTTTTTTCGGACAAAGCCCAAATTGATGCTAAAATAGTTTCGGAAGGTGGTCAACCAATTTTTTCTTGTTACATATTACCCCTTCGTTCTATCAATGGTTCGCTTGAGCGTTTGCTTCAATTAGACTATCGCGTGATCGCAAAAAACACGGCTCAAACCAAAGACTACGTGAGTTCCTCTATATTAGGTAGCACAACCGGCAAATGGTATCGTATTTCGGTTGGCAAAGATGGAATTTACAAAATAGATAAATCTTTCTTAGAGGCCTGTGGATTCAATACCACCAATTTGAATCCGGCGCACATTCATATCTATGGAAACGGAGAAGGTGTCATTGCAGAAGCGAACTCAAGCCCTATCACTGATGATCTTGCACAAAATGCAATTGTGGTGAGCGGAGAAGCAGACGGCGTCTTCGATGCCAATGATTACGTACTGTTCTATGGTTGGGGCCCACATCGTTGGGAGCTTTCTGGCGGAAATCAATATAACCAGGTAAGACATCCTTATTCCGATCAATCTTTTTATTATATCTATATCGGATCGGATGTTGCGCCTTTGCGCATCGCGGATGCCATTGTAAGTGATTTCCCTTCAGACACCATTATCAGTGCTTATGATTATCGGGACGTCTATGAAAACGACCTCGAAAACTTAGTCAAAGGAGGGCAGCGTTGGTACGGAGAAGAATTCGATGTAAATCTGACTCAGAATTTTAATTTCACCATCGGAAACGTGACCACTGCGCCTATTCGTTATCAGGTCACTTATGCTTCGAATTCAAGAACTACTGGAAATCAAATCATACTGAAAAATGGATCGGAACTCATTGGCCAAATGTTCATGCCAAATTCAGGTTCGTATTATCAGCGCGGTACTTTGCTTTGTGCTGATTCAACACCGAGTAGTGCGCTGAATTTAACGATTACGATCAATAGGCAAAATCCGAGCGTAGTAACTTATCTTGACCGAATATTGATCAATGCCCAGCGCAATTTGATCTTAGCGGGGTCTCAATTGAATTTCCGTGTTTCGAAATGGGGTGCAGCTTCCAATCTAGCAAGTTATCAAATTGGCAGCGTCAATGCCAGTACTTTTGTTTGGGATGTTTCAGACCGACACAATCCTATTCGTATCCCCTTGACCTTGCAAGGAAATCAGGCTACTTTTAAGACGCTTGCACAATATAAAGAATTTGTGGTAGCTAGTGGAGCATCGTTTTTCACACCGGATAGAATAGCGAGCGTAACGTATCAAAATTTGCATCAGCTTCCTTTGGCCGATTATTTGATCGTTAGTCATCCAGATTTTTTGGCACAAGCCAATCGCCTTGCCGAATTACACCGGGCCAACGGACTCACCGTTCACGTTGTGCAACCGCAAGCAATTTACAATGAATTTAGTTCCGGAATGCAAGATCCAGGCGCAATCCGTCGTTTTGTCAAGATGTTCTATGACCGAGCTTTACTCAATGATCCTTCTTCAAAGCCAAAGTATCTTCTACTTTTTGGCGACGGTACTTATGACCCAAAAAACCGAGAACCAAATAACAACAATTTTGTAGTGACCTATCAAATGCTGAGCAGTGAAAATGCAATAGATGCAATGGTTGTAGATGACTTTTATGGTCTACTTGATGACGCCGAGGCGATGAGTCCAGCTGATATGATGGATATTGGCGTAGGGCGCATGATTGTCAGCACTACTTTACAGGCCAAGCAAATGGTCGATAAAGTCGAACACTACATGAAAAATGGTTCAAATTTTTACCCAGTAACAAGTTCTTGTTGTATGGGTACCCAAACAGACAAAACATTTGGCGATTGGCGCAATCAGTACCTGATCATGACCGATAACCGCGAGGGAGGATATTTCATCAACACAGATGCAGAGCCGCAATACACCATCTCGAAAATGCTCAATCCAGAAATTAATTACAATAAGCTTTACATGGATGCCTTCCCAAAAGTTATTACAGCAGGTGGCGAGCGCTTCCCTGCAATGACAAATGCAATTGATGCCAATATTCAGCGCGGTGTGCTCGTCGCCAACTACATTGGCCATGGTGGAGAGGTTGGCCTTGCCGAAGAACGCGTTGTAGACATTGATCAAGTGAATAGTTGGAACAACATCCATGCTTTACACTTATTTGTCTCTGCAACTTGCGAGTTTACTCGTTTTGATGACCCCGAGCGCGTATCAGCAGGGGAGTGGTTGTATCTCAACCCGGCAGGTGGAGCAATTGCCATGCTCACTACAACGCGCTCTGTGTATTTTGGTGTGAATAGCAATATTGGCATCAAGTTAATTGAGCGGGTTTTCAATCGCTACCCAAATGGCGAAGCATATGAGTTTGGCGAAATTGCCCGCAGAACAAAAAATGCTGCATCGGTGAGTTCATCTAATAAGCGCAGTTTTACACTCATCGGAGATCCCGCCTTGCGTTTGGCCTTACCCCGATACCGCATTGTTACCGACAGCATTAATGGTCTTGATCCAGCGCAACAGCTAGATACGTTGCGCGCCTTGAGTAAAGTGAAGATCAAAGGCCACATTGAAGACTACAGCGGCGCGGTGCTTTCTAGTTGGAATGGTGTACTGACGCCTACCGTATTTGATAAACGCAAAATTCAAAATACACTTGGTCAGGACGAAGGCTCTCCTGTGATTGCCTACGAACAGCAAACCAATCGCATCTATCGGGGTCAGAGCAGCATTACAAATGGTTACTTTGAATTTGAATTTGTAGTACCTAAGGATATTGCATTGCAAATTGATTTCGGAAAAATCTCTTATTATGGCCAGAACGGGCAGATTGATGCACAAGGTTTTGATACGCTTTTTTATGTGGGCGGTATTGATCCAAATGGCGTTTCAGACGAACAAGGACCTACCGTTCAGCTGTATATGAATCAAGAGGGTTTTGTAAATGGATCGCTAACCGATGAGAATCCAGTGCTCTTGGCCAAAGTTACCGACGATAACGGGATCAATACGGTGGGTAATGGCATTGGCCATGACATTGTTGCTGTACTCGATGGGCAGAGTGCTCAGCCAATTGTGCTCAATGATTTTTATGCAGCTAATTTGGACTCCTATCAATCAGGAGAGGTGCGCTACCAATTTCAAAATCTAAGTCCTGGTCCTCATACGTTATCGTTCAAGGTATGGGATGTGAATAACAATTCATCTACTTCGCAGATTGATTTTGTGGTGCAGGCCAAAGAAGCACCCGTATTGCAGCACGTACTTAACTACCCTAATCCGTTTACTACCCGCACCGAATTCATGTTTGAACACAATCAGTCATGTTCTTCTTTGGATGTGCAAATTCAAATCTTTACGGTTTCTGGGCGTTTAGTTAAAACCATTGCACAAGAAGTGCCCACTAGCGGTTTTAGAATAGCTGGTTTGTACTGGGATGGTCGGGATGATTTTGGCGATGAACTCGCAAGAGGGACATACCTTTACCGCTTGAGGGTGCAAACACCAGATGGCGCTTATGCAGAGCAGACTGAAAAACTTGTGATCTTGAAATAAAAATTCCTCAAATTCCCTATCTTTACCCTCTCTATGAAAAGTTCCGGATTTTATACAGTAATTGTCAGCATTTGTTTGGTGTTTGTTTCTCAGAACGCTTTGGCACAGCCAACAGGCGGTTCTGGCGTCACCGATAACGACCTTCAGCTCAATACCATTACAACTTCATTGCCATTCATGGCCATCACACCAGATTCTCGCGCAGGCGGAATGGGCGATGCCGGAACCGCATTGAGCGCCAATTCCACTTCGGTTTATTGGAATACTTCTCTATTGAGTTTTGCTAAAGAAAAGTCTGAAGTCAGTTTGTCTTACACGCCTTGGTTGCGCCAACTGACTAACGACATCCATTTGTCTTATTTAGCCGGCTACAAACAGCTTAACAAAGTACACTCCATTGGTGGAGCGCTCCGCTATTTCAGCTTGGGTGAAATCACCTTTACCGACATCAACGGCGATGTGCTCCGCGACGACAAACCAAGTGAATTCGAACTTGTGGGTGCTTACGCTTTTAAATTAGCTGAGCGCTTTAGTATTGGTGTCAATGGTAAATTTGCTTATTCCAATTTAACGGGTGGCTTAACTGTTGCTGGTGTCAATACCAAGCCTGGCGTGGTGGGTGCAGCAGATTTATCTTTTAGTTATTTCAATGACGACGCAAAAATAGGCAACACTGACGGTACCTACACTTTTGGCCTGACCATCAACAATATCGGTAACAAAGTTTCCTATTCTGAGTTGTCTCGTCGAGATTTCATTCCAATGAACCTCAAAATTGGAAATAGCTTTTTGGCCGAGTTTGACGAATACAATAAAGTTACCTTTTCTGTCGATCTACAGCGCTTGTTGGTTCCAACCCCCGCCATTTACAAGCTCATCGATGGGGAGTACGTGATGTTGGCTGGAATGAACGGCGATGTTGGTATCATTACCTCTATGATGCAATCGTTTTACGATGCACCGGGTGTATTAGCAGAAGATGAAAATGGCGACTACATCCAGAACGCAGCTGGTACCTATGAAATTGTAAAAGGAACCCGTTTGAAAGAAGAATTAGCCGAAATCAATATTGCAGCAGGTGCAGAGTGGTGGTACAGCGATGTTTTGGCCTTGCGAGGTGGTGTTTTCTACGAAAATAAAAACAAAGGAAACCGTCAATTCTTGAATTTAGGTGCTTCTCTCAAGTACAATATGTTTGCTATAGACTTCTCCTATTTGGCCTCATTGAATGGCCGTCAAAGCCCACTTGCCAATACTTTGCGCTTTACATTGCGCCTCAATTTGGGTGGAAACTAATGCAGGCTAAACCTAAATTGCGCATCGGTTATGGTGTAGATGTTCACCAGCTTGCTGAGGGCTATCCCCTCTGGATTGGTGGCATTCAACTTCCTTCTCCACTTGGCGCAGTTGGTCATTCCGATGCTGATGTGCTCATACATGCCATTTGCGATGCTTTACTTGGCGCTTTAGCCCTCAGAGACATCGGTTTTCACTTTTCAGACACCGATCCAAAATACAAAGGCATCGACTCCAAAATTCTACTCAAAGAAGTGTTCCGCTTGGTGAGTGAAAAAGGCTATGGCATTGTCAATATCGATGCAACAGTTATTTTAGAAACACCGAAGGTGAACCCCCATATCGAACAAATGCAGGTCGTTTTGGCGGGTATTTTGAACTTAGCTACCGACGAAATCAGTATCAAAGCCACCACCCATGAAAAGGTAGATTCTTTTGGAGAAAAGCGCGCTATCAAAGCGTATGCTTCGGCTTTGCTTTATGAGTTGTAGAAATCAGGGTACTAATTGTACGTACACTACCTTTTTAGTTTCAAAGAATGCTTCTTTGTAAAAATCGGCAATTGCAAATTCTTTATAAGGATATTTTAGGCCGGCGAGTTCTTCGCTGAGGTCTCCACCCTTGAGGTAGAAAATCCCATTTTTGAATGTGTGTAGGTTCTTTTTCGCGCTTTTTCCTTTTACCCAAGTGATGAAAACTGGCATCTGGGTAACAGCTCTACTGACAATAAAATCATAGCGGTCTTTGATGGTTTCTGCCCTCATATGGCTCGCTTTAACGTTTTGAAGTCCGAGGCTTGCAGCAACTTCTTGCACTACTTTGATTTTTTTCCCGATAGAATCTACCAGATGAAACTCCACTTCCGGAAAAAGAATAGCTAGCGGAATACCTGGAAAGCCTCCGCCGGTGCCAATATCTAAAACTTGTGCACCTGGGAGAAATTGCACCACTTTTGCAATAGCGAGTGAGTGCAGCACATGCCTTTCATAAAAGTGCTCGGTGTCTTTTCTGGAGATGACATTGATTTGCGCATTCCATTCATTGTAGAGTGCTTCTAAGGCAGCAAACTGTTTTAATTGTGTGGTACTTAATTCGGGAAAGTAGTGTTGAAGAAGGGTCATTAAATACTGTCTTTGGTCTGCTGCATCATGGCGGCTAAGAAATCTCTAGCGCGGAATAACTGTGCTTTAACCGTGCCAAGTGGTAAGTTGAGCTCATCGGCAATTTCTTCGTAGCTCTTTTCTTCAAAATAGCGCTTCTCAACAAGTTCACGGTATTTTGGCTTGAGTTTACTCACCAAAAGGCGCATATGCACAAGGCGTTGGCCTTGGATAATTGTTTCTTCCGGATTAAGAGTCTGTGATTTGGCATCGATGTGCATGCGTTCTCCATCGCTGGTGGTGATGCCTCTGTCTATGGAAGTGACTTCTATGCGTTTTTTACGGATAAAGTCGATGCAGTTATTGGATGCAATTTTAAAGAGCCAAGTGCTGAAAGCAAAGCTTGGTGAGTATTGGTCTAAGCGAGCAAACGCTTTTCCGAAAGCTTCTATAGTGAGGTCGTCGGCATCGTCGGCGTTTTTGACCATCTTGAGCATCATGAAGTAAATGGAGTCGCGGTAGCGGTCAAGGAGATCTGCGTAGGCGGCTTGGCTTCCCGATCGGGCTGCTGCAACCAAGTGCAAGTCTTGCTTTGCTTTATCGGATAAATGCTCGTTTTCTACCATCTGTAATATTTTTGCCTTTCGGAAATATAATAAACGATGGGCATCAAAATACTATAAAACAAATCCCAAGCCGGAAAAAACAACATGAGTTTCTTTTCGCCAAGCCGATTGAGGCAAGTACCTTGCAGCCACCATTTGATTGTAATTGTGCCCATAAATATACTGAGCCCTAAGGGCAAGTAATTTATATTCAAGCACAAAGCAACAAAAGAAATCCACATTAAAATCAGGCTGAGTGGATAGATTCCTAACAACACTTTCTTAATAAACGGATACCTTGCAGAACTGATGTGGTATTTTGCTTTTTGTCGGAGCCAATCGGACCAACTTGCGGGCGCTGCTGAGCGCACAAATGAAGTGGGGTCTTCAGCAATATTGATTTTGCTAAACTGAAGGGCATCTTGCAAAAGAAGGTCGTCGTCTCCGGGGCTGATGGCATAGTGCGATTTGAAGCCATTGACTTTTTGAAATAATAATTTAGAGTAGGCTAAGTTGCGCCCATTGGCTTTAAATGCATGTCCGGCAAGTGCGTAGCTAAAAGCACTAGCGCCCATCCATGCGTTGTCAAAGCGCACCAATTTATTAAAAAAGCCTTTTGTTTTGGTAAATGGGCTATAACCAATGACGAGTTGTTGTTTGTTGTTGAGCCGGTTCATGATTTGTTTGAGCCACTGCGTGCTCTGTGGCTGACAATCGGCATCGGTGAGTACAAAATGGTCGTAAGACGCTGCTTTGATCCCGAGTGTTATCGGAAGTTTCTTACCAAGTTTGAGGTGCGGGCTGCGCGAAAGCTCTACCACTTTTAATTGCTTGAATTGATGGGCAAATGCAGTTAAGATCCAATTGCTGTCATCAATACTTTGGTTGTTGACCACAATGACTTCATATTGCGGATAATCTTGACTCAAGATGGAAGGGAGGTGCTCATAAAGGTTGTCTGATTCATTTCTAGCTGCAATGATCACAGAAACAGGAGGGTAGTGTGGCTCCGCTAAATTCACTTTGCTACGTTTGAAGGCAAAGCGTGCGTAAAAATAAAATACATATACGAGCTGCACAGCACTGAAAAGAATGCCGCCATAGAGCAAAAAAGCCCAGTAGTCGTATTGAATGCTTGGTAAGTAGGTCATCTCTGAGTACAAAGATGTCTAGGGAATTTAAATACCCGTATCTTTGCTCAAGGTATTTTTCAACATTGTTATGCACTTTGACCTATTAAAGACAGATTCTCAATCTAAAGCACGCCTCGGAAGGTTGCACACAGCACACGGCACCATCGAAACGCCTATCTTCATGCCGGTTGGTACCGTAGGCTCTGTGAAAGGGGTGCACCAACAAGAACTCCGCGACGACATCAATGCACAAATTATATTGGGTAATACCTATCATCTTTTTTTACGACCCGGAACTGAGGTGCTAGAAGCTGCCGGAGGCTTGCATCAATTCATCGGCTGGGAGCGTCCAATTTTGACAGATAGTGGCGGATATCAAGTGTATTCGCTATCTGGATCTCGTAAAATCCAAGAAGAAGGTGTTAAGTTTCAATCGCACATAGACGGGAGTTACCATTTTTTTACGCCAGAAAGAGCCATCGAAATTCAGCGCTCAATTGGCGCAGACATCATCATGGCTTTTGATGAATGTACACCGTATCCCTGCGAATACTCCTATGCCAAGCGTTCGATGCACCTCACACACCGTTGGCTGGCCCGTTGCTTTACAGCCATGGAGCAGACCGAACCTAAATATGGTTATGAGCAAGCTTTGTTTCCGATTGTACAGGGTAGTACCTACAAAGACCTCCGCGAGCAATCTGCACATGCTATTGCTTCTTTTGATGCTGTTGGCAACGCAATTGGCGGTTTGTCGGTAGGCGAACCCGACGACGAACTCTACGAAATGACTGATTTAGTTTGCAACATCTTACCCCAAGATAAACCGCGCTATTTAATGGGTGTTGGAACGCCAATTAACTTATTGGAGTCTATTGCGCTCGGGGTAGATATGTTTGACTGCGTGATGCCTAGTAGAAATGCCCGACACGGCTTGCTTTACACTTGGGAAGGCACTATCAATATCAAAAATGAAAAATGGGCCAAAGACTTTAGCCAACTAGACCCTACAAGTCAGGTATGGGTAGATCAAGTTTATACCAAAGCTTATTTGCGTCACCTCATCAAAACAGGTGAATACTTGGGCATACAAATTGCGACCATTCACAATTTGGCGTTTTACTTGGAACTCATGCGCGTAGCCCGAGAAAAGATTGCGAGTGGTGAATTTGTAGCCTGGAAAAACCAAGTAGTTCAAAAATTAGGGCAACGCCTATAAACATGCTCAAACGCATAGATCGTTATATCATTCAAAAATTTCTGAGCACGTTTTTTTTCATGCTCGGACTGATCATGGTTTTTTCAGTTGTCTTTGACATCTCAGAAAAGTTAAGCGAGTTCATTAGTAACAAGGCTCCTTTACACGAGATTTTCTTCAGGTATTATGTCACTTTTATCCTCTATTATGGGAATACCTTCTCGTCAATGATTATTTTTTTGTCGGTCATTTGGTTTACGGGTAAAATGGCGCAAAATACAGAGATCATTCCTATTTGGTTTTCAGGTCGGCCAGTTACTCGCTTTTTACGTCCTTATTTCATTGGAGCTACTATACTCACCATCATGTCATTGGTGCTCAACCACCTTATTATTCCAAGAACAAACAAAATTCGTTTGGCTTTTGAAGAACGCTACTACCGAGATGTACTGACAGTCAATAATTACCAAGCCGAATACCCGGGTAATGAGCTCGTGTATTTTTCGAATTATGCAGCGGAGGAGCAGCGCGTCAATGACCTCACTATTCAAAAGTGGAGCAAAGACAACCAACCTATATACTTTTTGCGCGCGCGCTTTGCCAAAAATAAGCCAGGCACCAATGAGTGGCAACTCACAGATTACTACGAAAAAAACTATGATTTTCCGAAGGCTAAACTTATTCATGGCCGCCACAAAGACACCACCTTTGTGTACCGCATAGAAGAAATGGCTCAGCGAGATAATGCTGCGCAAGCCCTGACGTTTACGGAGCTTAAAAACGCCATTGAACGCGAAAGATTAAAAGGCTCTAAGCTAGTGCCTGACTTTGAAATAGAACTCCATCAGCGCACCTCCTTTCCTTTTGCAACGTACATTCTTACGCTTATTGGCGTTTCGGTGGCTTCCCAGAAAAAGCGTGGAGGCATCGGCATGAATATCGCCATTGGCTTGGCGTTTATTTTTGTATACATTTTCGCTATGAAGATGCTGACAGTTGCTGCTGTAAAGGTGGGTTTCCCAACGCTTTGGTCTGTTTGGTTGCCGAATCTTCTTTTTGCGCTTATTGCACTTGTGTTCTATCAGCGCTCCCAAAAATAAGCCCCCATTTTCCTAGGGTCACTTGCATGCCGTCTTCTGCTGCACCTACGTTTGGATGCAATTGGCGCGCTTCTGCGAGGTGCTGAAGAATATCGTCGTAGCGCGAAGAAAAATGCCCGAGCAAAAGGTATTTGCAATTGGCTAGCACTGCTTGTTGGGCAGCTTGTTGGGCAGTGGAGTGAAAGGTGCTCTTTGCGCGCTCGAGGTGCTGTTGATTAAAAGTAGCCTCGTGGTATAGTAAATCTACATCTTTAATGGCCTCTAAATAACTTGGTGTTGGTTTGGTGTCGGAACAATAAGCAAAACTATAAACGGGCTGAGCAGGTAGTGTGTAATCCTTGTAATTGTACTTTTTGCCATTTCTTTCAATGGAAATTCCCGACTTTAGTTTAGGCAAGTCTTCTATCAACAAACCCGCTGCCGAAATTGCTTCTTTATCGAGGTTGAGTAATTTGGGTTTCTCATTGATGCGATAGCCGAGCGTAGGTAAGCGGTGCTTGAGGGCAAAAGCGTAAATCTCGATCAGGCGGTCTTCGAAAATAAGTTGAGACACACCTGGTTGAATCGTATGATAGGTGATGTCAAATTGAAGTGGATGCCCTCCTGCGGCAAGCATGGCCCGGATAAGTGTCTCTAAACCTGGAGGCCCATAAATACTTAATTTTTTATTGCGACCAAGTAAGTGCATGGTAGACAGTAGGCCTGGCAAACCAAAAAAGTGATCGCCGTGGAGGTGGGAAATCAGGATAAACTGTATTTTTTGCAGCTTGAGCCCATATTTGCGCAATTGCTGCTGGGTTCCTTCAGCACAGTCAATGAGGATATGGCGCTCATTGCAATTGATATATTGTGCAGATGCTTGCCTTTTGCTTGTGGGCAGGGCTGCCCCGGAGCCGAGTATGTGCAGCTCAAAACTCACCTTGCAATCAAATCTAGGGCAGCGTCAGTGGAGTTTCCGATGGTGAGTACTTTGTCTAGTTGTGCAATTTCAATGAGTTTGAGCACATTTGGTTGCAAACCGGAAAGGGCAAATTTACCGTTGGTATCTTTGCAAAGACGGTTGGCGATGAGCACAGCAGATAAGCCTGAGGAGTCGCAGTATTTGGTTTTACTCATGTCCAAAACGATATAGTTGGTGCCAACTTTATTGAGCTGCAAAAAGTGGGCTTTGAGCTCTGGAGCATTACTGGCGTCGAGTTTCTCAACTTCGGTACTGACCACCACAATTTGGCCCTGAGGGTCCACGGAGAAATTCATAGCAAGGATTTGCTCAAAAATAACTAAATTATCTTTCGATTTTTGCTGCAAGTAAATAAATTACAGCCATTCGAACTGCTACGCCGTTCTCTACTTGATCCAGAATGATACTTTGAGGGCTGTCTGCGACGTCAGAGGAGATCTCTACACCTCGGTTAATGGGCCCTGGGTGCATAATGACAATTTCTTTAGAAAGACTGTCCAATAAAGTTTTATCTAGGCCAAATTGCTGAGAATATTCGCGCAAAGAAGGAAAGTATTTGATGTCTTGACGTTCTAGCTGAATGCGCAACATATTGGCTACGTCGCACCATTCGAGTGCTTCGCGGAGGTTGTGAGACACCCTTACACCGAGTTCGGAGATGTATTTTGGGATGAGTGTGCTAGGGCCGCAAACCATGACCTCTGCACCGAGCTTTTGAAGGCAGTAGATATTGCTCAAGGCAACTCTTGAATGAAGGATATCGCCAACGATAACGATTTTCTTGCCTGCTACGCTACCAAGTCTTTCTTGAATAGAAAAGGCATCGAGTAATGCTTGGGTAGGGTGTTCGTGCGTGCCATCACCAGCATTGACTACACGGGCTTTGATTTTTTGAGATAAAAATTTGGCTGCTCCAGGATTTGGATGACGCATCACCACCATATCGACTTTCATCGCTAAGATATTGTTGACGGTATCTACGAGCGTTTCGCCTTTTTTCACTGAAGAACCGGCCGCACTAAAGTTGACGACGTCAGCAGAGAGGCGTTTTTGGGCTAATTCAAAAGAAAGGCGGGTGCGGGTAGAATTTTCAAAAAAGACATTGGCGATGGTGATGTCTCGGAGTGAAGGAACTTTCTTTATCGGGCGATTGATCACTTCTTTGAAACGAGCTGCGGTTTCGAGGATGAGTTCGATGTCTTGACGCGTGAGGTCTACAATACCGGTAAGGTGATCAACGCTGAGCTGCTTCATTGCCTTCTTTTGTAAATAATAATACTTGATCTTGACCTTCGATTTCTTTCCATTCTACTGCTACGCGCTCAGAAGCCAAAGTATCGACAGTTTTTCCGATGTAGTCTGCTTGAATGGGTAAGTCGCGGCTGTAGCGACGGTCAATCAGTGCGAGTAATTGAACTTGAGATGGGCGCCCGAAAGTGAGTAGCGCATCTAAGCCTGCGCGAATAGTTCTGCCCGTAAATAAGACGTCGTCGATGAGGATGATGCGTTTATTTTCTATGGAGAAATCGATGTTGGTAATGCTGGGGAGCAGGGGTGTTTCTCTGCGGCGGAAGTCGTCGCGGTGAAAAGTGATATCGAGGTTGCCTGCTTGAATTGGATGGGCAAGAATAGCTTCTAGTTGGGCTTTGATGCGGGTTGCGACATGGATACCGCGTGGCTGCAGGCCAATTAAAATGGAGTTCTCGAAGGTGTCGTGGGTCTCAATGAGTTCATGGGAAAGGCGTTTGAGCGTCAGTTCGAGCTGGGTGGCATTGAGGATGACTTGCTTTTCCATTAGTGCAAAGATAATTTAAAAAATCTTTAGCGCTGTGGTAAATCTGCTAATAAGAAAAAACTACCGGTTATCCAAAGTAAGTCTTGGGCTTGCATTTTGTTTTTTGTTTCGGAAATAGCGAAGGGTAAATCTTCAAAAATTGTTTGTATTCCGAGGCTTTGCCAATCGGAAAGATTCTTCGATCTCGGATTGCGAAAAACACAAGCCGCAACATGGGCATGTTTGGGAAATGATTCAAGTATTTCTAGAGCATCTTTGTCCTTTGAAGCGCCATATAGAATGAAAAGTTGCCCTTTACATTCTTTTTCAATTAAAGGTAATGTGGCTGCTATTCCAGCGGGGTTGTGTGACACATCAAGTATGATTTTGGGCGCGTGCTGCCAAGTTTCTAAACGACCAAAAAAACCAGTGTTTCTTTGGAGGTTTTCAAGTGCTGTAATTTGGGTTTGTGGTAAAATATCCAAGCCTATGACTTCTAGAGCCATTAAAGCGGTCTTAAAATTAGTTGCTTGATACCCACTCAGCGGAAGATTTTCTGTGAGCTGCTTGCCGTTTTCAGCAAAATAGATGGGTGCATTCAGTACGCTAGATTGCTGCTCAAAAATAAAGCGAGTGGCTGGAGATGTTTCACCGATTACAACGGGTGTTTCTGCTTTGATGATGCCGGCTTTTTCACCAGCAATAGCCTCAAGTGTGTTGCCAAGGAACTCTTGGTGATCCAAACCAATAGTCGTAATAATGCTTACTTTGGGGTTGATGATATTTGTTGCATCGAGCCTACCGCCAAGACCTGTTTCTATAACGATATAGTCGCAATCCTGTTCTTGAAAGTAAGCCAAGGCCATTGCGAAGGTGAGTTCAAAAAAACTTGCCTCAATCGTGGAATTCAAGTTTTGAAAACCCGTGCAAAAATCAATCACATAACTTTGAGTGATCGGACAACCATTCACCCTTATCCGTTCTGAAAAATCGAAAATATGCGGCGAGGTAAACAAACCCACCTTGAGGCCGCTTTCTTGCAACATGCTCGCACAATAGGCGGCGGTACTTCCTTTGCCATTGGTTCCGGCAATGTGAATAGCGGGTATTTTTTTCGGATCAATTTGTAGGATATCAAGCAATTCAAATACCCGTTCTAGCCCTGGTTTGTATGCCTCTGCCCCTACATTTTGATAGGAAGGAAAGCGCTCAAATAACCAATTAACACATGTTTGATAAGCGCTTTTATGCATGAATTCAAAGCATTAAGAAAGTGAGTACGCCGCCAAGGTAACCAGCGAGAGCCAGGAGTGAGAAGCGCTTGAGGTACCAACCAAAACCGATGTTTTCCATGCCCATGGCTACCACACCAGCCGCCGAGCCAATGATCAGAATGGAGCCACCCGTTCCTGCTGTGTAGGCAATAAAATGCCATGCATCGGCATCCATAGCATCTTTAAACATGCCAATGCTTGCCGCCACCAAAGGAACGTTGTCTATGATGGCCGAAGCTACGCCTAAAAATGTAATGTATAGTTCTTTGGAGATACCGGAAGCCAATACATTTTCACCGAGTTGTTCGATCATTCCTAAGCTTTCCATACCAGCAACGGTCATCAAGATTCCTAAGAAAAACAGAATGGAAGGCATTTCTATTTTACTGAGCGCTTGAAGGGTTGGGCCGGTGTGCCCTCCGAGCTCTTGCTCATTGAGTGAACTTAAGTTGAGTTGGCGCTTGCTAGCGATCTCTCCGATAATTGCAAACATTGCTAAGGAAAACATCATGCCCATGTAGGGAGGGAGGTGCGTGATGGTTTTGAAAATTGGAACAAAAATAATAAGCAAAAGTCCGCTGATGAGTATGAAAGCGGAGACCTTATTTTTTTTAATGTCTTTTGTGGGTGGTAGTTCTTGCTTGAAAACCTTGATTTTTTTGGCAATCAGCAACGGAATGAATAAAGTAACAACGGCTGGTAAAAAGATGTGTTCCACTAATTTTAATGCACTCACTTTACCAGCAATCCAGAGCATGGTGGTGGTGACATCACCTATCGGAGACCAAGCGCCTCCTGCGTTGGCAGCAATGATGACGAAGCCGGCCATCCACATGCGTAAATCTTTGTCCGGGACCATTTTGCGCAATATGGAGATCAGTACAATGGTTGCGGTCAGGTTGTCGATAATCGCCGACAATATAAAAGCAAGAATAGAGACCACCAATAGCAATTGGTATGCGGTCTTGACTTTGATGAGGGCTTGCACACTTTTGAAACCGTCAAAATAATCGATCATTTCTACAATGGCCATTGCGCCCATTAAGAAAATCAGGATCTCTGCAGTTTTGCCAAAATGATGCAGTAGGTTTTCGCTCAGCGCATGTATGTCCGTGGCATTCAAAGCAATGAGGGCCCAAGAAAGGGTCATCATGAGTAAAGCCGGTATCAGCTTATCGATTCTGAGTAGATGTTCTAAACTGATCGCGGCGTAGCCGATGCAAAAAATGAGTACGAGCGATAGTTCCACAATGTTGATTTAAACGAGTTGCTTGAGTGCAATTTCAAAAGCAGTTTTGGCGATTCCTCTTGTACTAGGATTCATTTGATGGGTATTTTGAAGTGCTTTGAAAATAGTATGACTGGCGTCTTCAAAAATGAGTGCGTCATCTAAAGTGGGCAAATCGGAGCTCATCAGATAAGCAAAAACACGTGCCATGCCGCAATTGGCAATAAAGT
>JAIXUE010000032.1 GCA_027483605.1 Cryomorphaceae bacterium | reverse complement strand
CAATTTCATGGACTATCCACAACTCACTTTTGAGCAGCCTGACCGTAAGGTTTTCAAAAATTTAGATTTGGCCTATCAAGCAATGGCAGACCAAGGAACGGCAGCTTGCGCGCTAAATGCCGCCAACGAAGAGGCTGTTGCGGCCTTTTTAGACCGCAAGATTTCCTTTTTGGAAATTGGCCAACTCAACGAGTACTGTATGCAAAATGTGGCCAACATCTTGAATCCGCTCTACGAAGATTATGTTGCTACAGACGCAAAAGCGAGGGCGTTTGTTCAACAGCAGCTCTAGTCTGAAAAACAATTTAAAAATAGGCGCGAAGCTCCATACCGCCCGTATGCACAGCAGGTTGGTCTTGCATCAAACGGCCACCATAATTGAGGCTCAATTGTAAATTTTTACCAATAATTTTTTGAAAACTCAGGTTCCAGGTCCAGTTGGTGCCTGGTCGTAAGCCCTCGAGCATTTCATAACCAACGGCTGAAAGTGCTGTGCCATCAAAGTCAAAGTAAACGTATTTGAGTGAGCCATTGAGGCTGCCTTTTTCACTCCTATTGATTTTCCAGGTTGTTTCGAGCGCACTTGATTTTGCCATTTCCCCACCGTAAAGCGTACTATTTGCCTTGTTTCCAATACTACCAATTAAGCTCAGGCGCAGTTGTGAACCATCTTGATAGATGAGTTGCGGCTTGACTTCTTGCTGCGCAATCTGAAAATTGCGTCCGCTGGTGTAGTCTGCTAGGGCCGCATTTTGACCCTGTAAAAAGGTTGTTTCTAACGCAAATCGAGTGTTGATGTTGAGGCGCAAGTTGAGTTGGTGTTTGGTTTGGCTGCGCGCATCGTAGCCGTTGGCGAGTAGCATTTTGTTTTCTTGTTGCAACCAACTGTATTCTGCGCTAAATACTTTGGCGTTTCGGTTGAAGAACAAGGAATTTGAGAATTGTTCGTTGGCAGATTGCAGGGCCAATTCGTTGATATCTGAGGCCAAGGGATTGAGCCATTGCAAAGTAGTGCCATCTTGTAATTTACGCTGTACCCGAATGCGCGTTTGATTGGAGAATTTAGCTAAAATCCCTAAGGCACCTTCGCGTTGGCGCCAGAGTAATTCTGGCCTCCAAAGTACACTTTGGTTCCATTCATTGGAAAACACAGCTGCATAACTTGCGCTTGGAACAAATACTCTGATATAGTTGGCCTGGTCTGCATATACGGCTTGCTCAAATTCATTGAGGTCTTTAATTCCATCGGCATTGTAGTCTATCCATGCGTAAATACCTTGTCCGTCGCTGACACGAATATATTGAAAACGTCTTTTTTGCTCCAAACCAGAACCAATTTCATAAAAAGTTGTCAGCGTCAGTGAATTTTTAAAGAAGCGCGCAGTATAATCAAAACGTGCCACTAAGCTTTTCTCTGCTTTTTGGTCAATGAGTGCAGAATCAAGTATGGCTAATTGCCTAGCGCCCAGCAGCACCTGTAAGTTTTGACTCGAACTCGGATCCCATTTGAGTTCTAAACCTGTTGTTTTGGCTTTGGCCGCGAGTTGTAGTGTGCTGTCTGGCCGCCAATCATAGCGTTCACGGTAGAAGAGTTTAAGGTCGAGCTTGCGCGTAGTTTGCAATTGAATAAAGGCTTGCGCATCGTAGAATTGATATGAGGTTGGCTGTAAAGTTCCGCTAAATTGATTCCATTCGTGGTCGTCGGTGAAGCCAATTTTAAAGAGGCCAAGTTGTTTGTCTAGTTTGAAGCGGTGTCGCACAAAATAATTTTGAGCAAGCGCAGTTTGCGCACGCAATGCGGATGCGTCCCATTTGGCAGTCCAACCCTGTTGTTTCCAATTGCCATCGGAAAAGATGCGTTGTCCTGAAAACAAGCTATCGATGTCTAAATGCTGAGCAACAACATTGATTTGCCCAAATTGGCTATGCGTCAGTCCTTGTTTTAATTCAAGTTGACGCTGTGTACCAACAAAATTTTGGTTGCGAATGTTCCAGTCACGATCAAATTCAACAGCCCTAAATTGTTCAATAGGTTCAAAGCGGGCATTCAAGTATAGGTATTCTAAGGAAGTTTCGAGCACACGTTTGCTGCTGTCTTGCTTGGTTGCTTTGTGATAGCGCAGACCGCCTTTAGAGGCCAACCCAAGGTTGTTTTGGTCATCGAGTGCGGAGTATAAATTCAGGTCGTTTTCGCTAAGTGCATTTTCCGTAAAGACAGACCAATTTGGATGTAAGTCATAAGAAATACCTGCGCTCGCCATTTGTTTGCGTTTTGGCGTTTGCACGCGTCTGATGGGTGCAAAGTTACCCTGAGGGCTACCGTTTATTGGGGCAACCCATTTGTAATAATTACCAGAAGCGCTGACACCGGCCAGTACGTAATCGCCCTGTCCTACCCCAACTTCGGTAAAGGTGCTGCGGTAATGTGCCAACTGCTTATCCACGCTAAAAACGAGCACATTCTGATAACCAAGGGTATCAATGAGCCGATACATATTTGTGTTGTCGAGGTAAGCGGTAGAATCATAGCCCTGCACATTAGCGGCAGAGAGGTTGTCTCCAATCTGACTGAGTTGTTGGAGTTGCTCGGTATTGAGGATTTGCTGCAATGCTTGATTCTTAAGGTCTTGTTCTTGGTAGACAGCCACCCAAGTTTTGAGTTGTTTGGTTTGGTAGCGCGTGGTGTGTTGAAGTAAGCTACGGGCAAAATTTTGATCTGCATATTGAAACTCGGCTACAATTCTGCTGTCTTTGGTAATGAGGTGCCTAGAAGTGAAGGTGAGTTCAGCGCTGGCGTAGTCTATGATATAATCGAATTCTTGTCCACGCTGCAGTAAATGCCCGTCAATGTAAATGCGCTCGGTACCAGCCAAAATCAAAATATACGGTTCATTATTGCTGCCAATCAGCCGGTAAGGGCCCTGAACGGCCTCCAATCCCTGAATAACTTGTCTTTGGAACTTTCCCTTGGACAGACCAACGCTACTTTGCGTGTATAGCTTCGCTCCATTTGCAAGCTGCCAATTGTATTGTCCGGTAATGCCCTGCGCACGTTTGCGGTATGTCATGAATTGTCCGTCGGGTTTATCTAACCAGAAATCACCGGCCGTTACCTTGAGTTGTTCGTTGTGCACTTGGATGAAAACTTGATCAAACTCTCTGAGCTGATTGGTTGTGCCCGACGCTTGAAAGGGGATATTGGCGTCTGAAAGCGAGGCGGTGAGCATCAAATCTGGCGAAATTTGTCCGTTGAGTTGTAAGTTGAGTGCAGAATTGAGCCCAAGACTTTGGTTATTGCCAAAGCCAATACCGCGCGCCAAACTACCGCTTTTATGAATAGCGTTACCGCCAAATAAATCTTGGGGGCCTCGGGTCGTGATCTGAAATATTTCACGTTCTTTTTCGAGTGGGTTTTGACTTAAAGTTGGCGTAAATTGGTAGCGCAAAACGGCTTGGTGCTGCTCAAATGGAAAGACCAAAAAGTGCAGGTAAATGGTATCTTTTTGGTGATATTTCCATTGAAACATGTTGTTTGTAGGATCAAACGAAAAGGCTTTTTCTGAAATTGAAATGGTGTCAGAACGATCCGTAAAGCGAGAAAATTGAAATGACGGGGTGTAGATCACATTGCTGTCTAGTACTTGCCCTAAGGTATCTGGACGCAATAAGATGCTACGGTGATTTTGCTGCGCAAAACTTAGCAACCCAATAAGGTTGAAAAGACAACAGAATAAAAAACGAGAGCTCAACAAGCGGTTCATGGGCAGAGACTGCATATTAACGTCGAAATTGCCCAGACATTGCCTTAGTTGATGACCGAAAAACCAGTGTAGGCTTGTAGTGCCTTTGGAATTTGAATGCCGTTTTCTGTTTGGTGGTTTTCAAGTAAAGAAGCTAAGATGCGCGGCAAGGCCAAAGCAGAACCATTTAGCGTGTGGCAAAGGGTTGTTTTTTTGTCGTCTTTGAAGCGCAATTTGAGGCGGTTAGACTGAAAAGTATCAAATCTAGAGACTGAACTAACTTCAAGCCATTTTTCTTGGGCAGCAGAGTACACCTCAAAATCGTAGGTCATGGCCGAGGCAAAGCCCATGTCGCCGCCGCACAAGCGCAAGATGCGATAAGGCAGTTCTAGTTTCTCGAGTAGGTTCTTGACGTGGTCTATCATTTCGTCGAGCGCTTTGGCGCTGTTGTCGGGGTGCTCTATTCTGACAATTTCTACTTTGTCAAACTGGTGCAAACGGTTGAGGCCGCGCACATCTTTGCCGTAAGAACCCGCTTCGCGCCTAAAACATGGGGTATAACCACACATTTTGATGGAGAAATTGGCGTCTGGTAAAATGACATCGCGGTAGATGTTGGTCAGTGGAACTTCTGCAGTGGGGATAAGGTAGAAGTCGTCTTCTTGCACATAGTACATTTGACCTTCTTTGTCTGGAAGTTGCCCCGTCCCATAGCCGCTAGCTTCATTGACCATATGCGGAGAGATGAATTCTTCATAACCCGCTGCAATTGCTTCGTCTAGGAAAAACTGAATGAGCGCACGCTGCAGTCTAGCGCCTTTACCGCGGTAAAATGGAAAGCCTGCCCCAGTGACTTTAACGCCGAGTTCAAAATCGATGAGTTTGAATTTTTTAGCAAGATCCCAGTGTGGTTGAGCTGTAAAACTGAATTGAGGAATACTACCAGCTTCAAAAACGTTTTGGTTGTCTTCGGCATCACGGCCCTGAACCACTGCTTCATTGGGAATGTTTGGCAAGGTATAAAGGAGTTGTTGAAGCTTGTTTTCAAGCGTACTCACTTGTTCTTTAAGATCGGCTTCTTGCGTCTTTAGTACAGTTGTTTTTTCTTTCAAAGCATTTGCTTCTGACTGCTGTCCTGATTTGAAAAGCTCGCCTATAGAGCGTGCCAGTTGGTTCATTTCTGCAGCAACTTGATCGAGTTGAGTTTTAGCCATTCTCCAATTTTGATCTGTTTGAAGAATAGTATCTAGGGTTTGGTTTGCATCTATATTTCTTTTAGCCAAGGCTAAAAGGATGGCTTCTTTTTCTTGACGGATGCGTTGTATTTCTAACATATCTACTCGGTTGTATCACAAAAGTAAGCAAATACCCTTAAAATGCCCGATGTTGTCCATACTAAGCTGTTGATTATTCCTTGAATGATCGCGCGGTTGAGTGTAGAATTGCGCTAATTTTGGAAGATGAGTTTGCACAAAGTAAAAATTGTCAGCAAGAGCCACCACGAAGTACCTGCTTATCAAACAGCAGGTTCATCGGGAATGGATGTGCGCGCAGTCCTAGAAACCCCGCTCACTTTGGCTCCTATGCAACGCGTCTTGGTTCCGACAGGGATCTTTCTTGAGATGGATCAAAGCCTTGAGTGTCAAGTACGGCCGCGCAGTGGTTTGGCACTCAAAAAAGGACTTACGGTCTTAAATACTCCCGGCACCATCGATGCAGATTACCGTGGCGAAATTGGCGTGATTCTTGTCAACCTATCAGCCGACGAAGTCACTATAACTGATGGCGAACGCATTGCGCAACTCGTTTTTTGTAAAGTAGAAAAGGTAAACCTGATTCAAGTTCAAGAACTGAGCTCCTCAGAGCGCGGTGAAGGCGGATTCGGCAGTACCGGCACCAAATAATTGAATACATGAAAGTTATTGTCCCGATGGCGGGTCGCGGAAGCAGACTCAGACCCCATACCCTCACGATTCCCAAACCATTAGTTCCGGTTGGCGGCACGCCTATTGTGCACCGCTTGGTTGCCGATATCGCACGGGTTTGTGCAGAACCAATCGAAGAAATTGCATTTGTGGTGGGCGAATTTGGCGAAGCAGTTGAAAAAGAATTATTGGCCGTAGCGGCAAGTTTGGGCGCCAAAGGCAGCATCCATTACCAGTTGCAAGCACTCGGAACTGCTCATGCTGTTTTGTGTGCAGCCGAAGCATTAGATGGCCCTGTTGTAGTCGCTTTTGCCGACACCCTTTTCAAAGCTGATTTTAAAATTTCTCACGAAGATGAAGGCATCTTGTGGGTCAAGCAAATCGAAGATCCAAGTGCATTCGGTGTTGTCAAGTTGAATGCAAATGGAGCAATCATCGATTTTGTCGAGAAACCTCAAACCTTTGTTTCTGACTTGGCCATGATCGGCATTTATTACTTCAAAGATGGTGCGCGCCTCAAACAAGAACTTCAGTATCTTATTGACCATAACGTGATAAAAGGAGGCGAATACCAATTGCCAGACGCCCTGCGCCGACTCACCGAAGCAGGAGTTGCTTTTAAGCCAGGAACGGTAGACGAATGGCTCGACTGCGGCAATAAAGAAGTTACCGTTGAGACCAATCAGCGTGTGCTCGAACACGATTTAGCAGCGGGCCGTTTGCAAAATCACGCTACTGAAATCATTGATAGCGTCATTATTCAGCCGTGTTATATTGGTCCCAATGTGCGCATTGAAAGAGCTATTGTTGGGCCGCATGTTTCCTTGGGCGAAGGCAGTATCCTTAGCGATGTCAATATCTCAAATTGTATAGTTGGCAATCAAACACAGCTTGTAAAAGTAAATTTAAACGGCGCTATGATTGGCGCTCATGCCCAATACATCGGCCGTTCTAAAGACCTCAGCCTCGGCGATTTCAGCAGTGTTCATGAATAAAATTTACTCCGTCCTCGTCATCATGACTTTGGTAGCTTGTAAGGTACAAGAGACAGCTGCAGTTTCTCAAGACCCACTTTATATCAAGCAATTCCATAGCGGCGTTCGCAATATGCTCAACGAGCAATACGAGGTGGCTATCCAAGACTTCAAGGCCTGCCTCGGCAAACAACCTAAAGACGCTGCTGTACATTATGCGCTTTTTCAGATTTACCTTAAACAAGATCGCTATCAAGAAGCTGCTTTTCATACTGAACAAGCAGCTGCATTTGACCCCAAAAACCTACATTACAGGCGCGAACTCGCTTTTATGTACCAACAGCTTGGTAGGCACCAAGATGCCGCTGCTGTTTTTGAAGCTTTGTTAAAAGCCGACCCAAAAAACATTGACTATTACAGCGGTGCACTCAAGAGCTATCAAGAGCTTAACAAACCGAGTAAGTCGTATGCGCTTATCGAGCAAATGGAAAAGCAACTCGGTGAAAACCCCAATACGGTGCTTGAGAAATTTCGTCTTTTACAGCAGATGGGCAAGGACAAAGAGGGCGTAGCTTTACTCGAAGCTGCAAGGCTGCGCTTTGCTTCCGAACCAAGTATTCTTGCCAATCTTGTAGATTACTATTTCAGAACTCAAAATTATACAGCGGGTTTTGGTTTACTCAAAGACCTTGTTGAGGCTGACCCTCAAAACGGTGTGGCGCTCCTGATGTACGGTGAAATGTTATATCGTTCTGGCAAATTGGAAGAAGGAAAGAAATACCTACATGCAGGTGTCCTTGCACAGGGCCCAAGCCTTGATCAGAAAATGAATATTTTGATCATGTTGGTCAACGATAAGTCACAATCTGCTGTAGACCCCAAATTGGAGCCCCTTGTGCAGTATATGACCCAAACATATCCTAACGAGGCCAAAGCACATTCCATTGCTGGCGATTATTATTACGTTGCTGGTCAAATCAAAGCGGCTATTGCCAGCTATCAGCAAACTTTGCGTTGCGACCCCAACTTATTTCCAGTTTGGAGTCAGGTCATGATTTTAGAATTTGAACAAGCATCCTGGACCAACTTGCTCAAAGATGCCTCAAGTTGTGCCGAACTGTTTCCAAGTCAGCCGCTGCCCTTCTTTTTCAAGGCGATGATGTTCAACAGAAAGGGCTTGTATGCAGCTGCTTTAGAAAATCTATTCCTTGCTAAAGGTTTGTTAATCAATGACAACGCGCTTCTAGCAGAAATCTATTTGCAAGAAGGACGTGCGCTCTTAGGATTAAAAAAACAGGAAGAGGGTAATGCTGCGTTGAAGGAGGCCCTGAGCATCAGTTCAAATGACCTCGAATTGGAATACTTACACATTTTAGCGGCCAATAAAATGGAGCTTCCAAAAACGATGCAGCGCCTGCAAGAAAGCCTGACAAAAGACGCGTCTAATGCACAAGTGATTTTTGAATTAGCCTTTGCAGCTTTTCAGTCGGGTGCTTATCAAATGGCTTGGCAGGAAATTCAAAAAATAACAGATACCAAGCTGCTTCAAACAGCGTCGTTACAAGAACTCCTCGGCGATATCTATTTTCATTTAGGCCAAGTACAAGAAGCCAATAATTGCTGGCAAAAGGCGCTTAATTTTGGAGAGGGCAGTATTGTGCTTTCCGAGAAAATCTCTAAAAAAACCTATGTTCAAGTTCCATAAATTAGGCTCTTTCTGTTTTTTGTTTTTAGGACTCACCGCCTGTAAAACACAAGAAGTTGTTGCAGAGCAAAGTGTCAAAGACAAACTCCCCAAAATCAAGGACAAAGAGTTAATTGACCGCATCGATAGCTTATCACGCATTGAGCCCAAGACTTTTTACAGCAAGCTCTCGCTGACTTACCAAGATTTGAGCAAACCTACAGACGAAGGCGAAATCTCTGTAAAAACATCTGTTAAAATTGTGAGTGACAGCGCTGTGTCTGCCATCATTACGTATGCCCGTATACCGGTAGTAACTGCACTTGTAACCCAAGACACCCTCAGCGTTGTCAATAAACGAGACCGCTGTTATACGGTGGCTTCTTTAGCTTATTTAAAAGATTTATTTGGCGTCGATTTTTCATATGAAAACATTGAAGAGATCATCTACGGCAAGCCCTTAGATTACCAGATCACACAAAAATATTTTGTAGACAACGACCCTTTTCACTACAGTGTTTCAACGCATAAAAAGCGCGATCGCAAAAAACCAGACCGCAAACAACGCGACGACCTCATGATTCAATACCACCTCACTGACGACGCAAAGGCCCTCAAGCAGACGCGCATTTGGAGTTTAGAAGATTCAACCGAGGTGACTGTTCTGTATCTAGAAAGACAGCAACTCAATGGCTACGATTTGCCTTTGAAAGTTGAAATCAACATCCGCACACCTAAAAAATCGCTGTTGCTTTCCCTTCTCTACGAACGCGTAGAGGTCAATGAACCACAAGAATTAATCATCGTCATACCAGAAAGCTATGAAAAATGTGATTAGCATCGTCTTGCTATTGTGTATGGCTCAACAGGCCTACGCCCAGCAAGATCAAAACCAACTCAAGCGCGAACAACAAAAATTAGAGAAACGCATCTCTAATACCAAAAAGCTATTGAACAAGGTCAAAAACAACAGTCAAGCCTCACTCAATGAAATTCGCCTCATTGAAAACCAAATCAAAAGCCGAGAGGCATTGGTTAACCTATTTGATAATCAGGTGCGTAGCGCCGAAATGAAAATTGTTCAAAAAAAGATGGAGATCAAGCGCCTGCGCGCCAAACTCACCCAACTCAAGCAACAGTATCGCAAAATGTTTTTATATGCTTACAAGCACCGCGGTAACTACAACAAAGTAATGTACTTATTAGCCTCTTCTGACTATAATGAAGCGCTCAGACGCAATCGTTATCTCAAGAAAGTAGCAGCTGTTCAGCAAAAACAAGCAGCGCTCATCAAACAGCACCAACAACTTATATTCAAGGAAATCAATCAAATCGACGCTGAAAAACTGATTAAACAGCAGGCCTTGGAAGAGAAAAAACAAGAACGCCAACTCATTGAAAAAGACAAGTCTAAGAAAGAGAAGTCTTATCAAAAATTCAAGAAAGAAGAGCAGGCGCTCATTGTGCAACTCAAAGAAGATGAGCGCAAGAAAATTCAGCTTAAAAAACAAATCGATGCGGCAATTCGGGCCGATATCGCTAAAGAACAAGCTCGTGAAGCAGCTCGTCAGGCTGAAATAGCCAAAACGACAACTAAATCTCCGCCCAAATCACAAGGAACCACTACCACCACAACAAGTCCTAAAGCGACAACGCCTGCAGCCGCGCCAAAAGTGGTAGCCGCGCCAATTTCTACAGAAGGTGCGGCTATTGGCAAAAGTTTTGAGACCAATCGGGGTCGTTTACCTTGGCCGGTAGACAACGGCAGCGTGACCGAAAGATTTGGACGAAATTACCACCCAACCCTCAGTGGAGTAGAGTGGAACAACAACGGCATTGACATCACTTGCAACAGAGGCTCTAGAGTACGAGCAGTATTTGAAGGAGAAGTTACTACTGTCTTTTCTGTGCCCGGTGCAGGAAAGGTCGTAATTATCAAGCACGGTGCATACCGCACGGTTTATGGCAACCTGGCTGAAACATTTGTGGGTGTGGGGTCTAAGGTTTCTACAAAACAAGCAATTGGCACCTTGCTCAATGATAGCGGGGTTTCTGTGTGCCATTTTGAGGTACATCAGGTAGTTGGTGCAAGCCCTGTGACACTCAATCCGTCGCTTTGGATTGGTCGCTAGCGCTGAGGTCACTTTCGTAAACCAACCACATCGCGCAAATTCCCCAAATAGGTATTGCGGCTTTATCTGTATCTAGGTAATTATTCAAAAACGCATGAATGAAATAAGTACTGAGTGCCATAATTGTACTCAATACAATAATTCTGTCTTCTTTGTTGGTTTTGGACAAGCGATGGTAGAGCGTAATTCCTGTGTAAAATATCGCAAAGATGAGTGCAATTAAACTCAGCATGCCAATGAAGCCCGTTTCGGCGAGTGCACCCAAGTACTCACTGTGTGCGTTGCCCATGTCGCCAAAATTGGTCGAAATAATCGTGAGGTTTTCTGGTCGCTGAAATGGCGCGTATTCAAAAGCATAGGTGCCCGGACCATAACCCATCATTGGCCGTTGCTTGAACATTTCAATAGCACAGCTCCAACGGTTGATGCGCTCTAAGTTGGAAGCATCGGTAGAAATATTTGCGGCACTCTGAAGACGTTCATCAAAAGCTTCTGTGGTGTGTTCGTATTTATTGCGCTCGAGCTCCATCTGAATGCGGTCCCATTGGATCAAAATAACGATAATGCCAATACTTGCCAACAGGGCAATTGGTTTCCAGGAAACTTTGTAGTAGAGCACTACAGCCACGCCAATACTACCGACCACACTAAGCCACGCCGCCCGCGTATACGACAGCACTAAGCCGACTAAAATGATTGCGATGAGCGTCAGAAGGGTCATTTGCACCAACGGATTGTGTTTTTTATAAAGATAAAGCCCAACAGCAAGAGGCAGCACAAGTGCAACAATAGCTCCATAAATTGTGTGGTCTTTGAAAAATGGTGACATCACCCAGTGCCCTTCTTTTTCGCCAAAACCGTAGAATGAGTGATGGATCAAAGTATAGATGATCACAATCACCGTTGCCACAATGAAGAGCCAAATGAACGCAATTCGGTTACTACGTTTCTGAAAAAAATAAGGTCCAAAAAAGAGAATAGGTACAATAAACCAAAGCCTGGCGAGGATAAACTTGAGTGAGACAATCGGATGGCTACTCGTTATAGCAGACAGCAGTAACCACAACAAATAGATGATCATGGCCCAGATGAGTGGGCTCTTCCAAATGTGCAGCGGAAGAAATCCTTTTTTGATCTGAAAAGCACTGAGCAGCAACATGAGGCCAAAAAGAAGTGGTTCGGTAGGCAGAAACAAGCCAAAACTGCTCGTGTATTCTTCGATATTGATGGACAGCGGTGTCAGGAAGGCCAGGCTCAAAAAGAGCTTTTCTGTCTGAAAAATGGCAAAATAGATGGCCAGCAGACCAACTGGAATAAGCGAATAAACAATCGGGTCGTTCATTTGGACCTTATGCGGCGTTCTGTTGGAGTTCTTTGATGCGTTGGCGGATCAATAAGAAGAATAGCCCGAAAAGAAAGCCGCCTATAGTAGATACCAACACAATAATCATACGCTTGGGTTTTTCTTTACGGTCTGCAACAACCGCTCTTTCCACAACGAATTTATGATTGAAGTTGGCATTGGCATCAGACTCAGCTTGCTCATAAGAAACTTTAAAGTCCTCAATTTTCACAATTTTTTCATTGCGTTGGTATTCGAGCCCATCATAAACTGAACCGTATTTGCTATTGGCTTCAATTTTTTTGCGGAGCTCTTCTTTTTCTTGAGGATTTTTGGCGTCGACCAAAGCTTGATAAAGCGTGGCGCGGGTGTCGTTAGGCAATACACCTAATTCCGCGAGGTCCTCGAGGCGCTGCAAGATGGAGTCGCGCTCTTTTTCCATTTGTTGTTTCTTGCGCAAATTGATTTGAAACGCGGGAATGGTGCGCTCTCGGATCATTTCGTTTTTGATGGTATCGATGAGGTCAACGATATCGTTGGCCATAGCAGCTGCTTGTTTGGGGTCTTTGTCGAGGACATCTATCTGGATAGAGCCGTAGCGCGTGCGTCCGAAAGTGAAATGTTGGTTATATGCTTTGTTGAGTTTGTAGTATTTATTCGGATCTGTTTTTTCAATTTCGTAGTCTTTCATGAGGTCGTATTTTTGAACAATACGGTCTCTGATCCGAGAAGAAGAAAGAATTTGCACGAGTTGTTCTGCTTGCTCCTCTTCACCGAAGTCCATCGCTGCGGCTTTGACATTGCGTTGTTCTGAGAAGGAAACGTTGCTAGATGCAGCCGGAAAGACAATGGCGGTGGATAAGTATAAAGGCGTAATTAAAAAGGCGACGACGATGGAAAGGATCGCGGCAGCGCCGGTAAATAGCATCAAAGGTTTGCGCTGATTCCAGAGAAATATGAGAAGTGCGTTGCGTTGATCTGAGAGGTTACTGTTTTCCATAATACTTGCCTGCGGCCAATTTTTTTTCAAAGCTATGACAATAACTCCAAAAATCCATATTTATTGCGTTTTACTGCGTGTTTGAACAAGCGAAATCAGCTCCTTTATATCTATGAATTTAAAAGCGAAAAGCAAGAATATAGATACTGAAACATCAATTAACAGGATCCAGTCACCATATACATAACCTATGGGAGTCCAATCCACTATAACAAACCAAAACATCAATGAAACAATGAGTAAGGGATAGCGATAAAAATAGCGATCAATAAGAGGTAAGGCAAACAAGCGTTTACAGTGAATAGCTTGTGCAAGGGCAACCAATAGTTGAGTAAATGCAGCTACCCCTGCAGCAACAAGCGCAGCACCAACACTGTGTACTTTTGGAAACCAAATTAAATTCAAGCAGATATTTACAATAACACCTATAAAGGAGATGCGATTCAAAACCCCTAAAGATCCATTGGCTGTGAGCAAAGACCCATATATAAGGTTTGATGCCATTCCAAAAAAAGCGATGCTCAATAGAAACAATATGCTCCCGCTATCCACAAATGTATTGGTATAAATTTGATCCATCAATAGCCCACCGCGCATCAGGCTAAAAACAATAAATGCGATACTCGAACCGAGCAAAAGCCTACTTGCCTGCTTGACCAATGGTTCTATTGCTGAAGGCCGCTCCTTGATTAGTTTTGAAAACATCGGAAAAAGCAGTCCTGCAAATACCATTGCAAACATATAAAGCGCATCAATTAATCGATAGGCTTGCGCATAATAAGCCGCTTCTTGTTGGCCATTATATCGAGAGAAGTGTAGGAGTAAAAGAGCATCTACGCGGGTATAGAGCGTCATCAGCACGATAAGTAGAGCAAAAGGAAGTGCTTTTTTTAATACCGGAAGAATGCTGCTCAAGCGCGGCCATTCCAACTTTGGTCTAATGTAGTAGATCGCTAAACTACCGGCAGCGATAAAGCTCAGTGCGTAACACATGAATTGAAAAATACTATAAGATTCAATATCGACTAGCTTGAAACCATCAGGATAAACATAAATGATGTATCCCATAGATATAATAAGCAAAAGTCGATCGAGAATACTCAAAAAGGCATCGATTCGAAAGCGCTGAAGACCTGCAAAATAGCTCCGAAAAAAGGAGATGTTCGCAATTAAAAATTGGTTAAGACCCAGCAAGAGAATAAGTCGATATTCAGTCCAGGAAAGTGTAATAAAAACTTTGAGCAAGCCAATTCCGGCTAGATAACTGAGCATTAATAAAAAGCGTAGGCCGAGGATTGTCGAAAATAACTTTTTGGCTTCTGGTAAGTTTTGTGCGCTTAGACGCGTACTGAAGTTATTGACCCCAAAGTCAAAAACGATGGAGATGATGAGGCTAAGATTGAAAAAGGCAAAGTAAATCCCGTATTGTTGCCCCACAATGTTTTGCACGGCGGCGTCGATTGCAAAAATCGAGACGGGCTTCACCAAGAGGTTGAGCCCCAATGAAAAGAATAGATTGGAATAAAAACTGCGTTCCTTCATGCGCCTGAATGGTCAGGGCCAAAGATAGGATTTTCTGTAAACTAGCGCAGTAAATTCACATGGCCCGTAAGGACTTTACGTTCGTCTAAATCAGGGTTTTTGTATAAAATACGATAAGTGTAGGTCCCTGCGGGCGCTTCAAAAGCATCTGGACCGTAGGTGCCATCCCAACCCACATGAGCGTTGCGGCTTTCAAAAATCACTTCACCCCAGCGGTTATAGACCGTAAACTGATAGTTTTGTGGGTCGTATCCTGAAAAGAATACAGGACAAAAAACTTGGTTGTTTTGATCGCCATCAGGCGTAAAGCTGTTCGGGATGTAGAGCAATTCATTGTATTGGTAGCCAATACTGACAGAGGTAGCGTCTGCACATTGTAAGTCCGTAAGCGCGGTGAGTGTAATGGTATAGCCATTCATGGTGCTTTGGAATACATGCGATGGCTCAAAATCATAAGCAAATTGACCGTCGCCAAAATCCCACACATAGTTTGTAGCTCCTATTGACAAATTGGTAAACATGACATACTGTGCTTCTTGTGTAAAGACACTAATAGGCGATTCAAAGTCTGCAATTGGAAGGTCTTCTACGTAGATATAGGCAAGTTCGGTGTGTGTATCGTAACAGCCAAATGATGTAGTGGCAGCAAGGCTCACGTCAAAGGTACCGCCATTCGGGAAGACAATGGTTGGCGCTACTCCCGATGCAGAAAGTCCGTTGCTAGTAGACCAGCTGTAGGTGGCGTTTGTGGCGTCGTCGGCAGTAAAACTGACGGCAAGAGGCGCACAACCTTCAACTGGTGTAGCCGTGAAGGTAACTATAGGAAGCGGATTTACGGTTACCGTACCCGTGGCGGGTAAACTCGGGCAGTTGTTGAGTGTGTACACTACGGTCAGTGTGCTGTCTTGTAAAGGTGTAAATGTTTGGTTCGGACCACCTGCAATTCCATTTGGCCCCCAAGCATATGAGCCACCCAAAAGATTTGGCGTAGCGGTGAGTGTAACAGGGTCAGCTTCACAAATAGTTGCACTTGTTAGGGTAACTACAGGTATTGGGTTAACGGTAACTTGGGCTGTTGCAGCTGGGCTTGTACAGTTGTTTAGGGTGTAGGTAACGGTATAATTACTGTTGCTTGTAGGACTAATCGAAATGGTATCGTTGGTGTCGTTAGTAGACCAAAGATAGGTTCCTCCTGGCAAGTTGGCTGTAGCAATTAAATTGATTACATCACCAAAACACATGACTGCATTAGTAGTTTGCACTACAGGAATTGGATTGACTAAAACAGTTGCGCTTGCGGTATCTTGACAGCCCAACAAATTGTAGATGACAGTATAGTTGGTAGTGGCTGCAGGGCTAACGGTAATGCTTGAACTGGTAGCTGAAATCGGCGTCCAGGAATAGCTTCCGCCGGTCAAGTCTACGTTGGTGTTGAGGGTTGTTGAACCACCAAAACAAATAGTATCATTGGAAGTAGTGATTACAGGATAGGGTTTCACTACAATGGTGCCGCTCACTGAAGGGCTGACACAACCGTTGGCACTAGTGTAGACCACACTGTAGGTTGTAGTAGCAGTTGGAGTGATGTTAAGACTCGCTGTAGTAGCGCCTGTATTCCAGAGGTAGGATCCGCCGGCACCGACGTTATTGACAAAAAGTGTTCCGGCCGAACCGACACAAACTGAGTCTGTAGTAACAGTAGGTTGTGGCGTAGCCTCAACTGTAACCGTGACGTTGGCGGTTCCGGTACAGCCTGCCGCAGTGTATTCTACAGTGTAAGTACTTGTGGCCGTTGGAGAGACACTAATCGTGGAACCTGTTCCAACTTGAGTACCATTTGAGAACCAAGTATAGGTGCCACCAGGCGTTGCTGAACTTGCGGTAAGGGTACCACTGGCTCCTTGACAAATGGTGATAGGGCTTACCGTGACAGTTGGCCCTGGGTTGACGGTTACTGTAGTGGTTGCATTAACAGTTCCGCAGTTGGGTACAGTTAATGTAACGGTATACGTTCCAGCAGCCAATAATGTAGGACTGGCAATTGTAGGATTTTGTTGGGTAGACGTGAAACTATTAGGCCCTGCCCAAGACCATGTATAGTTATTGCCAGTTGGATTTGGTACAGCGCCTAAAGAGAAGGGCTGGCCTGCACAAATTGGACTGGTATTTGAAGCGGTAAGGGTAGGTGTCTGACAGCAGTTGATGTACATACTGATGCGGCCTATATTGTAATTGACCTCCGACCAAATGTTGGCCATTGGGGCACCTGTACCTGCCGGGCAAGATTGCATGCCACTTCGTTGTAAGGTTGTATTGAATCCGTTGATACTGGTTACAAAGTTGGCTGGTCCATAACTATTTACGCAATTGGGACCTCTTGCACCGTAGACGCCAATGATTTCTCCGGCCGCAACTGGAATATTACATGCGATCACTTGGGTCGCGGGCGCATTAGAAATTGTAAATAATTGAATAAAGTTATTGGTGGTGCCCGCAAATGCAGGCGGTGGACCAGCCGTGAATCGAACTACCCGAATGGTTTGTGTTCCAGTTGGGGCTGCATCTGGTGGAATATATAATCCACAAATAGTGAAACTTGTTGGGGCGGTGAAGTGGTAGCCCCTGATCATGCTTGTAAACGTATTGGTTTGGGTACCAACGCTAATTGGAGTTCCTTGGGCCAGCGCTAATCCAGTAAATAGTGAGAAAAATGCAAAGAAAAGTAAAAGTTTTTTCATTTATCTAATCAAATTTATGTGACCTGTAATGGTCTGACGTCTGTCAACTGAAGGTAGTTTGACGGTAATCATGTAAGTATACGTGCCAACTGGGCACAGGTTGCCTTGCTGCCCAAAAGTTCCGTCCCAACCGAATTCGGGGTTTAATGATTCAAAAATCACTTCTCCCCAGCGGTTGTAGATGAGCAATTGGTAATTGTATGGATCAATTCCGGATGTAAAGATAGGCAGAAAGGTTTGATTGAATTGATCTGCGTCAGGAGAAAATGTATTTGGAATATAGTAAATTAGTCCTGGATCAAAACCAATATATAGAGACGTTGAATCTGAACAACCCAAACTCGAAAATGCGTATAGTATGACATCGACCCCTTCATTTCCTACCTGAAAAACATGACTCGGACCTATTTCCGTTGAGCTTGCACCATCGCCAAAATTCCAAATGTAAGTGCTTGCTCCAACTGAAGTGTTTAAGAAGTATAGTTCTTGATTTGGTTCTGTAAATACTTCAGAAGAGGGTTCAAATGCCGCGATGGGATAGTTTTCAACGCTTATTAGGTTTGCAATTGTTGTTGTACTGGAGCAACCATTTAAGGTGGTGGTCAGAGAAACAGAGTAAATCCCATTTGTATTAAATACAAGATTCGCTTGCTCGCCGCTTGCACTTAATTGATTACTAGTTTGCCATGAATATGAGGTATTGTTGAGCACGTCTGCACTCAGATTAACAACCAGAGGAACACAACCCTCAGTGACATCAGCGGTAAATGAACTAATCGGCAACGCCAAAACAGTGACAGTGGCTTGAATAGTATCTGAAGAACAACCATTGAGTATATTGAATACTTGAAGGGTGGTATCTTGCAGAGGGGTGAAGGAATTTGTTGAGCTACCTTGGGCGTTATTTGGCCCCCAATAAAATGTACCGGAGGGATTGGCGTTTGCAATTAAAGTGACACTATTTCCAGCGCAAATGGTTTGGTTACTAACTGAAATATTCGGAACCGGTAGTACAGTAATCGTGGCGTTTGCAGGAAGCGAACTACAGCCGTTAACTGTATAGACTAAAATATAGTTTGTTGTAGTGGTTGGGTTCAAGGATTGAAAGCTAGAATTACTGCCGTTAGACCAAATGTAGGTTCCGTTTGGTAGATCAACAAAAGCGCCGATGGTGGCAATTTCACCACTACAAATTACGTCGTTTTGGGTAAGAACTTGAGGCACTGGCTTAACTATGATACTCGCGTTAGCTGTATCAGCACAACCCAAAACGCTATAAATAACTTGGAAAGAATTAGTGGTATTAAGTGTTTGGCTCAAGCTTGCTTGGTTGTTGGTTGTTCCCGCCCAATTGTAGCTCCCTCCGGGGATAGAAACCTGTGTGGTGATCGTTCCAATATCTCCCGCACAGATGGTGTCATTTTGGGCATTTATAACAGGGTATGGATTGACAACAACCGTTAAAGAAACAGGATTAGCGCATAATCCAAGTGTTGGTGTAAAGATGTAAGTCGTGGTAGCGTTAAAGTTAGGTGCTTGATTCCAAGAGCCAGTTACCGCATTAGTTGATGAGGTTGGAAGCACAAATGGCGTACCCACACAAACTGGACCGATAGCATTAAAAGTCGGGGTGGTATTTGCTTGTTGATTAATTGTAATGGTTTCTGTATCTGTACAGCCATTTGCACCAGTAGCTGTAAGAGTGTAGGTTCCTGGCGCACTGATAGTCAAATTATTTGTACTTGCAAGAATTGTGGTGCCATTAGACCAACTGTAACTCACTCCACCACTTGCGTTGAGTAAAATGGAGGTTGTGTTGCAACTGAGCAAATTTGTTCCTGTGGTATTTTGTATGAGCGCAACAGGAGGCGTTATGTTTTGCGAAATGATCATTACTTCGGAATCGACGCATCCATTTAAACCTGTTGCCGTTAGCGTATAAGTGCCCGGTGTTGAAATGGTTGCAGTATTCGTTGTGGAAATGGTAGCTGTTCCATTAGACCAAGTATAAGAATTACCTCCACTACCATTCAGTGTAATAGATGGCGTACTACAGGTCAGTACTTGTGTATTTGGGTTAGTTGAAATCACTGCAGTAGGGATCGAAATATCTTGAGTAATAGTAATGCTCGTGGTGGCGGCACAACCATTTTGGTCAAGAACAGCTAAGGAATAAGTTCCAGGCGAGGTAACAGAGAGAGAAGATCCTGTTGAAATAGGAATGACACCATTGGCCCAAGCAAAGCCCCCACTTCCTGAGGCACTTAAGTTGATAGAAGTTTGAGTACAATTTAAGACAGTTGTATTTGAAGCATTGTTAATACTGATACTAGGTAGTGAATTAACGACAACTGAGGTAGTTGCAGGAAGCGCACAAAGCCCTGCGGTTGGTGTAAATGTATAAGATGTAGTTTGTAAGTTATTAGGTAATGGAGCCCAAGATCCTGTAATGCCTTCCAATGATGTTGTTGGGAGGGTAGGAAAGGTGCCACCGGCACAAATAGCTGGAAGCGCAGAAAAGTTGGGTGTAATATTTGGACTGACAACCAAGACGCCATTTACATTAGTGGTTCCATTCCAGAAACCTCCGCCACTTGAATTGTAGCCACCGTATACTGTACAACCATTATAGGTATAGCTAAATGAATAGTAGTAAGTCCCTATTGATAGGTTGCTTAAAGTAGCTTGATATTCGTCGTTGTTTGGATTCACTAGTGAAGCTGGGTTGTAAGTTGCGCTACTCCATGCACTCGGCGGCCATGTTGCCGGATTCGAATCTATAGTACTGATTCCATATTGAACGCTGATCCCTGCACCTTGCCCAGCTGTTTGAGTGAGTCCGGGTTCAAAAACTTGCCCATAAATGATAATGCTATTTCCTTCACAAATTGAACTTGTTCCGGGTGCTTGGATGTTTGCAAAATCGAGCCCATTAATTTGGGTGGCAGAAATAGTGCTATTTGCACTACATCCACCAATTGTATATTGAACATTGTAGTTCGTTGTTGCACTTGGGCTGACTGTGATTGAATTTGTGGTTTGCCCGCCAGGCGTCCAAAGGAAGGCACCACCGCTAGGCGTTCCGTTGGCGCTTAACGTTACAGATGAACCCGGACAAAATGTTTGCGCTGTACCAGAAACTGTAGGCGTTGGGTTGACAGTTACGACCACTTGATCTTGACTCGTACAGCTACCTTGCGTTGCAGTGAGGGTATACGTTGTAGTGGTCGTCGGGCTAGCAATTGGATTGAGCACATTTGTAGCGCTTAGACCGGTTGCTGGGGTCCACGAAAAAGTAAGCGGCAAAGTACTTCCTGAACCGCTTCCAACAGAGCCAAGGCCTGCCAACTGAACAGATCCTCCGGCGCATAAAACAAGATCATTGCCGGCATTCACAATCGGATTGGTGCATGATGTATTCGGACAATTGGTAAAGTAAGAAATGGTTGCAGGGCCAAACAATGGATTACATACAAATTGTGTTAGCTGTATGCTGTAAGCACCACTTACTGTACAGAGCCAAACCGCATTGGTTTGCAAAAAACCACATTGGTCGTCCCAGCCTTGTAGAAATCCACCTGCAGCGTTATAAATTCTTATATAGGTATCTACATTGCTCAGGCCACAAGTTGCGAAAGTATAAGTGCATCCGGCGGTGGCTGTAAATGTAAATACTGGCGCAGTACCTGCTGGAAAAGTAGCTGTAAATTGTGTTGTGGTTGTTGGCGTAATTGCCGTAGTACTCGTCGGTGGTGTGCAATATTGGGCCCAAAGAGAAGTCTCAAAGAGCCATAGAAATAATAAAAACGTTAGCCAAAAACGCACGCAGTGTAGGAGTTCAGATTAAGTACTGGTTAAGTTAACAAATCAGAAACGGAAATTGTGCTAACGCGTTGCCTATTTATATTTAAAAAGACTTATCTTATCAAATTAACATGACCTTTTATAGTCTGACGCTTATCAACTGAAGGTAGTTTGACGGTAATCATATAGGTATACGTCCCAACAGGGCATGGAGTACCTTGTTGCCCAAAAGTTCCGTCCCAACCAAATTCTGGGTTTAACGATTCAAAAATCACTTCTCCCCAGCGGTTGTAAATCAGTAATTGGTAATTGTATGGATCAATTCCGGAGGTAAAGATAGGCAGAAACGTTTGATTGAATTGGTCTGCGTCGGGTGTAAATGAGTTGGGGATGTAATATACCAAACCCGGGTCAAAGCCGATATAGTAGCTTGCCGTATCTAAACAACCAAGGTTCGAATAGGCATAGAGTATAACGGTCGTCCCCTCATTTTCAATGTTAAAAATATGTGTTGGTGCTTCTTCACTTGACGAACCTCCATCGCCAAAGTTCCATTGATAGGTTGTGGCACCTACAGAACTATTCCAAAATGAAAGTGACTGATTAGGTTCTGTAAATACTTGAGAAGAAGGCTCAAACGAAGCAATTGGGTAGTTGTCTACTTCAATCATATTCGAAATGGTGGTGCTACTACTGCAACCATTTAAAGTCGCTGTCAGGGTGACAGAAAACGAACCATTTATTTGGAAGTCTAAAGTAGTTTGAGCGCCGCTTGCACTTAGTTGATTACTCGTTTGCCATGAATAAGAAGTGTTATTGAGTACGTCTGCACTGAAATCTACACTCAGTGGTACACAGCCTTGTAATATGTTAGCACTGAATGTACTGATTGGCAATGGTAAAACAGTAACAGTTGCTTGAATAGTGTCTGAAGAACAACCATTGAGTATATTAAATACAGTAATGGTTGAATCTTGAGCAGGTGTAAATGTATTGGTAGCAATTCCTTGCACTGCATTAGGGCCCCAGTAGTATACGCCGGCAGGATTTGCAACTGCTTGCATCGCAACTTGATCACCGGCACAAATGGTTTGGTTATTCATGGTGATGGTTGGCACTGGATTAACAGTTAAGGTCGCTGTCACAGCAACAGAAGTACAACCATTCAGAGTGTAAGTTACACTTGCAGTTGTGGTGTTATTTGGACTTAAAGTGAGCGTATCATTTGTTGTCCCGTTGGCCCACAAGAATTGCCCATTAGGTAAGTTGGCACTAGCGATTAATGCTCCAGACTGACCGGCACAAATAGTAGCGTTCTGAATTTGTACAACCGGCACAGGATTCACAACCATTTGAGCCGTAGCTGTATCGGTACAACCGGCCAAGTTATAGATGACGGTGTAGGTGCTAGTGACATTAGGAGAAGCAAGCAAATTAGCTTGCGTGTTTGTGTTGTTAACCCAAGTGTATGTTCCGCCCATCAAATTGATTTGCGTAGTAATGGTACCATTGGTTCCGGAACAAATTGTGTCGTTTTGCGCAGTAATGTTTGGATAAGGATTCACTACAATTGTCATGGTAGTTGTATTGGCGCAAACGCCTGCATTTGGGGTGAAGGTATAGGTGGTCGTTGCATTGGTATTTAGCGCCGGGCTCCAAGTTCCATTAACGCCGTTGTTAGAAGCTATTGGTAAATTGATGGCCCCACCTGTACAAATGGGAGCAATCTGAGTAAATGTTGGGTTTGTGTTAGCTTGGCTGGTGATGCTAATTGATTCTGTATCTGTACAACCATTTGCACCTGTAACCGTGACGGTGTAAGTGCCTGCTGTAGTAACTTGCAACTGGGCCGCACTGCCAACAATATTGGTTCCGTTAGACCAAGAATAAGTTACTCCACCGCTCGCTGTTAGTGAAATACTAGCGGTATTGCAATTTAGAATGCTTGTATTCGTGCCATTGGCAATAGCCGCGGTTGGTGCTGCAATATTTTGAGTAATGGTAATGACTTCTGTATCAGTACAGCCATTTGCAGCTGTAGCAGTTACGGTGTAGGTGCCAGGTGCTGTAATTGTTAGTGCAGCTGTATTTCCAACATTGGCCGTGCCGTTTGACCAAGAATAAGTGCTGCCGCCATTTGCGTTTGCCGAAATGCTCGTCTGTGAACAGGTAAGAACTGTTGCATTAGAAGCGTTGAAAATACCTGCAACAGGGGTGCTAATGTTTTGAGTAATGATACTGCTGGCAGTTGCTGTACAGCCATTTGAAGCGCTTACTGTAACAGTGTAGGTACCTGGTGAAGTAACGGCTAAAGTTGCAGCTGTTCCAATAATTGCTGTTCCGTTAGACCAACTGTAAGAAACACCTCCAGTAGCTGTCAGGTTAATGGTAGTATTGGTACAGGTGAGTACACCAGTATTAGGTGCGTTGGTGATAGTGACAGTTGGCGCCGCGATATTTTGAGTAATGGTGTTACTTGCAGTTGCTGTACAACCGTTTGTACCGGTAACAGTAACTGTATATGTACCAATCGAAGTCACGTTAATTGTGGCTTGAGTTCCGAGGTTTGTTGATCCAGATGCCCAAGAATAGGTGCCTCCACCAGTTGCTGTTAAAGCAATGCTTGTGTTGGTACATGTCAATACAGCTGGGTTGGGTAAGCTAGAAATTCCGGCTGTTGGCGGTGTGATGTTTTGTGTAATCACTGTGGCGCTTGTACTTGTGCATCCGTTTGTGCTCGATGTTACCGTAACGGTATAAGTGCCAGAAGTAGTAACCGTTAAGTTAGCTGCTGTCCCGACAACTGTAGTTCCGTTAGACCACGAATAAGTACCACCACCCGTTGCGGTGAGAGAGATGCTTGTCAGGGTGCAGGTTAACTGCGTAGCGTTGGTATTATTGGTTATGGCAGCTGTAGGCGCAGTAATGTTTTGAGTAATGATGATTTGCTCGGTGTCTTGACAGCCGTTTGAACCTGTTGCCGTTAGCGTGTAAGTACCTGGTGAACTTGGGCTAAAGCCCGCAACATTGCTAAGCGTTGCAGTTCCGTTACTCCAAGTATAGCTGGCGCCTCCTGTTCCTGTTAAGGAGATGGTAGTTTGTGCACAAGTGAGTATTGCGGTATTGCTATTGTTGGTAATTGAAGCAAGCGGAACAGTTATATTCTGTGTCACAATATAATTGGTCGTTCCAAGACACCCGTTAGCTTCTAGGATATTTAATGTGTAGGTGCCTGGTGAACTCACGACGTAGTTAGCGACATTTCCGGTTCCTGAAATTGGGCCAGTACTCAAAACCGTAGCTCCGTTTAACCAGGTTGCGGTTCCTGTTCCGGTAGAGGAACTTCCAGTTAAGGTTATTGTTGTGGTGCTGCAAGTGAGCACGCCGTTTGCTGTTGCTGCAATACTTACCGTTGGCGCTTGGTTGTTTTGGGTGATGGTTGTAGAAGCGGTCGAGGTGCAGCCATTGGCTGCAGTGACGGTGACGGTATAGGTTCCAGGTGTTGAGATACTAATGCTAGCGTTTGTTCCAAGAGAAGTACTGCCATTACTCCAGGCGTAAGCAATGCCTCCCGTTGCAGTAAGAGAAATAGCGCTGTTCGTGCATGACAACATGGTTGTATTCGGGTTTGAAGTAATAAGCGCAGTTGGCGCAGTAATGTTTTGTGTAATGACTGTACTTGCTGTCGTACTACAACCGTTAGCTCCGGTTGCGGTTACGGTATAAGTGCCTGGATTGGTGACATTCAATGTGGCGGATGTACCAAGAACGGTGGTGCCGTTAGACCAAGAATAAGTTGCGCCGCCTGTGGCCGTTAGGGCGATGGAGCTCAGGCTACAAGTGAGTTCACTGGCATTAGGCGCATTCGCAATAGAAACGATAGGCGCTGCCGTTGTTTGTGTAATGGTGATGGTTTGTGTAGTTGTACAGCCATTAGCTCCTGTAACCGTGACGGTATAGGTTCCTGGCAAATTGACACTTAAATTAGCTGAGGTTCCTACAATACTAGTTCCATTGCTCCAAGAATAAGCAGTACCTCCAGAGGCAGTAAGTGAAATGCTTGTCTGGCTGCAAGTAAGTGTTGTGGTGTTGGAGTTATTTGTAAGTGTAGCAGTTGGGGCGGTTAGGTCCTGAAGTATTGTTGCTAGTGCTGTACTGCTACAGCCATTAGCACCCGTAACAGTAACGGTATAAACGCCCGGAGCAGTAACATTGATAGCAGCTGTTGTGCCTAAATTGGTGGTGCCGTTACTCCAAACGTAAGTGCCGCCACCGCTGGCTGTTAATGCGATGTTGGTGGTTGCGCAAGTCAAGGTATTGGTATTTGGAGTGTTGGTAATTACTGCCGTTGGATTTTGAATATTTTGAGTAACGTTCACTGAACTAATTGCAGTACAACCATTAGGAGAAGTCACCGTAACTATATAAGTGCCTGGTGTATTGATACTGATGGCTGTATTTGAGCCCAAATTGCTGCTGCCTTGTGTCCAATTGTAAGTTCCACCTCCACTTGCGGTGAGTGTTAGATTTGTGATGTTACAATTCAATTGGTTACTTGCCACGCTCGATGTGATTGTTGCAGTTGGCGGGGTATTATCTAAAAGTATGGTAAAATTTGCTGTGTTGGTACATCCATTGCTATTGGTTGCCAAGACACTGTATACGCCTTGTGTATTTACCGAAAGTGTTGGGCTATTCCCTAGTATATTTCCGTTGCTCTCCCATTCGTAGGTGGTTCCTCCAGTCGCTGTTAGGGTGATTGAAGACACCAAACAGGTCAAGGTAGACCCATTTGAGGAACTGATTGAAACAACAGGCGCTGTTGTATTTTCGGTAATCACTACAGTGCTCGTTGCACTACATCCGTTGGCAGCGGTTGCGGTCAGGGTATAAGACCCAGGAATTGTTATCGAGAGCGCTGAGCTTGATGAAACAATTGCAGTGCCATTGCTCCATGAATAGCTTGCAGCACCTGAGGCAGTCAGATCGATTGTCGTTACAGCACATGTTAGTATCGTTGTATTTTGCTGGTTGTTCATCTGAATAACCGGCGGCGTAATGTTTTGCGTAATGATTTGACTTGCAGTGGCTGTACAGCCATTTGCTGCGGTGACCGTTACGGTATAGGTACCCGGGTTGCTCACTGTTAAAGAGGCGCTGGTCCCGACCACGCTAGTGCCGTTGCTCCAAGAGTAAGTACCGCCGCCTGTTGCTGTTAATGTGATCGATGTGGTGGTACAATTCAAAACACTTGAGGTACTAGAGACAGCAGCACTTGGAGGGGTGATATTCTGCGTGATGGTGATGTTGCTTGTTGCCGTACATCCTGAAGCATTGGTCACGGTTAGCACATAAGATCCGGGATTTGTTATTGTTTGCGTGGCAAGCCCCCCAATGACGGCTGTTCCGTTGCTCCAAGAGTAAGAACCGCCTCCTGTACCTGTTAAGGATATGCTGGGTAAATTACAGGTTAATTGCGTAGCGTTACTGTTATTTGTAATTGCTGCTGTTGGTAGCGCATTGACTACAATTGTTGTGGTGGCGGTAGTTGCACATACGCCAACATTAGGCGTAAATGTATAGGTTGTGGTTTGTGAATTGTTTAAGGCGGGTGCCCAAGTTCCGGCGATACCGTTGTTGGAGCTCGTAGGAAGTGGCGAGAGGGCAGCACCTGAACAAATTGCAGCAATAGGGCTGAATGTTGGGGTAATGTTTGGCGCAACGATGACGGTACCATTGACATTACTTGTACCATTCCAGAATCCACCACCACCCGGATTAAAGCCACCGTAAACAGTGCAGCCATTGTAGGTGTAACTAAAAGCATAGTAATAAGTACCTGGTGTCAAGCCTGTTAATGTTCCAGAGTATTCGTCGTTATTTGGATTGACAGAAGAGAAAGGGTTGTAGGTTGCTGCAGACCAAGCGCTTGTAGGCCATGTGGCAGGATTGGTGTTGGTCGTGGAAACGCCATAGGAGACAGTTATTCCGGCAGCCTGACCAGTCGGATTGGTTAGACCTGATTCAAAAACCTGTCCGAAGATATTCAAAGACTGACCCACACAAATGCTTGAGGTACCTGGCCATTGTACGTTTGCCCAATCTAAGGTATTTGCTAATGTTGCCGTTCCAGTTGCCGTTCCAGCGGGACAACCAGGGACTGTATAGCTTACGGTATAATTGGTAGTTGCAGTGGGTGTGACGGTAATACTGTTGGTCGTTTGCCCTCCGGGATTCCAGTTGAACGTTCCGCCTGTTGGCGTTGCAGTGGCAGTAAGTGTGACTGAAGCGCCAGGGCAAAAAGTTACAGGTGCAACACTAACCGTAGGGCTTGGCGCAACAGTGACGGTTCCGGTGGCACTTGCCGAACTACAGCCATTAAGAGTATATACAACACTGTAATTTGTGGTGGCAGTTGGCGAAACGGTAATGCTGCTACTCGTTTGTCCGCCAGGAGACCAAAGATAGGTTCCGCCCGCAGTATTTGGTGTAGCAGTTAGTGTAGCGGTTTGTCCAGAGCAGATGGTGGCATTGTTGACCGCTACTGTAGGCGGTGTTGCAATGGTAACTGTTACTTGATCTTGATTGCTACAGCCGTTGGCTGTTGCGGTGAGTGTATAGGTTGTTGTAGTTGTAGGACTCGCTGTAGTGGTGAGTGTGTTGGTGCTAGACAAGGTGGCTGCTGGGCTCCAAGTAACGGTTGGTGTAACCGTTCCAGCACAACCCGCTATAGGAACAGCGATGGTTTGCCCTCCGGTTAAAATGGCAATTCCACCGCTTACGGAGGTGCCGGTAAGCCCTCCGCAAAGAATGTTGTATCCGGCCACATTGGAATTAGATGGCCCCTGCGTTTCTAGGTTGAAGGTGAAAGGCGGATTGGTCGGGTTGCTGATGGTAACGGTGTTGTTTGATCCTGCAGCATATGGCCCTCCAGAGGCAAGAATTGTACCAACTGAATTGGTCATGGTCCAGGTGGTTTCGTCCAAATTACTCCCGCTGAAAAGATTGACGGTGATATCTCCGGTAAATCCGCCACTTGCGGTAGCTGTACCGGTCAAAACCGTAGATGCTTGTGTTCCGCAAATAGAGACATCCGGACCAGCATTTACGGTCGGTAATGGATTGACGTAAACGGTGACTTGGTCTTGTCCTGTGCAAGTTCCTTGCGTTGCGGTGAGTGTATAGGTTGTGGTTGTGGTAGGACTCGCTGTTGGGTTCAATATAGTAGTAGAACTCAATCCAGTTGGGGGGCTCCAAGTATAGGTGATTGGCGCAGTGCTTGTTCCACCAGTTGAACTACAGTTAGCAACTGAAATTGTAGTAGAGTTACAAGGCCCAACGGCTCCTGTTGCCACGCTGGTTCCGTTGCAAGTAATAGTGTAGTTAGCGGTGTTGTCGCAAATAACGCCGAGTGTTTCTAGATAGAAACTATAAGGCCCTGTTCCGGGGCTTGCGATGGTCACCGTATTTGAAGATCCAAAAGCGTAGGGGCCACCTGATCCAACTTGTGTACCACCAGCATTTGTGAGTGTCCAAGAAACCATGTCTAGCCAACCAGAGCTATTGATTGTGACAGTCATGACACCGCCGCTTCCGCCGGTGGTGCCACCTGTTCCGGCTGTAACTGTACCGCTTAATTGGCCGCTTGCTCCTTCGCAAATGATGACATCTGACCCAGCATTTACAACAGGGTTGCTACATGGTGGCGTGGGGCAGCTAACGGAGTAGGCCATTGTGGCTGCTCCAAAAAGTGGGCTACATACAAACTGGGAAAGTTGAATGCTGTATGAGCCCGTGGCAGGGCAGGTCCAGACGGCGTTTGTTTGCAGACCACATTGGTCGTCCCAGCCTTGCACAAGGGTAATGGAAGAATTGTATATACGCAGATAGGTATCGACTGAACTGAGCCCACAAGTAGTGAATGTATAGGTGCAGCCAGCTGTACCTGTAAAAGTAAAAACAGGCGCAGTACCTGCAGGGAAAGTAGCCGTGTTTTGAACGGTACTTGTTGGTGTAATGGCGGTTGTGCTCGTGGCAGGTGTACAGTACTGAGCCTGAGACTGAAAAACCAAGGCAAGCAAAAGCCCAATAAAGGCGATGTAGCGCATTTTTGAGTAGTAGTGTTTCGTTAGTTTCGTTTTAGCTTGCTAAATTTAGCAATATCATAACGAATTACCAACTAATGCGTTGCCTTTTGAAGAAATAAAAAAGGCTTCCGAAGAAGCCTTGATTTAAAATTCGAAAGTATCCATGAACTTCGTGGTAAAGTTACCCGCATTGAAGTCGGGATTTTCCATGAGTTTTTGATGGAAGGGAATGGTTGTTTTTACGCCCCCAATCACGTATTCGCTCAGCGCACGCTTCATTTTCAAGATGGCTTCGTCACGTGTTTGAGCAACTACGATCAGTTTAGAAATCATGGAATCGTAATATGGAGGAATAGAATACCCCGCATAAACATGTGCATCTATGCGAACACCATGGCCGCCAGGGCAATGGTAATCTGTAATTTTCCCCGGACTTGGACGAAAATCAGCATATGGGTCTTCGGCATTGATGCGACACTGGATTGCGTGCATGGTTGGGTAGTAATTTTTACCGGAGATTTTTTCCCCAGCAGCAATTTTGATTTGCTCTTTAATGAGGTCAAAATTGATGACTTCTTCTGTAATGGTATGCTCTACTTGGATGCGTGTGTTCATCTCCATAAAGTAGAAGTCGCGATTTTTGTCGACCAAAAACTCAACGGTTCCAACGCCTTCGTAACGCACGGCTTTAGCAGCTTTGATGGCAGCGGCTCCCATTCTTTCGCGGAGTTCGTCGGTCATGAATGGCGAAGGTGTTTCTTCGACAAGCTTTTGATGGCGTCTTTGAATAGAGCAGTCGCGCTCGGAGAGGTGACAAGCATTGCCGTATTGGTCACCAGCAATCTGGATTTCGATATGGCGGGGCTCTTCGATGAATTTCTCCATGTAAATGCCATCGTTGCCAAAAGCCGCACCGGCTTCTTGGCGAGCGGAATCCCAGGCTGCTTCCATTTCATCTTTCTTCCAGACGATACGCATGCCTTTTCCACCACCACCTGCAGTAGCTTTCAAGATAACTGGGTATTTGACGACTTCTGCCGTTGCAAAGGCATCGTCTAGATCTTTGAGCAAACCTGCTGAACCCGGAATGCATGGCACTCCAGCTGCAATCATGGTCGCTTTTGCTGTAGCTTTGTCACCCATTCCGGCAATTTGTTCAGGCAGTGCACCAATGAATTTGATGCCGTGTTCCTGACAAACTTTAGAGAATTTTTCGTTTTCAGATAAAAACCCATAACCTGGATGGATGGCATCTGCATTGGTGATTTCTGCTGCAGCAATAATGTTGGGAATGCTCAAATAAGACAGTGCGCTTGTCGGCGGTCCAATACAAACGGCTTCATCTGCGAAGCGCACAGGTAGGCTGTCTTTGTCGGCGGTAGAATAAACGGCCACCGTCTTGATGCCCATTTCTTTACAGGTGCGAATCACGCGCAGCGCAATTTCGCCGCGATTGGCAATCAATATTTTTTTAAACATGTTTTGGTTTTTATGCTGGATCTACCAAGAATAATGGCTGATCGTAGTCCACAGGACTAGCGTTGTCTACAAGTACTTTAACAATTTTACCAGAGATTTCTGCTTCAATTTCGTTGAAAGTTTTCATGGCTTCAATGATGCAAACTTTATCTCCGCTTTGGATGGTATCTCCAACATTAACAAAAGCGTCCTTGTCTGGACCTGGCGTGCGATAAAACGTGCCGATCATTGGCGATTTAATGGTGATGTATTTGCTGTCGTCTGCGGAATTGTTATCTGTGCTGACCGTAGGAGCAGGTGCAGCAGCTGGCACAGCAGCAGGTGCAGCAGCTACAGGCGCTGCAACCATAGGAGCCGCCTGGTACATGATTGGCTCAGACTGACTTCCTTTGATGGAAATGCGAAAACCTTCTCTTTCGATTTCAACTTTGCCGAGTCCGGATTTGGACACCAATTTGATGAGGTCTTTGATTTCTTCTAAATTCATGGTATAATTTTTTTCAAAGTTAATTTAATTATGAATTGTAGGCCCACTTGAGGTAAATAGCACCCCAGGTAAAGCCGCCGCCAAATGCAGATAGGATGAGTACGTCGCCTTTTTTGAGCTGACTTTCGTAATCCCATAAGCAAAGTGGTAAAGTGCCTGCAGTAGTGTTGCCATAGCGCTGTATATTGATCATGACCTTCTCTTTGGTCAAGCCCATACGGTTGGCAGTTGCATCGATGATGCGCAGATTGGCTTGGTGAGGAACCAACCAACTAACGTCGTCGCTAGACAAGTTGTTGCGCTCCATGATTTCAGCAGAAACATCTGCCATATTTGTTACTGCAAATTTGAAAACAGCCTGACCTTCTTGCTTGACATAATGCATGCGGTTTTCAACGGTTTCTACTGAAGCTGGCATAGCCGAGCCACCGGCAGGTTGTTGCAAATATTGTCGGCCTGCACCATCGCTGCGCAAGATGAAGTCCATGACACCATTGCCTTCTTCGTTTGGCTCGAGTAATACGGCACCTGCGCCGTCGCCAAATATGACACATGTAGTGCGGTCTTGGTAGTCGATGATGGAGGTCATTTTGTCAACGCCAATAACGATTACCTTTTTGTGTTTACCCGACTCAATGAATTGAGATCCAGTAGAAAGTGCATACAAAAAACCAGAACACGCTGCATTGACATCGTAACTCCACGCGTTTTTCATGCCTACTTTGTCACAGACAATATTGGCTGTACTTGGAAAGGGGTGATCTGGCGTAACCGTGCCAACAATGACCAATTCAATTTCTAGCGGATCAATGCCTTTTTTCTCAAGCAAAGCTTTGACTGCAGCAGCGGCCATATCAGAACTAGCGCCATCTTTCATGATGCGACGTTCTTTGATTCCTGTGCGCGATGTAATCCATTCGTCCGAGGTGTCCACCAACTTGGCTAAATCTTCGTTTGAAAGGATGTGTTCGGGTACATAGCCCTGAACAGCGGTAATAGCAGCGGTTATTTTACCCATGTTAGTTAAATGCTTCGTTAATTTTTTCTGTGAGTCCTGAACTGACTACTTCATGTGCGTGTAGCAACATGTTTTTTACAGCGATATCGTTGGAGATGCCGTGCCCAATAATGGCGTTGCCTTTTACGCCTAGAATTGGAGTGCCTCCGTAGTTTTCATAGTTAAAGCGGTCAAAATATTCGTCTTTGATGCCGCGTTGTTTCATTAAAGTAAAGATGCCCTCTGCCTCTTTGAGCACGATATTTCCTGTAAAACCGTCGCAGACAATTACATCAGCCACCCCGGTGAAGAGGTCTCGACCTTCAATGTTACCTGTAAAGTTGAGTTCGTCAGATTCTGACAGGAGTTTGTAAGTAGCAATGGAGAGGAGATTTCCTTTGGAGTCTTCTTCGCCAATATTCAGCAATGCAATTTTAGGATTTTCTATCCCTAGTACATTAGCTGCGTAAACCGAACCAAGAACTGCAAATTGATAAAGCACATCTGATTTGCAGTCGGCGTTTGATCCGACGTCAAGTAGAAGTGATTTGCCCCCGTTAATGGTCGGTAGGGTAGAGGTGATACAAGGACGAATGACACCAGGTATGGTGTTGAGTTTGTACATTGAACCTACGAGCATGGCACCTGTATTTCCGTTGCTCGCAAAAACATCGATGAGCCCTTTGGCAAGCATCTCGAATCCAACAGCGATAGAACTATTTGGTTTTTTGGGAAGTGCTCGGGTAGGGTGGTCGTGGTAGGTAATGACCTCGGGCGCGTGTACAATTTCAAATAATGCTGCGCTTTGCGCGCGGCTCGCGAGTTCTTTTTGAATCACGAGCTCGTCACCAAACAATACAATAGTGACATCGTTACCCAACTCTTGTTTGGCTAACAATGCACCATCAATTGTCGCTTGCGGAGCGAAATCGCCACCGGAGACATCAAGCCCAATCTTCATGGGAGAAAATTAGAGCTTACTGAGCCTCCTCTAAGGAGTCAGTGGTTTTCTCAGCTACAACTTTTCCTTTGTAGTAAAGTTTGCCTTCATGCCAGTGTGCATGGTGAAACAAGTGTGGTTGTCCTGTTGTAGGGCAAGTAGCTACGTTGCTAGCAGTCGCTTTCTTGTGTGTTCTACGTTTGTCACGACGTGTGGTCGATATTCTGCGTTTAGGATGCGCCATTTTTGTTAATTTATATCAATTTAATTTAAATTCTTAAGTGCAGACCAGCGAGGGTCTATGTCGTCTTCATCGGGTTTTGAATCGGAAGAAGGTTGTTGGTATTTGTTGATCAATGCCACCATTTCTTCGTTGCATTCGCCTTCTTCGTGTACCATTTTGGCAGGTAAAGAAAGTGTTATAAGCTCATACAAAGGCTGAGTAAGATCTATTTGATAGCTTTCAGGCGCAATTACAATGAGGTTTTCGTCTTCAGATTCTTCTTCTCCAAATGTGTAGTAGAGGGTGAATTCTCCGTCGATTTCTTCTGTAAGTGGTTCTGTACAGCGGTCACAATCAGTAAAAATGAAACCAACGACGCCTAAGTTGGCGATGAGCATGGTTTCTTTCTTTTCTAACTCGAGGTAGGCAGTGAGCCGACCGTTTTCGATGAGCGAGTAAGGCAACGATTCAAAGAACGATTTGTCAATGTCGAATTCAAACTCGTGGAGCCCTAGCTTTAAGCCTACAAAGGGTATGGCGAATGGACTTTTCATGATGAATACTTCACTGACGAAAACGAAAGGGCAAAATTAAGGATTTATTTTGGATTTTTAAAATCAGTCGGCACGTTCTTGTTCCTTCTTCCCTTTTTCGTCCTTGGAAATTGCCAACGGGTTGGCATGCATTTCCTTAAAAACCTTTCTTTTTCGGTATATATCAACGGCCAAAAAGATGGCACTGCGCAGGCTTTGTTCGTCGGCGAGCATTTTGCCAGCGATGTCAAAAGCAGTACCGTGGTCTGGGCTTGTACGCACTATAGGTAGGCCAGCTGTGAAGTTCACGCCGTCGTCAAAACACAATGCTTTAAATGCAGCCAATCCTTGATCGTGATACATGGCTAAAACGCCATCAAATTGTTGACGCAGCGGAGAACCAAAGAAACCATCGGCAGGGTAGGGACCAAATGCCAAAACACCTTTTTGTTTCGCAGCTTGTATGGCTGGAATAATGGTTTGTTGTTCTTCCTCACCAATTTTGCCGTTTTCACCGGCGTGTGGATTGAGTCCGAATACAGCTATTCTAGGCCTGATGAGTCCGAAATCTTTTTTGAGACTTTGCTCGAAGGCTTCAATTTTGGCAACGATGAGGTCTTTTTGGAGTTTGCTCGAGATTTCTTTGATCGGAATATGGGTAGTGACCAGTGCGACGCGCAAATTGCCTGACACAAGCACCATGAGTGCTTCTTTAGCGCCAGACATCTCGGCGAGGTATTCGGTGTGGCCAGGAAAGTTGAAACCCGCTTTGGCTACATTTTCTTTGGAGAAAGGAGCGGTCACGAGCACATCAATTTTGCCCTCAGCGAGGTCTTTGGTCGCTGCCTCAAGGGATAAAAGCGCGTATTTACCTCCATCGGCATTAGAAATGCCGGGCTCAACTTGCACTTCCTCTTGCCAAACATTGATGATATTGACTTTTTTGGAGTTGATTTCAGCAGCGCTCTTACATGTAGCATAACTGAACTCATTCAAATTGAGTTGTTTTTTGTAGTGCGAAATGACTTTATTGGAGCCGTAAACAACGGGGATGATATCTGTTAAAATACGGTTGTCATGTAGGGCTTTCACGATGATTTCAGGTCCAACACCATTGATATCGCCTAGCGTTATTCCGACTTTGATCAGGGTTTTGTTGGACTGTTCTTTGTCCTTTACCTCTTTATCTTTGGTTTCTTTTTCCATTAAATGTTGTTCGTTTTAAGAAAGTGGTAAAGCAAACGGATGCCGGCACCTGTTCCGCCCTCGCCTTTGTAGTTTTCAGGAGCATCTAGCCAGGCTGGCCCTGCGATATCCATGTGGATATATGGTGCTTCCACGAAATGCTCTAGGAATTTTCCGGCTGAAATCATGCCGGCGTTTGGCCCACCAATATTTTTAAGGTCGGCAATTTTGGATTTCATGTGTTTTTTGTAGTCGTCCCAGAAAGGAAAACGCACTACGCGCTCATGAACAGCATTAGCGCTTTGTTCGAGGTTTGCAAAGATGCTGTCTGCAGCATTCCCCATAATGATACTCGCTTCTGTGCCAATTGCACGAAGGGCCGCACCAGTGAGTGTAGCGGCGTCAATGACGAGTGCAGGCTTGTACTTTTTGGAGTAAGCCAACGCGTCTGCTAAAATCATGCGGCCTTCTGCGTCGGTATTGAGCACCTCAACTGTGGTGCCGTCAAACATAGTAATGACATCGCCAGGCGCATAAGCATTGCCGCCTGGGCGGTTATCTGTGGCGGGTAAAAGTGCTACAATATGCACGGGTAATTTTTGCAAAGCGGCTAAATAAACGACAGCTGCCATGGTGGCCGCACCCGCCATATCGCCTTTCATGGTGTCCATACTGCCTGGAGTTGGCTTTAAGCTGAGGCCTCCAGTATCGTAAACAACGCCTTTTCCGACCAAGACAATTGGTTGTTTATTCTTGGCATTTTTTGGTTTGTATTCGGCAATTGTGAATGTTGGTGGGTCAATGGAGCCTTTATTGACAGCAAGTAAGCCACCCATTTTCAGCGTTTCAATTTGTGTTTCTTCGAGCACTTTGACTTCAAAGTTTGCTTCCTTACCCATTTCGACAACTGCTTGCGCAAGTTGCTCGGCATTGAGGTGTGATACGGGTGTGTTGACGAGATCACGCGCTTTAAACACCGCTTTGGCCATGTGTTGGAGTTCGGTGATTTGTGCTGCGCTCACATTTGCTTTGATCACTACTTCAGTGAATTTGGCGGTCTCAGGCTTGCTGAAATGTTGGGTAAAGCGGTAACTCGAAAGCAAAAGACCTTCTAGCAAAGCATACGCTTCATCAGGGGTTCCGTTTTCGAGTAAAAGCGACTGTTGTGCGCCGTGTAAATGTTTTTCAATTGTATGGGCGTGAATGCGAATTTGTTCTAAATCTTGACCTTCCTGAATTTCAAAAGCAAAGCCTTCTTGGGTCTTGAAATAATCGAAATCTTTGCCGCCGTCGGTTTTCGCGACAAAACGGACTACTGCACTCGGAGTGTTTTTTGATTTTTTAGTTAGAACTAACATCTTGTTGATTTTGTACAAAGTTAAAAAGAATGAAGCTGCCTACTCTAAAATAATTCGCTGCTATGTGCAATCAGGAATTTGTCGATCAAACGCGGTATCGGATGGTCGGTCAACGCTTTTAAATCGAGCATTAAATAATTTTCCTTGGCGCTGTCTTTCGTTGAGGTCTTGATGAAATAAGCTTCTATTCTTTGATGCGTCAAGACATGCTGATACTTCGCTCCAATAACAAGTTTATCTTCTAAATAGGCATGCATGGTCTCTGAATTGTCAAACTCTACGAGTGGAAATTCAAACAAACCTTCCCAAATATCTTTTGGTCCTCTTTGAGTAAATGCCAGTTCCTGTTGCGCATTCACAAGGATATGATAGACAAAAAACCGCTTCCTGACCTTGACTTTTTTAAGTTTGATCGGAAGTTGAGCAACTTTATTTGAAAGCAAGGCCATGCAGGATTCTTGGACCGGACAAACTGCACAATTTGGCGAAACGGGTTTGCACTGCAGCGCTCCGAATTCCATGATAGCTTGGTTGTGTAGCGCTGGGTTGTATTGGTCCAACAGCTCGCCGGCTAGTGCTTCAAATTGGCGTTTTCCCTCTGGTGAGTTGATCGCTAAGTCTATGCCAAAATACCGACTCAAGACCCGAAAGACATTGCCATCCACAACTGCATGAGGCAAATTGTAGGCAAACGAAGCAATTGCCGCTGCCGTGTAAGGCCCGACGCCTTTCAGCTTTAATAAAGTTGGATAGGTCTTTGGGAATACACCATTGTGTTCATGGGTAATTTGCTGGGCCGTTGCATGTAAATTGCGTCCTCTACTGTAGTAACCTAAACCCTGCCACAAATTCAGCACTTCTTGTTGTGAAGCATTTGCTAAGTCTTGTACCGTAGGAAAAGCTGTTGTGAATTTTTGATAATACGGTAAGCCTTGTTCTACGCGGGTTTGCTGCAAAATTATTTCGCTCAACCAAATGAAATAAGGGTCTTGGGTATGCCGCCAAGGCAAGTCTCTGTGCTGCGCTTTATACCAGTCTTGAAGTGCTTGTCGCAGTACCTGCATAATTTATTTTACAAATTTTGTCGGAAAATTACACATATATACTTTCTGTGGAGTATTTTTGCCCCCGCAATTAATCACCTAATCAATTAACTCAGAGATATGACAAAAGCGGATATCGTTGCAAATATTGCAGAAGAAACCGGATTGGAAAGAGCAGAAGCACTTCGTGCAGTAGAAGCTTTTATGAACAACATCAAAGCTTCTATGGCAGACGGAAAAAACGTTTACTTACGTGGGTTCGGTAGTTTTGTGGTCAAAGAGCGCGCTCAAAAAACAGGACGCAACATCTCTAAGAACACAACCATCATTATTCCAGCACACAACATTCCATCTTTCAAGCCTTCTAAAACCTTTGTAGACGAGGTGAAGAACAAGGTTAAAGTAAAATAAGTTTTCTTTTTTTCTGAAATTTGTATTACCTTTGCACTCCCTTAACGGGGGTGCATTTTTATTTGTAACAAAGTACTAAACATATAACCTTCTCATTATGCCAAGCGGTAAAAAAAGAAAAAGACATAAAATGGCGACGCACAAGCGTAAAAAAAGACTAAGAAAAAATCGCCACAAGAAGAAGAAATAAGCCTTCTTTCTTTCATGTAAACGCATAGAGAGCTCATTGATATTTCTTTGAGCTTTCATTGTTTCACCTATAAACAATTTCAAGTGAATTTAGAACTCGTTGTAGACGCCCGTTCAAACGGCGTCTGGATAGCATTGCTGCGCGACGGGAAGTTAATTGAGTTGCACGAAGACCGCGGCAACACAGACTTCTCCGTAGGCGACATCTATCTCGGACGGGTACGTCGTGTTGCCAATGGCCTCAACGCGGCTTTTGTTGATGTCGGATATGAAAAAGACGCCTTTTTACATTACCACGACCTCGGCCCACAATACGTATCTTTCTCAAAATACGTAAAAGAAAGCATCAGCGGAAAGCAAAATGTTGCAGACCTCCAATACTTCAAACTAGAAAAAGAAATCTCAAAAGAAGGCAAGGTATCCAATACGCTGTCTTCTTCCCAAGCCATCCTTGTTCAGGTGGCCAAAGAACCCATTTCCCAAAAAGGCCCGCGCCTGAGCTCAGAAGTAACGCTCGCCGGCCGCTATCTAGTACTCGTACCCTTTTCAGAGAAAATTTCTGTGAGTCAAAAAATCAAAGACAGTTCCGAAAAGGAGCGTTTGAAAGAACTCATGGACCGCATCAAGCCCAAGAATTTTGGTGTCATTATTCGTACTGTAGCTGAGAACAAATCGACCGCCGACTTAGAGGCTGATCTCAATAACCTACTCGAAAAATGGCGCACCCTCCACGCCAACCTCAAAGGTGCTCAACCACCAAGACGCGTGCTCGGAGAACTCAATACCACCAATTCCATTTTGCGCGATTTGCTCAATGGTAACTTTACCAATATACACGTCAACGATGAAACCATGGCCCTTCAAATGAAGGACTACATTTCAGAAATTGCACCAGGCCGTGAAAAAATCGTGCGTCATTATGACAACCGCATTGGTATTTTTGAACGTTTTGGCATCAATAAGCAAATCAAAACATTATTCGGTAAAAAAGTTCCGTTGCCGAGCGGAGGCTACCTCATTATTGAGCACACCGAAGCTATGCACGTTATCGACGTCAATAGCGGTAACCGCAAAGGTGCCGATGGGCAGGAATCCAACGCCCTCGCCACAAACATTGAAGCAGCCGAAGAAGTTGCTCGCGTCTTACAACTCCGAGACATGGGTGGCATCATTTGCGTCGATTTCATCGACATGCATGAGCGCGAAAACAACAAGATCCTCTTTGACAAAATGAAGGAATTCATGAAATCAGACCGTGCCAAGCACAACATGATTCCGCCTTCTAAATTTGGCATCATCGAGATCACCCGCCAACGCGTTCGCCCAGAAACCGATATCCAAACGCACGAAACCTGCCCTACTTGTAACGGCAGCGGCGAGGTCCAGGCCAGTATTCTGTTTGCAGAAGAAATCGAAAACAACTTAGCTTACTTGCTCAATGACCGCGGTATGCGCGGCATCACCCTACTTGTGCATCCTTATCTAGAGGCTTTTTTCAAGAATGGTCTTTGGAGTCGACAGTTGCAGTGGTTCTTCAAATTCAAAACCTGGATTCCCGTTCGTGGGGTAACAGCCAATCACTTATTGCAGTACACTTTCGTCGACAAAGAGAACAACGAAATACCGCTTTAAATGTCGGCGCCTCGTGCCTATGACCTTACACAAATGCTTCAGAAATCTGAGGCATTTTGTGCTTATCAGGAGCGCTGTAGTTTTGAAGTCATAGAAAAACTCAAGCGCATGGGCGCCGAGGATGGTGAAATCCTACAAGTGCTTAATTCGCTCCTAGATAACAAATTTCTCGATGATGAACGCTTTGCAAAGGCCTATGCTATTGGCAAGTTGCGTATCAAGCATTGGGGCGTCAATAAAATCAAGCAGGGTTTGCAGCTCAAGCGCTTGGATCGCGAATTAATCACACAGGCCATAGCTAAAATGTACGAAGAGGAGGATTATTTAGGCATCCTACAAGAAGTGGCTACTCGAAAATGGCAAGAATTGGCTAAAGAAAAAGACCCCTGGATGCGCAAGCAAAAGCTGTTTCGCTTCTTGGCATCCAGGGGTTTTAATTACGACGAATTTTCAGATCTGAAATTCGTTTAATACGCTTGATTTTAGTTTCCTTTTAAGAGCATTCCTGCTCCTGTGGTCCAATTGACTGGCCCGCCAGCTTCGTAACCTTTAGATCCAATTTGAACTAAATTGGTTTTGCCGTCGCTGAGTTTTTCTGGCTTAACGAACCAACAAGTAGGGTAGCCTCGAACGGCAAATTGTTGCTGGAGCGCGCGGTTTTGAGTTTTGATGGCTTCGGTTTGTGGTACAGCGGCACTTGGAAAATCGAGTTCAACTAAAATTACGTTTTCTTTGGCCCATGCCTGAAATTCTGGCGTATTAAAGACTTCTTTTTGCAATCGTTTACACCAACCACACCAATCTGAACCGGTAAAGAACAACATCATTGGTTTGTTTTCTTTCTTCGCGATAGCCGTAGCTTCGTTCATGTCGGTGTACCAAGTGAGGGTCGCTTTTTGTGCAAAACTCAATTGAGCCACAACAAGCATCGTAAATAGAGCGATAGTTTTCATGTAATTTTTTTCTAAAGTTAATGATAAACCGCCAATAGACAAAAACCATGCAAAACTTGTCAGCGCATCAGTTTGGTCAATTTTTTTTATATTCGTTTTCAAATTGCTAACCATGAAACTACAACTACTATTGCTTTTTTCTTGCATTCAATTGCTCGTTTTTGCACAATTACCAACGCAAACTGTGCGCGGAACCGTTTTTGATAGTGAAACAAATTTTCCATTAACCGGTGCAAAGGTTCTTATTGAGGTAGATGGCCAGAAATATATGGCTGCAGCAGGTACCGACGGTACTTTTTCCATTTTAAAAGTCCCTGTGGGCAAACACCAACTCAATGCATCAGCGCCGTTCTATGACCTCAGAACGCTTACCGTAGAGGTGACCTCAGGAAGAGAACTCATTGTTCAAATTCCTTTGCAAGAAAAAGTCTCTCAGCAACAAGACGTCCGCGTGGTGGGCCGCAAGCAGGGAGAGGTCCTCAATGAAATGGCGGTGCTTTCAGCACAACAATTTAGCGTAGAAGAAACCAACCGTTATCCGGGTTCGCGCATGGACCCTGCGCGCATGGCTTCCAACTTTGCAGGTGTCAATGGTGCCGACGATTCTCGAAACGATATTGTAGTGCGTGGTAACTCGCCACTTGGCGTTATTTACCGCGTAGAAGGTATTGACATTCCCAACCCGAATCACTTTGCCATTTCAGGAACTTCAGGTGGTCCTGTTTCGCTCTTGAACAACAAAATCTTAGGCAACTCAGACTTCTTCATGAGCGCCTTTCCTGCAGAATACGGAAATAGTTTGTCAGGAGTTTTTGACCTCAAATTGAGAAATGGTAACAACAACCAACATGAATTCACAGGGCAGTTCGGTTTGCTCGGTACCGAGTTTTTAGCTGAGGGCCCATTGGGTAAAAACAGCAAGTCGAGTTATTTGGTCATGGGTCGTTATTCTACCTTAACTATTTTTCAGCAATTGAATATCAATTTGGGTACTGATGCCATTCCAAAGTATTTTGACGGCGCGTTTAAATTCAATTGGGTACTCAAAAATGGTGGCCAACTTTCGTTCTTTGGCATGGGTGGCAGCTCAGATATCGCCATAGAAATTTCTGGTTTCAAAGAATATACCGAAGACCTTTATGGCGAGGGAGATCGCGACCAATATTTCGGTACCAGCATGATCACGTCAGGCTTGAATTACAAGAAGAGCTTAAGTGAGAAAACATTCATCTCTTCTACTTTGGCCTACAGTCAAGAAGTGCAAAGAACAAATCACAATTATTTAAGAGATAGAAAGTTAGATACATTATTAAACGAGATTGTTTTTGATACGCTTTACCCAATGATGGCCTATGCTTTTCAGGTGCAAAAAATCAGTGGCTATACTGCCATCAATCACAAATTCAATAAGCAACATTTATTGAAGGCTGGTTTGAGTTTTGACCTGATTTCAATGAATTTCCTCGATTCTTGTTTGTATGACCTCGATGAGCCCGATAACTATGAAGTGCGTTGGAATTACCAAGGAACTGCAGCGCTTATTCAGCCGTTTGTGCAATGGAAATGGCGCATTTCTGATCAAATGGATTTTACCGCTGGCGTTCACGCGCAGTATTTTACACTCACCAACAGCGTGAGCCCATTTGAGCCGCGTTTGGGCTGGAAATACCGAATGGACAAAGGACAAGCTATTTTTGCAGGCGGCGGTTTGCATAGCATGATCCAACCATACTATACATATGCTTATAAAGTACTCCCAGGTGTTTCTAATGAAAATAGCAATATGAACATGGATTTCTCGCGCAGTGCACACTCCGGGATTGGTTACGAAAAGTCTTTTAATAAGGGCTTCAATATCAAAACAGAAGCTTACTACCAATACCTTTATAATATTCCGGTCACTGTTGCTCCTTCTTCTTTCTCGATGATCAATGTGGGTAGCGGCTTCTCTCGTTTGTTTATGGATCAACTTCAAAATACAGGCGACGGTTATAATTACGGTTTAGAATTAACGGTTCAAAAGTATTTTGATAAATCGTTTTTCTTTTTGTTCTCCGGAACTGTTTATGACTCACGCTACCGTGGTTCTGACCTCGTTTGGCGCAATACTTCCTATAACGGATCTTATGTAGTGAATTTACTAGGAGGAAAAGAATTCAAAGTTGGAGAGCGCAGCATTATTGGTATTGGCGGTAAAGTTACTGCGGCTGGTGGTAAGCGCTATGGATTTGTAGACATTCAAGCGACAAACGACATGAAAGAAATCATCTTCATGGATTCTATGTTCAATGAGCGACAGTTTAGAGATTATTTCCGTGCCGACCTTAAAATTTCTTGGCGCAAAAATGCAGACCGTGTAACTCATGAATTCGGTTTAGATTTGGTCAATGTTTTCGGCACACAAAATCTATTGACTTTAGCTTACAGGCCTGCACTTACCCCTCAGGAAATGAATGATCCAAATTTTGAGCCTTTTGCAGAGAAAACGCAGTTGGGTTTCTTCCCGATTTTCTATTACAAAATAGACTTTAGGGCTACACGCAAATAGATTTTGAAAGCAAAGGAGCTCGGAATTCTCATCGATAAGCAAACTTACTCGGAGAGCAGTATAGTATTGCAGTTTTATACGTTAGAACGTGGCTTTCAGTCTTTTGTGTTCAAGGGTGCGCTCAAGAAACACAAAGCGCTTAATCAATTAGGCTTGTATGAGTTCAGTTATTTCAAGCGCCCGGAGTCTGACTTAGGCATCATTGCTCAACTGGATTTCGCCTGGACGCCTCAGGCACTGTTTGAGCGCCCTCAGAAGGTATTGTTGGTCTTTTTCATGACCGATGTATTACAGCAAACCTTGCGTTATCAGGGCGCAGATCCGCAGCTTTTTTATTTTATCCGCGATCAGTTAGTGCATTTAGAAACTACTGCTTCCGAAAGAAGTTTTCCTACTCAATTTTTGGCGCAGTACCTTATGCTCTTGGGTTATACACCGCTCATAGAAGCCGAGCAAAGTGCAATTTTTGACTTACAAAAGGGGAGTTTTTGTCATGTTTCACAAGGCGGTGCAAGTTGTATACAAGACTTTACGCTTGTTGCTTTTTTGAAGGCTCAATTTTGGCCCAATGAAGCTGCTTTGTTTTCAAGTGCGGTACACAAAGAGGGTTTGCGCGTTTTGATTCAATATGCTTCGATTCACTTGGCTCATTTCAATTTGGATAAAACCATGGACATTCTCCACGACACCCTCTATGACTAAGTGCTGTTTATTGTTAGCGTTTTTTGGCAAAAAAATCTTTTAGTAACTGGCTGCACTCCGCTTCCATAATGCCATTTTCTACAAGCGTTGCCGGATGATACAAACTGGTGCCTGTTGCGCTCGCGCCTCTTTTGGCATCTCGCGCAGCAAAAACGACGCGGTCAATTTGAGACCAGTATAACGCCCCGGCACACATACAGCAGGGCTCCAGAGTGACGTAAAGTGTACATTCTTTGAGGTACTTGGCACCTAAATATTGAGCAGCAGCGGTAATCGCCTGTATTTCCGCATGTGCCGTAACGTCAGTGAGTTGCTCGGTGAGGTTGTGGCCACGCGCAATAATTTGATTCTTGCAGACAATGACCGCGCCAACCGGGACTTCGTCAGCATCAAATGCTTTTAAAGCCTCTTGAAAGGCTTGCTTCATGAAATATTCGTCGTTGAATGGGCTCAGCATAGCGCAAGATTACAAACTTTCTCTTAATTTTCGGCCATGAATCTTTTCGATCTCTTTCTTTTTGCGCCATTGGCGTACGGTGCCTATAAAGGTTACAAACGCGGCCTGATCATGTCTTTATTTATGTTGTTGGCAGTCATAGTTGGGCTTTACGCTGCTTTTCAGCTCACAGATGTGGTAGTGGAATGGGGCATTAAGAACCTCCATTGGGAAAAAACCACACTCATGCCATTCAGTTTTTTACTGTTGTTTTTGGGTATTGGAGCCGCTATTTATTTTGGCGGGAAATTACTCGAAACTGCACTCAAGGTGGTCAAGTTATCTATACTGAATAATTTGGCAGGTGCTCTATTGGGTCTTTTACAGTGGATGTATTTGGTCGGAACGCTTTTGTTGTTTGTCTTAGCCAATGACAGCAAACAAAACCTGATATCTTCACAAACCCGTAACCAATCCGTAGCGGTCCCATTCTATACCAACATGCTACAGAAAACCTTGCCAAAAATCAGCGAAGGCGTAGTGTTCGATGCTTATTTTGAGCAAATAAAGCCTTAACCAAAAAGAATATAGAGATGCGTTTAATTAGAGTTTACTTAGCGAGTTATTTTTTGATAGTTGCCTTTTCGGCCCTTGCCGCCAATGAGCCAATAGCTCCATTACTCCAACAACAAAGTTTACTGGACAAAAAACAAAAATCGTTTAAATCGGGAACGTATTTTGGCTTGCAAAGTGGGCGTTTTTATGTGGTGGAGTACGGTTGGGAGTTACAACGTAAAAACAAAAATGGCATGTTACGGTCAAATACTACCGCAGTTCACCATGGCTTTAACGCTACTTTTGATCTCTCTCGAATAAATCCAGTTTTGGGTTATGACATTGGTTTTTGGAGCCGCACGGGTAATTTGAACCTCACATATGGCCTGAGTGCTGCGGTCCGTACAGACCTGCGTCAGTTGCGCTTTGGCGTCTGCCCTAGTGTGGGCATCAAAGTATGGCAACTACACGTGCAAACCGGGATGTATTTACTAGCGCCGTTTTATGCCTTAGACAATACATTTAACAGCAATACCTTTTTTATATCGGCTCGTTTTTTATTGGTCAAGCACAAAACAAAAAAGGGGAACGACTAGCCCCCCTTTGATTTGGATTGGCTGTTATTATAAATCAAACTTGATGCCTTGTGCAAGCGGCAAAGAGTCAGAATAATTGATGGTGTTTGTTTGACGACGCATGTAAACTTTCCAGGCGTCTGAGCCAGACTCGCGGCCACCGCCGGTTTCTTTTTCACCACCAAATGCACCACCGATTTCAGCTCCTGAAGTACCGATGTTCACATTGGCGATACCGCAGTCAGAACCAGCTGCACTTAAGAAGGCTTCAGATTCTTTGAGTTCGTTGGTCATGATCGCAGAAGAAAGCCCTTGTGGCACGCCATTTTGAATGGCAATAGCTTCATGGACGTCACCAGTGTATTTCATGACGTAAAGAATTGGGGCAAATGTTTCGTGCTGTACAATCGCAAAATGATTTTCTGCTTCGATGATACAAGGTTTTACATAACAACCCGACTCATAACCAGGACCCGTCAATACGCCTCCTTCTACTAAAACTTTTCCGCCTTCTTTTTGAGCGGCTTCAATGGCGTTGAGGTAATTGTTGACGGCATCTTGATCGATCAGTGGGCCCACGTGGTTGTTTTGATCAAGTGGGTTGCCAATGCTCAATTGCTTGTAGGCAGAAGTAAGCGCTTCGGTCACTTTGTCGTAGATAGAAGCGTGGATAATGAGGCGGCGCGTAGAAGTACAGCGTTGCCCCGCCGTACCAACGGCACCAAATACGGCTCCTGGCACCACCATTTTGAGATCTGCACTTGGTGTAATGATGATGGCGTTGTTGCCGCCTAATTCTAATAAAGAACGACCCAAACGCTGCCCAACTGCTGCCCCAACGGATTTACCCATTCGGGTAGAACCTGTTGCAGAAACTAAAGGAACGCGCGTATCGTTGGCCATGAGTTTGCCGATTTCGCCGTCGCCAATCACCAAACCAGAAACGCCTTCTGGAACGCCATTGGCAGCAAATACTTCTTCTGTGATGCGCTGACACGCAATGGCAGTAAGTGGTGTTTTTTCAGATGGCTTCCAAACGCAAACGTCGCCACAAACCCAAGCAAGGGCGGTGTTCCAGTTCCAAACAGCAACCGGGAAGTTGAACGCAGAGATAATGCCGACAATTCCGAGCGGATGATACTGCTCATACATGCGGTGACCCGGGCGCTCCGAGTGCATGGTGAGGCCGTAAAGCTGACGCGAAAGCCCAACTGCGAAATCGCAGATGTCGATCATTTCTTGTACTTCACCTAAACCTTCTTGTAAAGACTTACCCATTTCGTAAGAAACGAGTTTGCCTAGTGGCTCTTTGTAAAAGCGAATGCGCTCAGCCAACTGACGCACGATTTCACCGCGTTTTGGAGCGGGAACTTTGCGCCATTCTACAAAAGCTGCTTGCGCTTTGTCGATGACTTGATGGTATTCAGCTGGCGTAGCCATAGTGACGTTCGCAATAACTTGTGCATCTACTGGCGATACAGAAGCGATGCTTGCGCCTGTGGTTTTGATCCATTGCGTACCTGTAGAGGCGCCGCTATTGTTTTCTTGGATGCCAAATTGGCCTAAGATGTCTTTGATTTCTGCTTGGAGTGACATATGTGTTGATTTTGAAGGCAAAGGTAGGGATTTTTTATTCGTAACTTTGTCACATGAATGACCTTTCCACAGATCCGATATGCGCTT
>JAIXUE010000012.1 GCA_027483605.1 Cryomorphaceae bacterium | reverse complement strand
TCTCTTCGAATCGTACTTCTACGGAGAATGGAAATGTTGTTACCACTACTCCTGAAAATGGGAATGTTGTTACCACCACACCTGAAAATGGGAATGTTGTTACCACCACGCCTGAAAATGGGAATTCAGGATCGAATCAAGAATTGGGGTCTTCGGAGAATGTTTTATCAAATCGTACTTCTACGGAGAATGGAAACGTTGTTACCACTACTCCTGAAAATGGGAATGTTGTTACCACTACTCCTGAAAATGGGAATGTTGCGACATCTAATCCGCAACTCATACAGGAAAAGATTTCAAGATTTGAACAAGAACTATTGGCTATTTCGATGATGAATAGTGACGAATTACCTGCAACACTCCCAGTGATAGAACGCCTTGGGCTTTCAAATGAACAACTTGGTGTTTTAGAGCAGCAGCTGACGTTACCACTTTCGCTTACTGCTACTGCAAATACTCAGGAAATTGACATCGAGGCATATTTGAGATATGTCAAGCTACGGCAGGTTTTTGAGCAAAGCAAACAAGAATTGTTGTCCAATCAGCAAGAAATCAGACGAATTGAGGAAAACTACCAGCCTTTACAAAAAGATACATTGGCCACTTTGCTAGGCGCTCAAGTTGACATGCAGCGCTACCTAGCCGAGCAAAGGCAAGTTTTAACAGCGATAGAGAACCAAGAGACTTTCGAAGCCCTATTGATACAAGGATATCTACCATCAGTACTTCATACCGCAACTCAAACTGCAGCAATCAATACAGCTGCCAGCGTGGTCAATAACTTCCAAGTACAAGAAAGACAAGCTCAATCTCAAGTGACGCCTTTGCCTATTGGCTTGCCTTGCCCTCAAGGCTTGGTGTTTAGGGTTCAAGTAGGTGCATTTAGAAAACCGGTTCCTGCTGAGCGTTTTCGGGAGTTCACACCAGTAGATGGCCAGGTTTTGGCTAATGGGCTCACGGTGTATATGGCTGGATATTTTAGCTCATCAGCCGAGGCGCTGCAACAACAAAAGTTGATCCGAACTTTGGGTTATCCAGACGCATTTGTGGTGGCTTATCAAAATTGCAGCCGCTTGAGTTTGGCGCAGGGTAGAGCATTAGAATCGACAACAACTTTGGCCCAAACTGAAAACATAGCAAACAGTTCTGTTTTCGTTGGGCCCGGACAAGGTTTGTATTATACTGTTCAGGTAGGTGTTTACAACAGGCCTTTGACCTCAGAGGCGCAAATTGGCCTCAGCGAACTCATTGAAGCCAAAACAGCTAAAGGCCAATACAGGTATGCAAGTGGCAAGTTTAGCAACTTAAAAGATGCCAAAACAAGACAGCAATTAGCAGTTCAAAAAGGTATCAAAGATGCATTTATTGTTGCTTACTACCAGGGCAAACGCATCGATTTGGCGCAAGCCAAGGTGTTGGCGCAAACTGGAATTGCTTTTGAGCAAAATTTTGAGCCAGCACCTGTTCCTGTTCTTTCAAACGAACTCCAACAACAAATTTTAGCTACTGAAATTCCGAAAAATCAGCCGCTGACGTTACCAGATCCGCTTGTTCGCTATGAAATCAAATGTACAGATTGCCTCGCTGCGCTCAGCAGATACAATAGAGTTGGGGTGTTTGTCTATGATCCCGAAAAAGAAATTGTTATGTCAGCTATGCAAAAAGGGTCTGAATGGGATGTCGTGCAGCTGATGTACATGAAGGAATTGCGCAAGAAAACGCCTACAATAAAAGGAGAGACAAAAACACTTGAATTGGATCTCAATGGTCTTGATGGAGCCTTTATGGATTGGTTGTTGCGCCAAACGAACAGTTACGAGCTGAGCAAAGATCAGCAAGGGAAACTGCAAATGAGCTATACCCTCCCTTCTGAAAATTAATTTTGGAAAAGTTGACCAAAAATGACGTCTATGGTTTGGGTGCGCGCATTGGGTAAAGGTCCAAGTGCATCTAAGTAAAGTACTTTGAGCTCTGGATCGAGCAAGATATAAGCAGGTGAGCTTTTCCAGCCTAATTGTTGCCACAAAGTTGCTGTTTTGGGTAGCGCTATGCGCTGCCACTTGGCGCCTTCAAAGGCTTTGTTATCGGCGTTGGTCCAAACGGCATCTTGTTGCACAAAAGTGATGATTTGCACCTTGTCCTTGTAGCGTTCAGCCAAACGTTTGAGGGCGGCCATTTCGGCGATGCATTTTTGATTGCCGGGAATATAATGATGTAAATAAAGGTATTGATTGGGTTCTAAGCGCAGGCCAAGTTGCTTTTCGACATAACTTCTGTTCCAGGTCTGGCCATTAGCCAATTTGCTTTTCTCTAGCCAATAATAAGCTGCTGCATCGCGTAGCCCTTTTTGTTGCCCAACTTTGGACAAATTCATCAAAAGTTCCAACGCCAGTTCTTTGGGGATGCGATTGGTTTGTTCGCCTTCAATGATCATCTCCAATGCAACAAACTCTGCCCAAGCAACATTGTGGATGTATGGATCTTGTTGCAAGGCTTTGATTAAGCCGTCTAGGCTATTGGCTTGAATAGAGATGTCAATGGCATTGCGCACTTTGAGGTCGACTTGCGAGTCGTAGTTTTCATAAAAAAGCTGCGCGTACTCGATGAGTTTGGGTTGGGTGTAGTCTACGCTATCGGTTTGGAGGTAAAAATTGTATTTATCCTCTTTGGAAGGGCCTCCAATGACAGAAAAGTTATCGATGGTGAGGCCCACGCTATATTTGATATAATCTCTCAAAAAAGTGTTGCTTTCTTCGCCGTATACCATGGCGGTTTCTGCCTTGAAGGCGAGCACTTTCAAAATGAATTCATTGCTGCGGATATCCTTGAGTTGGTAGATATCAGCGATGTAGTTGTCCATCCAGGCTTCAAATCCTAAAATACGGTAATTGATGTCGTTGGTATCGAGCTGATAAAAAAGCAATTCAATATCTTGCTGGTCTTGGTTGTAAAAGGTTTGTTGTTCAATGGCCGGCAATTCGATGAGGTAACGTCCTTTAGGTTGGGTGTAGAGGAGCGCACATTTATCTGTGCCGCAGATTTTCAAGGTACTGATTTGTTGGAGGTCGAGCTGTGCATTGAAGATACCCATAGAGTCGGGGCTGACGCGTTGTAGCCAAGTTTTTTGTTGGCTAAGCTGATTGTCGACTTGATAAATATCGAGCGTGGCTTCATTCCAAAAGGAAAGGCCGCGAAGTTGTACTTGGGCCTCCAAAGTGGAGTACAAAACGAGCAGGCTAATGAAAAATAAGTGCTTCACGTGCATCAAACGAGCAGTTCGTGATTGGTTACGAAAGGAGTGATGTCTGCGCCGTTTTGATACATTTCGCGGATGATACTCGAGTTGAGTGCACTGTGTGCTTGAGCGGTTAGGAGGAAGACAGTGTCTATGCCCGAGATGGCGTGGTTCATGTGGCCGATACTGCGCTCGTATTCAAAATCTTTGGCATCGCGCAAGCCGCGCACAATGTGTGTTGCCTGGATATCTTTGCAAAATTCGACCGTTAGTTTTTGAAAGGAAGCGACGCGCACCTGCGGCTGATCCAAAAAAAGTGATTGAATATGGGCTATTTTTTTTTCAGTACTGAAAAGTCCTTGCTTCTTGGAATTGATGCCCACGCCAATAACCACTTCATCAAATAAACTCAATGCCTGATGTACAATGGCTTCATGACCTTTGGTAAAGGGGTCAAAACTTCCTGGGAATAGACAGCGTTTCATGTGGTGTGCTTGAAAAAACTAAAATACACATTTCCAAAATTGCGACAAGCGTCAAATTGCGCGAGCGCTGAAAAATCGTGTTGTTTGCCGTGTTCGATAACAACCAAGCCGTCTGGTGTGAGCAGTTGTTTCTCAAAAATGGTGTGGATGAGCTCTTCATGAAAGCCCAAATGGTAGGGCGGATCGGCAAAAATGAGGTCGTACTGTACGTTTTTGGCGTTGCGGCAATAAATTACGCAGTCAGATTTATAAACCTGCATTTGCTCTGCAATTTGTAAAGTCTGAACGTTTTGTTTGAGGTATTGTACGCAGCGTGGGTGGCTGTCTATAGCAAGAAGATGCGCTGCTCCTCTGCTGACAAATTCAAATGAAATATTGCCTGTTCCGGCGCACAAATCGAGTACCCTGAGTTCATCGAGGTCTAGCGAGTTTTCTAACATGTTGAAGAGCCCTTCTTTGGCATAATCTGTAGTGGGTCTCGAAGGAAAGCCCGGCGGTGTGGCAAAACGCTTGCCTTTTAGTGATCCTCTGATGATGCGCACAAAATTTGGTTTTGGTAAGTTGGGGTATCGTAAAAAGTGCAATTGTACTGCTCAAAATCTTTGAATTGACCGATGAGCGCTGCAAAAGCAGAAAAATCAAAACTTTGACTGGCGTCATAGATGGCTAAATCAAGTCGCTGAGGCAGCTGTAATTTTTGCTGATGGGCTAGCAAGAAATAAAGGATGTCGGTATTTTGTTGGTATTCATTGGCGGTGCAGCACAAAAGTTTGTTGTCTTGGACCGCAATCAAGACAAAATGCGAGGCTTCTATGAGGAGTACAACTTTGTCTTTCGGATGCTGCGCACTCAGCTGTGTGAGTTGTAGCGCTACACTGTGCTGTACTTGAGACATGTGCAAATCGTATTTGGCAAAATCATAAAGCCAAACAGGCATACTGAAAATCAAGACGAGGTCTAGTGACGCGATCACTTGCTGGGTCAGGTAATGGTTGGCTGGAAGTTGACCTTGGTTGAGCTCGTAATAGGCCTGTAGTTGGCTAGGGTCAAAAAGTGCTCTTGGAAAGAGTGTGTAGTGCGGGCTGAACCACAAAACGCGCTGTAATCTGGAGCTTTCAAGTGCCTTTTTGATAGGGCTAGACATCCGTTCCTTTGCAAAAGGTTTGTCGGATTCGAGTGGAAGGCGCTGGGCCACCACTGTTTCTTGTGCATATTCGAGCAGCAAGAGCGTAGAATCTGTATAATGAAGTACCAAACGCGACATGGCTTGTTTATAAGTCTTTGGGCTTAGCGCCTTAGTACAAAGCTACAATATTTAATTTTGTTAAAGCGCAGAACGCTTAAATCATGAATCAAGCACTCACTTTTACTCCAGATCAAGAACAAGCGCTCGTCCAGTTTTTGGAATTTATTCGTTCGCGCGAAACGCGCAAGTTGTGGGTACTGACGGGCTATGCAGGTACTGGAAAGTCAACCCTCGTTGCACACCTCGTGAAGCAAATGCGCGCCGAAAACCTATCATTTAAACTACTCGCTCCAACGGGTAGGGCAGCCAAGGTACTGTCCAATTATGCTGGTTTCCCTGCAAGTACCATTCACCGCCATATTTATTTTTCGGGCGGAGAACTCAGTACACAAGGGCTTTCACTAGCTAAAAACCTGCACAAAAACACCTTGTTTTTTGTAGATGAAGCCTCGATGCTTGCGGCGTCATCCGCCTATGAAGCCAATAATGTCCTCGAAGACCTACTAAATTACGTCTATAATGGCGAAAACTGCCACCTGATTTTCATCGGAGACCCTGGTCAGTTGCCGCCAGTTGGGCAGGAGCAAAGCTTGGCACTTGAGCCAGCCCTTTTGGCCAGTGCTTTCGCTTCGCTGCACATCTGGCACAGCCACCTCACGCAAGTGGTGCGTGTCAATGAAAGCTCAGGCATCTTAAGTGCAGCTACTTACCTGCGCCAAAAACAAGATTTCGTTTTACCTTTATTTCCCCGACTTAGTCAGTTTACCGATGCAAGCGTACAAGAAATCAATGGTGCTGACTTCCAAGAAAGCCTTGAGAGTTCTATGGCACAAGTTGGTACAGACGAAACCATCCTTCTGACATTGGCCAACAAACGCGCCAATCAGTGGAATCTCGAAATCCGAAATCGTTTGTTCTACAGAGAAGAAGTGTTAGAGAAGGGTGACTTGCTGATGGTGGTCAAGAACAATTACTTTTGGCTAGACCCCAGTTCCAAGATGGGATTTATTGCCAACGGTGAGTTGGCTCGTGTAGACCGCGTCAGAAAGCTCGAGGCGTTTTATGGTTTTGAGTTTGCTCAGCTAGACCTCTGTTTTGTAGATTATCCCGATCAGGGGCCAATTACTTGTATTGTGCATCTGCAAAGTTTGTCCGATGAAGGCCCGAGCCTGAGTAGAGAGGTCTTGCGCAAATTATTCTACGCCATTGAAGCTGAACATGCCGATATCAAAAACAAACAAAAGCGCTATCGGGAAGTACTCAAGAATCCGTATTTCAATGCGCTGCAAATCAAATATGCTCATGCGGTAACCGTCCATAAGGCGCAGGGTGGGCAATGGGCACATGTATACGTCGACTACGGTTTTTTACCTGAAGAAAGAAAAAACACAGCATATTTGCGCTGGCTCTATACGGCAATCACCCGCGCGAGCGAAAAACTTTTCTTACTTAACTTTCCTCCAGATTTTTTTGCGCTCAACGAGACCAACTCATAAGTGCTTTTTGCTGGGCTGCACTGCTTTCAGTTGTCGCTATAACTGCATGACTCACATAAAAATGGCGGTCAACCTCCGGAATAAAGCGCTCTAGTAACTGGCCATTTCTTTCCAAGGATAAAGTTTTGTTTTGGTTTTCGTAAAAAGCCAACCAGTTGTCTAGGCTGGGCAAGGCACGCATGCCGTTGACGCCAAGGATCAGATCACCGATAGCCAAGCCACCGGTATCAGCCGGAGAGCCTGGATAAATATTTAAAATTTGCCAATCCTTACCAACCAAACTCACTTTTATGCCAAGTCTTGCCTCTGCATAACTTTTACTTGGTGTTTGTTGTAGTTCCAGGCCAAAGAAGTCTAGGGCTTCTTGTATAAGTGCTTCGTAGGCGGCAGTTCCCGATACGTAGTCCTTGAAAAAATCCGAAAAAGATTCACCTGAAAGGTTTTCTAAGGTCGATTGGTAGTCATCAATGGTGTAGCCGTTTGTATTTGCGCCAAAGTTATAGTAGAGGTTTTTGATCACTTGCTCCATACCAATTTTATGGTTGGTGGCTTTGCGCAGTCTGTAATCGACGTAAAATGCGAGCAGGCAACCTTCTGTATAGATAGACACTTTTCTGCCCGGTGCGCCAGGCACATAGCCATCTAGCCAGGTATCAAAAGATGCAGTTGCCACACTCATCGAAAAACGACCCGGATTGTCAAGGTGTTTTTGTACTTGCTTGCTGAGTTCTTTGAGGTATTGTGCGAGGCTGAAAACCCCACTCTTGAGCAAGTAGAGGTCGCCCATATAGGTGGTGATACCTTCGTAAATAAGGCCTGTGAGCGCATAGTTTTCGCGCTTGAAATTGTAGGGTTGCATTTCGGCTGGCCTCAGCGCTTTGATATTCCAAGCGTGGTAAAGTTCGTGCGAACTAACGCCGAGTAATTCCGTATAAAGGCTCCCGAAAATGTCGCAAGATGGCCCCAGGGCAATAACGGTGGAGTCTAGGTGCTCTACGCCATGATACGCAGCATAGGGAAGGGCTTGTATCAAAAAAGTGTATTCCGCGCTTGGAAACTCGCCAAAATCTTGGATCTGACGCTCCGTAAAACGTGAGAAGTCATGGAGTACACGCTCCCAGGGAATCATGTGCTGCCGGTTAAAGCAAATATGAAAAGTTGTGCCCTTGATTTCATAGCTGCGCCGCTCTATTGCAGCACTGCAAATCAAAGGGCTATCTGCTAAACGGTCAAAGTTGGCTATTTCAACGGTCTGGTTTTCGTCAAAATGCAAGGCAGAAGCAATTTGCCACTCGTCTGGAATGTGCAATTGTAAATGATAGGGCTGTTCGGTACGGTGCGCATCGTAGAAAAAACAATTGACCGGATTGATGTAGAGCTGTTGCGGATCTAAAAAGGTAGAGCCCGCGTTGAGCTCAGCCGCATAGTAATGATAGGTAATGGTGATTTGCGTTTGCCCCGATGTAGCGATTTGCCAGGTATCTTTGGTTGTTTTTTCGAAAGGCAAAGGCTGTTTGTCGGCACCAAATGCTTTGAATCCTTTGATATTTTTAGCAAAATTTCCAATTTCATAGCGGCCAGGTCTCCAGCTTGGCAACTCTAGTTGCAGTAGCTCTAGGTCGGCTGCCTGCTCAAAAATGGCACTAAATTGTATGTAGCGCTGTTGGGCTTGTTCACAACGGACTTGATAGCGTACCATCTGCTTAAGCGTATAATTCTGCTTGAAGCTGCGCAATTTTATCGTCGGCCAAATAGTCGTCGTAGGGCATCATTTTGTCGATGATACCATTTGGCGTGAGCTCGATGATGCGATTGGCAACCGTACTGACCAATTCGTGGTCATGAGAGGTAAACAAGAGCGTGCCTTGGAATTCTTGCATGGCGTTGTTGAGCGCAGTAATGGATTCGAGGTCGAGGTGGTTGGTGGGCTCGTCCATGAGTAGTAAATTGGCTTTCGCTAACATCATTTTGGAGAGCATACAACGTACTTTTTCACCACCGGAAAGCACATTAGCTGTTTTCATGGCTTCTTCACCCGTAAAGAGCATGCGACCGAGGAAGGTACGCAAATAGACTTCTTCGCGCTCTTCGTCGGTGAGGGCATATTGGCGCAACCAATCGATGAGGCTGAGTTTGGCTTCAAAATAATGGTGGTTGTCGTTGGGTAAATAAGCCGTGGTGATCGTGGTTCCGTAGGTAAATTCGCCAGTATCTGGCTTGAGCTGACCCGCAAGCGTTTCAAAGAAATGGGTGAGGGCTACGGAATCTCGGGATATAAAAGCGATTTTATCGCCTTTATTGACCGTCAAATAGAGGTCTTTGAAAAGCGTTTTGCCATCTGTTGTTTTGCTGAGGTTGTCGATGCTTAAAATTTGATTGCCTGCATCGCGTTCCTGGTGAAACGTAATACCTGGGTAGCGTCTTGATGAAGGCTTGATTTCTTCTAGATCGAGGTTGTCTAGCATTTTTCGACGGCTGGTGGCCTGTTTTGATTTAGCTGCATTCGCAGAAAAGCGAGAAATGAACTCCATGAGTTCTTTCTTCTTTTCTTCGGCTTTTTTGTTTTTGTCTGCGCGCTGACGCGAAGCAAGTTGCGAAGACTGATACCAGAAGGTGTAGTTTCCTGTGAACATATTGAGCTTGCTGAAATCGATGTCGCAGATGTGGGTACAAACCGTATCTAAGAAGTGGCGGTCGTGAGAAACCACAATTACGGTGTTGCGGAAATCGAGTAAGAAGTCTTCGAGCCAAGAAATAGTTTTGAGGTCGAGGTCGTTGGTGGGCTCATCCAAAATCAAGACGTCTGGGTTGCCAAAAAGTGCTTGTGCCAAGAGTACACGTACTTTCAGGTCGTTGGAGAGGTCTTCCATCAGCATGTAGTGCTTGGACTCATCGATGCCGAGGTTGCTCAGTAGCGTAGCGGCATCGGTTTCGGCATTCCAGCCTTCGAGGTCTGCAAATTCACCTTCGAGTTCGGCGGTTTTCATGCCGTCGGCATCGCTGAAGTCTTCTTTGGCGTAGAGCGCGTCTTTTTCGACCATGATTTCATAAAGGCGCTTGTGGCCCATGATCACGGTTTGCAAAACCTGAATTTGGTCAAATTCAAAGTGGTTTTGTTTGAGAACAGCCATGCGCTTTCCCGGCTCGAGGTCTACACGACCGGTAGTGGGGTCTTGGTCACCGGTCAAGATTTTTAGAAAAGTAGACTTGCCGGCACCGTTGGCACCAATAACGCCGTAGCAGTTGCCATTGACAAATTTGACGTTTACTTCATCAAAAAGTACGCGTTTACCGAATTGTAAAGAGAGATTGGTTACCGAAAGCATGCTGTCAATTTTTGCGCAAAGATAGGCAAAAGATGTCAGCTATTCGTGCAAGTATAGATGAAGGCTGGCGGGAAGTTCAAAATGGTGTAGTCGATAGAAACCTTTTCAAAATGAGCTCCATACAACTTTTTGAGGCCGCGAGAGTATTGAAATTGTATGAGTTTACCGTTGGCTTGCAAGTTATTCTTGACTTCTTGGAGAATGGTGTGGCGCAAATCTGCTGGAAAGTTAGACAGCGGCAGGGAAGATAAGATTACATCGGCTTTTGGCAAATGAAGCTGTTCTAAAACTTTGGAAATATCTGTGGCGGAGCCATGAATGAGGTGTAGGTTGGGCGCATGTAGCTTTTGCTGCAGCTCATCAAAGAAGGCGTCGTTGAGTTCAATCACAACCAAATGACAGTTTGGCTGCATTTGCTTGAGTAATTCTTTGGTGAAAACACCCGTGCCCGGACCAAGTTCTACAATTACTTTTGCTTTTTGAAAGACAATAGGATGCAGCATCCTTTTGCTCAAAAATCGAGAACTTGGCAGTACTGAGCCCACCATGCGGTTCGCCTTGAAGAATTCTTTGAGAAAGGATCTTTTAGACATTAGCCTTGTGCGATTGAAGCATGTGCGCCTTGAATGACGCCAATGATTTGCCCTTGAAGAGCCAGATGATTAAAAGGACTAAAGCGCCATTGCTCAGGACGCATATTGGCGCTATACGCTAAACTAGGGTCAAATAAGGTGAGTTCTGCTTTGGCACCTACTTCAATAGCATAAGCTGGTAAGTCAAGCACTTTTCTTGGGCCAATATTGAGCGCATTTAAAAAGTACTGCATGGCGTCGGGCTGCTGAGTAAAAAGAGCCGAAAAGACAGTTTCGAGTTGTGGGGCGCCAAAATTAGCGAGGTCAAATTCGAGTTCTTTTTCTTCGGGATCGCCTGGGCGGTGGTCACTGACAATGGCATCTAGGGTACCGTCGAGTACGCCGGCCCAAAGCGCTTTTTGATCCGCTTCGGTTCTCAATACAGGTAATACTTTGAAACGGGTATCAAAATCGAGCATCGCGGCTTCTGTAAAACATAAATTCATGAGGTGAACATCGGCAGTGAGGTCTAGGCCTTCATTTTTGGCAGCGCGAAGGAGTGCCACACCTTCTGCGGTGCTGACACCAGATATATGCATTTTGCCGCCTGTATAGGCCAACAAGCGAATGTTGCGTTCAATTTCTATGATTTCAGACACGTGCGGATCTGCTTTGAGCCCCGTTCGGGTAGAGGCACTGCCTTCGTTGACTTGCGCTTTTGCACTTAGTGAGGCATTGCGGGCCAGTAGCGCAACGCGTCCGCCGAAATCTTTGGTATAAAGTAAAGCACGGTGCAGTAAGCCTGCGCTCACGCTGTGGCTGTCATCGGTAAAAAGCCTGACGCCTTGTTGGTAAAGCTCATACATTTCGGCGAGTTCTTCACCGGCGTTGGCTTTAGATAGCGCGCCATTGACTCCCAATATGGTAGTGCTATTCGCACTTTGCTGCTGCACATAGCTCACCAGGGCCTTGTTGTCGATAACGGGTTGTGTACCTGGTTGAATATAAACACGGGTGTAGCCTCCTGCACTGGCAGCATCTAAGCCCGATACAATCGTTTCTTTGTGTTCATGACCAGGGTCGCAGAAGTCAGCTTTGAGGTCAATAAAACCTGTGCTAAGACAAAGTTGGGGCGAACTGACCTGAAGTGCATCAGGATGATCAAGCTTGGCAGCGATTTCAACAATTTGGCCATCGGCGATGAGTACATCACAAGTTTGGTTGTTCCAGCTAGATTGCGGGTCTAGGATTGTTGCGTTGTTGAGTTGAATTTTCATTTCCACCATTTTAACAATGAGAGTTCGGCCAAAAGGCAAAGGAGTCCAAAAACGAGAAAGTAGCGCCAATAGCTTTGGGTGTCCTCGAGCTGAATGGCGGTCAGGCTTTGTCCTTCTTTTATTTGGTTAAAAGTACAATTTTTTATCCCGTTGGATTCTAAAAGTTCCAATAAAGCAGCCTCATCGAGTAACTCGAGTTTGGATTCGGAGCGGTTGTTGTTGAGTGCAAGCTGTGCCAATACTTCGGTGCCTTTTAGGTCGTAAATACCTGCCTTGAGTTTTTCTAGAGCGGCACTGCCTCCAATTTGAATGCGCAACTGATTGGGAGCGGCACTGTATTGTGCGATGAATTCAGTCTGTGCTGAAATAAAGCGCAGTGGTGCTTCTTCTTGATGTTGGGCGCGCACCTTGATTTGCGCATCTTTACCTAAAACAGCATAAGCAGGATAGCGCTCGCTGGCGTATTCTCCGCAGCGCAACAAAATGGTCGGGAACAACGACTGATTGACAAGGCTGCCAAAAGTACTTTGCAGGGCAGTAGTGAAAAGAAAAGCTGTGTTATTGGCCCGAAGGAAAAGCGCTTGTCCGGAGCGTGTCAGAAGAAGAGGAGTGGCGCTGCTTTGGGCTTGATTTTGGACACTGTATGCTTTTTTAACCAACGGTACATTCAGGCGTTCTTGCTTTTTTTCAAATACGCCTCTGAAAAAAGGATCTTGATCATTGATCTTTTGTAGGTTGAGGCCGGTGGTCTGAATAGTTCCTAGCGACGGCAAGGAAAGGGCCGTAAGCAAGGGCTGATAGTCGTTGCGACGGATATTTTCACCTGGAACAATCAAAATCCGCTGACCATTTTGGTGTGCAGTAGTAAGTTCGTCGCGCAGCCCACTTGGAATTTCGTCGAGGCCATTGAGTACGATGAGATCAGCCTCGGCAAGTGTGTTGGAAGCGACTTCTCCTGGCGAGGTGGTCTGCACATTGTAGCGGGCTTCAACTGCGTATGCTCTTGCCACATTAGGGCTTGAGTTAGCTTCCTCGATGAGGTAGATATTGGTGCGCTCTGGTACTTCGTAAGAAAAATACCAAGTATCGTCAAAATGAATCTGTTGATCGTTGATTTGAACCTGACCTTGTACAAAGCCCTTATTGATTTCGTTGTAGGGGAAACTCGCTATTTGGCTGTTGTTGGCGCCAATTTGCAAGAACATAGTGCGTTTTATTTTACCAATCTTGACCTCGAGTTCGAGGCGTTTTTTGTCTTGTTCGCCAAAGTTTTGCACCCTAACCATCAAAGTTTGCTCTGTTTGATTCTGGTGGGTGGGTTTGGCAAACCAAATGCTATCAATGTAGGCGTTTTGTATTTGTTGGGCCTTGAGTTGGTAGGCGTAAAAAGTTTGGTTTGCTTGCGGCTTTTGGTTGTTCAGTTTGGCTTGGCTTTGTTGAAAGTCGGAGATGAAAATTTGTTGAATCTGACCTAGTTTTTCTTTCTCATTTTGGTGTCTGTTTAGCTGACGTTGCTGCCATGTGAAGACGTCGTCGAGCGAACGACTAAGGCCATAAATTTCTAGTTTGTCTAGGTAGCGCAAGGCCTCTGCCTTACTTTGAAAACGTTGTTCTGAATGATTGAGTTGGTTGCTGCAAATCAAGACCCGTGTATCGGGCTTTACTTGCGCTAACATTCTTTTGGCGAGTTCTCTGCCTTCAGAAAAGAGAGAGCCCTCGGTGCCAATAGCACTCATCGAGAAAGAATTATCTAAGTAAATGAGTAAAGCAGGTTTGCCTGCATTTGAAGTTTGGTCTTTTTGAAATTGCGGCTGTGCAAAGGCCAAAACAATGGCGGTGAGCGCAAGTAGCCGCGTCAATAAGACCAATAGGTGCTTGAGTTTTCTGGTGCTTTGCTGCTCTTTTTCAAGAAATTGGATAAAGCGCAAAGAGGAGAAATACAGCGTTTTGCGTTTTCTGAAGTGAAAAAGGTGAATAATGATAGGAATCAGTAGCAAGAAAAGGAACCATAAGCGTTCTGGGTGTACAAATTCCATATCTCAAAGGTAGTAAAAATGTGCAATTGAGTTCAAAAAAAAACTGCCCGATAGTCGGGCAGTTTTTAGAACGTTAGCAAAGTAGCTGTCGCTGCAATTAATTTTTCAAAGCATCGAGACGCGCTTTGTATTCTTTCGCTTTTTCAATGTTGCCCAACTTCATGTTGGTCTTGTAGAGAATATCCAAAATAGCTTTATCGTTAGGGTTCTGACCAACATACTTCTCCAACGGTACCAATGCTTGCTTGAAAAGATCCATTGCTTCGGCTTCTAACTTCACAGCCTTTGGGTCTTTGTAGTCAAGTTCAATGGTGGCATTGCGTTTTTCCACAGCGAGATTGTAGAGGTGTGCACCAAGTTGGTAGAGCGCTTCGTTGTAGGTTGGATCAATTTCTAGGGCTTTTTGGAGCGCTGCAGTTGCTTTGTCGTTCTCTTTTTTGTCCATGTAGCTCGTGCCGAGAACATAATACAACTGCTTGTTTTTCGGGTCGAGTTCTAGCGCTCTGTTAATGTATTTCTCGGTGCCAGCAACATCTCCTTTTTGAAGGTTGATATTGACTAGGCTAATCAAGATATCGATATTTTGCGGAAGGGCTTCTGAAACTCTGACTGCAAAAGTTAACGCTTCATCGTATTTTTTGGCAGCAAGGTAATCTTCTACGGCGTAGTTGGCAGCCAATGATGTATTCACTTCTGCATCTTTGAAATCTTCTCCTAAAAAGGATTTAATTTCGATCGCTGCTAAAAATGCGTCAGCAGCAGCTTCGTATTTTTTATCGCCGTAGGCAGCAATACCTGCGTTGAAAACGAAATCGGCACGACCATTGATAAAGTTCTGAGCGTCAGCGGTGTAGGTTTTTTTAGGATCTTCAAGTACTTTTTTGAAGCTGGCTACTGAGGTTTCCTTCCATTTTTGGGTAGTAGCTGCGTCGGAAGGTCCTTCTTTGTTTTCCATTGCGTTCACCTCAATAAGCGAATAGTATATTTGTGCACGGCAAAAGTGCATTTTGAAGTCTTCGGCGGTCTCTGGGTTGACGGCGGCAAGGTCGATGAAACTCATGGCCTCAGTAACTATTTTTTTGTTGGCTGCGATATCGCCCATTGGGTTGTATTTGCGCATGAGTAGAATGGCGTCAGTGACGTTCTTCTTTTGTGCAAAAGTAGCTGTGCTCAAGACAAGACTCAGACCAGCTAGGAGGAGTTGTTTTTTCATGTTTTAAAATTTATTCGCTTTGCGCTTCGTTGTTTTCAATTTCCGTGCCATTTTCTGCACCTTCTTCTGTGAGTTCATCTTCGTCCTCTGCGCGCGGTACGCGTGCTATAGCTGCAATTTCGGCATTGGCTTTTAGGTTAATGAGCTTGACACCTTGTGCCGCTCGGCCCATGGTGCGGATGGTATCGATGTGCATGCGAATCGTGACGCCCGACTTGGTAATGATCATAAGATCGTCTTCGTCAAATACGTTTTGGATAGAGAGCAGTTTACCTGTTTTCTCTGTGATGTTGAGTGTTTTGACGCCTTTACCACCGCGGTTAGTGATGCGGTAAACCGGTTCTTTGTCTTCTGGGTCGTTGAGGAAGGTGCGTTTACCGTAGCCTTTTTCGGAGACCACTAGGATCGTTGAGAAGATGTCTTCAACGCAGATCATGCCGATGACACACTCTGCATCTGAGCTCAGGCTTACGCCGCGGACACCTGAGGCGTTACGGCCCATAGGGCGCACCGTAGATTCGTTGAAACGGATGGCTCGGCCGTCGCTTGTTGCCAAAACGATTTCGTTGCTGCCGTTGGTAAGTTTGGCTTCGAGGAGTTCGTCGTTGTCGCGGATACCGATGGCGTTGATGCCATTGCTGCGCGGACGCGAATAAGCTTCAAGCGATGTTTTTTTGATGACCCCTTGTTTGGTGCACATCACAATAAAGTTGTTCTCTACATAGTCTTTGTCGGTGAGGTCAAGGACCTTCACGTAGGCCTTGACTTTGTCGTCGCCAGGGATATTGATGAGGTTCTGAATGGCACGTCCTTTCGAGGTTTTGTTGCCTTCAGGAATTTCGTAGACACGCATCCAGAAACAACGTCCTTTTTCAGTAAAAATCAATAGGTAGTTGTGGTTGGTGGCGACAAATAGGTGCTCGAGGAAGTCTTGGTCACGGGTAGCGGAGCCTTTAGAGCCCATGCCGCCGCGGTTTTGGACCTTGTATTCGGCCAAGTTGGTGCGCTTGATATAACCAGCGTGTGAAATAGTGACCACCACTTCTTCGTCGGCGATGAGGTCTTCCATGCGCATTTCGCTGGCACTGTATTCAATTGATGAGCGGCGTTCGTCGCCGTATTTGGCGCGTACCTCAATGAGTTCATCTTTGATGATTTGCATGCGGCGCTCTTCTTTGTCGAGGATGTCTTTGAGGTCGGCGATGAGCTTCATGAGCTCGTCGTATTCGGCGCGCAGTTTGTCTTGTTCTAGGCCTGTAAGTTGACGCAAGCGCATGTCTACGATGGCGCGTGTTTGAATGTCAGACAAACCAAAGCGCGTTGCAAGACGCTCGCGGGCATCATCTGGGCTTGCTGAAGTTTTGATGATTTCAATGACTTCGTCGATGTTGTCTGAGGCAATGATGAGGCCTTCTAATATGTGTGCGCGTTCTTCCGCTTTGCGCAGTTCAAAACGCGTGCGGCGAATCACGACTTCATGACGGAATTCCACAAACTCTTGAATGAGGTCTCGGACATTGAGCAAGCGCGGACGGCCGTCTACCAAGCAAATGTTGTTGACAGAGAAAGAGGTCTGGAGTTGGGTAAACTTATAAAGTTTATTGAGTACGACATTGGCGATGGCGTCGCGCTTGATTTCAAACACGATGCGCATACCGTTGCGGTCAGATTCATCACGCAAATCGGAGATGCCTTCTATTTTTTTGTCGTTGACTAATTCCGCAATCTTTTTGATCATTTCGGCCTTGTTGACCTGGTATGGGATTTCGGTTACGATGATTTGCTCCCGACCATTCTCTTCTTCGATTTCAGCTTTTCCGCGGATCACGACGCGTCCGCGACCGGTTAAAAAAGCATCGCGCACGCCTTCGTAACCGTAGATAATACCGCCTGTTGGAAAGTCTGGTGCTTTGATGTAGTTGAGGAGTTCTTCCGGTGTGATGTCTCGGTTTTCAATGTAAGCGATGGTGCCATCTACGACTTCGGTAAGGTTGTGTGGGGCCATGTTAGTGGCCATACCTACGGCAATACCGGCTGCTCCGTTGACGAGCAAGTTTGGAATTTTGGTAGGTAACACGCTTGGCTCTTGGAGGGAGTCATCGAAGTTTGGGCGGAAGTCGACGGTTTCTTTTTCGAGGTCATCGAGCATTTCTTCGGCAATCTTGCGTAAGCGCGCTTCGGTGTAACGCATGGCAGCCGGACTATCGCCATCGACAGATCCAAAGTTACCTTGCCCGTCTACTAAAGGATAACGCAAAGACCACGGTTGGGCCATGCGCACCATGGTGTCATAGACAGAGCTGTCGCCGTGCGGGTGGTATTTACCCAAAACTTCACCGACAATTCTTGCAGATTTCTTGTATGGGCGGTTAGAGAATACGCCGAGGTCTTGCATTCCGTAGAGCACTCTGCGGTGCACTGGTTTGAATCCGTCGCGTACATCTGGAAGTGCGCGTGAGACAATAACAGACATCGAATAGTCGATGTATGCTGATTTCATTTCATCTTCAATGTTGATCTGAATGATTTTTTCGCCTTCAGCCATATTTTTGAGTTAGTCTATGCGTTAATTAATATAGAGTCTCAAAATTAATAAAATGAAGCCCCCTACGGCTTGTCTCGGCTATTTTTTACTAACAAAATGAGTCCATAAATTGTGAATAAAACCGGACGCGTTGCAGAGATAAAAGTTATATTTGTAACAAGCAATCGTAAACTATGGAAGCCAAATTTTCTCCACGTGTCAAAGACCTGATCAGCTACAGCCGAGATGAGGCCGTTCGCTTGTCCAACGAGTTTGTGGGTGCCGAGCATTTATTGTTGGGCCTCATTCGCCTCAATGAAGGAACAGCAGTCCGAATTGTGCAGGAATTCAAGCTCGATTTAGCTGAACTCAAAGCTGAGCTCGAGAAAATTCTTGCCAAAAGCGCTGTTCGCGAATTGGTCAACCTCAATCTGCCACTACTCAAACAAGCAGAAAACATCATCAAGCAATCCTATCTAGAAGCCAAAGAATTTAAACAAAATATAATCGGTACAGAGCACTTATTGCTGACCATCTTGCGTTACGAAGATAGCGTTGCGTGTCAGGTACTCAATAAATATGGCATCATGTACGAAAACGCCCGAGACGAATACGAACTTATGTTACAGAACAAACAACAACCAAGCGCCGAATTCCCCGGATCAGGCCAAGAGGAAGAAGAAAACTTCGGTCAAGCACAGCGTAAAAGCGCAGACCCTAAATCCAAAACACCTGTTTTAGACAACTTCGGCCGCGACCTCACCAAAATGGCTGAGCTCGGTAGGCTAGATCCTATTGTAGGTCGCGAAAAAGAAATTGAGCGCGTCAGCCAAATTTTGTCGCGTCGCAAAAAAAATAATCCCATCCTGATCGGTGAGCCCGGTGTTGGGAAGTCGGCAATTGCCGAAGGTTTGGCCTTGCGAATTGTACAAAGAAAAGTATCGCGTATTCTCTTTAACAAGCGTATCGTGTCGCTAGATTTGGCTTCATTAGTGGCCGGCACCAAATACCGAGGGCAGTTTGAAGAGCGCATGAAAGCCGTGATGCAAGAAATCGAAAAGAACCCTGACATCATTTTGTTTATCGATGAAATCCACACCATTATTGGTGCGGGAGGTGCCAGCGGTTCGCTAGATGCTTCTAATATGGTGAAGCCAGCACTCGCGCGCGGCGAAATGCAAGCCATTGGCGCCACCACCCTAGACGAATACCGTCAATACATCGAAAAAGATGGCGCCCTCGAACGCCGTTTTCAGAAGGTCATCATCGAGCCAACGTCTATCGACGAAACCATCCAGATCCTCAACAACATCAAAGAACGCTATGAAGATCATCACAGCGTCCGCTACACAGACGAAGCAATTGCTGCTTGCGTCAAGCTTACCGAGCGCTACATCACCGACCGTCATTTGCCAGATAAAGCGATTGATGCGCTCGATGAAGTTGGTTCGAGAGTCCATATTACCAATCTGCACGTCCCTAAGGAAATTACCGATATAGAAGGTCAAATCGAAGGCTTAAAAGGTCAAAAAGCAGAAGTCATCCGCTCGCAGCAATACGAAAAAGCTGCTGAACTGCGCGATGCCGAGCGCAAGCTCCAAGAAGAACTTGAAGCTGCCAAAACCAAGTGGGAAGAGGAAGCTAAAAACAATCGTGTGGTCGTTACCGAAGAAAATGTTGCCGAAGTAGTTTCTATGATGAGTGGCGTGCCCGTGACCAAAATCTCTGAGTCCGAACTCGGCAAGTTGGTCAAAATGGCCGAAACCATCCGTGGAAAAGTGATTGGTCAAGACGACGCCGTTGCCAAAGTGGTGCGTGCTATTCAGCGCAACCGCGCCGGGCTCAAAGATCCCAACAAACCCATTGGCTCTTTCTTTTTCTTAGGCCCAACAGGCGTTGGTAAAACCCAGTTAGCCAAAATTCTCGCTAAAAATCTCTTCGACTCAGACGACGCCCTTATCCGTGTCGATATGTCTGAATACATGGAGAAGTTCTCGATTTCTCGTCTCGTAGGTGCTCCTCCGGGATACGTTGGTTACGAGGAAGGTGGGCAGCTCACTGAAAAAGTACGCCGCAAGCCTTACGCCATTGTATTGCTCGATGAAATTGAAAAAGCCCACCCAGATGTATTCAACTTGTTGCTGCAAGTGCTAGACGATGGCCACATGACCGACGGCTTGGGTCGTAAAATTGACTTCAAGAACACCATCCTCATCATGACCTCCAATATCGGTGCGCGCCAGCTCGCAGATTTTGGAACAGGAATGGGATTTGGCACCAAAGCACAACAAGAGGCTCAGGAGCAAAATGCTTTATCGGTGGTTCAAAATGCGCTGCGCAAGGCCTTCTCTCCAGAATTCCTCAACCGCGTAGACGACATGATCATGTTCAAGTCGCTCAAACGCGAAGATATCCACCTCATTATCGATATCGAACTCGAAAAACTCCTCGAGCGCATCGGTAATCTGGGCTACCACGTGAGCTGCACAGAAGCCGCCAAAGACTTCATTGCCGAAAGAGGCTACGACGAAAAATTCGGAGCGCGCCCACTCAAAAGAGCGATCCAAAAATACATCGAAGATCCTCTCGCCGAAGAAATCATCAACTCCAACTTGCAAGAAGGCGACACTATTGTCTTGGATTTCGAGACCGGTGCTGATGTCTTAAAGCTGAGTATTGACAAGGCGAAGCCAAGCAAAAAGAAAGCAGATCCCAAAGCTGAATAGTGTTAGATGAAAGTGCCGTTGAGGAACTCATTTTAGCGCGGGCTAAGAAGCCTCGCTTTACGGACTTTCATCAATATTTCTTGGAGAAACCGAAAGCCATTCCTTTTTTGGTTGACCTTTCACTGTCTCAGAAAGCACATCCTGTACCGGCATATAGCACTTGGTTGCTCGTACACATTGCCAAGGCCAAGTCTTCTCTTGTAGCCCCTTTTCAAGATCAATTAACGGAGGGTTTGCTCGTGACCAACAATCATAGCATCCAAAGAAGTTTGCTTGTCGTTTTGTTGGAGTTGCCAATCAAGAGAAAATTCAAAGGCGAACTACTCAATTATTGTTTTGAGGTTTTTGCACACCCTGACACGGCTGTGGCCAATCGGGTTTACGCGTTGTATCATCTCAAGAGATTTGTAAAATCTTATCCGGAAATTGACCAAGAAGTCCGCGCAATTATCGCCATTCTTGAGCGTCAAGAAATGAAGCCAGCACTTCGGGTGGGGATTCGCAACTATTTGAAAGACTAGTGCTTGGGTGTACTTAGTGCTTCTTCACTACTTCTTCATAAGGGACGCGCACGCGCTCTCCCCAAATGCCAGGTTCGGTTCCGAGCCCAACGGCGATAACCATGTTGATTTCCGCGCGGCGAGGTAATTTAAGGTAGCGCTTGAGTCGCTTTTCGTCAAAGCCCTCGAGTGGGCAGCTATGAAAACCTTCTGCGGCCACAGATAACATAAATGTTTGTGCGGCCAATGCGCAAGATTTGTGCGTCACGATGCGCACTGCTGCTGCGCCGCCAGTACGGTAAAAAGGTTTTGTTAAACCCCCAAAAAAGCTAACAGTTAAACGCAGGGCGGCCATTATTCGGAAGGGGTCAGCGGCGTATAAAAGCGGCATGACTTTTCCATAGTACTGTAGCATCATTTTTTGAGCCTTTGTTGGTTCTCCTTTGATTTCTTTTTGAACCTGCCCTAGGTGCCAATTTTTGCGTTGTTTCCAGAGGTCGGGGCGCGTCACAAAAACGACTAATTCTTGTGCCGTTTTGGCTGCAGATTGACCCAGGCAAAGCTCGGCCACAATTGCTTTTTCTTTGGGTGTATTGATCCAATGAAAACCCCAAAGCTGCATATTGCTCGAATTAGGGGAGAGGATGCTTCTTTGAAGGCTGCGTTCAATGACTTCAGCGGGTACCGGAACATTTGGATCGAATTTACGGTTGCTGCGTCTGAATTGGATAACTTGTTCGAAGTTTTCTTGCTGGCTCATGCTAGTCTTGTTTAATGGCTGTTACGGTAAATCCTTGAGCACGAAGCAGGGCAACGACGCCATCAGGGCCGCTGAGGTGAGCTGCTCCAACGCCAAAAAATGTGCTTTCTTTTTGCATTTGAGCACGCATAGGTGCTATCCAACTTTTGTTGCGTTGCACCAATAGGATGTCATTGAATTCGGGAAAAGCGGAAGTTTCTTCTGCCATGAGCTTGCCCAGGGTTTCGAGGTCTTCTTTGAGATAGCACGCAAGAAGTGTGTCATAACTTTTCATGTCGCTGTGGTAGTCTTTTTTGAGCATGTCTACTTGCGTTTGCATGGGTAATTGGTCGAAGAGTCCGAGCTGAAATTCGATGGTTTCTAGACCAATTGTTTCTTTCTTTTTCTTTTTGGCCATCTTATTGAATTCCATCTCATAAGAGGCCATGTTCGACATGCTTTCTTGAATGAGGAGGCTCGAGAAAAACATGGGTTTGAGTTTGCTGCTGCGCTCAAATTTGCTTTCGTTCCACTTGAGGCTATCCAAACAATACATTTTGAGTTCGGTGTAGTCTGGTGCAGCCATGAAGTCTTTGAGTGTTTTGCCATCTGGGAGCATCACTTTTTGAGCAAGTGCAATTTTTTCAGCGCCACTCATATCGAGGTCAACCTCCATGGCGATTGTTGTGGAAGCGTCAAAAGCGCGTTTGAGGCTATTGCTCAGCTCAAACTTATCTTTTGGTAGGATATGAATTGTGCCATACAGATAGGATGCCTCGGTGAGTCCGTTTCCTGAGATTTGATAAAGTAATTGGCCTTGGGAGAAGCTCGTGAGGAGCAAAAAATAGAGGAGTATTTTTTTCATGTCTCAAAATTACACAAACTTTGGCTACTAAATGAAAACTGCTTTTTTGACACACGTGTCAGTAAATTTCTGCCAGCTTGTCTCAAAATAGCGCTTGGTCTATTATTTGTCTTGCAGACCGCAACGAATAAATTTGTAATTATGTCAGTCGAGAACGAGCTACCAAACGATGAACTAAACAATGGGGAAGAATTGAACCAAGAGCAAGATGTTCAAGAAAACCCGCAAACAAGTGAGCAACAAGACGAACAATTAGTCGATGAATACAAAGATAAGTTTGTGCGCCTTTACGCTGAGTTTGATAACTACCGACGCAGAACCAACGAAGAAAAATTAAATTTAATCACCTCAGCGGGTAAGGATGTCATCAGTTCTATGCTTCCCGTTTTGGATAACTTTGAGCGCGCCATTGCTACCAATGAAAAGTTGGAAGATTTAGCAGCCATCAAAGAAGGATTCAACCTGATTTTTAATCAACTCAAAGGTATTTTAGAAGCAAAAGGATTGAAGCCAATGGAAGCCAAGGGTTTACCTTTTGACAGTGATTTGCATGAGGCGATTGCCAACGTTCCAGCTCCAGAAGAAGCTTTGAAAGGCAAAGTAATTGATGATGTAGAGAGAGGTTATTTCCTCAATGACAAGGTTTTGCGTTTTGCAAAAGTAGTTGTTGGCCAATAAAAAAAACATGAGTAACAAGCGCGATTATTACGAAGTATTAGGGGTTTCTAAAAATGCCGATGAATCTGAAATCAAGAAGGCATATCGCAAACTTGCCCTTAAATACCATCCCGATAAAAACCCCGACGACGCCAGTGCCGAGGACAAATTCAAAGAGGCTGCTGAAGCCTATGAAGTCCTGAGCAACGCTGAGAAAAAAGCACAATACGATCGTTTTGGCCATGCCGGAATGGGCGGGGCAGGTGGTTTTGGCGGAGGCGGCATGAACATGGACGACATCTTCTCGCAATTTGGCGACATCTTCGGTGGCGCTTTTGGCGGTGGCAGCTTTGGCGGTAGTCGAGGCGGATCAAGAGTGGTGAAAGGCACCAACTTGCGCGTCAAAATGAAACTCACGCTAGAAGAAATTTCTGGTGGTGTCAAGAAAAAAATAAAAGTCAATAAATTAGTTCAGGCCGAGGGCGTCACTTACAAAAACTGCCCCACGTGCCAAGGAACAGGTCGCATTACACGCGTTGCACAAACCTTTTTGGGCGCCATGCAAACACAGTCGGCGTGTCATGTGTGTCAGGGAGCAGGCAAGACCGTAGAATCTAAGCCAGCCGATGCCGATGCACAGGGCCTCAAAAAGCAAGAAGAAGTCATTGAAATTGATATTCCAGCGGGCGTAGAAGAAGGCATGCAACTCAGTGTGCGCGGCAAAGGAAATGCAGGTCCCTTCAATGGTGCTGCCGGCGACCTCATTGTTGTGATTGAAGAAATCACACACGACGAACTCCGCAGAGAAGGTGAAAACCTCCACTACGACGCTTTCTTGAACTTTAGCGATGCCGTGCTCGGCGCCTCCATTGAAGTGCCTACGGTTGGCGGAAAAGTTAAAATCAAAGTCGATCCCGGAACACAAAGCGGCAAAGTACTGCGCTTGCGAGGCAAAGGCTTGCCCAACGTACAGCGCTACGGTACTGGTGACCTCTTCGTGCACCTTCACATCTACACGCCAACAAGTGTGAGCAAAGAAGAGCGCGAAATCCTCGAAAAACTCCGCGAATCTGAGAACTTCGACCCTTATAAAGCACAAAAAGACAAAGGCTTTTTCAGCCGCATGCGCGATATCTTTAGCTAAAAAAGATATCTTTGATTCATGAGATTTATCGATTCTGCTCGGCTCGGCCGCAATTCATTTGGGCTTTACGCTGGTGGTATCGCCGTGCTGATTGTCTTGTTTATCTTAGGCAGCTTGCCTTTGCTTTTTGATGCACAGCTGCGCTTACCTGCATATGCAATCGATATCGAAAACCCTGCATTTATCAAGGATTATGGTTCCACGCGCCTGCTCGTTGGTGAACTGCTCTCCTTCTTTTTTGCCTGTGTAGGTTTTGTGTGGTATTTACATGTGGCACACAAACGACCTCTGCGCTCGATTTTTACGACTGCTCTCCACTTTCGTTGGCAACGCTTTTTTGGCTTTGGACTCCTGTTATTCTTAACAGTTTGTTTATTCAGTTTTTTAGAAGTACTGTGGAGTGGGCAAGCTCAAATGGTTGAATGGAATTTCAAAGCGGAGCAATTTTGGCCTTTGTTTTTGTTTTCGTTGTTGCTCATTCCATTTCAGGCTGGAATTGAGGAGTTGGTTTTTAGAGTTTATGCTTTGCAAGGATTGTATTTGCGAACCAAAAGTGTTTGGCTCAGTATCGGACTGAGTTCGGTGATGTTTGCTCTCATGCATAGCTCCAATCCTGAAATCGCTGTTTTGGGCCCTGGGCTTTTACTTTATTATTTTATCGCGGGCCTTTTTCTAGCGCTCCTTGCTGTTCAAGACGAGGGCCTAGAACTCTCGTTGGCATTCCATATTTTCAATAACCTCTTTGGCGCCTTGGTTGTCTCGAGCGATTGGCAGGCTTTTCATACCGAAGCACTCTTTATAGACCACCGTGGGCCGGGTTCCTTGTTCTTTCAATTAGGTTCCGCGCTGCTCTTGTTTACAGGCATTTATTTCGTGCTCTCTAAAAAATTCAAGTGGAAACCACTTTCGTCGTTGCGCTAGTCTGGATTTTTCTTAGCTTTAAGTCATGATTAATGTAGCGCAAGTCAGTAAATCTTATCAGCGCAAGTTGGTACTCAACGACGTCTCTTTGGAGGTGACAAAAGGGCAAATTTTTGGTTTGTTGGGCCCAAATGGAGCCGGCAAAACTACCCTCATCCGCATCCTCAACCAAATGGCGATTCCAGATGCTGGCTCCGTGACTTTTGACGGTCAATTGCTTGGTGAGCGCCATTTACCGCTCATCGGCTATTTGCCCGAGGAGCGAGGCTTGTACAAAAACATGGCAGTGCGCACACACCTGTTGTTTTTGGCGCAACTGAGGGGCTTAAACAAAGCAACTGCTGCCCAAAACGTCGATTACTGGCTACAGCATTTTGACATCCAAGATTGGCAAAATAAGCGCATTGCCACGCTCTCAAAAGGCATGGCGCAAAAAGTGCAGTTTATTGCTGCGTTGGTTCATCAGCCGCAGTTGCTCATTTTAGACGAGCCACTTTCTGGCTTTGATCCGCTCAATGTAGAGCTCATCATGAACGAAATCAAGGCTCTTAAGGCACAAGGTACCACCATCATTCTCTCGACCCACAACATGAAGAGCGTCGACGAAATCTGCGACCACGCCGCGCTGCTCCATCAAGGGCAAATCTTAGCCCAAGACACCGTTCAGCACCTGCGTCGTACACATGCCAAAGGGCGCATTTTTGTGCGTTTCAGAGGTCATATGCTCGCTTTTGCCAACGCCCTCTGGACCGACTTCACACTCCTCGAACAAAGAGAAACCGAACCAGGGCTTTTTGATTGTGTTTTGCAAATCCGAGGCGAGCGCAGCGTCAATGACCTCATGCGCAGTCTCCAAGACCAAGTCAATGTAGAACACATCGAATTGCTTTTGCCTTCTATGCAAGAAGTTTTTGTCGATCTCATCACTCAAAAAGAAAACCAAGATGTCTAAGTTTTTGCTACTCACTCAGCGCGAAATCCAAGAAAGACTTGGTCAAAAAGGGTTTTGGTATATGCTCGTACTAGGGCCAGTTGTGGTGCTCTTATTGTTGGTCGCTTTGCTCAAGGCCGCCGACCAAGGCAAGCAAGAACTGCGTGTCCTGATCGCCGACCCCGGCCAAATCATGGACCATCGCTTAATGGCCCAAGAAGAAAAGCACATCCAATATTACTTTTTAGACGACTACCTCGAGCTCAATGAATTCGAGCGCGCCAAAGCTTATCAAGAATTTGACATCCTTGTGGAGCTCAATGAAAAGGTGCTCAACAACAAAAAATGCTTTGTGTTTTACCGCGATCAAATAGGGCTAGATGCGCGCATTCAACTCAAATTTCAAGTAGAACGGCGCCTAGAAGAGCTCATTGCTGCACAACATTCCAACCTGAGCGAGCAAGTATTCCGCCAGATCAAGCAGGGCATCATCTTTGATTTTCGCGACCTAAAAGACCCGAAGAATGAAGCCAAAGAGGCCAATGCCTGGGCTGGTTTTGTATTGGGTGGCTTCATTTTGTTTTTTGTCGGGCTCTACGGCATGACCATCTTTCGGGCCACCGTTCGCGAAAAGAGCAACCGCATTGTAGAGGTTTTGTTGGCCAGTGTGCGACCGCAGCAGCTCATGCTCAGCAAAATTGTAGGCATAGGTTTGGTGGCGCTCTTGCAGCTTTTTGGCTGGGTACTCATGTTGGCACTCGGCTTCGTGCTCCTGCGCGAAACCCTTTTTGTGGATGTTTTAGACCCAAGTCATTGGGGGCAGGGAGGGCCAGAACGCCTCAATCCGTTGTCTAGTTTGGTTTTTGAGCAGCTTAATTTATCTTATTTGTTATTGCATTTTGTGGTGTTTTTTGCGGCCAGCTTTTTGTTTTATGGAGCGCTTTTCGCGGTGTTGGGCGCGCGCAGCGGCGCCGATGCCGACGGCCAGCAGTTTTTGCTGCCGCTGATTTTTTTGGTCTCCTTTGGTATTTTTGCGGGCATTTACGCCATCTATTTTCCCAACACCACCCTGACCCAAATCTTTGCCTATTTGCCTTTCAGTTCGCCAGTTTTGGCCCTGATTACACTTGCTAAAGGAGTAAGTCTTGCCGCGTATACCAAAATTCTTTTGAGTTTGCTCGTGCTCCTTTTTTCAGCGTTACTCTTACTACGGCTTGCAGGTCGTTGGTACAAAAACTCCATTCTTAAGTTTTAAAAATGCGCAGGGCGGTCATCGATCTAGGAACCAACACCTTTAATCTGCTGATTGCCGATACCCAAACACGTCAAGTCTTATTTCAAACCAAAGAAGGCGTGGCGCTCGGCATGGGCGGCATCAACGAAAAACGCATCAGTGATGAAGCCATGGCGCGCGCTTTTGAGGCGCTGCGTCAGTTTAAGGCGCATTGCACACAATGGCAAGTGGAAGACATCCAAGCCATAGGCACTTCTGCGCTGCGCGACGCCACCAATGCGCAAGCGTTATTGTGTAAAGTACAAGATGAGCTTCAATTTGCTATAGAAATCATTACAGGGCAGCGCGAAGCCGAATTGATCTACAAAGGAGTCCGACTGACCCATGATTTTGTAACACCTGCACTCATCATGGATATTGGCGGCGGTTCCACAGAATTTATTGCTGCAGACCACCAAGGTCCGTTTGTTGCACATTCTTTTGACATCGGGGTCTCGCGTCTTTTTCAGGCTTTCGATTTTTCAGATCCATTTTCCGATGCCGATATTCAAAAAGTAGAAGCTTTCTTAGATCAAAAATGCGGAACTTTTTTCAAACAAAAGTTACCTCAAATACTTATTGGTTCTTCCGGAAGTTTTGAAACATTTTATGAGTTAATGGAGGAGCGCATTTTTAATTCGAAAAGCGATTCGGTTGAGGTAGATTGCAATCGATTCATGCACATGCTCGAGCAAATCATGGCCTCCACCCAGGCCGAGCGCGACCAAAATCCGCACATCATCGCCATCCGAAAAAAGATGGCACCACTTGCCGCTATCAAAACCCGTTGGGTCTTGCGTCAGGCCAACATTCAACAGATTTATATTTCACCTTATTCCTTGAAAGAAGGCGTATTATTTGGCAAATGAAAACATATAGTTACTTACTCTACCTTTTTTGGTCATTTTTAGCCTTTGGGCAGTCGGATTACGATGTGCTCCACTATGATTTAAATATCATTCTGAGCGAAGATTCCAAACAAATTCAATTGAATGAAGCACTGCAAATTAGACTTTTAGCACCAACAAGTCAATTGATTTTAGATTTAATGGCCCCTCATCAGCAAAAGCCAGGCATGAAAGTAAGTAGCGTAACGGCGCCTTATCAAAATGTCAAATGGCAGCAAACCGATGAGCAGTTGTTGATTGAGCTGCCTGCCCAATTGCAAAAAGGCGACATCCAACTTTTCATTCAAATGAGTGGCGAGCCAAGCGATGGCCTGATCATGAACAACAACAAATATGGCGACCCAACATTCTTTGCCGATAACTGGCCCAATCGGGCGCATTATTGGTATGCCTGCAATGATCATCCATCGGATAAAGCCACCTATACTTTTTTGGTAGAGTCACCAAGTATTTATCAGGTGGTTGCCAATGGAAGCTTAATGTCTAAAACACCAAAACCCGAACGCAATGCCGTTTTATGGCACTACGCCATCAATGAACCCATTCCTACAAAAGTAGCTGTTGTGGGTGTTGCCGATTTTGCAAGTCGCCGCTATGCATCAAGCGCCGATATTCCGATCAATGGTTTTGTTTACCCCCAAGACAGCATACTTGCCCTCGCTTCTTTTGAAGTAGCGCCATCGATTTTGGAATTCTATCAAACTTTAGTAGGGCCTTATCCGTTTGCTGAACTCAACAACGTGCAATCCACCACGCGCTACGGCGGCATGGAAAACGCAGGCTGTATTTTTTACGACGAAAATTCACTGTTGGCAGATATTCGCTCAGCGCACCTCATTGCCCACGAGGTGGCGCATCAATGGTTTGGCAATGCGGTCAGTGAAGCAGATTGGCAACACCTCTGGCTCAGCGAGGGCTTTGCTACTTACCTGACCAATATGTACATCGAAACCTATGAAGGTCAAAAAGCTTTTTATAAACAGCTGCAAAGTGACCGCATACGGGTGAGTAATTTATACAACAACGGTTTTCATCAGGCGCTTGTCGATTCGATCACACCAAGTCTTTTGGATCGCCTCAATGCCAATGCGTATCAAAAAGGCGCTTGGGTTTTGCATATGCTTCGCCACGAAATGGGCGATTCCTTATTCAAAGTGGGCTTACAACAATTTTACACGACCTACAAATACCAAAACGCCACTTCTCAAGATTTTGCGCACCTTATGGACAGCCTCAGCCCCAAAGATTTGGCGCCATTTTTCAATCAATGGTTGTATCAAGTAGGGCATCCGCAACTCAAAACGCGCTTATTCATGAAAAAGGGCATTTGGTATTTCGAAGTCATTCAAGTACAAGATGAACTCTTTACGTTTCCGTTCCAATTGAAAGTGAGTTCAGACGCAGCGGCACCTGATTTAATTGAATTTCAGGTTACAAAGCGCAAGCAGCAATTTGAAATTCCCAGAGAACACACAGGACATGAAGTTCAAATCACGATAGATCCGCACATGCATTTGTTATTCGAGCCGGTAGAGTAAATCCCTTTTCTCAATTTAGAACATGTTCTAAATTTATTACTGGGTGGCTTTATTTTTTTTGGGTTTACTTACTTTTACCTTTTAACCCCAATGCTAATGCTATCGATATGAAAAATTCACTCTCCATTCTTTTTGTTCTTATTTCAACTTTTGCAAGTGCTCAACTGACCAACGGCCTCATTGCCTTGTTTCCTTTTGATCAGAACTATAACGACCTCAGTTCGAATCAAATCTCACTCAATCCAATCGGAACTAACTTTACCTCAGATAGAGCCGGGGTTCCGGGGCAAGGACTAGCGCTAGGTAATCAGAATTATGTCACTTTTGCGGATCCTTCGATAAAAGTTCAATTGCCAATTACAATTTCTGTTTGGGTAAATTTTCAGTCATTCTCCACCTTCAACACCATTCTGATGAGTGACAACGTTTACAATAATTATTATGGTTATTGGCTAAATATTGCCGGAAGTACAGGGCAAGTAGGGGTTCACATCGCTGGAGGTTTAGGAGGTGCAAATGCAGGAAACCGACGATCGTTTCTCACTACCAATGGATTGAGCCTCAATACATGGCATCATATTGTTGCCATTATCAACGGTGCTCAAGACATGCAAATCTACGTCGACTGTCAGTTGCAAAATGGCACCTATTCTGGAACTGGTTCTACAAACATGTTGTATTCCAACGCTGATTCTGGAATTGGCTATTATATAGGAAATTCAACGAATACCAATGGTGCCTTTTTTCAAGGTAGCATGGATCAATTTGCAATTTGGGATCGCATACTTACGCCAGCAGAAATTTTAAGCCTATGCGATAAGTCCAATACCTTGTCAATTAAGGAGAATGATTTACAATTGAGTTTAGCTCCCAATCCTTTTAATGATGAAGTAGTTCTCACTTGCACTCAGCCGGGTGTCTATTCAATTTTTGATCTTCAAGGTAAATTGCTGCAAAGTGGCACCGTAGACGGTCAGGGGCAACAGCACCTCAACCTTTCACATTTGAGTTCAGGAAGCTATTTGTTTGAGCTTTCCCAAAATGGAAGCGTTCAATCCAAACAAATTATCAAGCTATAAAACTTACTGGTAATCGGAGTCGTCAAAAGACTTTGAGCTATCGGCTACCATGGATTTGATCACCAAGATTTCATCTTCGTTGAGGTAGCGCCATTGGCCTACCGGAAGATCGAGCTTGATGTTCATGATGCGGATGCGCTTGAGCGTAGCCACTCGGTAGTCAAAGAATTCGCACATGCGGCGGATTTGCCGATTGAGCCCTTGCGTCAGTACAATCCGAAAGGTAAAGGCATCGATTTGGCGGACGTCGCAGCGGCGCGTTTTGGTGCCTAATATCGGAACACCTTGGCTCATTTTGCGAATGAAATCTGCAGTAATGCGCTTGTTGACCCGCACTACATATTCTTTTTCGTGGTTGTTGCGCGCACGCAATATTTTATTGACGATATCGCCGTCGTTGGTCAAGAATATGAGCCCTTCGCTGGGTTTGTCTAGCCTTCCGATCGGAAAAATGCGCTTGGGGTGATTGATGTAATCAATGATGTTGTCTTTTTCACGGACGTGGTCGGTGGTGCAGACAATCCCGACAGGCTTGTTGAAGGCAATATAGATGAAATCTTCTTGGGGCGCCCCAACAGGTTCGTCGTCTACGGTGACAACATCTCCGGGCATGACTTTGGTGCCCATTTCGGGTACCTGCCCATTGATCATGACCCTTCCGCGTTCAATGAGTTGGTCTGCAGCCCTGCGCGAGCAATAGCCAACTTCACTTAGGTATTTGTTGATGCGGATGCCTTCTGTTTGGTCCATAACCGTTTTGATTCGGTGGCAAAGGTACTTAGAAAAAAATTGTAATTTAAGACCATGCTTAGTGGAAGGATTATCTGGTGCTTTTCTTTACTTCATTTGTTTGTTTGTCAGCTTTTTGCACAAGAAGGTCAGCAGTCAGGTCGTACGCAAGAAGTCACAGAAGTGGTTGTCAATAACGGCAATCAGGCAGCATTAGCACAGCTCTTGCTGCGTGCCATTGAAGTAGAAAGCCCAAAGAGCGATAGCGTTCAAGCTTATTTTGAAGTGAGGAGTTTTTTAGATGACCAACAAATTGAATTGGTGGAGGCTTACTTTCATTTGAAGCAAGGCGCTTTCGGGCCTATCCAATCCACGCTTAAAACAGGACGATTTGCCTTATTTCCATATGAAAATAGGTATTTTGCATCTCATGCCACCGCCAATGCGCTGCTTCAATTCAATTTAAGTCAACCCAATCCCTTGTTTCCATATTCCCCTTTCAATGTGGGTAGGCGACCGCAAAAATTCTTTCGTTTTCTACTGGCCGATTCCGTTCTGACCAGTAATTCAGATACCTTGTTGGAAATTAAGTTTTTTCCTAAAAAAGTCGACGGTACTTCTTTCAGCGGAACAGCTTGGATCGATCCAAAAACACAGGAGCTCGCACAAGTGTTTTTGAATTGTCAGCACTGTGCTCAACAACCTTTTGTGGCGCTGTTTGTAGCTGATAGCCTGCAACAGATCGATTTTCAAGTCCAAATCGCTTTTGGTTCCAAAAAGGATGGTGCGCCACTCACACACTTGAAAGCATTTTATGACATCACCTATTTAAGTAGGGTTCGCAAAGACAATAGTCATCTAGCACATTATCACGGGGAGGCGAGCATCCAAGTTTATAAAGACCAAATCAACACGACAGCTCCACACTTTGAGTTTTTACCAGGAGTTGATGTCTATCGTAAGATCATGGCTTTTCCCTATGCAGCGGAATTTTGGCTCCATAACCCAGCGCCTTTTCCTGCTGAGAACCAAGCTTTAAGGAATCAAGTTTTTTATCAAAAAGCAACCATCTCCAATCAATTGATTGCTGAGCGCAGCATTCGCCACAACCGGATTTTTGAACATCCGTTTATTCCGTGGTCTACACAGCGTGTGCTCCTGCGTGAAGAACTGCCAGAAAATATTGGTCAGTCCAATAAGCATATGGCTGATATCTCCCCACTTTATCAACTCGAGGTGCAATTATTTTACGACCTGCTCGAAACCAAAGACAGCTTGGTTTTGCTGAGCAGCTGCGTCATCGATCCGTATCAAACATATTATAAGTTAAGTGTAGATCCGACGGTCAATTGCTTTATCAATATGTATTTCGACCTCTGTGAAATAGAACGGCGCAAGTTTGAGTCAGCATGCCGAAAAGGAGTTTTGAATCTGCAGCAAATCAATGCCATATACATCGATACAAAGCAAGGTCTTGATGAGGTGCTTAATGAATTTTTAGCGCAAGTAGACCGCGGTCAGAACCGCAAGGCCATGCTCAAATGGAACGAAGTGATCAAGGCAGAACTGGGCATAGACAACGTGGCGTTGTTTGCCTTGTACCAATAAAGCAGCAATCAATTCCTAAAAACCGATGCGGGCTCTAATTTGGTGATGCGGCGAATGGCGAACAGCGTGCCGGAAATGCTGATGACGGCCGTGATGACGAAAAAGCCAAATTTGATGGCGGGTGAGAAAGTAAAGAGCGTGCCGGCGTTGGCAATGCCGTTTCTGAATCCTTCAATCAAAGCATAACCAATTAAAAAACCGACAATGGCGTAGAGGGTCGCTTGCATCAGGATGAGCTTTCTGATGTAGCCGTTGGTGGCGCCAATAGCTTTGAGCGTGCCGTAGTCTTTGATGCGGTCAATCGCAGCAGAGTAGAGGGTGAGCCCGATGATGATAAAGCCCGAAATGAGCGCAAAAATGATGAGCGTCCCGAATGAAAACGCAATACCGCTTGATTTTAGGACGGTCAGGATCGTTTGGTTTTTAAATTCGGTGGGCATCCAGGCCTTTACCCCCGGAATATTCGCATTGATCAATTTCACGACCTTTTCCATGTTTTGGGTTTTGTCAACTTCCACTAAAAATGCGGAGGTTTTTGAACCCGAAACGTTTCCTAAGAAACGCGCGCGGTCTATGGTGGTGTAGGAAATGAGCCCGCCGCCAAAAGAGCGCGCGCCTTTGGTGAGCGCGGCAATCCGCACTTGTTTGTTGTTGAGTTCGAAGTAGTCGCCTTTTTTGGGGTTGCCTAAAGCTTTGGCGTCGAAGAAGTCTACCGAAACAGCGCCATCCGAAATCAGGTCTTGGGGGCCCCCGTCAAAAAAAATACCTTGCTGTATACCATTAAACTCCGGGAGCTCAACACCCACAATACTTAGGCCAGCCGCGGTGCCGTCGGGGAAGCGCGCCGCGCCACTTGCAATCACAAACTGGTGCGCTTTTTTGATATGAGGTAAACTTTCCATTTCAAAGCCGAGGCGTACATCAATAGGGGCCAGCGCATTGACGTTCTCGGTTTTGTTGTCGGTAACCCAGATGTAGCCATCATTGACCCGCACAAAATAGCACATGGCGTTGGTCAAAAAGGTGAAGATGCCCGTTTGTTGCCCCACCAAAAAGATTGAGATGATCACGCCAAACAAGGCACCAATGCTCTTGGGCTTGTCGAATTTGATGAATTTAAGGGCGGTGCGCAGTAATTGCATGGCTTATAATGAAATGATGCATTCTACTCTGCTGCCAATCAATACCGCATCGGGTTGGTCTATGCGCACGCGCACTTCTCTGACCCTACGGTCCTCGAGGTTGTCTGCGCGGTCATTGAAAATTGATTTTTTGGACAAAAACGGCGCGCAATACACAACCGTCCCGGAACTGAGTTTTTCTTTAGTCCCTTGAATGTTAATTTGAACACGTTGGCCTTTCTTGACTTTCATGGCAAACAGCTCGTCTACTTCTGTGGTGGCGATAAGGTCTCCTTTTGGTGCAAAATCGGCGAGTTTGCTGCCAATTCCAACAGCTTGCCCCATTTTGACATCCCAATTCAAGACCATGCCGTCGGCAGGTGCGTAGATATTCTTTTTGTCGAGGAGTTTTTGTGCGTAATTGCGTTCAGTCTGAACTTCTCCGATAGCAGCTTGGGCCTCTGCCAAATCTGCCTTGGCAATAGCGAGGTCTGCTCTCAGATTGTTGTAGATGCTTTCGGAGTCAAACGCTGCTTTTTGCGTGCCTGCTTGTGCATCGGCCAAGCGACGGTCGCGTTTGCGTTCTGTATCTGCTAAACTGATCTTGAGTTCGATGGCCGCAATTTTGGCTTCTAAACTTTTGACGCGCTGCTGGCGAGTGGCCAAGCGGGCATCGCTTTGCTGGATTTGAGCTGCGTCTACGCTTTGGTCAAGGGTGAGTAGGAGCGTGCCTTTCTTCACCATTTGTCCTTCTTGCACATGAATTTGTACAATTTTACCTGCACTTTCGGCTCCGAGTGGGCTGATTTTGCCAGCTGGTTCTATGCGCGCAATGCCAATGATTTGCTCAATTTTGTCAACCTTGTATTTTTCAACTTTGACTTTCTTTTCTTCCTTGCCACCACAAGAGTTGAGGGCTAAGAACAGAACGATAGGGGTGAGAATTTTCAAATACATATCAATGAATGGCTAATTTTTGTGAGAGGTCTTGTTTGGTGATTTCTTTGGCAAAGCCGGCTTCTACTTCTATGATGCGGTCTGCGTATTGGATCAGTCGGGGGTCATGGGTAACGACACACACCGCTTTGCCGTTGCGCGCGAGGTTCACGAGCTCTTGCATCACGGTAGAAATTGAGTTGGCATCTAAGGATGCCGTAGGTTCATCGCAAAGCACGAGCTGTGGGTCGGTGACCAAAGCGCGCGCAATGGCCACGCGTTGTTGCTGGCCGCCAGAAAGTTGTTTGGGTAAATTGCCTTTGCGGTCGAGCATCCCGACGAGTTCGAGTGCAGCCAATGCTTTTTGCTTGGCCTCGGCTCTCGGTATTTTTTTGAGTTGCAAGGGCATCATGACGTTGTCTAGGGCGTTGAGTGGTGCAATCAGGTTGAAGCTTTGAAAAACAAAGCCAATGGTATGCAAACGCAAAGCAGCGAGTTGGTTTTGATTGAGTTCATTTACAAATTGCTCCTTGACCCAAAGTTGGCCATAAGAGGGGTAAATGACACAGCCCAGCAAAGAGAGTAGAGTGGTCTTGCCAGAACCCGAGGGCCCGATGATGAGCAAGAGCTCACCTGCACGAATTTCTAAATCGACAGGCTGCAACGCAACAATGGTTTGGTCGCCGACTTGGTATTCTTTGCCTACGCCGGCAAGTTTGGCTATCGGATTCATGAGAATTTGAGTAAGCGTTTGATCCAGCCCATTTTAGTGGTGGTATAAGGCGGGTACTTCAAAGGTACTTCAAATAAGCGGGGTTTCTCAAAAACAGATTTCCGATGTGAAAATGTATCAAAACCAGCCTTTCCATGGTAGCTGCCTGTGCCGCTCTGCCCAACACCTCCAAATGGCAAATTCGGGTTGGTGATGTGCATGATGGCATCGTTGATACAGCCGCCTCCAAACGAGAGTTGCCCAAGCCACGCTTCTTGTTCGGTTTTGTCATTTGAAAACAAATAGGCCGACAACGGTTTTTCGTGATCTTGTATGTAGCTGAGCGCGTCTTCAAAATTGGTATAAGGAAGGAAAGGAAGAATAGGGCCAAATATTTCTTCCTGCATAATGGCGTCGTCGAAACGGACATCTTTGAGCAGGGTAGGCGAAATGGTTCGCTTTTCTCTATCGATTTGGCCGCCAAATGCAATTTTGTCTTTGTCGAGGAGCTGCTCCAAGCGCGCTAAATTCCGTTCATTGATGATTTGCACGTAGTTTTTGTTAGCTACTGCATATTGATTGTTTTCGATTTCTTGTTGTAACAATCCCAAGCATTCATGATAAATACTTTCATGAACAAACACGTAGTCAGGAGCAATACAGGTTTGCCCCGCGTTCAAGAATTTGGCCCAAACCAAGCGCTTGATGGCGGTCGGCAAGTCGGCGCTCGGCGTCAAGATTGCAGGGCTTTTGCCACCGAGTTCCAGGGTTACGGGTGTGAGGTGCTTGGCCGCAGCCTGATACACAATACGCCCCACAGCGGGGCTGCCGGTAAAAAAGATTTTGTCAAAACGTTCCTGGAGCAAGGCAGTGGTTTCTGCTACGCCGCCCAACACTACTGTAAAAAGTTGCGGATCAAAATACTGTGCCACGAGCTCTGCCATGCACTGCGCACTATTGGCGGCGAGTTCTGAGGGCTTTAAAATTACAGTATTGCCTGCTGCGAGTGCTGCAATTGCGGGTGCAAAAGACAACTGAATCGGGTAGTTCCAGGCGCCGATCACCAAACAAATTCCCAACGGTTCGGGCACCAAGTAAGACTTTCCCGGTAAATTAACCAAATTGGTGCGCACTTTCTGCGCTTTCATCCATTTCGGCAACGCGCCCAAAGCCTCGTCGATATCTTTGATCAAAATAGCCCATTCCGTCAAAAAAGCTTCGTGTTCCGACTTCTGAAAATCGGCATGTACAGCCGCATAAATCTTTGCTTCGTTTTCTTGGAGCAGCTGCTTGAAGCGCTTCAAAGCAGTTTTGCGTGCGGCGAGCGTTTTGGTGTGTTGAGCCTTGAAATATTGGCGTTGAGTGGCAAGTAAGTCGGAGAAATGCATGTCTGTAAGTTTGAACTAAAGTTAAAACACCTCAAGCACAAAAGGGTTTATATTTTATATATTTGATAAAAATAATTTTTCATGCAAGACCAGCCCAATAACCCGCTGCACGGCGTCAAGTTAGCAGATATGTTAGCTGCCTTAGTAGAAAACTATGGCTGGGAGCACATGGCCTTCAAGGTCAATATCAATTGCTTCAAAATTGATCCGTCGATCAAATCGAGTTTGGTTTTTCTGCGCCGCACTGCCTGGGCTAGAAACAAAGTGGAGGCCATGTATTTAGAAATGATGCGCAAGAAATGACTGCAAGAGCATGTTAACCTTACACCCTACAACCCCAATTTCTTGTATCCCTCAAAAACCTTTGATGTTTCAAAGTAGAAGGTCTTCTTTTTGCCGTCTACTTTGACATTCATTTGGTCGCAGATGTGGCGCTTTTCTTCTGTGATGCTTTGTTCAAGCAATTGCGCATCGATCATCGATAGGATAAAATATTCTTCATCTACTTGAATCACGGGCCAGGCAGTAGCACAAGTTTGGCCGTCGCCATTTTTAACGATGGAATTGAGTAAGCCAAATTGTATCGTTTTGTATTTGGCCGCATTGATGGTGTCGCCCACAATTTTATAAGTCTGGCGCAAAATTTTGTGTGCCAACATATTGGTGTAATCGATGCTGAGCATTTGTTTGGTAGTAGAAATGATGTCCGAATAAGCGCTTTTCTCCATCTGGCTATACATGGCTTTTTTCAGGCTATCGAGTTCCCGCATTTTTCCAGATGCCACCCGAAACTGCTCGCTTTCGATAAAACTGTAACGAAAAGCCAAATAATCGATGTCGGTTTGGCCGTTTTCAAGTTGCTGAACCGTTTTACTAAAATCGTCGTCAAATGAAGGTACAATTATTTGTGGTTGCACTTGCCCAAAAGAAAATGCTGTCGTAAAAGTGAGTAGGAGTAGGCCTAAAAAGCAAAGGTTGAAGGGGAGCAATTTTACTGTCATCTGATTGATTTTGTTTAAATTTAGTCAAAATGTTGTTGGTACGGATTGCTATAGCATAGATGCGATAACGCAGCATTAATTTCCAACCTTTACCGGCTTATAGTAGCTCCAAGCAAAATTCTTCAAATCAACAACGCAGGCTATTTCGGTATTTTCTATTAAAATATTTCTAATCGGAAGGTCCTGGTCCATGAAGTAAACCTCATATTTCCAGCCGTCGATAACTAAATATTCAGGATCAGGTGCAATATGATTGCTTTCAAGCTGCATGATTTGATCAATTTGCCCATTGATGTAAGCTATTGCGGTAGAGTCAAGAGCATATTCGTAACAGAATTCCTCCTTATTTCTGAACATCTTTTGAAGCAGTATTTTGTTTTGCATGAATGTAGCATTGAAACCCTCCTCGACACCTACACCTGACCATTTGATCAGCAATTTGTGCTTAATCGATGGTTTTTGGTCCTTTACATTTATGGTGTTTTTTACGCCAAAAAAACCGAATAATGCGAAGAAAATAAATAGGGAAGTTTTCATAGACTTTGTTCTAAACGCTGCACTTATAATCTAATAAACACCCATACCTGCTGCAACTCAGTTTCATTTACCGCACAACGCAAAACGGATGTATCCATGAGGCGAATTGCTTTTTTGATTTCCTCATCTATAAATGGATCTATTCCTCTTGAAATCCTGATATCCATTAGCTCCAAATTGGAATTGACAAAAAATGAAGCGATCAACAATCCTTGCGCATGAAATACTACGTCTACCGAATTGATATTTTCTAATACCGCGATGTTTATAGCAGCAAAGCAAGTAGAATCGATCTGATAAAAGGGCCTGAAATGAAGAATTCTTTCTCCCTTTAAATTAAAATAGTGAATGCTATCTACTGTAGACGCTTGCGAATAGAATACTTTTTGTTCTAAAATACCATCGGTGTCGTATTCCATGCAAATGCCTTTATGCTGTTTACAATTGCAGCTATTTTCTAAATCCTTCAAATCAATTTGTTGCGCATGGAATTCAAAGCAAAGACTGAAGAGTATGAGAAAAAGATTGATATTCATTTGATTTGCATTTGCACCGGTTTGGATACTTAACGGAATTTGGATGGGAAAATAACGTGAGACTTTAAATTTAGTAAATTCAACAGATTATTTCTTGCACTCTCTGCAGAATGCATGTGCATCAGTTGTTGGGAGGGAGGTGAGAAAACACTTAGAAGTTGAAATAATGAACAAACTTTTTGAACTTATTTTCTGGCTCAAAATATTTCTGTCACCTTTTGTGTTGCTGAATGTGATTGGTTTCATCATTTATTTGAGTAATGACAATTTATGGTGGGTTTGGGTTGCTTTAGGTGCTCTTGGCTCTGTATTGGGAATTTATTGGGCAGAAGACGTGCGCAAAAAACATGGCACCACAGAATTTATGGCTCAGGTTTTTCAGGCAAATGACATCAAGTCTTACGATGAAATTGTTGGGGGAGAGGAGTAGAAAAAGAACAGCATGGAATTGACAAAAATAATTGAGCTCCAACTGAGGGATCTGACAATTCTGCAAAGGTTCCTTAACGGTGAGGATTGGCAACCGGATACTTACCAGGTTCAGCTGTCAGTTGCTTCTTGGCTGAGCTATCTTGACTTAACAACGTTGGAGTGCATCCATTTTCTTACAGCGTTTTACGCGTTCGAAGATTTAAATCAAGAGGAGCTGACGGGCATCATAGCAAACAAAAATATTACGGATTTAATTGCGTTTATTGCTGCCCATTTGCAAGCTCCAGCTCCGGAAAGTGAGCGAGTCACCAGCAATGCAAACGATTCATGGGATCGTTTTCTTCTTGAATTAGCAAAAAGCGGAATCGACATAAAGGAATTGCAGTTCAAGCAGCAGTTGAATCCTTTTTTGAATAAGCATTTAACAGCCGTCGTTGGCGCCTTAAGTAAGTTGAAACCTGGTTCTATTCAGCAGATCAAACAACACACAGACCCAAGAAAAAAAGTACTTTCCATCTTCAATTGGCTGCTCTTCATTTCAGCTTTGCATTGTGTCCTTTTCGGAACTTACACGGCAATGGTTTCATTCTTCACTCTTTGGATTGTTTCGCTCGGTATGGGTTTGCTTCTAAGAAAAAAGTGGCCTAATGTATTTGTGATTAATGATTACCGTACTTTTCAGGATATCCATTCCTTTATCATATTTCCTTGAGGGTTGAAATGAGCATTTGGAGGCTTGACTTTTTAGGGGCGTCGGGTAGCCAAGTGGTCATGAGTGAGGTATCTAGATTGCGGAGCAGAGAGATGTCCATTCGGAGGTCTTCTAATAGGAACAACCTTGTTTGTTTACTGCTTCGTAAATTGATGCCAGAAGTAAGGATGATTTTGTCACAGATGGCTTTTTCAGGGGTGGCAATGAGTGCTGTTTGCTCGTTTGTAAGTTGAATATTTTGGATTCCAAATGCATAATAGGGCAGGGATACTTGTTGGAAAGTAAATCTGCCGAGTGTAGTATTGTATTTTTTTGATGATTGGATACAAACGGAGCTGATTTCATAGGTTCTTTCTGGAATGAGACCCCAGTAAGACAAGGCTGTCTCGAGCGAAACGTAACTCGGGCCACGAAGATGGTTGGCGATTAGAAATGGTGCTGGAGTGGGTAATTCTGTCTGAGGCCCCGGTGCATACAATCCTCTTCTGATGGAAATGAGTTCGCCACTTTTCAGTAATTCACTAATTTTATCATTTGGGCTTTTGTATTCACCAAGAATATCCAGTAGCAAGTTTCTCGCTATAGGGGCATTGGTATAAGCTTTGATTTTTTTGGTGAAGTTCAAAATGTAATATTTATATACAAAAATCGGAAAAAATCCGATTATATACTATTATTTTATCATCTTATTTATTTTGAATTTTTACCCAAACATTTCCTCCCAACTCTTGTTACAAATTTAAATCTCCACACATGCGCAATAGCGGTTATGTATTCACGCCTTATCAAGCACCGGAGCTCTCTGACTTCGAGCGCTTGTTTGATATTTTTAGCGAACTCATTGTACATACTTCGGGCGATGTAGATGAAGCGCTGGAGTGGCTCAATGTGTTGGATAAGGAATACAGCCTGACCAACGACAAATACACCATGGACGACTTCATCGAGGACCTCAAGAAAAAGGGGTATTTGCGCGAAGAAATCTTGCCAGACGGCAAGGGCCAGATGAGCGTAACGGCCAAGACCGAACGCATATTGCGCAAAAATGCGATGGAGCAAATCTTTGGGAATATCCGCAAGAGTGGGCGAGGGCAGCACAAATCCAAAAAGAGTGGCTTAGGAGACGAAGCAACCGGTGAGTTTAGAGATTTTCAGTTTGGCGATGCGCTCGAAAATATATCCATTACAGAGAGCCTGAAAAACGCGCAAATCAATCATGGCGTAGGGGAGTTCCGGCTTACAGAACAAGATTTAGTAGTTGAAGACACCCACCATCAATCGCAGATGAGTACGGTACTCATGATCGATATTAGCCATAGCATGATCCTCTACGGCGAAGACCGCATTACGCCCGCCAAAAAAGTAGCCATGGCGCTGGCAGAGCTCATTACCACGAGTTATCCGAAAGATACCCTTGACGTGATTGTCTTTGGCAACGACGCCTGGCCAATTAGCATCAAAGATTTGCCGTATTTGAACGTTGGGCCTTACCACACCAATACGGTTGCTGGCCTGGAGCTCGCTATGGATATCTTGCGCAGAAAACGCAATACCAACAAGCAAATTTTCATGATCACCGACGGCAAGCCGAGTTGTTTGCGCTTGCCAGATGGGCAATACTACAAAAACAGCAATGGCCTAGATGACTACATCGTAGACAAATGCTACACCATGGCGGCGCAAGCCCGCAAAATGCACATCCCGATCACCACCTTCATGATTGCCCAAGATCCGTATTTGCAGCATTTTGTGGACGAATTCACGAAGTCCAACAAAGGGAAGGCCTTTTTTACCGGATTGAAAGGCTTGGGTGAAATGATTTTCCACGACTACGAAACCAATCGTAAAAAACGAATGAACTGATATGATAGACACCAACATCCATACGCTCGGCGCTTTAAAAGCGGCTGGCTACGCGTCCAAAAGCATCAAAACCGAACTCCGCGACAACCTCATTGCGGCGCTCAAAGCTGGTAAGCCGAGTTTTCCGTCGATGCACGGTTATGAACATACCGTGGTACCGCAACTCGAGCGCGCCATTCTCTCCAAGCACAACATCAACTTGCTTGGCTTGCGCGGCCAGGGCAAAACGCGCATTGCGCGCCTCATGATTCATTTACTAGACGAATACATCCCGGTGGTGGCAGGCAGTGAAATCAACGACGACCCGTTGGCGCCCATTAGCCGCTATGCCAAAGACCTTATCTTAGAGCACGCCGACAACACGCCCATTACTTGGCTTCATCGCTCTGAGCGCTTCTACGAAAAACTCGCCACACCAGACGTCACGATCGCAGACCTCATCGGTGACATCGACCCCATTAAAGCTGCCAACCTCAAGCTCAACTACGCCGACGAACGCGTGTTGCACTTCGGCATGATACCGCGTGCGCACCGTTGTTTGTTTGTCATTAACGAACTTCCAGATCTTCAAGCACGTATTCAAGTTGCGCTATTTAACATATTGGAAGAAGGCGACATACAAATTCGAGGGTTCAAGTTGCGCCTGCCTTTAGACCTCCAGTTTATCTTTACGGCCAACCCCGAAGACTACACCAACCGCGGCAGCATCGTGACGCCACTCAAAGACCGCATTGGTTCTCAAATTCTGACGCACTACGCCGCCGACGTCAAGACCGCCAAGCAAATTACGGCACAAGAAGCCCAAAAGCTAGATAACCGCATTTGCGAGGTGCATGTGCCCGAATTGGCCAAAGATATCTTAGAGCAAATTGCTTTTGAAGCGCGCAACAGCGAATACGTCGATGCCAAAAGTGGCGTGAGCGCGCGCATGAGCATCACCGCCTACGAAAACCTCATCAGCACCGCCGAGCGCCGCGCTTTGCTCAACAACGAGCAAAGTACGACCGTTCGCTTCGCCGACCTCATGGGCATGATTCCATCAATCACGGGCAAGGTAGAGTTGGTCTACGAAGGTGAACAAGAAGGCTCTTCTTTTGTAGCCAATCAGCTCATTAGCGAGGCCACCAAAACGCTCTTCTTGACTTATTTTCCGAAAATCGAAAAACTCAAAAAAGCAGATCAGGTCACGCCCTATGACGGCGTAGTAGAATGGTTTACCCAAAACAACGCCCTCGAAATTGCCGACGAAACCGACGAGCAAACTTATTTGCGAACGCTACATGGTATTGAGCCGCTCAAAGCGCTTATAGAGCGCTACCAACCGCGAGTAGCTTCTGAAGACCTTCCTTTTCTTATGGAATTCGTACTCTGGGCTTTGGTAGAGTTCAAGCGCTTGTCTAAGCAAAAAACCGCAGGTGGCATGTCTTTCAATGACTTATACGACAGTTTGTTGAAGGGAATTTAGAATTGCAACGTAAGCCCAATACCGCTGGTGCTGAGTTTAACTTGCGAAAAATTGGTTTGCTGGAGTACACGGCCGTGGTGCTGATGAATCCAATATGCGCTGAGGTCAAAGAGCAGTAAAAAACCACCTTGCAGCAGTAAGCTATTGCCATAACCCTTAAACTGCGCTTGCTTGGAGGCGTCCATGCTATTTTGTTGCCTGAGTACAAAACCGCTGGCCAAATAAGCTAAATCTAACCCTGAATTGATCAAAAAGATGTGTTGTGTTTTCTTTTGTGCAGCGAAGGTTTGCTTTTTGGAAAGGTCGAGTTTGGCATTTTTTGCCCTGAAATAACCAGGCACTGCCAAACCTATATTCACGGTATTCCACATGACATTCATTTGGTGGAAATACCTTTCTTGCGCGTTTGCCGCTTTAGCTAAACCATAGCCACTCAACGCAAAATTACTCGCAGCCCAAGTACCTAGACCAATCATGAGTTGTTGGTCTATTTGTTGGCGCTCTTCATTGTAATTGAGTAGTGTTTGCGCTTGAAAACAAGGAAGGCAAAGAAGTGAAAACGCAAAGACTTGAAGTACTTTCATGGTGTTAAGTTTTGTTCATAACAAGCATAAGGAGATTTTGCTCGATTTTGGACCATTTGAGCAATGCCTATGCTTAAAATTTCCCTCATTGTTTTGTATTTTTGCCGCTCAAATTAAGCTAATGAGTGGAACAAAAATAGAAGATTTTGCCTACACACTGCCCGACGAGCGCATTGCGCGCTATCCCGTAACGCCGCGTCATGACAGCAAGTTATTGATTTATCACGATGGTGAGCTCACCAATGACCGATATTTCAACTTGGCCAATCATTTACCGCCTGATTCCTTATTGCTAGTTAACAATAGCAAAGTCATTGAGGCGCGCTTGCATTTTAAAAAGACGACAGGAGGGCAAGTAGAAGTTTTTTGTTTGGAGCACAGTGAAATTTATCCAGATGTCAGTAGCGCTATGCAGCAAAAAGGTAGCGTGGAGTGGTGGTGTCAGATTGGTGGTGTGAAAAAATGGAAAACAGGCCCTATCGAACTTTCTTTTGAGTCCAACGGCGAACAACATCAACTTTCTGCCGAGCAATTAGAGCGCTCAGATGCTGGTTTTAAAATTCATTTTAGTTGGACGGCCAGCGAACTTACTTTTGCAGAGATTTTACACATCGTGGGCAAAATCCCCTTGCCGCCTTACCTAAACCGCGAGGCCGAAGAGAGCGACAAAACCAGTTATCAGACGGTCTATGCAAAAGAAGATGGTTCTGTTGCAGCGCCCACCGCAGGGCTGCACCTCACCGAAACTGTTTTTGAACGACTTAGAGCCAAAGCAATTGATACAGCTACGCTCACACTGCATGTGGGTGCCGGAACCTTTAAGCCAGTAAAGACCGAAACGGCCGAAGAACACGATATGCACTCAGAATTCATCGAAGTACGTCAAGAACTGCTTGAAGTATTACTTCAAAAACCTGAACAGACAAGAATAGCTGTTGGGACCACCTCCTTACGTACCCTAGAAAGTATTTACTGGATGGGTGTGAAGCTTTTAGAAGATACACAACTCACACTCAAAAACATCGAACTACAACAATTTGAGGCGTATACCTTATCTCAGGATGTAACTTTTACCGATGCGGTTCGAGCGGTATGGGAGCAGTTGAAGCGCGAGCAATCCGAGCAGTTTTTAACCAAAACAAGCCTCATGATCAAGCCGGGTTACCGCATCCGCAGCGTAGACGCTATTCTAACCAACTTTCATCAGCCAAAGTCAACGCTTTTGCTTTTGATTCATGCATTTGTCGGTGAAGACTGGAAAAAGATTTACAATTACGCCCTAGCTAACGACTACCGCTTCTTGAGTTATGGAGATGGCAGTTTGTTGTGGTTGCGACAAAACTAGCTATTTTTATATCTGGACGACTAGCGCAGCAACACGCCGCTTTTTTTTCGTTTCAACGGAATTAAATTGTTCGTTTTTTGATATAAAATTTGAAAGAAAAATCTATGATCAAACACCCCATTTACAAGCAAAAGAAATTTTGGTGGCGTATCATACTGGCTATTGTTTTACTTCCCGTTTTCCTTTTTACAGTTGTTGTGGCATTTGTTCACACAAAGCAAGATGAAATTGTCAAAGAATTAATCACAAAAGCAAACGAAGACTTTGAAGGCACCGTTCGGATAAAAGATAGTCATGTTGCTGCTTTTGCGCAGTTTCCTTATATCTCCATAGACTTAGAAAAGCTAGAAGTTTTTGAGGGCAAAGAATTAAAGCGAAGAAATAGACTTTTTCACTTGGGTGATGTCTATGTGGGTTTCAATGCCCTGAGTTTGATTCAAGGCAAGCACCAGATCAAAGCAATTAAGTTAAAAAATGGTAAAGTTTCTTTGGTGCAGCACCAAGATGGCTCATTTAATCTTTCCAATGCACTTCAGACTACCAAAACAACTGAAGAAGTAAAGCAAGATCTCCACCTCGATTTAAAGTCGATTCACTTGGATCACATAGATATCACCAAATTAAATGAGGTCACTCATGAATTAATAGACACCTATATTACCGATGCAAAAGCAGCATTTAAGACCTCAGATAAACGCACACGCATTGATTTGAAATCTAATTTTGAATTGAGTATTATTCAGCACAAGGACACCAGTTTCATCAAGCGAAAGCATTTTTACGTCAATACAGAATTACAAATCAATCACCTCAAAAAAAAGTTAATTGTTTTTCCAACTGAAATCGAACTTGAAAACGCTACATTTGGTTTCAGCGGACATCTTGACTTAAGCAAAGATTTGAATTTAGATTTGCGCTTTGAAGGACAAAAGCCTGATTTCAATCTTTTTCTTGCGCTAGCCCCAGCAGAATTAGCTAGCACCTTGATGAACTTCAAAAATAAAGGTAAAATTTTCTTTTCAGCAAGCGTGAAAGGACCATGTTTGAATGGGAAAACACCAGCGATAAATGCTCGCTTTGGTTGCAAGGAGGGTTATTTTGACAACATTGAAACGAGTAAAAAACTAGATAAAATTGGTTTCAATGGTACCTTTACAAATGGAAAGGCGCGCAATGCATCTACCATGAAGTTTACCTTAGAAAATTTCTCAGCCAAGCCAGATGCCGGTATTTTCAGCGGAAAATTAGTTGTAGAGAATTTTGAATCTCCTGATATCAACATGAGATTGAATTCTGATTTTGACCTAGACTACCTGACAAAATTCTTGAATATCAAAGAGCTGCAGGGCTTATCGGGAAGAGTCGCCTTGACGATGAACTTCCACGACATCATTGATTTTGAACATCCAGAGAAGACAATTGAAAAACTCAATGAATCCTATTACAGTGAATTGCATATTGAAAACCTGAAGTTCAAGTCTAAAGATTTTCATTTGCCATTAGATGGTTTAACCATGAAAGCGAAGCTTCAGGGGCACCAAGCTGTCATTGAGAAATGTAACCTTAAAGTCGGGAAATCAGACCTTTCCATTTCCGGAAAAGTGAGTGATTTACCAGCCATCATTCACCATACAGACCAAATTGTGGAAACGGACTTGAACATCACTTCCAAATTTCTTGATTTGCAACAATTGACAAAAAATTCGGACGAGGCAAGCGCAATAGATGAGCAAATTGAAAATTTAAGCTTAGGCTTCAAGTTTTTGAGTTCTGCAAAGGCACTCACAGAATCACCTCATTTGCCAATTGGTGAGTTTTTCATTGAAAATATGTATGCAAAACTCAAGCATTATCCGCATGTCTTACATGATTTTCATGCAGATATTCTGATCAAAAATAAAGATTTCAGAGTAGTAGATTTTACCGGATTCATTGATCAATCTGATTTTCATTTTTCAGGTCAATTAGAAAATTATAGTATTTGGCTTGATGAGCGCTTGTCTGGAGATACCCACATTGAATTTGATTTGACCTCAAAATTGCTTCAGTTTGATAATTTGTTTACGTACGGTGGCGAACGTTTTGTCCCTGAAGATTACCGCCATGAGGAAGTCAAGAATCTAAAACTCCACGGTAGCTCAACACTCCATTTCAATCATGGCCTCCAATCAACACATGTGCAGCTGACACAACTCGCTGGAGCTTTAAAAATGCACCCACTATATTTTGAGAAATTTAGTGGAGGCATCCATCTTCAAAACGAGCAGCTATCGATTAAAAAACTGAAGGGAAAACTAGGTAAATCAAACTTTGAGGCAAATTTAGAATACTTTTTGGGTGAGGGAAAAGGCTCAAGGGAGAATGCACTTTCTTTATCAAGCACGCGCTTAGATTTTAATGAATTGATGAACTTCGATCATTCATCCGATATGAAAGAAGCAAATGAAAAACCTGACCACGATGCTGCTTTTTCTATTTATGATTTTGATTTTCCAGATTTGCACTTGAAATTAGATATTGACCAGCTCAATTACCGCCATCATTTGTTAAAGCACTTAAAGATCGCTGCACAAATGACAAACAAGCATATCATTCGTCTCCATACCTTTTCTTTTGATGCCGCCGGCGGACATTTTGATGTCAAAGGTTATTTAACTGGTGCCGATAAAAAACATATTTATTTTAAACCAGATATACGCGTAAAAAATGTTGACTTAGATAAGCTAATGGTCAAGTTTGAGAATTTTGGCCAGGATTACTTGGTGTCTGACAATCTACATGGTGTATTTTCAGGGCATATTACAGGCAAGGTACATTTACACGCAGACTTAGTTCCAAATTTAGATGACTCCGAACTATCTGTTCAAATGTTGGTCTTGAACGGACGCCTAGAGAATTATGCACCTATTGTTGCTTTAGCCGAGTATTTCCAAGACAAGAATGTACATAGCGTGCGCTTTGATACCTTATCAAATGTTTTCAGCGTCAAGAAATCTATTTTGAATATCCCGAATATGACCATCAATTCGAGTTTAGGCGCCATAGAAATCAGAGGTAGTCAGCACTTAGATCATGAAATGAAAATGGATTACGTCATCGGCGTTCCCTGGAAAATCATTGGCGAGGTAGGTAGGCAAAAATTGTTTGCCAAAGGTAAAAAAGGTCCTCAAAATGGCACTGATGAAATTCAATACCATCAGGCAAATACCAAGTCTGTGTACATAAAAATTTCTGGTGATATAGAAAATTATAAGTTTAGCTTGAGTAAGAAAGAGAGGTGACCTCTGAGCTCGAGGAAGCGATCATTCTTCAGCAAAGTAAAGATTAGAACATGTTCTAATTCTTGGCCCATAATTATCATTTAGATTTACAACAAAAAAAAATCAAAATGAAACAATTATTACTATCACTAGGATTGCTCTTTGCTTCCCAAACAGTTCAGGCACAAGACTTTTATCATTCGGTTGGTGTTGGTTATTTTGGCTCTGTTGTTCAGTATGCCTATTCAGACGCTCTTGAAGATGTAGATGCCACCCTTATTGGCTCTATGCCACTTGCCACCTACAAAGCGAGTCTTGGATTTGACATCAGCCGCAAACAAACCTTTGCACTCTCTGCTTACCCTTCACTCGGGGGAACCTTAAGCCGCGAAACACGCAACTTTGGCTTTGCCTTACCAATTGCAGCAGAAATGTATTTCGGTGACATCGACGATACCCACTTTAAAATGGCACTGGGCGCTACGTTTGCGCGCATCAGGTACGACAGTTTTTTTTATACGGAAGTAGCCTCCGTTTTTGGCCCTTCAGTTGGCATTGGTTATCAAACAGAAATCAAAGATAAACTCATTGAGATCAATGCTAATTATGTCTACGGCCTCACGAGTTCTCCGATGATTCCTGAGGGTGCAACCGTAACCAAAGACGTCAATCATGGTTTCTCCGTTCAGTTTTTATATTCCTTGACAGATTAACACCGAACTTTTTCAAACGAAAGCCCCAAACCGCTGTGGAATGGGGCTTTTTTATTTTGATAAATTGGATCAATCCAGCAGTGCATTAAGTCACATCAGTTCATTAAGTCAAAAGTAATGGGTATGATCACCTTAGTAGCTATTGATTTCCCTGCTGAGGTTGCAGGAATCCATTTCGGCGCGTAGCGAATGACACGCAGCGCTTCTGCATCTAAACTCGGGTGTGCTGATTTATGTACCTCAGCATGGGTAATGCTGCCATCTTTCTGAACGATGCAAGAGATAAATACCCTGCCTTCAATGTTTTGTTCAACGCATTCAACAGGGTATTCTATATTCTCAATGAGATAGTTGTAAAACGCTTCCATATCTCCAACCGGAGCAGCATCAATTAAATCAATCGAGTCTTTGTCAGTACTTGCTGGATATTTAGCATCGATCGCCATAAAGTGTGCTTCCTCCAGAGCCCGATTGAGGCGCAGTGCAAGTTCTTTGGTTTGATCTTCTTTTTTTGAATTATTATAAAATAAATGGTACTCTTTGTGCCGTTGGGTCGGGTCTGCAATGATAAAATCAATAGATTTCTCCTTTAAATCCAACATCAACAACTCCCCATTCTGATCCGTTTGCCCCATCTTTATCTTTTGTTCGCCTATAATGGCAATAACGTTGAGCCCAGAGAGGGCACTATGCGTTGCCAAACTCGTTACTTTTAAGGTCAATTGGTAGGTTTTGGCTGCAAGCAGCGGAGAGGATAATAGCAGCGCAGTGATGATGAAAAGTAATTTTTGCATGGGAATAGGGTTGTTCGTTTGTTCATACGAAGATAGTTTTTTCTTTATTTGTCATCGGAAATGAATTTTTTGAACAACCACTGCCAAAAGAAGCAGGTTGTTGCACCAAGAATGAGGAGTATAAAGTAAACTTCAATACTTACGCCAAAAACCTCAGGTATAATCAGAAGGGGAATCATTTGCGCCAATTTAAAGAATTATTGCTTCAGATTGTCCAGTGGGTAGCTTTTACTAGTGAACAACCCATCCATGATGTCAAAAGTTTTGTCTTCTCGCATAGAGTGACCTCTGTTTTTTAAGTCTAAGGTGCTGAGCGGTGGCAGCAGTTCGTTTGATTTGCTCTCTTCTGACAATTCAACGTTCAGGTGCGCTGGTGACTTTTCTTGAACGTATATGGTTTTGCCTTCGCGGTAGGCAATGACGGTGTCAATTTTGTTGTTTTTTAAGTAAACCGTGTCGGCAGTGAGGTAAACGGGTTTTTCGACGGTTCGGACAATAACAGTTTCTTTTAAAAATAAGAAGTAGGTGAGTGCAGCCGCCACCGCCGCAGAAGCAAGCGGAGCCAGCAGTGAACCAAAACGCTGGGGAGTTGCAGCTGGTAAAACAAGCGGGCGGGCTGCTGGGGCCGTATAAAGGTCTTTACTTTCGCTAATGATGCGGTGCGCTTGATCAAAGGCTGCTTGCGTCATTTGGCTCAGTATAAATGCTTGTTCTTCCGCTGTCAAATCAGTGAAGAAGCCTTTTTCTTGGAGTGCTAAAAGTTGGTCTTGTACTTGATTTATATGTGTGGCCATATTAAGTCAATTTAAAGTGTTGTCCGGGGTGTTCGGGTGTAAATTCACTGAGTGCTTGCATGATTTTCTTTGTCGCATAAAATAAGCGCGACTTCACTGTACCTTGCGGTAGTTCTAGGATTTCTGCAATTTCTTTGACGCTCAATTCTTCCATGTAGCGCAAAACAAAAGCCAAGCGATGCTGCGCTTCTAATTTTTCAATGGCCTCTTTCAACAAACGTTGGAACACTTCGCGGTCTAGACGGTTGTCCGAAAAGTCATGGTGGAAGTCGAATGCTTTATTTCCTTCTTCGATTCCCTCGTGTATCTTTTGGCGATAAGTGGTTTTGACCATATTGGTTGCAATCGCAAACATCCAGGTGTAAAAGCGCTTGGCAGGGTCAAATAAGTGCTGTTTTTCAAGAATTCTTAGAAATAAATCTTGAACTAAATCCTGCGCTTTTTCTTCGTTCCCTTTGGTCATGCGCAGGAAAAAGCCAAGTACTTTTTTACTGTACCTGGCATGAATTTCGGTTAATGCTTCATTGCAGCGTCGGGTAGAAAGCAGTTGCATCAAAGCTTCATCTGAAAAAGAGTGTATGTCTTTTTGAAGACCAAACATTTTATTCTTCTAAGGCTTTTTTGATTTCTTCTTCTATGTCTAGTTCTTTGGCAATGGCATCAATTAATCCTTTATAATAGGCAATTCCTTCTAAATCGTCTGCTGTTTTCGAATGAAAATAAAGTTTCATTAAACCCGGAAGATACATGTGCTTGATGCGTGCGTCTAAATCGCCATAACTATAAGAAAAGGTCTTTGTCAGGTGATCCAAGAGAAAGCGTTTTTCAAAATTGCGCTTGATGACGGCAATGTTCTCCACATCTTCTAAACTGTAGAGGTAGGTCAAACCTGTCAAATATAAATGATCAGTGATGCTTGAATCTTTGAATTGGCTAGAGGCAGATGTCGAGACATGCACGGGAATCTTAGCCTTGTTCTCAAAAATTTGCTTAAAAAAGAGGGTAGGGTTATCCAATGCTATAGGGCCAATTTCCATTTCTTTGAATAATTTGGAACGGTAGTCATCAAAAAGAATCAATGAAGTATTGATCACTTTTACATCTTTGCGGTAATTGAGGCCCTCTTGTGCAATCCAAAGTGCATAGGTGTCGTTGTCTCCGGCGGTCAGGACAATTCCATTTTTAGAAACTTCAGTGAGCACATTATAGGCCCAATTCAAAGCCCCCGCTGGCATGCGATTGATTTCATATAATTTCTTGGCCACCTTTGAAAAAGTTGCTTTGTCTTGTTCGAGTTCAGCTTTGATCATGTAATCTAAGAGCACACGTGGATCTTCTGGCCGCAACTCATAGGCTTTGATGAGGTACTGATCGTTCTTTTCTAATAAGTTACTATTCCAATACATAATGTAATTCCCTTCAAAAGTGTTTGGCATATTGGCATAGGCATCTTTGGCAATTGTATTGCATTGCTCGAGGTACTTTTTTTCTTCTGCTGAATTGGCCTCACTTAAGATGCGCAAAGCGCGAGAAGCTGCATAATAGTTCAGCCAGGCATCCCCATTTTGCTTGTTTTGATCAAGATCCGCCTTCCAAAGTTTTTCTTGTTTTTTGTACCAATCTGCATCGCGCCATTCGACAATTACACTGTGTACCATTTGTTTCTCTTGGGCCATTGCGCCAAATGTAAGCAACACGAAGCCCAAACAGCCAATCCATTTTTTCATCTCTTCATTTTTTAAAAAACCAGTGGTAATTACAGCCGGTTTTGGTTAAACGTCAAAAGGAATACTCAGAAGCGCTTCAAACGTTCACGAATATGTTCTTTTTTTTCAAAGTTGTCACCTTTTGACGTAGTTTAACACTTACTCTTTCAAGAAGCAAAGAGAAAGCGAAGCGCATGACAAAAAAGAAGCAATTTATGGAACTCTATGGGCCTGTGCACGGGTCTTTTGAACGGTTCTGTAAAGCGCGTTCTTATGGTGTTTGTGATTTCAATGACCTGATGCACGATACCTTAGTGATTGCTTTTGAGCAATTTGGCACTTTAAAAAACAAAGAAGTTTTTTTGTCTTTTTTGTTTGGGATTGCCAATAAGGTGCACGCGAATTTTCGTCGAAAGCGCAAAACACTGCCATTTTCAGATGTAAAAGGAGTAGAAAACACGCAAGACACGACTTTTTCCATTGAAAAAAACTTCCGACACGACGAGCTCTACGAGGCCCTGCATCAATTGCCAGAGGCTTACCGCAATTGTGTTATTCTGTACGAAATAGCTGGTTTTTCCATCAAAGAAACTGCGGCTATTCAAGAATGTTCAACAGATGCCATCAAACAGCGCTTGTTGAGAGGAAGAAAAATGCTTGCTGAGGCTTTGTCAGAAAAATCGACTAAAACCATCACTTCATGAAAGAGTTAGAGCTATTACTGAAAGCAAAACGAGAAGAACCCACCACGGTTTCTATCGAAGTTATCGATTCATGGTTGAAAGGTGGCTTTTTGCTCGCTGGCTTATTTGCGAATTTAAAAAGATTATTCACTCAAAAAATGTGGCTTATGTTTACCAGTATTTCATCGATTTCAGTTGTAATTATAATGGCAATTGCACAACTCTCTTCGGCTCCAAGTGTTGCGCCGACCAAAAGCAAACCGCTTCAAAATAAAGATTCAAATAACCATTCACTACCTGAAGCACCAGTTCAAACGCCAATCATGTCAAGGCCGCATCTGCAGCAGGTTAGGGAACTGCCCATGACGCCAATAAGAACTTTAGCAATAAATGCCTTGCCTTCAACTGGGGCTTTCAAGCTCATCGAACCCACACAAAATGCAGCGCCCCAAACGCTGGCAAATAACGATACAACTCAATTTTTCGATCGTATTGATGTGAATGGCAGCATTAGTTTTACGCTCGTCAATGGCTCAACTTGTTCGTTGAGCAACCAATTGAAAGATGGCATGGAAGCAGCGTCCTTCAATTACACGATTAAGAACGGAATTTTGTTTTTAGAGGGCGTTCCCGAAAATGATGCAACCGTGTTGGTTATTACCGTTCCAGACTTACGGAAAATAAAAATCAATGGTTTTTGCAACATTGTCACACCCCAACCATTTAACGCAACAACACTCGAATTAGAGGTAAATGGTTTTGTCAAGCTAGATCTCGATCTAAATGTAAAAGACCTCGAACTTGATCTCAATGGTGAAAATTCAGGAAAAATCCGCATTAATAGTGATAATCTTGAACTAGAAATCAATGGCGTCAATGACCTTGAAGTGTCGTTTTTGGTAAAGCAAAGTTGGATAGACATCAACGGATTGGGTAAGTTAAAGTTTTCGGGTAGCACGCGTTCTGCTATAATGGCCATCAATGGAGAAAACAAATTTGATGGCGAAGCGTTCAGCTCCGAAGAGCTCTATTTAAAAGTGAGTGGCGTCAACCAAAAAATTGAAACAACGGTTTACGAAAAACTAGACGTAGAAATCTCTGGCTCCAACAATGTCATTATTCAAGGTTCTCCAAAAGAAGTGAAGCAAATTGTGGCGCCTGGTGCTAAGCTGAGGTTTTATGGACATAAATAAGGTTGAGCAGTTTGGTGCGCTTTTACCAACCTGACTTGATGTACGGCATCTTGATAAACTTTGTACCAAACGTATCCAAATGGCACATTGAGCCCAAAAAACATTGGCTGCCATACACCATCATCAAAATAAGACGCAATAATGAGTGAAACGGTCGGTACTAAAAGGACACCTAAACATACAGCTCCTACCCAGACGCCTCTTATAATTTCTGGGTGTTTTTTGGAGTCCAAATTTTTATTGTTTCCAATTCTTATGTCCTGATAAGCAGAAACCTCATTCGTATCTAAAAAATAATAATTCTTATTGGTGCCAATAGCGAAATAATAACGGTTTTCAGATAAGCCGTAATAATGCTTCACTAGAACTTTGCAGCCATCTTTGGTAATAAAACCTTTCTCTTTTTCGCTAAACTGAACTTGGTTATCTTGCGCTAGCAGACCTGAACAAATTGTGCTGAAGAGGATAATGAGTAAGAAGTTGAGTGTTTTCATAGGTTATAATTTTATTGCGCTAAAATTAAAATGAGAAGCATTGACATTCAAACTGTATTGAACAAGAAGTAGTGGGGTTGTTGCGAAAATCGCAAGTAGTTGAAGCTGACCCCAGGTCGAAAAATCTAACTTTTATGAGGAATTGGAGGGGGTGGGGGAATTAGACCTACCGTCGAAAAAAAAATAAACGGTAAATAACGATAAAAGTACCGTTTATGTGATTTTAAAAAGAAATCAACTTAATTTGTTCAGGAAGTTCTTTGCGAATTCCTCCTCTATTTTTCTGACTTCTTCCTCATTCAATTCTTTAAACTCATTCAGTCTAGCACGCTTGGAGAGTTGACCATTGCCCTTTTCAAGGAACTGTACCAAAAGTCCTATTAGTGAATCTGGCATATCAAATTGAGAATCGATGTATTGCTTGAAAGCATCGTATGCATTCAAGTAGTTTACCTCCTCAGGAATGATCCTATTCAATGTGTCTTTTACGCATTCAAACAAGAATTCAGCATGAGGAGTTAAATCCATGTATCTATAAAAATCAATGGTGTCATTTAGAACCTCAATATTATGGTCTGGAGTCTCTTTCCATTCTATAAAATCCAGCAGCGGTCTTGAATTTCCTTCCAGTACTTGTTGGTATTCACTCAAATGATCTAGAATGGAGGCTGAAACAGGGAAAATAAAGCCTTGCTGTGAAAAATCTTTAAGCGCCAGAAGGTGATGAATGATGTAGCGATGTATTCTTCCATTACCATCTACAAAGGGGTGGATGTACACAAACCCAAATGCAATTTTAGTTGCAGCAACAACCGCATCTATTGGGTCTTTGGTTAGTAGTTGACTTGTCTCAATTAGACCATGCATTAAGCGTTTAAGATCTTCTGGTTTTGCAGATATATGATTTGGCAGCGGCTCTCCGCTAAAGCGATCATGCTCTCCAACAAATCCTCCTGACGTTCTGAGTCCCAACTTCAAGAATCGTTCGTTTTCAATTACGAGTTGTTGTAGTCGACACAATTCATCAATCGAAAGTTCGCGAATACCCGCCTGACCTATCGTTTGCCCCCAACGGGCTGCTCTTTTACTTTTAGGGCTTTCACCTTCAATTGAAAACGATGCCTTTGAATCCTTGAGTAATAAAAAAGAAGATGCACGTAAAAGTAGTTCTTTGCGAAAGCCCTTCAGGTAATCCGCTCGTTTCGAGGAGAAATTCTCCTTTACAAATTGTTCCAATCTTTCCGTTCTGTGAACCAAAGGACAGAAATCAATCGTGCCTGGAAGGTTGTTGAACACCATGTGTCTAGGTGACCGTATGCCGCTACCACTGAATTGTAGCTTAGGATCAACAGCCAAAACGTAACTCTTCTTATTTAGATCATTAATACCCGGGAGTTCTTTGCCAATAAGCCATTCTATTAAAAACCAAATTCTTCTCGAATATTGGCCTGAAGGTTCTATCGATACCAGTTCAGTTAATTGTTCCAAATTGTAATGTGAGGTTAGTTTGCTAAAGAACAGTAAATTTACCCCCTCATATTTCAGAGCGAATACCAATTGGTTGTAAAGTGCGTTGATTTCATCCAGCGAAGCATCGTCATCTGGTGCGTAGGCTTTAGGGAAGAGAAGAAATTCATCACTGACCTTTTTCTTTGATCCTGCTGTGATCAAGGCAATCCGTCTTGGAATAGGTATTGGAAGCCCTATTTTTTGAATGACGGCTGCATAACCAACAACAAATTCGTGTTCAGGTAACTTACGTCCCGCAAAATTGGGTGCAAATCGAGAAAAGTGAGCGCTTTGAGTCATTTAAATTAAATAATGAGCGCAATTTAAGTGAAAATAAGCGCAATTACAAAATAATGAGCGCATTTTGAATAGTATATTTAAAATTGAGCGCAATTATTTCAAAAAGTTCTAACTTTTCATTTCCCCTTTTAAACTCAATATGACAAACGGATTACGCTGTCGCGTTTTCCCAATTTTTGGTTCAATCCAAGCATAGAAACCCAAACTGCTGCGCAGTTCTCGTCTTTTTTGTTTTATCCGCAAGTCAAAATAAATTTTGCTTGCTCCTAAAAGCAAAAAACCCGGCACTTTCGTGCTGGGTTTCTTTTTGTGACCCCGGAGGGATTACGCTGTCGCGTTTTCCCAATTTTTGATTCAATCCAAGCATAGAAACCCAAACTGCTGCGCAGTTCTCGTCTTTTTTGTTTTATTCGCAAGTCAAAATAAATTTTGCTTGCTCCTAAAAGCAAAAAACCCGGCACTTTCGTGCTGGGTTTCTTTTTGTGACCCCGGAGGGATTCTAACCCCCAACCGCTGGAGCCGAAATCCAGTGCGCTATACAGTTGCGCCACGGAGCCAATTTCACTTAAGTGAGGATGCAAAATTAATGGTTTCATGCGATAATTGCCTAAATTTACCTTGTTCAAATTGAAAACCATGTTTAAATCGCTACTTCTATTGTTGGTCTTGTCACTGACATCCCTTATTTGGGGGCAAAACTGGCAGGCTTTTACCGATTCAATTCCGACGCTTTCGTCACCGCGCGCTTGTGACCTCAACAACGATGGCATCAAAGATATCGTGCTGGGTGGCGGTACAGATGGTGTGGCCAGTAATAATGGCATTATGGCTTATAATGGTTTGAATGGCAACTTGCTCTGGAAACGCGCTTCTCGAAATGAAGTATTTGGGTCGGCGATCTTTATGGATATCACCAACGATGGCATTAAAGATGTGTTTATGGTGGGTCGTCAAGCACAATTGTTGGCCATCAATGGTGCCAATGGCAATTTGCTTTGGGATTACTTCCCCTACAATACCAACCCAGCCGATAGCGGGCTTTATAATTTTTACAATCCGCAGTTCATTGCAGATGTGACTGGCGATGGTTTGCAAGATATTTTGGTTGCTAACGGTGGTGACCACGCAGCGCCCGTTTGGGTGACCAACAGACCTCCCGGACATTTGATGGTGGTCAATAGTTTAAATGGACAGCTCGTAGCGAAGGCAGTAGTTCCCGATAGCGCTGAAACGTATTGCTCTGCTTTGGTAGCCGATGTGCAAGGTAATGGCAACCAATGGATTTTGTATGGAACAGGTGGCGAAACGCTTGGCGGTAGTTTTTGGGCCTGTCCATTGACGCTTTTGCTCAACAATACACTGAGTGGTTCTATTCCTTTGCTAACTGATTCCAATTTGGGTTATATTGCCCCCGCTTCGTTGATCAAAACAGCAGGCAATACTTACGATATCATTGTGCAGTCATACGGTGGAAAAGTCACCAAAATCAAAGGTGCAGATTGGAGTCAGCAGTGGTCTTATGATTTACCTAATACGGAGTCTAGCGCCGAGCCGGTCATTGGAAATTTCACTGGCAATTTTGTGCCCGATGTTTTTCTCTCTCTTGCTAAAGGAACGAGCTCCTCTTACACGGATTATTACCAAGTCTTGCTCGATGGCGCTACTGGCCAAGAAGTACTCAAAGACAGCATTGGTCAACTCCAGTTTGCGTCCGGAAACGCCATCGATTTGAACAATGACGGAAGAGACGAAGCTATTGTGTCGGTCAACTACATGCAAGGTGGTTCATGGAAGCACCGTTTAGAAGTTTTTGATTTTGTAGCCAATACGATCAATCCGTTGACGCCGTATCAAAGCGGTGTGAATATTGGCTCCACACCACTTTTTACCAACCTCGACAACGATGCTGCATTGGATTTAGTTTACGTTGTCAAGAAGGACAGTCTCAATCCGATGGGTTGGAAGGGTATTTATTTGAATCGCGTAGAGCTTACTTCTGTTTTCCCAAATGCAGGGCTTGCTTGGGGTTCCTATTTGGGTACGATGAACAATGGCGTTTATTACAATCTGACGGTCAATTGTGGGCCGGGTAGTATTTTATCGAATGTGGCACTTTTTCAGCCTTGGTGTAATGGCAGTGCCTCCGGAGCCGTTATTCCTACGGCCAATCTTGGTACAGCACCCTACACTTTTGTGTGGTCTAATGGCAGTACTGCAGCCCAATTGAATAACGTTCCTGCAGGTACCTACACGCTGCAAGTGACTGATCAAACGGGTTGTTATGAACTCTACACAGCTGCGCTTGTCGATCCGTTCGTGATTACGTTTGGAGGCGTAGTGCCACCCACTTGCCCAGGTGGCAGCAATGGACAGGCGGTTGTCAATAGTTCTGGTTGCCCGTGTATGTTCAATACTTGTCAATTCTTGTGGGAAAATGGAATAAATGGCAAAACCAATCTTTCAGTCTCAGAAGGTTGGGCAACGGTTACCATTACCCATACCAATGGTTGTGTAGTTGTTGACTCTGTTTTGGTGCCGAACTCGCCATTAGTGGTGTCGAGTAGCAATGTACAAATGGTGAGTTGTAATGGTGCTTCTGATGGTTCAATTGCCTTAAATGTGACAACCGCAACGGCACCTGTTGTTTTCGACTGGAGTAATGGTGTAAATCAAGAATTGAATAGCAATCTTGCACCTGGAATTTATCAGGTCGTCGTTGCTGATGCGCGCCCCTGTACAGACACCTTAACCTTTGAAATTCAAGAGCCTGCAGTTTTGATGAGTACTTATACTGCTCAAAATATTTCTTGTTTTGGAGCGGCAGATGCGCAAATTGTGGCGAGCGCAACTGGCGGTAACGGTGGCTATACATTCGAGTTGAACTCGAGTGCAAATGCGAGTGGTGTTTTTGATAACCTAACAGCGGGCACTTATACTTTAGGGGTTTCAGACGCTAACGGATGCACAGCTCCAAATCAAAGCATACAGCTCACGGAGCCAACAGCTCTCAATTTAACGATAACTGCTACCTACGCTACTTCTGCTACTGCATTTGACGGTATGGCCTCAGCTTCAGTCACTGGCGGAACGGCTCCTTATCAATACCTTTGGTCTGATCCTAACAACCAAACCGAAAGCTTAGCGGTCTACCTCATTGAAGGATGGTATACGGTTGTCGTAACTGATGCGAATGGCTGCAGTATCCAAGACAGTGTTTTTATGGATATACTTGGTCTGCAAACAAACACTGTTGCAAACATTATTGCGTATCCGAATCCTACGAGCAGCATTGTTAACTTCAGTGAAACGCTTGCCAACATAGTAGTCCTAGATGTCCAAGGACGCCAAATTTGCACTGCCGCAAATTGTTCGAGCATGGATCTTTCGGGGCTTGCCGCAGGAACCTATCAGTTGGTTTGTCAGCGCGCGTCTGGTATTCAAGTCTTGCGTTTGAACAAGCAATAAGATTTTCATTCTCAAATATTTCCATTAAATTAGGGCAAACTAATGCTCGATGAAAATGAACTCTAAACTCCTACTCATTGGGAGTTGCTTGTCTTTTTGCAACTCTTTTTTCGCCCAATTCACACAGGCAGGCTGGGAGCAATCATATCAAAAAGCACGCGTTTTTATCGAAAACAAAGGTCAATTTGAGGCCTCTGACCCTACAATTGGCCCCGTGGCTTACGCCATAGATTTTGGCTCCACGCGTATTTTATTTGGCACTAAAGGCATTCAATACTCTTTTTTAGAGGCGCAGATGCTGCCAAAAGCAGCGCGTGACAGCCTACGCGAGCGCTTTGCATTACAGATTCCGCAGTACAAGGAACAAGAGCGGGTGGTAGGGAAGTTCAAATTCAAGTCAGACGCATTTCAAATGCATTGGCTCAATAGCCAAGAAACGGTACAGTTAGTAGCTGAAGAGGAGGTCTCTTCTTACTTCTCTTATCCTGAAGCTGCGCACTGCCGGGGTTTTGAGCGCTTGGTTTATCAAAACATTTATCCAAATATCGATTTGGAGTATACCGTTCATCCGCAAGACGGCCTCAAATATGCCTTTTTGGTGCATCCTGGCGCAGATCCCTCGCAAATCGCTATGGTATATGACCGCCCAGTTCGCTTAGTTGATGGGCACCTTGAAATCCCGACGGCTTTTGGCCCAGTCATTGACCACGCGCCTTATTCATTTCAAGGAACATACGACCAACAAATCCAGAGTGCTTTTCTTGTCACTGACCAGCAAATCAGGTTTCAAATTGGTGCTTACAAGCGCCAAGAAACACTCGTCATTGATCCCTGGACACAAAGTCCAAATTTTGCGACCAACTGGGATGTCATTTGGGAATGTGATCGAGATGGAGCCGGCAATGCCTATGCACTAGGTGGCATCATGCCCATGCAAATCCTAAAATACTCGCCAACAGGCAACCTTCTCTGGACCTACAGCACCCCCTACGACACCTCTAATGTCTGGCTCGGTACCTTTGCCGTCGATAACGCTGGCAATTCTTATGTCACAGCAGGTTCGGTGGCTCAAATTCAAAAAATCAGTCCGGCAGGGTCTTTGTTGGTCAATAACCCGAGTCCGGGTGGAATTTTGTCAAGTGCCGAGTTTTGGACCATTTCTTTTAACTGCGACCAAAGTAAGTTAGTGATTGGTGGCACCGGAGGCGCACTCTTGCAGCTTGATGCAGTGGTCTATGAGGTCAATACTTCCAATCTCAATATCAGCAATCAACAAACGATTGCTACGGGTCCTGCAACGACCATTCCACCCAATATTGAAGAAGTACGCGCCATCACTGCTGCTCCCAATGGCAGGTATTACTTCATGACGATGGATACGATTGGTTATCTATCCGATAATTTTGGGAGTTGCCCTACCGGAAGCTCAAATTTTTACAAAGGTCCACACAATGCAGCATGGGGATACAAATTAGAAAATTACCGCTATGACAACTCGGGAATTTGTGCCTTGGCAAGCGACCCTTATCATGTTTTCATGCACCGTGGAAACGAAATTCAAAAACGCAGCTTGCAAAATGGCAGTATTATTTCGACGAATTCCATTCCTGGCGGTCAGTATAGCAGTGTATTTTTAGGAGGTCAAACAACGGGTAATTCAGGTATTGCAGTAGACGATTGTGGAAATATCTATGTGGGCTCTACAACGGGTGTGTACAAGTTCAGCAATGGCTTGATTCAAGAAGCTTTTTATCCGACCAATTTTGCTGTCTACGACATTCAAATCAACACCAACGGTGAACTCCTCGCTTGCGGCGGCACAGGAACCTCTTCGAGTACAACCCGTTCAGGTACCATAAGATCACTTGCCATTGGGGCCTGCGCACCACAGGCGCTCACCTGTTGCGATGCAGCGATTTGTCAGCC
>JAIXUE010000020.1 GCA_027483605.1 Cryomorphaceae bacterium | reverse complement strand
ATATTGCTAAAATAAAAAAAGCCCTGCAATGCAAGGCTTTTTTGTGGAGAAGATGGGATTCGAACCCACGACCTCTTGACTGCCAGTCAAGCGCTCTAGCCAACTGAGCTACATCCCCGCGGTGTTACTTAGCTTGTAAGGTATCTTCCATAGCCGAAGATACTGCTGATTTTTCTAAGCGCAATTTAGTGCCTTCTGACTGAATGAGCACAGTAGCATCTGAGATTTCGAGAATTTTACCGTGAATTCCGCCGATAGTAACGATTTTGTCACCGGCTTTGAGCCCTTCTCTAAATTTTTTGAGCTCTTTTTGCTTTTTCATTTGCGGACGGATCATAAAAAAGTAAAAGACAGCGATCATTAAAACGATCATTACCAACTGATTTGCTCCTGCTCCCATGTTTGTGTTTTTTATTTAGGTTACAAATGTACTTATTTTATCCTTCCCTTGATTTCCAATGGAGTAATATTTGGCGACGTGTTGGTCATGACGGTCACCACCTTGTGAATTCTTTTGGTGTGGAGCTCATCCGTATTGACTTCAGCAATAATTTTGGTGCGTTTTCCAGGCATGAGCGGCTTTGTTGGCTTCTTTGCTACGGTGCAAGAACAAGAGGGCTTTACTTCTCCAAAAACCAACGGGTGATCTCCGGTATTTTCTACTTCAAAAACAGCTTTAATGACTTCGCCTTTGTAAACGGTACCAGCATTGAATACCGTACTTTTAAATACCATTGTGGTTTGGGCGCCAACTTCAACGTTTTGTTCTTCTTTGCACGCAAAAAGCAACCAAACGCCAATACAAATCGAGAAAAGTAATTTCATAGTACTTAGTTTAGAAGGCCACGCCCCACTTTCTGAATGCGCTTTTCTTCGGTGAGTTTCAAAATGGCTTTATCGAGAATTCCGTTGATAAATACATTGCTTTTGGGCGTACTGTAAAACTTAGAAATTTCGATGTATTCGTTGAGCGTTACTTTCGTAGGGATACTGCTGCAATATTGCAATTCCGTAAGACCCATTTTCAGAAGTAACATATCCATTTTAGCAATGCGGTCGAGCTCCCAGTTATCGGCTAGCGCAAGTATATCAGCTTGATGCTGTTGATCAGACTGAATGGTTTTGTGCATGAGAGTGAGCACAAATTCTTTTTCGTCGTCATCGGGTTTATAAAGCGGCATGATGTCCATGGGTTGCCCCGGCTTCCAAGACTTCAGTGTTTTCAGGGCCATGGAGGCACAAAGGTCGAGGTCGTCTGTCCAGTAGATTGACTTTTCATCGAAAAAATGTTGCAACAAGGAGGCATTTGCAACCTCTTGCTTGAATACTTGTAGCGCAAATGCCAAGTCTTCTTCGGTACCCTCTAAACCGTTGTTCATGTGTTCAAAGTACAGCTCCGTATCTAGTAGATGTAGGTACATTTTTTTGAACATTTCTTGATTTTCTGCACCCAACCAATTGACTTTGCGCTGCTCTGCCAATTTGTATAAACTTGTATGGCTAGCCAACTGCCCTATGAGTTGGTTATCTACAAATTTCATATTTGGGTGGAGATCTTCGTGGGTAGGCCTCATTTTTTTCTTGAGCTCAGCTTGTCTGTTTTGAGCAGCCCGCTGAAGTTCTGGTAGTGCCAAAAGCAAGTACAAGTACATATCGTACATGCGCTCAATAGAGAGCAGCAATTCTTTTTCTACTTTGTGCGCATCGTTTTCATGTCCTTGAAAAAACGCGTAAAGCACTTGCAATACTTTGATTCGGAGATGTCTTCTGTTGAGCATATTAAATGTTAAGGCTTCCTTTGGTTTGAATACGCTCTTCAGCCATTTGGTTAGCGACTTGATAACTTGGAATCCCTTCTTGTTGAGAACGCATTAAGATGCGGTCAATGGTAGTGTAGATTTCTTCGGCTTTTTGCTTGGCCCACTCCAAGGAAAGACCTTCAACCTCAGAAAAACAATTAATGACACCACCAGCGTTGATTGCAAAATCTGGGGCGTAAATAATGCCTTTTTCCATAAGCAGACGGCCATGCTTGCTTTCTTCTTTGAGCTGGTTGTTTGCGGCTCCGGCAATCACGCTACAATTGAGGCGTGCGAGTGTGTCGTCGTTGACAGTAGCACCAAGCGCACAAGGCGCATAGATATCCATGTCTACGTCGTAAATTTTGTCGGCAGCCACAACCGCCACACCGTGCTTGGCATGCAGCGCTTGAAGAGCCGCTTCATTGATGTCGGTAATGGTCACTATAGCGCCTTCTGCCACCAAATGATCCACCAAGTAGGCGCCCACATGCCCGATTCCTTGAACGGCAACTTTTTTACCAACAAGCGAATCAGATCCAAATTGATGTTTGGCCGCTGCTTTCATGCCCATGTAGACGCCAAAAGCGGTCACAGGAGATGGGTCGCCACTTTTTCCGGGCAAACCAACTACATGTTTGGTTTCTTTACTAACATGCACCATATCGTCAGGAGAGATGCCTACATCTTCTGCGGTAATGTAAGAACCCGCCAACGTATTGACAAATTGCCCGAATCTTCTAAAAAGCGCCTCGGATTTCATTGATTTGGCATCGCCAATAATCACTGCTTTTCCGCCACCCAAATTCAGTTGGGAGATGGCGTTTTTGTAGGTCATGCCGCGCGAAAGTCGCAAAACATCGGTAAGTGCTTCTTGTTCGTTTTGATACATCCACATTCTGGTACCGCCGAGCGCTGGCCCAAGGACGGTGTTGTGTACGGCAATGATGGCCTTTAAACCAGTTGCTTTATCGTTACAAAAAAGGATGTGTTCATGCCCCATGGCGTGCATAGGCTGAAGAATGGGATTCAAAGATGAATCTACCAATGGAGAGACTGTCAAATCAGACATGTTTTTGAAATGAGTTCGTTCACTAATTCTTATTTGGCTTAACTTTACGAGCGCAAATAACTTGGCAAAAGTAGAAAAAAACCATGAAGTCCCTCCGATACATTAACAAATACTTTATAAAGTACAAATGGCGTTTTTTGCTCGGAATTCTATTTACAGTGGTTAGCAACTACTTTGGCGTTCAAATGCCAGCGTTTTTCAGTGAATCTATCGATCAATTTCAAAGTCAGCTAGCGAGCAAAGAACCAACTAATTACCTGTGGCTCGCACTGGAGCTTGGCGCCATTTACATGGGCTTTTCCTTACTAAAAGGCTTCTTTTTATTTTTAATGAGACAAACCATCATCGTGATGTCGCGCTATATAGAATTCGACCTTAAAAAAGAAATTTACGACCAATACCAAGCACTGGACCAAAGTTTTTACAAGCGCAACGCAACTGGCGACCTCATGAACCGCATTTCAGAAGACGTAGGGTTGGTGCGCATGTACGCCGGTCCAGGCATGATGTACACCATCAATTTGGCGGTCAGTTTCATTTTAATTGT
>JAIXUE010000015.1 GCA_027483605.1 Cryomorphaceae bacterium | reverse complement strand
GTATAATAACTTCGAATTTTAAGAGCTCGAGTATGTTTGTTTTTATTCTTAAAAACGCTGTTTCCTTATTTCTCAATACTTCAAAGAACTTGTCTTATGTAATCAGTAAGAACTCCCGCTCCTACTCATCTTTCACTTTCAATCTTCCCAGTTGTGCTAGACCGTTGTCTCAATTGCGGGGTGCAAAGATATGTACTCTTTTTCGTTCCGCAATGCTTTTTTGAAAGAAATTTTATTTTTTTTTCAAGCAAAAATCTAACTGATTGATTTATAGGTGTATTTCTTAAAGGCCTTGGATAACCTTTTTCAATGCCAAGACGGATTCGCTGTCTAGCAGCGCTGAGAGCGACTGTGCAGACGAAGCGAAAACAGGTGCATTTAATATAGCCGTAGGATCTTGAGCTATGTAATAAGTGTCGTTTTCTGAAGCACACAACACCCAATGTTGTTTGTTTATGTAACCGAGGTCCCAGGTTGCCAAAGTAACCGCTAAAGCGATGGTAAATTGGTTTTTTGGCGTCCAAACTCCATCGAAACGAACCTCTGCTAAAAATAGCCCTATTTGATCAACGAGGATCCGCTGATCTGAATTTGACCATTTTTTGTAAGAGGGGATGATTTGTTGCAGTAAAAACAAATCATTAGCTGTTAGCTGTACGCGCTCAACTCTTTTGTTATTGGTTCTGGCCAAGGCAAACCAATTGCGCATCGCAAGCAATAACAAAACAAGTACAAGAAAACCATCGATTTTGGCCAAACTTATGAATCCCGACCATATAAAAATAGGGACAAGGATTAATAAGCCTGCGAAAAGAGGAATCCAAAAAGAGAAGCGGTAGCTATTCAGCGATCCATTTGTCATTGCGCATTTCTCCTTTGATAGTGACATTTTTGGTGCGGGCGTAATCTTCTGCTGCAACGAGCATTTGCTCGCGTGTATCGCGGCGAATTAATATGGCTGAAGACCCTTGTGATTTAACTTCTATGTAAAATCCGTTGCGTAGTCTGGCTGGTTTAGTTGGAGGTCTTCCCATGTTGAAATCTGTTTAGTTTTAATAAGAGTTTGACAATATAACCAAAAAATCGGAATATTGTTGCCTTTTGCAAACAAAAATCATGCCTCAAATGATATTGTCATGAAAGAATTAACTTTGCAGCATGATACAATTTGAACGACTCGGCTACTTTTTACCACAGGGATTTCTTTTCTCTAATGTCAATCTTCAAATCAATAAAGGTGACAAAGTCGGGCTCGTCGGCAAGAACGGAGCAGGAAAGTCCACCTTACTGCGCATATTATCAGGAAGTGTGAAGCCCTCAGACGGACAGGTACACCAAGCGAAAAGCCTGAAATTGGGCTTTCTCACTCAGGACATACAAATTGATTCTGATAAAAGTGTCTACGACTTCCTCTTCTACTCGAACGAACCACTAAATGACATTCGCGAGCGCCTAGATCACATCAATAACGAACTCACTATAAGGACCGATTACGAAGCAGAAAGTTATTTGACCTTATTAGATGAACTGAGTGAACTCAATCACCGCTTTCAGGTTTTAGAAGGTTATCAATGGGAAGAAAAAATCAAAGCCACGCTAGAAGGGCTAGGCTTTAGCGATCTGGATCAACAAAAACTAATTGCACAGTGTTCAGGAGGTTGGAAAATGCGTGCAGAATTGGCACGTATACTTGTCAACACCCCCGACATCCTTCTTTTAGATGAACCAACTAACCATCTTGACATCTTGTCAATTAGTTGGCTTGAACAATACCTCCAGCGCTTTGAAGGAGCCGTCATCTTGATTTCGCACGACCGTTTATTTCTAGACAATGTCAGTACGCGTACCTTGGAAATTTCTCGACAACAAATTTTTGACTTCCCTTATGCATATTCCAAATACAAAGAATTGCGCGCCGAAGAAATGGAAAGACTCGAACAAGCCAAAAAACAACAAGATAAAGATATAAAGCACGCCGAAGAGCTCATTGAAAAATTCAGGGCTAAGAAAAACAAGGCCGCCTTTGCGCAATCCTTGATTAAAAAACTCGACAAAACTGAACGCATATCAGTAGAAAAAGACCAAGTTGCCAAACTGAAGTTGCGCTTTCCGTTAGCAGTCCAACCCGGTAAATGGGTTCTGGAGCTCAATCAGCTCGGCAAAAGCTATGATGAGCGCTGCTTGTTTAAAGAAGTCTCAATTACCATCGGACGCGGAGAAAAAATTGCCCTACTAGGACCAAATGGCGTAGGAAAATCAACTTTACTCAAAGCCATCATGAGTAATATCAACCACGATGGAGAAGTGACGCTCGGACACAACGTTCAAATTTCTTACTTTGCTCAAGACCAAGCCGAAAAACTCGACCCAAAACTCAGCATCTTCGACACCGTTGACCTCATCGCAAAAGGAGACTTACGCAAAGACTTAAGAAGTATCCTGGGTGCCTTTTTGTTTTCCGGTGAAGACATTGATAAAAAAGTGGGGGTGCTTTCAGGAGGGGAACGCACAAGATTGGCTTTGTGCTGCTTGTTATTGAGCCCATCCAACTTCTTGATTTTAGACGAACCCACCAATCACCTCGACCTTCAAAGTAAGGAGGTACTTAAGGAAGCACTTGTGCATTACGAAGGCACTTTTATTATTGTTTCGCACGACCGTGAATTTGTCGACGGACTGAGCAACCGCATTTGGGACATCGAAAATCAAGGTGTCAAAATACATCACTTCAGTCTAAAAGAGTACCTTGGTTATAAAACGCAAAAAAAACCGACAGACTCAGCGCTCATACCAATCAAAGAAATCAAAAAGGACAAACCTGCAGAAGTACCGAGCAAACCCAAAATAGATAAGGCACAGCAAAAAACAGAGCGCGAAATCCAACAAATTGAGCAGCAAATTGATCAGCAAGAAAAAGCTTTGAGTGAAATTGAAATTGAACTTGGAAACATCGACTACGAAGACAAGCATCATTACAATGCTGTGCTCAATCGTTACGAGCAAGCAAAGGCCCAGGTCGAACAACTCTACAAAAAATGGGAAGAAAAATCGGCAAACCTATAAAGCAAGGGAAAATCATTAAATTTGAAAAGTGAAACAACTCCTCATTTTTTGTCTAGGATTTTTGTTGCTGTCTTCAAAGTGCAATAACCAAAATCAGCATCCGGTGCCATTTGTGCCGGTTGACATCACTATTGACATCCAATTACCTAGCTACAGCGACCTACAAGGCGTTGGCGGCTGGACCTACCTCAACGGTGGTTCTAAAGGAATTATTGTCTACCGCAAAGGAATTGATGAGTTTGTAGCTTTTGACCGCCACTCTCCTGCAGACCTAGACGGCTCGTGTCCATTTCCACTCTATCCAGACGACCAAAACTTTTTACAACTCAAAGATTCTTGCAATAACGCCGTTTTCTCGCTTTACGACGGATCTCCTGTAAGCAACAGTATCTACGGCTTGCGGCAGTACGCCACACAATTCAACGGTAACAATTTATTGCGCGTTTACAATTAAACCCTATGGCAGACATCAAAATAACGATTATTGACAGAGAAGGATTGGCTCATGAACTAGAGGGCCCAACGGACATGAACATGAATATCATGGAATTATGCAAAGCCTATGAGCTCCCTGTAAAAGGAGAATGTGGTGGAATGGCGATGTGCGCAACTTGTCAGTGCTATCTAGAATCCGATACGGATTTACCTGAACAAAGCGATGCAGAACTCGACATGCTCGACCAAGCCTTTTTTGTCAAAGGGAACAGCCGCCTAGGATGTCAAATTCAGCTTAGCGATGACATCAATGGGATTGTATTGCGCTTGGCTCCAGAACAAGACTAAAATGAGCATGAAAGTCTAGTTAAGACTTTTAGCGAATGCTTTTCTGAATTTCTCAACTTTTGGACGTACCACACTCTGACAATACGGATTGCCCGGATTATTCTCAAAGTAATTGTGGTGGTAATCTTCAGCTTCGTAGTAGTTATTGATGGCTACAATTTCGGTAACAATTGGTGCGTCCCATACTTTCTCATCGCTTAAGCGCTTGAGGTATTTTTGAGCTAAATCCTTTTGTTCTTCGCTGTGGTAAAAAATCACTGAGCGGTATTGTGTTCCAATATCATTGCCTTGTCGATTGAGTTGCGTGGGGTCGTGTACAAACCAAAATGCTTCTAATAAAGCCTCATAAGTTATTTGAGTTGGATCAAAAACAACCTGAGCTACTTCTGCATGACCAGTTTGACCGCCACAAACTTCTTTATAAGTTGGATCCGCTTTGTGACCGCCTGCATAACCTGGAACTACCGAAACCACTCCTTTCAAATCTTTGAAACAAGCTTCGATACACCAAAAACAACCCGCACCAAAGGTGGCTGTTTCTAAATTATTGTTATTTTGATTTGCTTTCATGTCGTCGGCGGATATAAAATTAAGCGAAGCTGAATTGATGCAGTAACGCAAACCCGTCGGGCGCGGGCCGTCTTCAAATACATGCCCTAAATGCGCATCGCATTTGGCACAACGCACTTCTGTGCGGATCATGCCATGGGAACGATCAGTAATTTTTTTGACGTTTCCTTGCGTGAGCACCTCATAAAAACTAGGCCATCCAGATCCTGAATCATATTTGGTTTTACTCTCAAATAAAGGCGCATCGCAGGCCACACAAACATAGGTTCCTTCTTCATGGTGATCCCAGTATTTACCTGTGAAAGGGCGCTCTGTGCCGCCATTCACGACATAGCAAACGTTTTCGGGTAGCGCACGACCATTAAAGGTGTTTTGGTTTTTTGCATCTTCGGGGTCTTGCTGACCACACGCATTTAAACTTCCTAACATAAGTATGACAAATATACGTTTCATGTATGAACAACAAACAAGAGTTGGTTTGGTTTAACTACTTTTGCCGCCATGTTCACTAAATACAAGAAAGATTTCTGGTTATTGAGTTTCAGTATGTTTTTCTTCATGCTGAGTTTCAACCTGATCTTGCCAGAAATGAATGGATTCATCAGTAATTTGGGCGGCAGCGAAGTCAAAGGAAGCATCATCTTTTTATTTTCTATCGCCGCTGGTTTATCCCGACCTTTTGCTGGCAAATTAGCGGATTTAATTGGACGCAAAAGAAGTGTGTATATTGGCTTAGCGATTGCTATCATGGCGAGCTTGAGCTACGCTTGGATTGGTGCCTTGTATCTTTTCTTTGTCTTGCGCTTTGCTCATGGCCTCAGTGCAGGTTTTGCGCCAACCGGAGCCACCGCCCTACTGACCGATATGCTGCCTCCCGGAAAAAAAGGTGCTGCAATGGGGCTCTGGGGAACGTTCATTTCGCTTGGTATTGGTGTTGGACAAGCACTCGGCTCCTACATTTTTGCGCACAGCAATTTTAATACGCTTTTTATGGCCTCTGCTGGCTTTGGCGTGCTTGCACTCATGTTATTGAGTCCCATCAAAGAGACACTGCCCGAACAACAAGCGTTTCGATGGCGGCAGTTATTGATCAAATGGGAAGATGTCGTGGAGCCTAGTGTCAAACCTGCTGCGCTGATCATGCTACTGACCGCAATTAGCTCTGGGCTTATATTTGTCTTGACACCTGATTACTCCGCCTACTTAGGAATTGCCAATAAAGGCTATTTTTTCGGAATCTACGTCCTGAGTACAATAGGCATTCGCTTGGTGTTTTCTTCGCTCTCTGACCGGATCGGACGCAGAGAAACCATGCTCATCGGTTGCTCCCTACTCGTTTTGAGCATGACCTTACTTGGATTTTCTGACGACATTTGGAGTTATTCGCTAGCCGCTGCAATTTTTGGTTTGGCCACCGGGATTTCAAGCCCAACACTTTTCGCCTGGACCGCCGATCTGAGTTTGCCGCAGCGCCGCGGTACGGGTGCTGGAACGCTTTTCATCGCACTTGAACTTGGGATTTTAGTAGGGTCTGGCCTGACGTTTTTGTTTTACAAAAATACCATCGAAAGTGCGCGCACATGCTTATTTATTGCCGCCGGGTTTGGGGGTGTGGCTTTGCTATTCTTACTCCTACAAATGCGCAAGGTTAAGCAGGCTGCTGCTTCAGATAACGCCTAACAAGCCAATGACCAGCATACACTAAAGGCGTTAGCAGAATAGCAATCAGTATTTTGAGTAAGTAATTGGTAGGTGCAACTTCCATGTAGGTAGCCATACTCATGGCGCCTGGCAACACAAAACCGATGTATAAAACGATGTAAGAATCGATGAGTTGCGAAATGAGCGTACTGCCTGTACTGCGCAACCAAATAAAGCGATTCCCTGTCTTGTGCTTGATGCGCTCAAATATATAAGCATCTAGGAGTTGAGAAACTAAAAAAGCAACAATACTACCGACAATAACCGCTTGTGCCTGTCCAAATACCAAGTTATAAGCAGCATTTGTGGCAAGTTTGGAACCCTTGATTTCATAAGCCGGAACAGCCATTGAAAGCCCCACAATTAAAAAGCAGTAAGCGATGAGCCCTGCGGTGATCCAGGAGAGTCTTCGGACCGCTTTTTGACCGTAAAATTCGTTGAGTAAGTCGGTCAATAAAAAAACAACCGGCCACGGTAAAATCCCGATAATGGTGACGAATGGTCCTACTTTACGACCGAAAAAGAAGCCTTCGAGCGGAATTTGAATCAGTTTGTTGCTAATGAGCTCTGCAGTAACGGCATTGGTAACGAATAATCCTGCTAAGGCAATAAAGAGCCATTGTCTGCGCTCATTGAGTTGTGCTTGCTCCATGGCGTAAAGATAATGAATTAGGGTGTGCCGTAGTCGAGGCGCTTGGTTTTGAGGTAGCGCTGTATGTAATATTGAGATGTATTGAAGTTGTCTATGCGCACGCCCGTATTTGCTGAATGAATAAACTTAATAGCAGTTGGGGTTACCTCCACGACGAGCGCGACATGTCCAACGCTTGTAGAATTGACATTACTGCCTTTGAAAAACATGAGGTCACCTGGGCGAATCTCAGAGAGTTTAACGGTGGTGCCGAGTTCTGCTAAACCGTAACTGGTTCGGACTAAATCAAAGCCAAAATTACCGAAGATGTAATTGATGAAACCAGAACAATCAAAACCTGATGGTGTAGAGCCACCATAACGATAGGGTACACCTAAAAAACGCTTCGCATAATTGATTATGGCATCTACCTGCGGATCATTTGGTAGGGGCGCCTGTTCTTGCTGAGTGGCGACAGGGGTTTGGGCTTGCAACAAACGTGTGCAAACCAAAAAGAGAAACAGCAAAAAAACGCGATTTATTTTCATTTTCTGAAAGCCGTTGCAAAAATAATAATTATTTTCGAATTCTTATTCAAGTAGACAGATGCCCTTAATTGAAAATCAAACACTTAGCAAACTTTACTACAGCATTGGAGAAGTAGCAGAGATGCTGCAAGTAAATGCCTCACTATTAAGATTTTGGGAGAAGGAATTTAACTTAGTGGTTTCAAAAAAGAACAAAAAGGGCAATCGGCTTTTTTCGGTTAAAGAAATCGAGCAAATCAAGCGCATTTACCACTTTGTCAAAATTGAAGGCTATACCTTAGATGGTGCTAAAAAAGCACTCAAGCAAAAAGCGCCAGCTCCGTCTTCTGTTATTGACAACCAAATCATCGCAAGTGCTTCAAATGAATCTACCTCCCATATAGATCATCTTGAATTGATCGCTAGACTTGAAAAAATCAAGCAGCAGTTGCTGAACTTACCGGTTCATAAAATGGAAGAAAACCCTGCTTTTGCTCCCGTTGCACAATCGGCACCAATACCTGAACCTGAACCAACACTTACACCAACACCTGAACCCAAGCCAGTTATCAAAAAAGCACCTGAAAAACCAAAGCCAGCAAGCGACATGCCAACACTTTTTGATTTTTGATCAAAAAACATATCCTACAGATAGCTTGGGAACTATTTTTTGTCGCCAATCTTTTGGAGCGTAATAGCCAAAAGAACTAAAAAATCCAAGTCCAAAACTTGAATTACCACTCACCCACAAGCCATTTAACAAAATACCCGCCTCGTGATATCCCTTATCCATAGTCATAAAACTGAGGTTATGAAGGCTTTTTTCTGACATGGTACCCCAACCAAATGCATAATGAAAGCCTATTTGAGGTTCATTCCATGCCGCCGTCGTTCGCCAAGCGTTCTGAACATAACGCAAAAACACTTGCAGTTGTGTTTGGTGATAAAAAGCCGTACTCGTGACCGTTTCGAAAGTATTCGCGACACTCACTCCGAGGCCGTTATTTCCAGCAAACTGACTCGCTAAAACAGCGTGTTGGAACAATAATGGTGTTGAGCGGTCTGTATGCGAAAACCGTGCATTCCAATTCAAAATACCTCGACCCGGCACCGTGAGGGCTTGGAACGCATTGAATTGGATGCGGTTAAAAGCAGCGCCAAATGTAGACCAATTCTGCAAGGGCCAAGCTCGTTCTAACTGAATTTGAATTTTAGGATAAGCACTTGGTTTTGGCAGCAAGACATCGCCAAAATATGCCGATTTTTCTCTAAAGGCCCAGCTAAAAGTGAAACGACTCATAAATACTTGTGCGGAAGACTCTCCTTGGTATAAATAAGCGTCAGTGTATTGATTGCGTTGCAGACTCGTCTCTAATTCAAATCGTTGATTTGCCTTGATTTGACCTGAAAACAGCAAGCCAAGCTTTTCTTGGTATGCCATATTTGAAGCATACAAATTGCGAACAGCATCTTGCTTAAATAACAAACTCGTTTGATACATCAGGGGGGCGCCCACTTCGGCAATATCGGCACTCCGAAAAGCCTTGAGTTTAAATTGTTGCGCAGAGGGAATAAATACATTCAGGTAAGCTTCATATTTGAAACGCTGGTCATCGAGACCATATCCTCCACTAGCTCCAAAATTAAATACCGATGACAGTCTTTTTGAACTCTCAAGACCCAAACCCAAACGCACGCGCTCAAAAGCATTATACCTTACAAATTTGCTCACATCAAGTTGAGCATAACCCAATTGGAGTTTTCCAGTCGCAAGTGCTTTGGCCAACTTTAGTTTTTGATCGAAACCATGCACTTCAGAAAGTGAATCAATTTGTAAATAAGTCATTTTTTCACGGTCGCTTAGCGGGGCAATTCGAACCGTATCCCATTGTTCGGTAGTAAGTTGATTAGCTGCGTTGGGGAGCGTCTCTACAGCCACCTGCTGAAACTTAACTTTATCGAGTTCAGGTGGATCAAAACGCACTTGCTTGACCACATTGATTCCCTTTCCAACAATGACTGCTGGCAAGGAGTCAAAACTCAAGGCAATAAACGGAAGGTAAATTGTGGTACTCAATTGCTTTGGGAACCATATGCTTGAGTTCAGGAGTTGGTATTCTTGAACCACTGCCACTTTATTCGTGTTGGGAGGCGGATTAAAAGGAGAGGCCTGCACTTTCTCAATGGCAAAACCATTTGTGTTGATATACAAAAAACCCGTTAACCCCGTAAAATCAGCACCTTTTTTGGGTTTAAAAAAAATGGTAAAGGTGGTGTCTAGACCAGAAATAGTGGTGTCTCTTAGGGAGAAAAAGTAGCGATTGAGCGAACCAGGAGCAAGCGGACTCAAATACTTTAGGCCAAGTATCTCTAGTTGAATTTCGTAAAAGTGAAAAGACTGCAAGCTCTGAGCAATGCTCGACAAAGCCGGATCGGTAAAGCCTGAAACACGATAAGCCTCGATGATTTCTTTCTCTCGATAGGGCGGCTCAAAATAATGACTCGATTTCGTCTCTGAAATAAAAAACGCCTGTCTATCGGTGAATTGCTTGAATTCAAAGTTATTGGTATCTGTCGGAGCAATAATGGTATCTGCCATTTTTCGCCTAGTGCTATCGTCTAAATCAAAAACAAACTTGCTATACTGCTCAGCAATAAAGCCCCCGTGTGCTTGCGGATGATTGCGTTTTCTATTGGCAATAGCTTGTTCAATAATGCGTACAGCTGGGTTAACACCCGGCAAAACCACAACATCTTGCGTCTCCTGTGCTTTGGTACGTAGGTAAATTTGAGGAGATGAAAGTGCCGGCACAAAAACACTGGTGTCGTGGTATCCTTGAGCGCGGATCCTGATCTTTTGATCTACATTAATGAGCTCAAATATGCCGTCAATATCAGTGAGCTTTGCAGGTTCTTTCTCTGGATAAATTTTGGCAAATGCAATGCCTTGATTCAAATTTTGATCTAAAATTTGATATTTTTGAGACCAAACAACTGACTGTAAGCCTAGTAATAGAAGGAGTAATTTTTGAATCATAGGTCGTTATTTTCCGCAATTATCATTCCAAAAACAATCTTTTTAAATATGCTGGTACCAAAAGCATCCTAGAACCGTACCAAGAGCACATCTCGCCATCGATCAGGCGTACTTTGGAATTTGGGAACTGCTTTTGAAAAGAGGAAACATGCTCGTCTTTAAAAGGATAAGGTTCTGAACTGAGAAAGATGAGATCTGGAGTAGCATTTGAATGGGCGGGCTGATTCATCAATTCATCTAGCGCTGGATACCTTTCGATACTGCAATAGTTTTGCAAGCCAAAATGAGACAACAAAGCATTGATGTAAGTATTTGGGCCCACGACAAAATAGGGATCTTTCCAAATAAAATAGAGAAAGGATGCACCGTTTGCTACAGGGCCTAGTTCTTGGAAGCCCCTTTTGATCTGCGCAACAAGTGCTTGCGCCTGCGCCATTCGATTCACTTTATGACCAATCTCAAGTAAGTAATAAAAAGCGTCGTCTAGGGTATTGATATCCGTCAGTAAAACAGGATAATTTTGTTGAAGTCGGGCGATGTCTTCTTTGGTGTTTTCTTCTTTATTGGCAATGACAAGTGTGGGCTCGAGCGCTTCAAGCACCTCAAAATTCAACTTCTTGGTACCACCAACTCTTGTTTTCGTTTTCCACCATTGCTCCGGGTGGATACAAAACTTGGTGATGCCCACCACTTCCTGCTCAAGGCCCAAGGCCCAGAGGTATTCAGTCAAGGAAGGCACCAAAGAAATGATCCGCATGGGAGCTTAAGCCATTGCCGCAATGACGTCGTAGCGAGATACAATATGGAATTTCCCATTACCGAGTTCAACGAGTACTGCCGGAACGTGCTTGGAAATCAATTTGCAAAGCTCTTCGACACTTGTGTTTTGTTGAACAACCGGAAAAGCTGGATTCATTATTGTTGAAATCGGCGCATCTCTCAGGCTTGGGTCTTCGACTAAAAGTTGGTATACGTGACTATCGTCTATAGATCCTACAAATTGACCATCTTTCATGACCGGAATTTGAGAAATATCAAAATTACGCATTTTGGCGATGGCATGTGAAACCAGTTCTTCTGCATACAGCGATACCAAAGGCTTGTTGCCATGCTTGGCGACTAAGTCACCAGCTGTAAGGAGTTCTTCTTCTAAAAAGCCGCGTTCGCGCATCCAGTCGTCATTGAAAATTTTACCGACATAACGGCTGCCGTGGTCGTGGAATAACACTACCACTACATCGTCTTTGGTGAGTTTTTCACCCATTTGCAAGAGCCCTTTAATGGCAGCACCCGCTGAGTTGCCCACAAAAATTCCTTCTTCTCGCGCCAATCTACGGGTGTAAACAGCAGCATCTTTGTCGGTGACTTTTTCGAAATGATCAATGACGTCAAAATCGACGTTGGCCGGCAGGATGTCTTCGCCGATACCTTCTGTAATGTAGGGGTAGATTTCATTCTCGTCGAAAATACCCGTTTCCTTGTATTTTTTAAACACGGAACCGTAAGTATCGATACCCCATATTTGAATGTTCGGATTTTTTTCTTTGAGGTACTGCCCTACTCCTGAAATAGTACCGCCTGTTCCCACCCCCACAATGAAATGAGTGATTTTACCTTCAGTTTGCGCCCATATTTCAGGGCCAGTTTGTTCGTAGTGAGCAGTTCTGTTCGATAAGTTATCGTACTGATTGACGTACCATGAGTTGGGGATTTCAGTGGCCAAACGACGCGATACCGAATAATACGAACGCGGGTCTGTAGGTTCAACTGCCGTCGGGCAAACCACTACCTCGGCACCCACGGCGCGCAAAATATCCATTTTTTCTTTGGATTGCTTGTCGTTGAGTACGCAGATGAGTTTGTACCCTTTGATGATACAAGCCAAGGCCAAACCCATACCGGTGTTGCCAGAGGTTCCTTCGATGACGGTGCCGCCAGGCTTCAGGATCCCGGATTTTTCGGCATCTTCGATCATTTTGAGCGCCATTCGGTCTTTTACAGAGTTGCCTGGATTGGTTGTTTCTACTTTGGCAAAAACCTGAGCTGGAACCGACTTGGCTAATTTATTGATGCGCACCAAGGGCGTATTGCCGATGGTTTCTAAGATATTGTTGTATACTTTCATGAAGGAACTTTGGACAAAGTTAGTCATCTGAATGAATTCATTAATTTTAGGGCATGTTAAAATTTAGATTCCTTCTTGTTTTTGGACTTTATTCGTTGTTTGCTACAGCTCAAGAATGTCCAATTTTGCCCACACCAGCCGTTTATCAAACCACAAATGGTCAATTTGTGAGTAGTGGCAGTTTAGTCATTGACCCATCGCAAATTACGCCCAACCTACTCGAATCTTTCAAAAGCTACGCGCTGTGGTCAAAAGGAATTGAAGTAAGCCCATTTGTGCAAAATCCGATGGTGCAGTTCAAAAAACTGACCAATGTCAAGCAAGATTCTTACAGCATCAACATTGCAGAGCGCATTACAATTTCCTATTCAAGTGAGGCTTCATGCTTCTATGCCTGGGTGTCCTTGCTGCAATTAAGTCAGCAAAAAGAAGGACAACTTGTTTTCCCAAAATGCTTCGTGAAGGACTACCCAAAATTTCAGTGGCGCGGCTTACACCTAGATGTGTCGAGACATTTTTTTACGGTAGAAGAAGTCAAGCGCTTTTTAGACCTGATGGCCTATTACAAATTCAATACTTTTCATTGGCACCTTACCGATGACCAAGGCTGGCGCATTGAAATCAAAAAATATCCACTATTAACCGAAGTTGGTGCTTGGCGAGATTCCACAGTAGAAAACCATTACAGCACCCTACCACGCACCTATGACAAAACGCGCTACGGCGGTTTTTACACCCAAGAACAAATCAAAGATGTGGTTGCCTACGCAGCAGCAAGATACATCGAAGTAGTGCCAGAAATTGAGATGCCGGGCCACGCCAGAGCAGCACTTGCGGCTTATCCACAATATGCTTGCACCGGCGAAGCGCATGGTGTAGAAGGCCTATGGGGCATTTTCGACGATATTTTTTGCGCCAAAGAAGAAAGCATTTTGTTTTTACAAGAAATCCTGAGCGAAATTTTACCACTATTCCCAAGTACTTATGTGCATGTCGGAGGCGATGAAGCCCCCAAAACGCGTTGGGAAAGCTGCAGCAAATGTCAAGCCGTTATCAAAGCGAATGGCCTCCACGACGAACATGAACTCCAAAGCTATTTCATTGGCCGAATGGATGCATTTTTAACACAAAACGGTAAAAAACTCATTGGCTGGGATGAAATCTTAGAAGGCGGGCTTTCGCCCAACGCCACCGTGATGTCTTGGCGCGGCTACGAAGGCGGAAAAGCCGCGGCCGCACAAGGTCATTATGTAGTGATGTGCCCGGGCTCACACTGCTATTTTGATCATTACCAAGGTCGGGGCGCGGAAGAACCCCTTGCCATTGGCGGTTTCACTTCCTTAGAAAAAGTCCTCTCGTTTAACCCAATTCCGCCCGATATGAATACGGCAGAAGCTGCCTATGTACTCGGCGCGCAAGGCAACCTCTGGACAGAATACATCCCGAATATGGCGCAGTTAGAATACATGACCTACCCCAGAGCCATTGCCTTGAGCACCGCGCTTTGGTCAGAGACGCCAACGACATACGAAAAGTTTTTTTCCGTCTTGACAAACAACCACTTTCCTTTCTTAGAAACACAAAAGGTAAATTTCTCTAAAAGTTGCCTGAAACCGAACTTACAAACTTCCCGATCGGAAAATGGAGGTATCGTCATTCAGAAAACGGCTGCAAAAGGCATCATTGCTTATCCAGAAATGTTTGCTCAGATCAAGCCAACTAAAAGAAATACCAAAACCGTTCAATTAAAGTTGGATCAAGGTCCGAACTTGCCAATCAAGGAAATGAATATCATTGTGCACAAAGCTTTGGGCGCAAAAATTGATTTCATCACCAAACCCAGTCCAAAATACGACAACGGCGACCTTACTATTGTGGATGGTCAATTGGGTGCACGCCCTTGGAAAGGCAATGAATGGTTGGGCTTTGACAGCGATAGCGTTGCATTTGACATTGTTTTCGACAAAGCTATCAAAGTAAAAGAGCTGCGCATCCATACCCTGCACGACCCCAACAGCTGGATTTGGGCCGCGCAAACATATAACATTTCCTTTTCTAAAACAGGCGTCGGAAATGGCATTGCAGACGGTTATTCCAGCGAAGAAACGATTGTGATTGAGAACATCAAAGACAAAACCAAAACGATTCATATTGTATTATATGGCGTGGGGCACATTCCTTCGGGCAACCCAGGTGCTGGAAATGTGCCATGGTTGTTCATCGATGAAATTGAAGTGCGCTAAGGAATGATCCCTAAGCGCACGGCGTGAACAATGATGCCGGCAGTGTTGCGGACGTCAAGCTTTTCAATGATGCGCATTTTGTGGGTTTCTACCGTGCGCGGAGAAATCTGGAGGTCGTGGGCAATTTCTTTACAGGTTTTTTCTTGGCAAATACCGCGAATGACATCTATTTCTCTGGCGGTGATGCGCTCAAGCGTATTGATGGTGCGGCGTTCGGCATCTAGCAAGCGCTTGGTATTGGGATGCAAGTAGGATTGCTGATAAAAAACTTGGCGAAAAGCAGCGACTGCCTCTTCTTGCATGTTCCATTTGTTGACCACCCCATGAAAGCCCCACTTCAAGAAAAGTGGAACCATAGCCGATTTGAAATTAGGAACCAACAATAAGAACTTGGCGTGAGGCCAGGCTGACATCCAGAACTGAAAATAGACTTTGTCGAGGTCTTGGAGCAGGTTGGCATCTATCATGATGACTTGAATACCAACACCAGCATAACGTGCGCGAAAATCGCTCAAACTTGCCGCTTCGCCAACCCACTCGAAATCGTTTCGAGGTTCGAGCAAGGCACGCAAACCAGTTCTAAAAATGACATCAGATTCTACAAAAGCCACGCGAATGCGGGCACCCAAATAATTACTCATACGACTTGCATTTTAGTAGAGCCAAAGCTCTGGTTTAGGATTAATACAAGTAATGGTGTTTCATGATGCTAAAGTAAGATGGGTTGCCGAAATGGGCTTCCGTAGATTGACGGACACTTCGCAAAAAAAGTTGCATCACATTCCTTGACCTATATCAAGTGAAGTAAAAACAGAACCCTTTATATTTACTTTATGAATCGCCGGGAATTCTCATCTTTATTGACTTTAAGTACTTTAGGCTTTGGCATGACATCACTCAAAGAACTTTCCAATTGGGGCGCAACGCTTACCAACACTCCTCCTGTCCCTGTCCTATTTATAGGCCATGGCTCACCAATGAATGCCATTGAAGAGAATCAATTTGTAGCAGGTTTTCGAAAAGTCGCTAAGACACTTCCCGAAATTCAAGCAATTTTAGTGATCTCTGCCCATTGGCTTACGCGTGGCACAGCCGTCACAGCCATGCAAAACCCGCGCACTATCCATGACTTTGGCGGTTTTCCACAAGCGTTGTTCGAGCAGCAATATCCTGCACCGGGCTCGCCTGATTTGGCCAAGACCATTCAATCGCTTTTTACAGAAGGCACCGTTCACGAAGACCACGAATGGGGCCTAGACCACGGCACCTGGACGGTACTCAAACACCTCTATCCTTCAGCTCAAATCCCTGTAGTACAACTCTCCATCAATTATCAATTGCCCTTGATGCAACATTTTGAATTAGCTACTTTACTTCAAAAACTCAGACAACGAGGTGTACTTATTATTGGATCTGGTAACATCGTTCACAACTTGCGCGCTGTTGATTTCAGCAAAATCAATACCGTTGGTTACGGCTATGATTGGGCGCACGAAAGCCGTGCATTTGTCAATGAAAAAATTCAAGCTCGCCAATTCAATGCCTTATTCAATCTAGAAACTGCTCCGAAGGCCCTGCAACTTGCAGTTCCAAGCACCGACCACTTTATTCCGCTCTTGTATACACTAGGACTATGTGGCGCTTCAGAAGAAATTCAAATTTTTAATGACGAGCTATTGGCAGGTAGCCTAAGCATGACTTCTTTGCGGATCGGATAGAAATTCTAGGCAAATAAACCTTTAGGTCCTTTGGGATGTTCTATCTTTGTAGCATAAATAAAAATCACATCATGTCGCAAAGAAATTGGCAAAGCATCAAAAACTACCAAGACATCAAATTTGAATTCTTTGAAGGAATTGCAAAAATCACCATTAACCGACCGCAAGTTTATAACGCGTTCAGACCCGAAACCAATTTTGAAATGCTCGACGCTATGGATATCTGCCGCGAGCGTCCGGATATCAATGTCGTTGTCTTTACCGGCGCAGGTGACAAAGCCTTTTGCTCCGGCGGAGACCAAAACGTGAAGGGCGTCGGGGGTTATATCTCTGAAAATGGCGTACCGCGTCTCAACGTACTCGACCTACACAAAGCTATCCGCTCCCTTCCTAAACCCGTTATTGCGATGGTCAACGGTTATGCAATTGGCGGAGGCCACGTACTGCACGTTGTTTGCGACCTCACTATTGCCTCTGATAACGCACGCTTTGGTCAGACGGGCCCCAAAGTAGGTAGTTTTGACGGCGGCTTTGGCTCTTCTTATCTTGCGCGCCACGTTGGGCAAAAGAAAGCCCGTGAAATTTGGTTCTTGTGTAATCAGTATACCGCAGAAGAAGCGGAAAAAATGGGAATGGTCAATAAGGTGGTGCCGTTTGATCAACTCGAAGACACCGTAGTGGAGTGGTCTAAAACCATCATGAAAAGAAGCCCACTTGCCGTGCGCATGATCAAGCGTGCCATGAACGCCGAACTCGATGGCCAGCACGGCCTCATGGAGTTGGCCGGCGATGCCACCCTACTCTATTACCTCACCGAAGAAGCGCAAGAAGGCAAGCACGCATTTTTAGAGAAACGCGATCCTAATTTTCAACAATACCCTAAATTTCCATAAGCAATGGATTTCAGTCATATCCAACCCACAGCCCTTTGGCAACATTTTGCAGCACTCAATGCCGTGCCCAGACCTTCTAAAAAAGAGGAGCGAGTTATTGCTTTTATGAAAGCCTTTGGCGAAAACCTCGGTCTAACAACCATCGTAGACCAAGCCGGCAACGTCATTATTAAAAAAGCTGCCACAGTAGGCATGGAAGACCGTCAAACGGTTATTTTGCAGAGCCACCTCGATATGGTTCACCAGAAAAATGCCAGTACCGTTTTTGATTTTGACCAACAAGGTATTGAGATGTACCAAGACGGCGACTGGATCCGCGCAAAAGGTACCACTTTGGGCGCCGATAACGGTATAGGTGTAGCGGCGATCATGGCCTTACTCGCGAGCAAAGATATCCCACACCCGGCTTTAGAAGCATTTTTCACCATCGATGAAGAAACCGGCATGACCGGCGCCAAAGAAATGGATGCTTCGCTTTTGAGCGGCACCATTCTCTTGAACCTCGATACCGAAGACGACGACGAACTTTCTGTAGGTTGCGCTGGAGGCATCGATACCAACACTTCGTATGCCTACCAAGAAGTTCCGATTCAAAATGGTTTTTCAACCATAGAAATCCAATTGAGTGGTTTGCTAGGCGGGCATTCGGGCATGGATATCGATAAAGGTCGCGGCAACGCCAATAAATGGATGGCGCGCTTGCTCTGGGAACTCTCTCAGGAGCAACAAATTCAATTGCTGCACTTCGACGGCGGAAGCCTCCGCAACGCAATTCCAAGAGAAGCTACAGCCATCATTGCCGTTCAAGATACCGTTAAGGTAAGCACTCAAATCAACACATTCGCTCATATTTTAAAAGCCGAATACACCCTCATTGAGCCACATTTTGTCTTGAAAGCAGAAAGCACACAGAGCTCACTCCATGCGTTAAGCGACCTTGACTTCAAGAAAATTATCGCAACGCTTTGTGGTGTGCAAAATGGCGTATACCGCATGAGCCCAGACATTATGGGCTTGGTAGAAGCGTCATCCTCTTTGGCGCGCGTCATCATCGACAAAGGTTCATTTACGACACAATCTTTACAAAGAAGTTCTGTAGAAAGCACCAAAAAGGAAGTCAGTATGACTTTGCGTTGTGCTTTTGAAAATATGGGCGCCACAGTAGAACAAAGTGGTGATTACCCTGGTTGGAAACCCAATTCACAATCCCTCATTTTAAAAGAAATGAGCGGCTTGTACCTTACTCTTTTCAAAGAAGAACCTAAAGTCAAGGCTTGCCACGCTGGTCTTGAGTGCGGTTTACTCAGCGAAAAACTACCCGGCGTCGACATGATTTCTTTCGGACCCAACATTCGCGCCGCGCACTCGCCGGACGAATGCGTTCAAATTTCATCGGTACAAAAATTCTGGTCTTACCTACTTGCCAGCCTCTCACAAATTCCTAAAGCGTAAGCAACAAATTATGTCTCAGACACTCCATACAATAGAAGAAGCGATTTACGAAATTCAGCAAGGCCGCGTAGTCATTGTTGTAGACGACGAAGACCGCGAAAACGAAGGTGATTTCCTCACTGCCGCAAGAAACGCCACACCTGAACTGATCAACTTCATGGCTACCCATGGCCGCGGCCTGATTTGCGCTCCAATCAGTGAAGAGCGCTGCGATCAACTTGGCCTTGAACTCATGGTGCGCAATAACTCTGCCGCCTACGAAACACCCTTTACCATCAGCGTAGACCTCGTAGGCCATGGCTGCACCACCGGTATCTCTGCTAGTGACCGTTCCAAAACTATTTTAGCCATGATCGATCCTAAGATCAGGCCTGAAGAGCTCGGCAAGCCTGGGCATATCTTTCCGTTGCGTGCACGAAAAGGCGGTGTGTTGCGACGTGCCGGACATACAGAAGCTGCCGTTGACCTCTCTCGTTTGGCAGGCTATGAAGAAGCGGGCATCATCGTAGAGATCCTCAATGAAGACGGCACCATGGCGCGCCTACCGCAGCTTTTAGAAATCGCCAAGAAATTCGACCTTAAAATCATCAGCATCGCTGACCTCATTAAATACCGTATTTCACACGAATCTTTGATCGTAGAACAAGTTCAGGTAGAAATGCCTACTGCCTACGGCGATTTTCAGTTGCGCGCCTTTAAAGACCAAAGCAACGACCAAGATCATTTGGTGCTCACCAAAGGCACATGGACAGAAGACGAAGCTGTTTTGGTGCGCGTGCACTCCTCTTGCCTCACCGGCGATATCTTTGGCAGCTGCCGTTGCGATTGCGGTCCGCAGCTACACAAAGCCATGGAACTCATCAATCAAGAGGGCAAGGGTGCCATTGTCTACATGAACCAAGAAGGACGAGGCATTGGCCTGCTCAACAAACTAAAAGCCTATAAACTCCAAGAAGAAGGCCTAGACACCTATGAAGCCAACGAAAAACTAGGCTTCAAGCCAGACGAACGCGACTACGGCATCGGCGCACAAATGCTACGCGCCATTGGTATCCGCAAAATGAAGCTGATGTCTAACAATCCAAAAAAACGCACAGGTCTGATCGGTTATGGGTTAGAAATCGTTGAGAATATCCCACTTCAAATAGAAAGCAATATCCACAACGAACGTTATTTGCAAACCAAACGAGACAAAGCGGGGCACAACATCAAACTAGACCACTAATGTTAGAGGCAAAAAATATAGAAAAGAACTACGGCGAGTTGGGCATTTTGAAAGGCATCAATCTATCGGTGGCTGGAGCTGAAATCATTTCTATTGTAGGGTCATCGGGCGCTGGAAAAACAACTTTATTGCAAATCCTTGGTACACTAGACAAGCCAAGCAAAGGGCAACTGCTCATTGAAGGAAAGGACCCGTTTGCGCTCAACGAAAAAGCCTTGGCTCATTTTAGAAATCAACGTTTGGGTTTTGTTTTTCAATTTCATCAACTGCTACCCGAATTTACAGCACAGGAAAACATTGCAATTCCAGCCATGATCGGAGGCAGTAACCAAACAGACGCCCTCAAAAAAGCCCAAACTCTCCTTGAGCGCTTTGGACTTGAAAGTCGCGCTCAACACAAACCTGAGGCCCTATCGGGAGGAGAACAGCAGCGAATTGCTGTGGCACGTGCGCTAATCAATCAGCCAGCTTTGGTTTTTGCAGACGAACCATCTGGCAATCTCGACACCGAAAACGCCAATGCGCTGCACAACTTGTTTTTGGAACTGAGAGAAGAAATGAAGCAAAGCTTTGTCATCGTAACCCACAACACCCATTTTGCCCAAATGGCAGACCGCTGTTTAACCATGCAAGATGGACAATTCGTTTAAGGGATCAACGCTTGAACTGAAGGAATTTCTAGACTTCAAGGCACAACAATACGAAGCCGCACATTTTATCACAACAGACCCTATTGCACTTGCTCATCGTTTTTCTCAAAAAGAAGATATTGAAATCGTTGCGTTTTTAATCGCGACCATTGCATGGGGAAACCGGCAAAGCATCATCAAAAGTGGTGAAAAACTACTCGCCATATTAGGACCCTCGCCACTTGAATACATTCTAGCTTATCAAGATGGAACTTGCCCACCGTTTATCCATCGTACTTTTAACCAAGTAGACCTCAACGGCTTCTTTCTAGGCCTGCAAAGCCTGTATCTCAACGGAGGTCTGCAACACGCGTTTCAAGGCAAAAGCAATCGTTTGGATGAATACATCTTGCATTTTAGAGCGCAGTTCATTCCTTTTTTACAGCCCCGAAGCCACAAACACGTCGCAGATCCCTCCAAAGGTTCAGCTGCAAAAAGAATCGTCATGTTTTTGCGCTGGATGGTCAGGAGTCCAAAAAACGGTGTTGATTTTGGCATCTGGGATCACATTCCGCTCAAGGCGCTGCACGTACCCCTCGATGTGCATACAGGAAACATTGCTAGAAAACTTGGACTCATTACGCGCAAGCAAAATGACTGGCAAACCAATCTTGAGCTCCAAAAGAAATTGCTTGAATTTGACCCAACAGACCCGGCCAAGTATGATTTTGCGCTTTTCGGGCTAGGTGCTTTTGAAAAGTTTTAAAGAGGAACCGACAAAGGTGCCAAATGTAAATATGCTGCTAGGTACTTCCCCTTTACGGTCTTGAGTACGATCTGATCATCGTTCAGCGTTTGGATTTTAAAAGTCCATTTTTCTTTGCCAATTTGTATAATGAGTTGCTCGTGCTGCGTGTCGTATTTAAAGTGTCCTTTATCATAAACGCCCTTATCTAAGTCTCCAAAAGAGCCAACCAATACCTCGCCTGTCACGTAAAAAACAAATAAGATTTCTCCCCAAGTATTACGCTTTAACTGCGCCTGCTCATTTTGCTGGGTTCCTTTTAGCATCCAAACCTTGCTATTGCCACTGCTCAAAAAATGAGTATAATCGGCACGGTAGGTTTGCTCTCCGTTGATGCATGCGCTCAACAAAAGCAATAGCACACTAAAAAACCAGCTGTTTTTCATTGAGGATTTGTAAAATTTCCGCCGAAACTTGGGCTTGTTTTTCGGGCTTGATGTTCGCGTCATTGATTTGTTCGCAACGCACATATTGATAGCGGTTTTGCTTCCAGGTAAACAGACAATTGTAAAAATATTTCTGGCCTTCATAGCGCTCAAAAAAGCGGATCACGACGTCGTCATAGGTTTTGGCTTGCGGTCTAAATTCGATAGGATAACCAATAAAACCGTTTGCTTGTACCATTTCAGCACCTTCCTTTTCATATACTACAAAACGACGCACCGGAAAACCATTGACACCTGCTTTCAAAAGCACCATGCACCCTTGGGCAATATCTAGCCCTTTTTTCAGTGGAAAAACCCGGAAATAATTGGGTGTACAGGACGGTCTGAGTAAATCTTCACTCCACTGAACGCTGCTGTCGCACAATTTCAAGTCCTTCAAAACTTTGGGTTCTGCCTTACTTGCAAAGGTATTCGTATTGAAATCTGTGCTAACTTGAATGCCCTCTACCTTTTCTATCTCCTCATTTTTCTTTTGAGGTTCATGTATCTCATAACGGGAGTCATTGACAAAATAAAGGACTACTAATAGCGCAAAAAGAATCCCGATTACCCAAAGTAGTTTTTTGTTTCTCATTTGTTAAAAATTGAAGTTGAAATTTGACGTGCAGCCTCAAAAGAATTTATGTCAATGGCATGATGGAGCTGTGCGCCTTGCGCAAAATTAAGCAGCGCTTCTGTCGCTAAATTACCTGTGAGTTCATCTTTGGCCATCGGACAGCCACCAAAACCACCAATTGCGGTATCAAAATGACGGCAGCCACCTGCCACAGACGCTTCGATAAGTGCTTCTTCTCGACCTCTCACCACATGAAGATGCGCAGCAAAACGCGTTTCTTTGTATTGCTCGGTCAAATTAGAAAACAACTTGCGCGTAATTTCGGGTGTTGCACAACCAATGGTATCTGAAAGCGCAAATTCCGCAATTTCAAAGCGCTGTTGAAGTTTGTCAATCCATTGGGCCACAATTTCTGCAGACCAGGCATCTCCGTACGGATTTCCAAAGCCCATGGATAGATAGATGCGCAATTGTTTCTTGTTGGTGCTGCAAATGGTAGCAATTTCATCTAATTGAAACAAGGCCTGTTCGAGCGTTGAATTGGTATTTCTAAGCTGGAATGTTTCTGAGATTGAAAAAGGATATCCCAAAATTGCGATGCGTTCGTGTTGAGCGGCATCAAAAGCCCCTCTGGAATTAGCGATAATGGCCAATAGCTTTGTTTTGGAGTCGGCGAGTTGTGCCAACACTGCAGCGCTATCTTGCATTTGAGGAATGGCTTTAGGCGACACAAAACTTCCGAAATCGAGTACATCAAAACCACACCCCAGCAATGCATTCAGGTACCTTACCTTATGCTCGGTAGGAATCCATTCTTTGATGCCTTGCATCGCATCGCGCGGACATTCTGTAATTTGTAGTTGCGCTATTTTCATATTTAGTTTTGAACGCGTTCAAGTAGTGCTTTATTGATGGCCTTGACCAGAGCCGGCCCTTCGTAAATAAAACCAGTATACAATTGAACAAGTGCTGCACCTGCTTCGAGTTTGTCTAGCGCATCTTGCGCAGTGTGGATACCGCCTACGGCCATCATTGGAATTTTTCCATTTGATTGCTCGTGAATATACTTCACCATTTCTGTAGATCTTAACGTTACTGGCTTTCCTGAAATACCACCAGCTCCCATTTTCTCGATTTGATCAGAAGGCGTTTTTAGACCTTCCCGAGAAATAGTGGTATTGGAAACAATAAGACCTGCAATTTTGGTGAACGCAACAATTTCGATGATTTCATCAATTTGTGTGTTGGTGAGGTCCGGGGCAATTTTCAAAAGAATGGGCTTGGGCAAAGCTTTGGTGTGGTTCTGTTCTTGCAAGCGCATTAATAGGTCTTGAAGCGGTTCTTTTTCTTGAAGCGCACGCAAGTTGGGCGTGTTGGGAGACGAAACATTCACTACAAAATAATCGACATATGGGAATAAAGCCTCAAAGCAGCTTAAATAATCATTGGCTGCTTCTTCGTTTGGTGTCCATTTATTTTTCCCGATGTTGCCACCAATGATGAGTTTTTTGTTTTGACGTGCCTTGAGCTGGGCTATAGCAGCTTCTACCCCATCGTTGTTGAAGCCCATTCGATTGAGTATGGCTTGATCTGCTTTTAAGCGAAAAAGACGAGGTTTGTCGTTGCCTGGCTGCGCTTTTGGTGTAATAGTCCCGATTTCAATGAAGCCAAAGCCGCAATCGGCGAGCGCATCTATGTTTTGTGCATTTTTATCAAAACCTGCAGCCAAACCAACGGGATTGGGAAAGTTGAGTCCGAGAAAAGAAGTTGCCAATTTGGGACTTTCTACAACATACAACATCCTGAAGATTGCTCTGACAGGTGCAAAACGGTGGATTTTATTGAGGAGCCCTACCACAAAATAGTGCACTTTTTCTGCATCAAACTGAAAGAGAACGAAACGAAATAATTTGTACATACGCAAATGTACAAACTATTTCATGTTTGAGCGCTTATACCAACAGCAGCAAGCAAACGGTTAGCACTGGATAATACCAATAGCGCCATGGATTATTGACTTTTTGTTGGTAGGCGTGGGCCGCTAAAATTTCATTGAAATTTTGATGCTGGCGTACCTCATCGCTACTAGGTTCCTTTCGGTCGAGTAAAATTTTGAGCATAACTATTCTTTTTGATGGAAAAATTCTTTGAGTTTGAGCACCGCACGAAAGGTTTTGACTTTTGCGTTGTTCTCAGACAAACCGCAGATTTCTCCAATTTCTTTGAAAGAGCGTTTTTCGAAAAAGCGCATTTCAATTAACTGAAGCTGCTGTTCTTTGAGGTCTTTAAGCGCGATAAGTAAACGGGCTTTATCTTGTTCGGTATAGTCTTCGGTCCACTCTTCGATGACTTGTTTGAGTACGACTTTATCAATACTTACAGTACGCTGTGCTTTTTGGTCGCGAAAGCTTTGGTAAAGCTCACTTTTGGCAATGCGAAACAACCAAGCAGAAAAAGGCAAACCACGGTATTCGTATTTGTGGAGTGCTTGTAGTGCTTTTACAAAAACACTTGAGGTAATGTCGTAGGCTTGTTCTTCTTCATCTACCCTGCGATAGACATAGCGAAAAATAGCATCGTGGTAGCGCTCGTAAAGGGGCGCAAAAAAACGCGGATCTTGTTGAGCGCGCTCAATTTGAGTTCTTTCTTCTTCGAGAAGAAAAGACTGCTGCTGAAGGGAGAGTTGGAGAGGCATAGTCTTTGGTTTTAAGGAGTTTAGCAGAAGAGGCTTGCAGTCCTCTTTTCGGGATAACGCACATTTTTTTATTTTGGTACACGATTTTGGAAAAAAAGTTAAAATTGTTTCTGCAGCCGAATTGCACCTTGTATTTTTTGAACACTAGTGGGGCTCAAAGCTTGTTTGCAACCGACCATAATTCCTAATTGCCAATCCGATTCAAAAGAAATCTTCATTGCGCCATTTAAATAAGAACCGATTCCGTTGAGCAGCATGGTTTGAGCGCCAAAACCTAGTAAATAAGGATAGCTGTAAAGCAGCGGCGCATTGGCAGGAACTTGATACAGGCCATATATAAACTCAAAACGAAATACTGAAGATAGCGGAGCATGCTGCCAAGAAAGCTCTACATGTCGACTTAAACTTTGAACTGGAAGAATCGTATTGAATTGAACTGAAGCACAGATGCTTTCACTCTCTGAAATCTTGAGTTCAGCAGTAAGAGAAGACCTCAGTTGGGCTCGCTGATGCTCAAGGCTACGGCAAGCAAGCTGAGCACTCAAAACCCGTTTTTTGGAAGGCTGGAAGTGAATCAAAATTCGTTGTTCGCTCATAGACCTGGGAAATTGTTGCGCATTGATCAGATGAGGAATGTTGAGGTATTCTGTCGATAACTTTAAAACCAGTGCTTTTTGAAGCTGCCATTTCAATTGAAATATGCAGCCACGTTCATTGGCACCACTCGTGGTGTTGCTGATTGGATTGGCGTAAAAAGCACGATAAAAGGGTCCGTAATTACGCAGATGCAAACCCAATTCTAACTTACTGTCCAAATGATATACAAACGCCAAATTACAAGCGCTAGACTGGTAAAATGAATGCTCTTTATCAAGTACTGCGGCGCATTCAGCATAGTAGTAAAACTGCCGCCAAGTACCTTGCGCATATGCACCAAGACTCCAAAAAGCTAATTTATTTGAGGGACTTGGAGTCAAAATAGTGTCTAAAAAGGAACGCCCTTTCAATTCTTGATATAAGACAAGCATGCCATATTGCCACAAATTGGTCTTGCGGCGCAAACCAATTCCGTAAAGCTGCTCTTGTCCTTGCTTTCTTTTGGCAATTTCTGAGGGCGTTCGGTGCAAACCCGAGGTATAAGAAAAGTTGATTTCTTCTTGAAGGGTGTCCAGTTGGGGCCGCAAGTCGTTGTATTTGAATGAAGCCAAATACAGCAGTTCAAAATGAGCAATATGTAGTGCTCCGGCAACGCCTTGTAAAAAACGCTGTTCATCTCGACCTTGATAGGGTTTGATCCCCAAAGGATTTTTGGCCAACTGTAATAAATCAATGCTTTTACCAAGACCTCGTGAACTCCAAAGTTGCAAACCTTGCCCCCATTGCACTTGATAAGCCCCTGCCGTCATTTTTTGCAAGACCTTGTTTTGATTTGGATTTAACCAAGTGGCATAAGCCGACATAAAATCTATGCCTTTTGAAGGCTGTTGTTGCCAAATGGGTTCACCCGCATCTTTGGCGAGTTGCGCGCCAAAGCGCCAAGATTGAGCAGACAAAGACAAACGTTGTTGACAAGCAAATGCCGGACCTAAATGAGTACTATCTTTCAAAATTGACAAACCCTGTTGGCTAATGATCAGCTGTGGGAAATTAAACTGCACTTCATAACGCAAATCGGATGTAGACCAAGAAAAATGCTGTTGCTTTCGCTTGGAGATTGGAGCAAACAAATGAGTGCAGAGCTCTACAACAGTAGACAGATCACTTAAGAGCAAACCTTGTAATTGAAATAACTGCTGAACCGTCCCGCCTCGTTCAAAAAAAAGTGAGAGTTGTTGTGCATCTTGCTGCGATATCAGCTGAGAGGCAACAAGATTTTCGAGTTCGGAGGCCACTACGGGTATAGTCACTTGTTCCATTGGCAAGACGTGGAGTTGAGCGCGTGCAACAAGTTGAATTGTCATTAAGATAAAAAAGTAGCATAAACGCATTAGCGAAAGTTGAATCCGATTTGAAATGAAAGACCGTGTGAGCTTTGCCAAGTTTGCCCGATAAGCCAAGTGAATTTTTGCTTTGTTGAAACGGCAACAGAGAAGGCAAAAGATTGTGGGAATAAACCACAAGTAAATTGAAGTTTTGCGCCCTTCAATTTTTGGATGATCGCGAGATAAGCACTGGGTTTGAATTGCGGATTCCAAGAGAAACCTTGTGCAAAATACAAGTGCTCGTCTAGTGATAAAACATGTTCTAAACTTATTTGCTGCTGCGCAGGCCGACCAATTTCATTGATCACGAGTGCTAAATATTGCTGTTTGTTCAATTGGTACTGACAACCCAGGCGAGCACTGCCGACCAGTACATTGCCATAAAAACTCGGTTGTGTCAGCAGCTGAAGCTGTAATCCTAAACCGATGCGCAAACCAGGATAAGGAGTAAGTGCAAGTGCGTGAGCTGTCTGAAACAATTGGCTAGCAGGATGCATGACGCCACTGAGCTCGTGGTAAATTGCGATTTGTTTGTAGCGATAAAAGTAGCTGAAATGTGCGCCATTTAAGTTTGGGATTTGGAAAGGTGCGCTGGCATAAATTTGAAACCCTTTCTGCGCTTTTGAGTGGCTAGCTGCAGGATTGAGCTGTTGTTGATTTTGATCAAGAGCGTTAAGAAGATTGGTGGGTAGCAAAAATTTTTGAGCACCTGAAAAAAGTTGAGGCCTTGCTTCAATTTGATAACCAAACAAGAAAAAGATGAGTATAAGCGACCTAGACATAGTCCAAAATTAGCGCTGGGCACCTGCTTCGGGTTCAGTAAATTCAGCACTTAAACAAGAGATTCAGTATATTTGAGGACACTTATTTTTATGTCCAAAGTTTCCATCCCCTTTTCAGCCAATTCGTTGAGCTCTTGGCAAGCACAATTACACAAAGAACTCAAGGAAAACACCGCACTTTTGCAATACCATTCTTCCGTTGAAGAATTGTCCTTTTCTCTTACCTCGCTTGAAGAACCGCAACTTCGCAAGACACTGAGTTCACCCACTACATGGAAGCGAATGGTTTCGGTCAGTGCCCACACGGAAACACAGAGTAATGCCACCATGCTATCTGCGCTGATGCAAGGCGCTGATGCCGTTTATATCGACAACACTTCTACACAGACCAACTATGAGCAGCTACTTGCAAATATTGAAGTGGAATACATCAGTTGTTTGCTTTGTTTTGACAGCGCTGCAGCCTTTGCTCATTTTGAACAAATGGTCGGAGCAGCTAAGGCTGCACAGTGCATTGCTTTGCGTCGTTATGGCAACGACAAGAATTTCATCAGCACTTTTGACATCCAACAAATTGGAGCCAATTGCAGTACTGAGCTTGCACAAGGACTTTATGAATTGCAACAGCAGCTCGAGGAGCAGCCACAAGACATTGAGCTGTATTTTGAACTGGGTGTTGGTCAAGAATATTTGGTTGAAATTGCCAAATTTAGGGCCCTACAACACCTCGTTACACAACTTGCCAAAATCCATGAGGTTCACATCAACTTGATACCCCTCGCAAAAACTGGCTTTTGCAATAAAAGTCTTCGAGATCCGTACACCAATTTATTGCGGATGTCAACTGAAGGACTGAGTGCAGTAATGGGTGGCGCACATTTTATTTGCATACAGCCTTACGATACCCTTAGCTCAGTCGGAGCGAGTGCTTTTGGGCAGCGCATGGCACTCAATATTGCCAATCTTTTGAGCGACGAGGCACACCTTGCAAGCCCACAAGATCCACTTCAAAATGCCTATGCTATCGAGCAGCTCACCCTGCAAATTACTCAAAAAAGCTGGGAGATCCTTTGCGAACTTGACGCCCTACCAGAACAAGCCACCCAAATGATGCTCGGCCATGTCCAAAAGACACGCCAATTGCGAACAGAACAGTTTCAATCTGGCAAAACCTTACTGATTGGGATCAATGCCTATGCAAATGAATTTGACGCCCCAAAAGTCAATTGGGCTGAAGCTCCAATCGCTTTAGGCCTGCCTTATTTAATTTTTGAAAAACTCGCCAACTGATGCCTAGAAAAGAACTCCAATCATACCGCAACCTCAATTGGGCTGAATTAACCCACGAGGCACAGCCACAGGTATATCGATCTGGTTTAGCGCCATTCTTGGGCGGACCATACGCGTCTATGTATCTTTCAAAGCCTTGGACAATTAGACAATACGCAGGCTTTTCAACCGCAGCCGCATCCAATGCTTTTTACAGACGCAATTTGGCAGCAGGTCAAAAGGGCCTGAGTGTGGCCTTCGATTTAGCGACCCACAGAGGCTACGACTCCGATCACGAACGCGTCCTTGGTGATGTCGGAAAAGCAGGTGTAGCTATTGACTCCATCGAAGACATGAAAATGCTCTTTGATCAAATTCCGCTACAAGAAATGTCCGTCTCGATGACCATGAACGGTGCCGTTTTGCCTATTATGGCCTTTTATATTGCCAGTGCGCACGAACAAGGTGTCAGTAGCGAACAATTGAGCGGCACCATACAAAACGACATTCTCAAAGAATTCATGGTGCGCAACACTTACATATATCCGCCAGCTCCCTCGATGCGCATCATCGCAGATATATTTGCTTACACTTCTGCAAACATGCCCAAGTTTAATTCTATTTCTATTTCGGGCTATCACATGCACGAAGCGGGAGCCACCGCTGCCATCGAATTAGCTTATACGCTAGCTGATGGCTTGGAATACATCCGAACAGGTCTAAATGCGGGTCTGGCTATTGATGATTTCGCTCCACGACTCAGTTTTTTCTGGGCCATTGGCATGGATCACCTCACTGAAGTTGCTAAGCTCAGAGCAGGACGTGTGCTTTGGGCTAAACTTGTTGAACAATTTAAACCAACAAGTAGCAAATCTTTAGCATTGCGCACCCACTGCCAGACTTCTGGTTGGTCCTTGACCGAACAAGATCCTTTTAATAATGTCGCACGCACCTGTCTAGAAGCTTTATCAGCTGCTTTGGGCGGAACACAATCTTTACACACCAATGCTTTAGATGAAGCCATTGCCTTACCCACTGATTTTTCTGCCCGCATTGCTCGCAACACCCAAATATATTTACAAAAAGAAACAGGAATCACGCAATTTATTGATCCTTATGCTGGCAGTGAGGCCTTAGAAAAACGCACGCAAGAACTCATTGATGAAGCCTGGGAACTGATCACCGAAATCGAAAACTTAGGGGGCATGGCCAAAGCGATTGAAACAGGACTTCCTAAAATGCGAATTGAGGAAGCTGCTGCCAAAAAACAAGCGCGCATAGACGCTGGCCACGAGATCATCGTTGGAGTCAATCGTTACCAGACCAAAGAGGAAAGTCAGATCGAAATTCGAGAAGTTGACAACACCGAAGTAAGACGAGCGCAAATTGAAAGATTGCAACAAATCAAAGCCCAACGCAATACGCAAGAGGTGGAAGCACTGTTGAGTGAATTGAAACAAGCTGCTGAAGGTGGAGCTAATTTGCTGGAAATCGCTGTGCGTTGTGCCAAGGCACGTTGTACGCTCGGTGAAATCTCCGACGCACTTGAAGAAGTGTACGGCCGTTACCAAGCAAAAATCCGAAGCATTAGCGGCGTTTATGCAAAAGAAATTATGAACGATAAAGATTTTATCCAAGCCAAGGCCTTACTCGATGAATTTATTGAACTTGAAGGCCGCCGACCGCGCATCATGATTGCCAAAATGGGCCAAGACGGACACGACCGCGGCGCCAAAGTGATTGCGAGTTCATTTGCCGATATCGGTTTTGATGTAGATATTGGGCCGCTCTTTCAAACGCCTCAAGAAGCAGCCAAACAAGCCATTGAAAACGATGTGCATATTGTGGGTGTTTCATCGCTCGCCGCTGGGCACAAAACGTTGGTGCCAGCAGTGATTGAAGCTTTGCAAAACGAAGGGCGATCAGACATCATGGTAGTAGCTGGGGGGGTTATTCCACAACAAGATTATGCCCACTTATACAAAGCCGGTGTGTTCGGTATTTATGGTCCTGGCACAAAGATTGCATTGGCCGCCCAAGAAATCTTGCACCTATTGATCAAGAGCCATCAATAAATTTTATTAATTTCGAAGAGAATTGACTAGATTCAACATGTTAAAACCAACACCAATGAAACTTTTTTTGCTATCCTTCCTGAGTTTAATCTTAAGTAGTTCACTCTTGGCCCAAAAACCAACGCTTCAACTCAAAGAATCCAAACGCGTTATCACCCTAGACGATGAAAAAGGTGGTAACACTTCTGTTGAAATGCGCAGTATGTTTACGCCTGCAGGCACCAAAAAAGTAAGCACTGAATGGGTCATCTCTGGCGTCAAAGGCAAAGATTGGGACTTCGCAAAAGGCGATGAAAAGAGCGATATTATTGAAGTTAACTTCAAGCGTGTGGGCAACTATTCCGTTTCGTTAAACGTGACTTATGCAGTGAAAAAAACCTTAAAGAACGGTGAAATTGAAGAAGAAGAATTTGATATATCAGTAGATAACGACAACTTCATTACGGTCACCAACAACCTCGACGAACTCACACAGCTACATGCAGACTCCAACTTTATCAAGCTAGTCAAGCGTTCAGGAGACTACACCGTCAAAGAAAAATATGCCAACGACCCTACTCCATACATCTTTTTGGCAAAAGGTCTTTATGGTGTTTACCGCAAGGACCTCAAAGACCCCATGATCCAAGATCCTTTCGAAGAGGCGATCACTGCTTGTGCAACAGCAATTGAGCGCGACGAAAACGGCGTTTTCAAGATGCCCATTCACAAAATGTGGCTCAACGGCTTTCAGCTCGAACTACTCAATAATGGCGTTCGTTACATCTTGGAAGAAGAAGATGGTTATCCGGTTGTTTACAGCAACGAAAACAAAGACAAAACAGCTGAAACACTCGCAGAAATTTTAGATGCTTGCGAATCATACAGTAGCATCACAAGAAACCCAATGGGGATCAAATTGATCGAAGCGGCGGTCCGTTACAATAACCGCGATGCCAAAACAGCCAACTTGATTTGGAAAACAGAGCTTCCGAACCTTATGAACCTCACTGATAAAGACTTTGAAAATTGGACACAAGCCGATAAAGATGCTTTGTGTGTGGGCCTGATTTTGAGTTCACAAGCACTGATGAAAAGAGATAGCAGTACTGTCAATGCAAGACCTATGCTTAAAAAAGCAGAAAAATGGTTCGAGTACGACAAAGAATGGATTGCTTACTACGAAAAGAAATACAACAGTTTTTCTGAACAATAAGCACACAACATGCAACGCATTCCTAATTGGCTAAAGAATAAATACGTCCTCACTAGCTTGGTGTTTGGCATTTACTTCCTCTTTTTAGATGATTGGGATGTTTTTACTTTGATCCGACAGAAAAGAAAGCTTTCTCAAATAGAGCAGCAAGATGCACAAATGAGTAAGCAACTCAAGGAAACCAAAAAAACACTTTATCGTTTACATCACCTCAATGAGCTTGAAGCCTATGCACGTTCTGAGAAATTTTTCAAACGAGACGACGAAGAAATCTTTGTAGTGACCAAAAAATAAAATTTGAGACGGCAGAAAACTACCTTATTCTGCTGCTTCCGACAATTTGGCTCCTGGGTAATAAAAGCCTAGTATTTGATCAAAAGTATAGCCTTTTTTTGCCATTTGCATCGCGCCTTCTTGGCAGAGCCCAACTCCATGGCCAAAACCCTTACCGTATAGGATCACCTCTTCACCAACAACTACTGCGTCAAAAAAGCTGGACTTCAGTTTGAATTGTTCTCTTAAATCACGCATGGGTATGCCGTAAATCGGGTGCAAGTAAAACGCGCTTCTGACAGGTTGTCTGAACTCTTGCAAGAGTGCGTTACTGAGCGAATCCGTTAAAGGAAAACCATATTGCTTGGACAGAAAGTTTGTCCAGGTTTGTAGCGGAATACTTTTAACCCATGTGGCCTGTTTGGTGTGCACACAAAAAGTATCCTTAAATGTGTAAAGCCCGTCGATTTTTTCATTCCACACATCTTGAGGTTCACAAGTTTGCCCTCCACAATTCGCATGAAAAAAAGTTGGATAATATTGCCCTGATGCATTCAAAAGCACAATAGAGTTCGTCTGAAAAACAGCGGTATCGATGAGTGCTGAACCGGTTCGTTTGTGCAAATATGCCTGACAATGAACGCGATCACAAAGGTCAAAACCCTCTTTTTGATGACGCGACTGGTTCTGAAGGGCGTAGGTTCTCGAAATTACAGCTTGGGCTTGATAATATGCTTTTTGATGCCCCGGGCCACCTTCACAAGCAACCACACCTTCTAAATATGTTTCTATCGGGATGTTATTCACTAAAGACAAACTTCCTTTACTCACACGTAGCTCAAAACTACCCTCGTAAGCTCGTGTTTTGGCTGAAATTGCAGGAACAGACCAGTTGCAAAAGTCTTCATGTGCCAACTGCAGCAGTTCCATCTGAATGGCCTCTAAACGCAGAACGCCACCCTGATAAAACTGAACAAATGTACCATTGCATTTGAATTTTCCCTGCGCTAAGGTTTGGAGAGCCAACGTTTCAATATGACCATCTGGCATGGTTGCCGTAAGCAGGTAAGCACCGCTTGCAATTGACAATTGAAACTCTTTTACGCTCATACCTGCATACAGACCAATTCTTAGGTTTTGAGCATGAGAAAGACCCCAAAACACGACTAAAAAAAATATAGCACTGATCAGTTTCAAGGTGTCAAATAAGAATTCATGGAATGTGCAATACGCGAGCTCACCCCTGATTGTTTCAATAAACCTTGGAGTTGCTCATAATTTGCAAGTTGCTCCGCTCGTTGTTGTTGACCAGGCATGATTTGCTTGAGTGCATTTTGCATATTTTCAACTGTGCAATCTTCCTGAATGAGTTCTGGCACAGCATTTTTGTCGAGGATCAAGTTGACCAGAGATATGTATTTGATTTGAACCAATTTTCTTGCCAACCAAATGGAAAGTGCCGAACCTCTGTAACAAACCACTTGAGGCACACTAAACAAGGCTGTTTCAAGCGTTGCAGTACCTGAGGTCACTAAAGCAAGTTCAGCTTTGGAAAGAATATCATAAGTGTGTGCCTTACAAAGAAAGACGTCGTGTTGCAAACAATACGCTTCATAAACTGAAATTGGTATGGACTGTGCACAAGCCACCACGATTTGATGGGTATCCTTGAAGGGTGCAGTTGCAGCCAACATGAGCGGCAGTTTCTTGGCTAATTCTTGGCGTCTTGAGCCTGGTAGCAGGGCAAGAATAGGTTGAGAAAAAGAAAGTTGACTGGTTTCTTTAGCCCTGTAGCTGAGGATTTCGTCTTGTAAAGGATGTCCAAAATACGCTACCTCAATCCCGAATTTGGCATAAAACTCAGCTTCAAATGGCAAAATACAGTACATTTTGGTCACATACTTTTGAATCTTGTAGACTCTATTTTGCTTCCAGGCCCATACAGTAGGAGAAATGTAATACAACACTTTAATACCTTGGGCATGTGCCCATTTAGCCATTCGGAGATTGAAGCCAGGGTAATCTACAAGCACAAGTAAATCTGGCTTTTGAACCAATAAGGATTTTTGAAGCTGCTTGAACTGACGGCGGATGGTCCCTAAATTCTGAATAACTTCTATGAAGCCCATGAAACTCATGGCGCTGATGTGTTGTTCTAGCTCAACGCCTCGTTCACGCAAACGATCTCCGCCCCAAGCCTTGAAGGTTATTTGAGGGTTGATGGCTTTCCAAGCTGCCACTAAATTGGCTGCATGGAGGTCGCCGGAGGCTTCTCCGCAAACAAGATAAACGTATGGGCTTTGCTCCAAGTTTTTCAATTTAAAAGAAGCGCTCAAGGTTGACGTAAATCATGTAAGGCGCATAAAGCAGCATGCCAAAAATAATGCCGCGCGTATGAAAATATTGCTCGCGGTTCAAGAAAAAATAGAACCAAGCCAAATTGCCAATGAGCCCCAGAGAAAGGTAACGGCTCAGGAATTCCTGAAAGTGTAAGGTTTGGTGCCACAAATATGAAAAGCTCTGTCCGTAGGATTGTGAAAGCACAAAGACAATAAGCGGCAATAAAACGAGTGGAGACAAGACGCCAATGGCAAGTCCGATGAAAAAAGAAGGATTGAGGTTGTTTTTCATTGTTCCCAAGATTTAAAATGATTGAGGTGCGCATAGGCCGTGAGGTCAAAATGTGTCGGGACAACACTCACATAGCCTTCTTTGAGCACATGAAGGTCGGTGTCTGGACGTTGATCGAGGTCGGCGAATTCGCCAGTTAGCCAGAAATAATCGCGGCCGTATTGATCTTGGCGTTTTTCAAAGCGGTCTGCCCAGTAGGCATGTGCTTGCTTGCAAACCCGAATGCCATTGATTGCAGTAAGCGGTAACTTTGGAATATTGACGTTCAAACAGATGGAGGGCGCAAAGCCTTTTTCAAAAAATTGCTTGAGTAAAATTTGAATGTAGTACTGAGCAGCACTGAAGTCTGCATCGGCAGCAAAATCGGCTAGCGAAAAGCCAAACGAGGGAATACCTTCCATGGCCCCTTCGATGGCAGCCGACATCGTGCCTGAATAAAGCACGTTGGTGGAAGAATTTTCGCCGTGATTGATGCCCGACAAAATGAGGTCTGGTTTGGAACCGAGCAGTTCGTAAATACCGAGTTTAACGCAATCAACGGGCGTACCGCTACAGACATAAGCCTCAACACCCGAATACAAATCACTTTTAAACATCCGAATAGGATCGTGAATGGTGATGGCATGCCCCATCCCGGACTGCGGTTTGTCTGGAGCGAGCACATGTATTTGACCAAAAGGTTTGGCTACTTCAATGAGCGCTGCAATTCCTTTGGCGCTGATGCCGTCGTCGTTGGTGATGAGGATTTGAGGTATGCGACCATTATTCATGCGCTAAAATTAGTCAAATATCGCCTTGAAAATGCTAAATTTGGAGCAATGAGTGATAAAATCAAATGGTTGGAACCCCAGCAGCGCTTTGCGTTTTGCGCGCTATCTGTTGTTCCCGTCAGAGAAGAACCCAAAGACAGCGCCCAACAAGTAACGCAATTGCTCTTTGGAGAACCCATAGAAATCTTAACGTACGGCCAACCCTGGCTCAAGATCCGCAGTTTTTTAGATGCTTACGAGGGTTTCATTGACCACAAACAAGTTCTGGCTCTTACAGAAAAAGAACTCCGTCGATGGCTAGATTCCGGCATTTATTCCAATCAGCATTTCCAAACCATCAATGGTCCTTATGGCATTCAAAACTTGAGTGGCGGTTCAAGGATCGGTAGTATGCGCGAATTCTCCATTGGTGATTTCAACTACACCACGGAGCAGCAAACAAAAACAATTGATGCTTGGGAATATGCCATGAGTTTTCTCAATACGCCCTATTTATGGGGAGGAAAATCCATTTTTGGCATAGACTGCTCTGGTTTTGTACAAAATGTTTTTCGTCAGCTCGACTTCAATTTACCAAGAGACGCTTACCAACAAGCAGAATTAGGAAACCTAGTTGCGTTTGAAGAGCGACAGCCCCTTGATTTAGCATTTTTCAAAAATGCCAACGGGAAAATACATCATGTCGGTTTGGTGGGCCGCGACCAACAAATCCTACATGCCTCAGGCCAAGTGCGCCTTGATCAACTGCAGCCCGAAGGTATTTTCAATGAGGCAGCTGCAGATTTTACACATTCTCTCTTTGAAATTAGACGCTTATTTTAGCATTCTTCCGATATTTGCAACAACAACTTAACGCCATGAAAGACCAAGCCATTTTTAACCTGATCCAAGCCGAAAAAGAACGCCAATTGCACGGTATCGAACTGATCGCCTCCGAAAACTTCGTGAGCGAGCAGGTGATGCAAGCCATGGGCTCTGTGCTCACCAACAAATATGCGGAAGGCTTGCCAGGAAAGCGCTATTATGGCGGGTGTGAAGTCGTTGATCAAGTGGAGCAATTGGCAATCGATCGCCTTTGCCAACTCTTTGGTGCTACTTGGGCAAACGTACAGCCGCACTCTGGCGCCCAAGCAAATGCTGCCGTATTCTTGGCCTGCCTCCAACCGGGCGATAAAATTTTAGGCTTTGACCTTTCTCACGGCGGGCACCTTACCCACGGCTCCCCTGTCAATTTTTCAGGCAAACTTTACAAACCATTCTTCTATGGTGTGAACAAAGAAACGGGTTTGGTCGACTACGAACTTTTAGAAGAAACCGCTAAAAGAGAACGTCCCAAAATGATCATCTGTGGTGCTTCTGCCTATTCTCGTGACTGGGACTACGCGCGCATCCGCAAAGTTGCAGACGAAATTGGCGCTTTGGTTTTGGCAGATATCTCCCACCCTGCTGGCATGATTGCAGCAGGCTTACTCAACGACCCACTAGAGCACTGCCACATCGTGACCTCCACCACCCACAAAACACTGCGCGGTCCAAGAGGAGGCATTATTATGCTGCGCCACAATTTTGAAAACCCCTTTGGTTTGCGCTGGAACAACGGTAACCTCAAATCCATAGGCGCCTTGCTAGATGCAGCTGTTTTCCCGGGTATTCAAGGCGGGCCGCTCGAGCACGTTATTGCCGCCAAAGCAGTGGCTTTCGGCGAAGCGCTAGACCCCTCGTTTAAGACCTACATGACGCAAGTAAGAGATAACGCTACTGTATTTGCAGCTGAAATGGTCAAATTGGGTTACAACATCGTTTCTGGTGGTACAGACAACCACAGCATGCTCATTGATTTGCGCTCCAAAGGCATCAACGGTAAAGACGCCGAAAATGCGCTGGTAAAAGCAGATATCACCGTCAATAAAAACATGGTTCCCTACGATACCGAATCGCCATTTGTAACCTCCGGTATCCGCATTGGCACACCAGCTCTTACTTCCCGTGGGGTCAATACATCTGAAATTCCACAAATTGTGAGCCTTATTGACCGCGCCCTCATGAATGCCAACGATGATGCCATCTTAGCGGCAATCAAAAAAGAAGTGAATGCCCTCATGAGCGGCAAGCCACTCTTTGCTTGGTAAGGAGCCATGCGCTTTCAATCCAAAAACGATGGATTTCTTTGGGCTGTTTCCGGATTGGTGTTCGTGATTTATGCTTTTGTTTCCCTTCTTTTTTACGTTATGGAAGGAAACCACACAGCTATTTACGGTCTCGCCTCCATCTGGTTGGTATTGACCATCTTCATGAACTGGATTATCCCTAGAAGCACGCACTACACCTTTCTAGAAGACCATTTACTTTGCCAAAGCATGGGTTTAAAAAAGAGGATTTATTATTCAACGTTCAATAAACTAGAACCAGCCAATGGCTTGTATGCAGGCTGGAAAATGAGCGCCGCTTGGTCTTGTCTCGTTTTACACTATAATAAATATGACGAGCTCCTGATTTCGCCTGATGACCAAGCGCAGTTTAGCGCATTATTTGAAGAAAAAAAAGCCCAGTTTGCCATAACAAACTGAGCTTATGATGTTGACATCTAGTCAATGCTAATCTATGCCAATTTTGTTCGAGCCCGAACCATGGCAAGAATTACATGCACCAGTACTCAGTGGTGTGCTCATGTGAAGACTTGCGCCAGAAGGCCCTGTTACTTTTGGATAGAGGCCAGTGTAATCAATGCTAGCAGTTGAGTAGAAGTTGCCTTTTCCATCTATATCAATCGTGTATTTGAGGGTACCTGTTCCGTTGGGACCTGTATAAAGCTCGACTTTTCCCGAATTAACGGTATTCTGAAGATCCGTTTGATAAATGGTTCCGGCAACATTAAAGCAACCCTCTCCTTCACCAGTTGAGACATGGCATTGCATGCAATTCATTCCTTTGTTGTGTGACTTAGTGCTACCTGCACTGCTGATGTTTTCTTCGTTGCAGGCAAAATATTTTTGACAAGAGGCCAGGGTTATGAGCCCAATAAATAGCACAGCAGATAAGAGAAGGTTGGTCTTTTTCATGTTGTTTAAATGAATAGTGAATTGATTTGATGAAGCGATCGAATAGAAATAATTGTTATTGATATATATTGATTAATCAACCTCTTTATTGTACAAAGCGAGTAATTCATATGCACCTTTCACCACAATTTGTGACCTTTTGAGCAAGGCTAGTTTGTTACTCGTTATGGCCACACGCCCATCTTGTGACATCAGTAAGTCGACTGCAATAGGTAAATAGTTGCCTTCTTGGGCAATAAAGACTACATTTTTACCATTTTGTAGCACCACTGCTTCTTCTGGCAAGGTATATTGCAATTGGTTGTCTGCCCTAATTTCTGCCTTGAGGTAAGAACCTGGCGTAATATCAGTGGGCAGTTGATCAAAATGACAATGGACTTTCACAGTACGTTCTTTGCTGATTTCTCGGCCAATTAAATAGATTTTGGCATTCGATGTTTGATGGTCATCCACAAATTGTAGCTTGACAACTTGGTCTTTTCGCAAATAGGATAAATACTTCTCATATACTGTCAACTCGGCATGAGCATGCTTCAAGTCTATGATTTCCAATAAATTGTCTTTGGGTTCGGCAAAAGCACCCACGTTGGCCGTCACCTTTGTAATGACCCCAGAGAAAGGTGAGCGAATGCGCTGCGTGCGTTCAATTTTGCCTTCGCGAAGAGAAGCCATGTTGACATTCGCCATCTCGAGTTGCAACGATAGACCACTTAATTTAGCTTTGTTGACCAAAAAAGCACTTTTGGCTAACTGAAAACTCTTGGCCGATCCAGCTTCTTTTTCATAAAGCTGTTTTTGGCGCTCATAATCGGCAGAAAGATAATCCATTTGACCTTGTAATTCGAGGTATTCTTGCTGTAATTGAATGATTTCTGGGTGCTCAACAACCAACAGTACTTGGCCTTTTTTGACCATCATCCCATCCAAAACTTTGATTTCTTTGATATATCCGCCAAAAGGCATCGCAACATATGACTTGTTTTGCGGGGGCACGTCAATGATGCCATTGGCAAATACACTTAAACCCATTTGTTGCGGAGTGAGTGAGCCGAGGACTAGTCCGAGAGCCTTGACTTGTTGCGCAGAAAGTTTGGATTGCTGCGTTGTTGTTGCGGCCTCTTTCGGAAGTGCTTCATTTGCAGAACAAGCTACAAGCAAGCAACTCAATAGCGCGCCAAAAAGAATGATTTGTGTTTTCATAAGCTATTCATTTTTTATCCAGTTATAGGAAATGTGTAACAATTTGATTTGATGCTGCAACGCCAAGAGTTCTTGTTGCAACGCTAATTGGTAATCTTGAAGCTGAATGAAATCTAATAAAGAAATCTGACCGCTTGTGAGTTGTACAGAGGCATCAGCCTGTAGTTTGTCTAGTTCTACTTGAATAGGTTGAGCGACCTCTGCGTAGGTTGCAATCAGGTTAGATAATTCAACAAAAAGCTTGGATTGACTCGCTTGTAGATCTTGGATTTGCTGATTTTTGCGCCATTCATTTTGAGCAAGTGCCAATTCAAGTGCCGTGTTTCTCGCTTTGTAGGCACGAAAGTCTATTGGGATTTGGGTTTGAAATTGAGCGCCTTGAAATCTTTTATTGGAGCCAAAGTACTGCTCTGTGCCATTGATGTTTTGAAAGCCCACCAATGATTGATTGAAGTAAGCTAAACCTAATTCGGGTAGTTGTTGTGACCGATTGAGCGCTGCTTGGAGCTGCAATTGTTTGGCTTGGATGTCATAGCGCATTATACTGGGGTGCGCAAGCTGAGTGCTAAAATCTGGCGGCATTAGAAAGTCAATCGCTTCAGTTTGTGCGAGCTCAAAAGCCGGACCTTTATATGCCAAAATTGCATACAGACCAGCCCATGCGTTTTGAACTTCTTGGGCTTGTAAAGCAAGTGCTGCATGTGCGCGCATCGCCTTTGAATGCACGAGTATTTGGTCAATTTTTGGCGCCTCGCCAAGCGCAACTCGGAGCGTCATTTTTTGATCGAGCATTTGATACAAAGAATCTTGTGTTTTGGCCAATTGAAGCTGTTTGCTTTTCATGCGCAGCGCTTCTAACTGTTCGTCTAGGGCTCTTTTAAAATCCTTTTTAAGCAAGACCAAATCTTGTTCAGACAAGTTACTTGACGTTTCGCCGATGGCTCGTTGCAGACGCAAAGCGCCGTTGTAAGGAAGCGTCTGACCAATGGTAAGGTTGTTATCTATTGGATAAGCAGAATTGAACTGACCAATCATAAAAGATGCCGAAAGTGGCTGCCAACTTGCGGCACCTTGTCCTAAGCTTTGTTGTCGTTGCGCCTCGAGAACAGCTGCTTTGATTTGACCATTTTGATCGAGGAGCATGTCAAATAACTGCGCATCAGTATATCGTTGTTGCCCAAATAAACTTGTTGAAAAAGAAAGGATGGCTAATAAGGAAAGACCCTTTTTCAAACGGAATCTGAGTGGTTTTTCGAACAAAACATACAATATTGGCAAGATGAAAAGCGTAAGAATCGTGGCTGTTAAGAGGCCTCCAATCACCACTGTGGCTAATGGCTTTTGAACCTCAGCCCCACTCCCTTGAGAAAGTGCCATGGGCAAAAAACCCAAAGATGCTACTGTAGCTGTAAGTAAAACAGGTCGCAAACGATTGGCGGTACCGCGTAAAACCACTTGCATCAGGGGTACGCCTGCTTTTTTGAGGGAATTGAATTCGGCAATCAGGACAATTCCGTTGAGCACTGCCACGCCAAAAAGTGCGATGAAGCCCACACCTGCAGAAATAGAGAAGGGCATTGCTCTGATGTACAGCGCAATAATACCTCCGATGGAAGCGAGAGGTATCGCAGAATAGATCAGTGCGGCTTGCTTCACCGATTGAAAGGTCAAATACAACAAAAAGAAAATCAGTAGTAACGAGATAGGCACTGCAATGAGTAAACGCGCACGTGCATGCACTAAGTTTTCAAAAGTACCACCAATTTGTGAAAAATAACCTGTTTCAAACTTGACTTGTTGATCCATTTTTTGCTGAAGTTCTTCTACAATCGTCTCTACATCGCGGCCACGCACATTGAAACCAACAATTATTCGGCGCTTGGCGTCGTCTCGTTGGATTTGATTCGGTCCGTTTTCAATATTGATGCTGGCCAATTCGGCTAGCGCAATTTCTTGCCCCGCTGCGTTACTTACGTAAAGTTGGTTGATGTCCGTGAGTTGGCTGCGATCAGCAGCACGCAACTTGACTACCATTTGATATTTGCGTTCACCTTCAAAAACAAAGCCAGCAATTTGACCTGCAAAACCGAGATTGAGCGCTTTATTCACTTCTTCAATGCTCACTTGATAGCGCGCCAACGCATCGCGGTCATAACGAACAATGAGCTGAGGCAAACCGGAAAGCTCTTCAACATACACATCTTTGACACCAGAAATTTGAGAAGATATGCTCCCGATTTGCTTGGCATAGGCCGACAGCTTTTCGAAATCTTCACCGTAGACCTTTACCACGACATCTTGTTTGGCCCCGGTCATGAGTTCATTAAAGCGCATTTGGATGGGTTGCTGAAAACCAAAAGAAACATTTGGCAGTTCTTTATCCAGGACGGCTTGCATTTTGGCGGCGAGCGCTTCTTTGTCTTGGGCGCTGACCCACTCTTTTTTGTCTTTTAAAATGAGCATAAGGTCACAAGCCTCCATGGGCATGGGGTCTGTCGGAATTTCGGCCGTGCCAATTTTTCCAACAACTTGCTTGATTTCAGGAAAATTTTGAAGCAAAATGCGCGAAGCCTTAGTCGTGGTTTCTATGGTTTTGGTGAGACCAGAGCCTGTCATGAGGCGCGTTTCTACGGCAAAATCACCTTCATCTAAAGAAGGAATAAACTCAGCACCCAATTTCTTGAATATAAAAATGGACAGCGTAAAAAGAACAAGAACTCCTGATAAAATCCATTTTTGCTTGCGCAACAAGGTTGTCAGTAGCTTGGTGTAGCGCTTTTGGATGGCTTGGATCATTTTGTCGGAAAAAGTTTGACCCTGTTGTACTTTTTTGGAAAGCACCAAAGAAGAAATCATGGGGACATAAGTTAGCGACAATATGAGTGCTCCTAAAATGGCAAAGATGACGGTTTGGGCCATTGGCTTGAACATTTTGCCTTCAATACCCACAAGCGCCAAAATTGGTAGGTAAACCACCAAAATAATGATTTGTCCAAAAACAGCACTTTTACTGAATTTCGCTGCGGAAGCGTATACCTCCTGATTCATCTCGATTTGTGTGAGCTGCCTGCTGCGCCTAAAATGTAAGATGTGTAGTGTTGACTCCACTATAATCACGGCACCATCTACAATAAGCCCGAAATCTAGTGCACCTAAAGACATGAGGTTTCCTGAAACGCCAAAGACATTCATGAGGGATATAGCAAAGAGCATGGCAAGTGGAATCACTGACGCCACAATGAGGCCCGCACGAAAGTTGCCCAATAAAAGCACCAGGACAAAAATGACAATCAAAGCGCCTTCTATTAAGTTGGTACTTACGGTATCAATAGCCCGATTGACGAGATTGGTGCGGTCAAGGTATACCTCTAGCGCTACACCTTCTGGCAAAGTGCGCTCAATTTGAGCCATGCGTTCCTTTACCAGCGAAATAACCTCGGAAGAATTGGCCCCTTTGAGCATCAGCACAATGCCTCCAACGGCCTCACCCTCTGCATTATAAGTGAGCGCGCCGTAACGTACTTGCGCGCCGTATTTCACCTCAGCGATATCGCGGATATAAACTGGCGCATCAGCACTGGGGTGTTTGATTTGTATGTTTTCGATATCGGACAAACTACCTACTAAACCCTCTGTTCTGATATAGGTGGTCATGCTATGGCGCTCAATGTACGCCCCCCCGGTGTTTTCGTTGTTTTGTGAAACCGCCGTAAAGACTTCGTCTAAAGTGATTTCATGCGCCTTGAGCAACAACGGATCGATCGCAATTTCGTAGGTTTTGAGTTCACCTCCAAAACCGCTCACATCTGCAACACCTTTGACACCAAGTAACTGTCGGCGAATGATCCAATCTTGTATGCTGCGCAATTCGGCAGGAGTGTATTGATTGGCATAGCCCTTTTTGGCGCGCAAGGTGTATTGATAGATTTCTCCCAAGCCCGTGCTAAGTGGTGCCATGGAGGGCTCTCCAAAACCTCCTGGAATACTGTTTTTGGCTTCAGAAAGCCTTTCTTGCACTTGCTGGCGCGCCCAATAGATATCGGTATCTTCTGTAAAAACGATGGTCACGACGCTCAGGCCAAAGCGACTGAACGAACGGATTTCTTCAATTCCGGGAATGGTCGCCATGGTTTGCTCTACCGGATAAGTCACAAAACGCTCGATGTCTAGGGCACTAGATGACGGAGCGCTGGTGACGACCTGCACCTGGTTATTGGTGATGTCCGGCACGGCATCTATAGGTAACTTTGACAGTGAAAAAAGGCCCCAAATAATAAGGGCGAGGGTCAGTACGGCAACAATTAATTTATTGTGTATCGACCAATAAATGATGCGATTTAACATAAAAACTCAATTAAAAAGTGAAACTTAAAAGACTTAAGTTAAACCAATTGAGGAGGATGCCAACACTCAAAAAAATCGTTAATTGTGATGGAAGTTGGAGGCGTAACGATTGGGGAAGATATCAATTGAGGATCGAATGCTTCGAAAATCACTGGAAGGCTATCGACAGGCATGAACAGCGTGACGGTCGCATTTGAGCAAGTAGACTTGAAGGGCAGCTCGCGGTGTTCGTGCTGGTGGTCGTTGACTTGTTGCAGGTAGTGTTCTTGTACAAAAGACCAAAAGCTATCTTGCTCCTTTTCTTGTTTGAATTGCGCGTAGTGCTCAAAAAGTGCATCTAGCTTGAAAAACTCCAGACCAAGCCATTGCGGCGCCAGAGACAGCAAACCAAAATACACAGCAAGAACCAGACTACAAATGCGCATTTATCAAAGTTAATTAAAATAAAATTGAACAACCGAAAGATTGTTTAATTTCGTTTCAAATCTCTGCTATGAAAAATCTTTTTCTCCTTATTCTCTTCATTTTTTCCTTCACGGCCTTCTCTCAAGACCATACCGGCAGTTGTGCTGCGCGCAAATCAGCAAAAGGTTGGCAGACCAAAAGTGCGTCCTTAACTGTTGCAGAAATTGCCGAAACTGAAAAGTACGACGTCCACTTTTATAACTTGGACCTCACCATGAATAACATCTCTACTTATTTATCGGGGAGTGTACAAATTCACGCCAAAGCATTATTTGACCTAGATTCGGCGCTCATCGAGCTCTTTGAAAGCTTGTTGATAAGTGAAATCAAAGTGAATGGCAATACCGTGAACTACAATAGGATTTCTAATAAAATTTATGTTCCGGTCAATGCGAGCGCACAAGATAATTTTATAATTGACGTTGCGTATGCTGGCAATCCACCTACGGCACAAACCAATCCGCTGGGCGGCAGCGGGCTTACTGCAGGCAGTTCTCCGAGTTGGGGAAACAAAGTTGTTTGGTCTTTGTCTGAACCATTTTCTGCCTATGAGTGGTTTGCTGTCAAGCAAAGCCTTACAGATAAAGCAGATTCATGCGCGGTAGCTATTACTGTTCCAGATAGCTGTAAAGCGGGTTCAAACGGTGTTTTGGAGCAAGTTGTACCTCTTGGCAATGGCTTTACACGCTACGAATGGAAGCACCGCCACCCAATAGCCTACTACCTGATTTCTGTCGCCGTAGCCAAATATGTTGAATACAATATCTATGCAAATCCACAAGGAAGCGCTTCCCCTATCTTGATCCAAAACTATGTCTACGACAACCCCGGCACCCTTCCTAATTTTATAGATGAAATCAATGAAACTGCAGATTTCATGGAGCTTTTTGCCACTCAATTTGGTCCTTATCCTTTTGCCAATGAAAAATACGGGCATTGCATGGCGCCAATTGGAGGTGGAATGGAGCACCAAACCATGACCACCCAAGGCTTCTTTGAAAAAACCCTAACGGCCCACGAACTCGCCCATCAGTGGTGGGGCAACCACGTCACCTGCGCTTCTTGGTGCGATATCTGGATCAATGAAGGATTTGCCTCATATGGCGAATACCTTATGCTCGCTGCACTTTACAATGGGCAGCAAGCCAACCACATGACCCAGGTACACCAGAGTGTCATGAATCAAGCGGGTGGAAGCGTTTGGGTCTTGGATTCTTTGAACGAAGCGCGTATTTTTAACGGGCGTCTCTCTTATGACAAGGGCGCTGGTATCATTCACACGCTGCGCTACATCATTCAAAACGACAGCTTGTTTTTTGGCGCCCTACAAGACTTTCAGTTGGCTTACGCACATAGTACTGCCACAGGTCTCGATTTCAAAAATCACGTGGCCAACTACTGCAATATCAACTTAGACGCCTTCTTTGAACAATGGTATTTCGGCGAAGGATTTCCGACCTATCAGGTGCAGTACAACCAAAATGGCAGCGATCTTTTCTTGCAGATTTCCCATACTGCTTCGATGCCGAATGTTACGCCCACCTTTACCAACCCAATATCTTTGCGCATCTTACGACAAGGACAAGCCGATACGATTGTTAGATTCGAGATCAATAGCAATACAGAGCAATTCACTCTATTCAATTTTGGCACTTTAACGGGGTCAATCGGCATTGACCCAGGCAATTGGATCATTAATGGCAACGGTGGCGTCAGTGCCAATCCAACACTAGGTTTTTCGAATCAAGCAAACCTTCATACATCTCAATTAGAGATCTACCCAAATCCGAGTACTGATTTTATTTCCATCAAGGGACAAAAAGAAAAACTAGACTACATCTTGTATGATGCAAATGGAAAAACAGTTCAGACCGGAACAATTGACAAAGAAGCACTTATCGATGTGAGTAGCCTACGAAGCGGTTCTTATCTCCTCAAATGTGTGTCGCCAAATCAACAACAATACATCCGACTTGTAACAATAAAATAAGGAAAGCGTCGTTGTAGCAAACAAAAAATTATTCATGAAAAAATTACTTTTAAGTCTCGCCTTGATCAGCTGGGGTAGTTCCCAAGCCCAACTCAGTATTGAAGGCGTTTATTTACAAAATGGTGCTTTCTTTGGAGCGGGTAAAGGCAGTTTTTCCGATTTTCAGACCTTAGCGCCGCAGTCTGTTTTTTTGCAACAAGATTTAAGTGCGTATCAGACTTATCCCCTTATGAACTTCAATTTTCCTGGCCAATCACAATCTTTGAGTGTAGGACTCAAAATGGCTAAGTTGCCCAATGCAACTTTACGTCTTGGCCTCATGCACACCAATCAACGCAATGCATTATCAGCTGGCGGTTCTTACACCGAAACATTTCGCATCGATACACTTACAAGCTCACAAACAGGAGAGCAGATTTTTGTAGACTCTTTCAGTACACACAGTTACAATGCCAGTTATTCGCAAGAACAATTGCGTTTAGATGCCTCTTTGTTGTTTCGCTATAATGCCAATAAGCGCTGGAGTTTTTATGGTGGGATCGGCGCCAATTTTGGTCTGTCTTACAATGCTGAGACGCGAATTGATCAGCGCGTATCACCTTATGGCAACTCTTCTGCTTACGGCCTATTCAATGACATTTATTACGATGCTGGAACGTCCGAGCAAGAAACCTATGAAAACAAAGGTGGCTTTGGCTTTGGGGTGTACGCTCCACTAGGTATTGATTTTCAAGTAGGTAAAAAGCGTGATTTTTGGATGCCTATCCATTTATACCTAGAGCTGCGCCCTGGGGTCAACGTAAATCAGATTGCCGGCTTGGGAACAAGCTTCAGCGCAGGGAATTTCTCCAACATTGGTTTGCGTTTTCAAATTAAGTAATTCATAAGTATTCTAAATAAGGAGCCGGGAATATTTTCTCGGCTTTTTTTGTGTTAGAATCAAACTAAAAGGTAAATTTGTGGCGCAAAACAAACCAACCAAAGTAACTTTTGTTACTCACTTAAAATACTCAAATGGAAACAGCCTCTAGTGCCAATTACCTACCGTTACTGATGCAAGTTGCAGTCGCAGCAGGTTTTGTAATCTTCACGCTCTTCGTCACGCACCTGCTCACCCCCAGGATCAACTCTGCTAAAAAAGACGACAACTTTGAATGTGGTATAGATGCACAAGGCAATGCCCGCTTCCCGGTCTCTATTCGTTATTTCATGACGGCCATTCTTTTTGTACTATTCGACGTAGAAGTCATTTTCTTTTATCCTTACGCAGTGAACTTTTACGAACTTAAACTCGAAGGATTACTTGCAGTAATTATGTTTGTCGGTTTTTTCTTGACCGGGTTTTACTATATCTACAAAAAAGGAGCATTAGAATGGGAAAAATAGAAGACCTCGAAACAATCAACGGAGAGGGTTACCAACTCACCAACCTAGACAAAGCCATTGCGCTTGCACGTGCCAACTCTGTTTGGCCTTTGCCGTTTGCAACCTCCTGTTGCGGCATCGAATTCATGGCTACCATGGGCAGTGCCTATGACCTCTCGCGTTTTGGTATGGAGCGCATGTCCTTCACACCGCGCCAAGCCGACCTACTCATCGTAGCGGGAACAATTTCGAAGAAGCTCGGCCCCGTTCTCAAGCGCGTATATGAACAAATGGCAGAGCCTAAATGGGTTTTATCTGTTGGGGCATGCGCCTGTTCAGGTGGCATTTTTGATACCTATTCCGTGTTGCAAGGCATTGACCGCATTATTCCGGTAGACGTCTATGTACCAGGTTGCCCTCCGCGCCCAGAGCAAATCATTGAAGGTGTCATGAACATCCACGAACTCGTTAAAAAAGAATCCAACCGTCGTCGCTATTCTGAAGAATATAAGCACTTGATGAATAGCTACCAAATCGATATCGATCAACATGGAGAAGCAAAATAACCAAGAATACCTAACGGCTATTCAAGCTGCGTTTGGCGCTGATGTTTTGGCCCATGAAGAAGCATTTGGCATGCTCAACATTGAAATGACGCCAGCGCGCATTCACGATGCCATCTCCTGGTTACAGCAGCACCAAGACCTTAGTGTCAATTACCTCACCAACATCGCAGGTATTCATTACCCTGAGTCTGCTGGCCGAGAATTTGCAGTTGTTTACCAATTGCATTCCTGGAAAAACAACTTGCGCTTGCGCATCAAAGGCTACTTGCCAAAAGAAAACCTACACATTGCCTCCATCACAGACCTTTTTGCAGGTGCCAACTGGATGGAGCGCGAAACCTATGATTTCTTCGGAATTGTTTTTGACGGGCATCCTGATCTGCGTCGCATCCTCAACATGGACGACATGGATTACTTCCCGATGCGCAAAGAATATGTGCTTGAAGACGCCACCCGTGAAGACAAAGACGACAGATTTTTCGGACGTAACAACAACGAATTATGAGCCAAGAACCTAAAGATGTAGCACAAACGGCTGACCCCGCTAATGTGGCCACCATTAACTTTGGCCCTACCCACCCTTCTACACACGGTATTTTTCAAAATATTTTAAAAGTAGACGGTGAAAAAATCATTTCTTCGGAGCAAACCGTTGGTTACATCCACCGCGCTTTTGAAAAATTAGCAGAGCGTCGCCCTTACAACCAGATCACTCCGATCACCGACCGCCTTAATTACTGCTCTTCACCGATCAACAATATTGGTTGGGAAATGACCGTTGAAAAACTCATCGGCGTGGACATCCCAAAGCGCGTGCAATACATGCGCGTCATTATCATGGAACTCGCACGCATTGCAGATCACCTCATTTGCAATTCAGTTATTGGCGTAGATGCCGGTGCCCTCACCTCCTTCTTTTATCCGTTCTCGGAACGCGAAAAAATCTATGAGCTCTACGAAGAAATTAGCGGCGCGCGCCTCACCACCAATATGGGCCGCATCGGCGGTTTCGAGCGCGACTTCACGCCTGTTTTTCACGAAAAACTCAAGTCTTTTTTAAAAACATTTCCAAAAGCCTTTGAAGAATTTGACAGCATGCTAGCGCGCAACCGCATCTTCATGGACCGCACCAAAGGAGCTGGTCCTATTTCTGCAGAACGCGCACTTTCTTATTCTTTTTCCGGACCCAACTTACGTGCCGCTGGTGTAGACTACGATGTACGTGCCATGAATCCTTATTCTTCTTACGAAGACTTCGATTTCATCATCCCGGTTGGTGTCAATGGCGATACCTACGACCGCTTTATGGTGCGTCAAGAAGAGATCCGCCAAAGTATCCGCATCATTACTCAAGCTTACAATAACCTGCCAGAAGGCGATTACAAAGCGGATCTTCCAGACTTCTATCTTCCACCAAAGGCCGAAGTCTACAACAACATGGAAGCGCTCATTTACCATTTTAAAATTGTGATGGGCGAGACCGAACTTCCTGTCGGAGAAGTTTATCACGCCGTAGAAGGTGGAAACGGAGAACTTGGGTACTACCTCATTTCCGACGGTGGACGCACTCCTTACCGCCTTCAGTTCAGAAGACCTTGTTTTATTTATTACCAAGCATATCCAGAAATGATCAAAGGCTTGCCGATTTCAGACGCCGTTCTGACACTCAGCAGTATCAATGTCATTGCCGGAGAACTAGACGCCTAATATGAAAGCAGATCACCCACAAGCCGTCAACGAAGCACCAATCGATTTCAGTGCCAATACCATGGCAGAAATCAATCGTGTCATTGGCCTATTTCCAGAAGGAAAACAAAAAAGTGCTATTCTCAGCATCCTTCATTTGGTGCAAGATGAATTCGGATGGGTCAGCGTAGGCGCCATGAATCGCGTAGCGCAGATTTTAGCTATCCAACCAATTGAAGTGTATGAAGTCGCGACCTTCTACACCATGTTCCACCTCGACCCAGTCGGGAAAAACGTACTGGAAGTTTGCCGTACGGGGCCTTGCCAATTGGTAGGTTCCGATGACCTCATTTCTTACATCGAAGAAAAGCTCGATATCAAAGTAGGGGAAACCACCAAAGACGGTATGTTTACCCTCAAAACAGTAGAATGCTTGGGCGCTTGCGGTTACGGCCCTATGCTCATGTGTAAATACAAGTTTTACGAGCACCTCAACAAAGAAAAAGTGAACGAAATGCTCGACGCCATGCGCGAGGCCTCAAATTCTTAAGCCATGTCAAGAAAACTACTCATAGAACACGCAGAAGTTCCAGGAATTGCTTCCTATGAAACTTATCGCAAACACGGCGGCTATGCTTCGGTAGAAAAGGCACTCAAAACCATGAGCCCCGACGAAGTTGTCGAAGAGGTGAAAAAATCAGGTTTGCGTGGCCGCGGAGGTGCAGGCTTCCCTACTGGCATGAAATGGTCTTTTTTGGCCAAACCAGAAGGTGTAGAACGCCACTTAGTTTGCAATGCAGACGAATCCGAGCCCGGTACCTTCAAGGACCGCTACCTCATGGAAAAATTGCCGCATTTGCTCATCGAAGGCATGATCACCTCGAGCTATGCATTGGGCGCGCGCCGCTCTTACATTTACATCCGTGGCGAATTCATGTACGTGCTGCGCATTTTAGAAAAAGCAATTGCTGAAGCCTATGCCAACGGAATGCTCGGCAAAAACATCCTCGGTTCAGGCTACGACCTCGACCTCGTTGTAACACCTGGTGGTGGCGCCTATATTTGCGGCGAAGAAACAGCACTTCTCGAATCTTTAGAAGGCAAGCGTGGCAACCCGCGCATGAAACCGCCTTTTCCTGCGGTCAAAGGTTTGTGGGGCAATCCTACGGTAGTCAACAACGTAGAATCTATTGCTGCGGTTGTTCCTATTGTAAATGAAGGCGGAGAAGCTTATGCCAAAATTGGTATTGAGCGCTCTACCGGAACCAAATTGATTTCGGCAAGCGGCAATCTTGTGCGTCCGGGTGTTTATGAAATCGAACTCGGCTTATCTGTCGAAGAATTCATTTACGGAGACAACTACTGCCGCGGTATTGCCAATGGCAAAAAACTCAAAGCGTGTATTCCGGGCGGCTCATCTGTTCCAATTTTACCGCACTACCTCGTGACCAAAACAGCAGCGGGCACCGATCGCCTCATGACCTACGAAAGCTTAGCTGACGGCGGTTTTGCAAGTGGCTCTATGCTCGGATCTGGAGGCTTTATTGTTTTTGACGAAGACCAATGTATTGTGCGCAATACCTGGAATTTTGCACGTTTCTACGCCCATGAGTCTTGCGGACAATGCTCGCCATGTAGAGAAGGAACGGGCTGGATGGAAAAGGTCCTTTACCGCCTAGAACATGGCATGGGTACGCTAGAAGACATCAGCTTGCTCGAAGAAATCAATAAAAAAATTGAAGGCAATACCATTTGCCCACTCGGTGACGCAGCCGCTTGGCCTGTAGCTGCCGCAATTCGCCATTTCAGAGATGAATTTGAATGGCACGTGAAGTCTCCACAAGAGGCACAAACAAGAAATTATGGTTTAATCCAAGCACCGCTTGAAGCTTAGTCCTATGATAAAAGTAACTATTGACGACGTCGAAATTGAAGTAGCACCAGGCACCACTATCCTGAACGCTGCACGACAAGCTGGCGGAGACCTCGTGCCTCCTGCCATGTGCTACTACAGCAAACTTCCGGGCACAGGTGGCAAATGCCGCACCTGCCTTGTGGAGGTTGCTGCTGGCTCTACCGCTGATCCGCGTCCGATGCCCAAACTCGTGGCCTCTTGCTCCACTCCTGTCATGGATGGCATGATTGTCAAGAACAAAACTTCTGAGCGCGTGCACAACAATCGCGGAGGTGTCGTTGAATTTTTGTTGGTCAACCACCCGCTAGACTGCCCTATTTGCGACCAAGCTGGTGAATGTCATTTACAAGACCTCGGTTACGAGCACGGATCTGCCAAAACCCGTTACCGCGAAGAGCGCCGTACCTTCAGCCCCATTGATATTGGCAACAAGATCAAACTACACATGAACCGTTGCATTTTGTGCTACCGATGTGTGGCTGTGGCCAATCAGCTTACGGACTCACGCGTTCATGGCGTATTGCACCGCGGTGAACACGCCGAAATATCTACCTACATCGAAAACGCCATTGACAACGATTTCTCAGGCAACATGATCGATGTTTGCCCAGTGGGTGCCCTCACCGATAAAACCTTCCGTTTCAAGTCACGCGTGTGGTTCTTAAAACCCTACGAAGCCGAATGTGCTTGCGATAAGTGCTCAGGAAAAGCTGTTGTTTGGATGTTCGGCAACGAAATTTTCCGCGTCACTGCCCGCAAAGACAAATACGGCGAAGTTGAAACCATCGAAGACAAAACCGCCTGGATTTGCAACGATTGCCGTTTTGACAAAAAAGACCCGAGCAACTGGACCCTAATTGGCCCACGCAAAATTGACCGTCATTCTGTCATCTCACAAGGAAAATACGCCACCAAAAACGACAACAACCCCAAACTCCTTCACTAATGGATACCGCGTTGCTCATCGAAAAATCGATTCTCGTCTTGCTACTCTTCCTGGTTTCACTGGGCGCGGCAGCTTACATGACTTACTTTGAAAGAAAACTTGCCGCCTGGATCCAAGACCGCGTTGGTCCGGACCGCGCAGGCCCCTTCGGCATCTTGCAACCTATTGCCGACGGTGTTAAAATGTTCCTCAAAGAAGATTTTATTCCGGCTAAGGCCGATAAATGGCTTTTTATCATTGGACCAGGTATTGCCATGTTCACCGCACTCATTACCAGCGCAGTGGTTCCATGGGGTCCTAAATTACACCTCTTTGGTCGCGACATCGTGTTGCAGGTTGCCGACATCAACATCGGCATTTTGTATGTGTTTGGCGTCATCTCCATTGGTGTATACGGCATTATGATCGGGGGCTGGGCCTCTAACAACAAATATTCGTTATACGGTGCAATCCGTGCGAGCTCTCAAATGATTTCTTACGAGTTGGCAATGGGCGTTTCAGCCATCACCATCGTCTTGTTATCTGGTTCACTTAGCCTTACCACAATTGTAGAAGGTCAAAGCGAAGTTTGGAATATCTTTTATCAGCCTGTCGCCTTTTTGATTTTCTTTATTTGTGCACTTGCTGAACTCAACCGCGCGCCTTTTGACTTACCTGAATGTGAATCTGAGCTCGTTGGTGGCTACCATACCGAATACAGCTCCATGAAACTCGGTTTGTATCTCTTTGCTGAGTATACCTCCATGTTTGTATCTTCTGCCATCATGGCTATTTTATTCTTTGGGGGCTACAACTTCCCAGGAATGAGTCATTTCAGTGGCAACACACTCGCTGTTCTTGGCATCCTTGCTTTTGCCTCTAAAATATTTATTTTCATTTTCGTGATCATGTGGATCCGCTGGACCATCCCGCGCTTTCGCTTTGACCAACTCATGCACTTGGGTTGGAAATCATTGCTCCCACTTTCTCTTATCAATTTATTGGTAACTGGTTTGGTCATCGCCTATAAAAATGGCTGGTTCTAATTAAGTATATACAATGGAAAGCTTAACCAATCGCAAAAAAGTCGTTTCCGACAAGCCCATGACACTTTGGGAGAAGATTTATCTTCCTGCCATCATCAGTGGAATGCTCACCACGCTGCGCCATATGTTTCGCAAGCGCAAAACGATCAAATACCCAGAAGAAACGCGCGAATTTGCGCCGGTATACCGTGGTCAACATGTCTTGAAAAGAGACGAACAAGGCCGAGAAAACTGCACAGCCTGTGGTTTGTGTGCTGTAGCTTGCCCTGCCGAAGCGATCACCATGACCTCTGCCGAACGCGAACGAGGAGAAGAACACCTCTACCGCGAAGAAAAATACGCCGCTACCTATGAAATCAATATGCTGCGCTGTATTTTCTGTGGTTTGTGCGAAGAAGCATGCCCTAAAGAAGCCATTTTCTTAACAGACCGCTTGGTTCCTACCTATTTTGAGCGCGACAACTTTACCTATGGCAAAGACAAACTCGTTGAATCACTAGACGAGCGCATCGACATCACCAAAAGACAACACACCGGTAAACGTACCCAATTATGAGTTTACAAATCATCTCCATCATTTTAGGTAGCCTAACCTTAGCCTCAGCCCTCATGGTTGTACTGAGTAAGCACCCTGTTCGCAGCGTCATCTATCTGGTCATTACCTTCTTTTTGATCACTTCCATGTACATCATGATGAACGCACAATTTTTAGCAGTTGTGAACATGATTGTCTATGCTGGTGCCATCATGGTCTTGTTCTTATTTGTACTGATGCTACTGAATCTGAACAAGGAAGTGGAACCCATGGCCACCAGAGGCTCACAACTCGCAGCGTTCATAGCTGGAGGCTCACTCTTTTTAGTGCTCATTACCGCACTTAAAGACACGCTCATTCTCGGGCAGTCTTACCGCGAAAACCATAGCCAAATAGGATTGGTCAAAGAACTTGGCAACCTTTTGTTCTCCAAATATATCGTCGCTTTCGAACTCACATCTATTCTATTTATCGCCGCCATGGTAGGTGCTATCTTATTGGCTAAGCGCGAAAAACAAATCATTGAATAATATGCAAGCTGCCTCTACCATCGGGACCTCTCTCGATTTTTATTTGTTTGTCTCTTTTGCGCTCTTTACGATCGGCGCTATCGGTGCCATGACGCGCAAAAACATGATTGTATTGCTGATGTGCATTGAACTCATGCTCAACGCAGTAAACCTCATGCTCGTGACCTTCTCAACCTATTACAACAACGGCGACGCACAAATTTTTGTGTTCTTCACCATGGTAGTTGCTGCAGCAGAAGCAACCGTAGGGCTTTCCATCATTATCATGGCTTACCGCAACCTCAAGTCCATCGATATCGATATGTACAACAAACTTAAAAATTAACAATGGCTAAAGACCTGACGCTTCTTCTCATTATTGCGCTGCCTTTGATTGGCTTTGCAATCAACGGGCTTGTTGGCAAGAAAATGCCCAAAACTTTAGTTGGTGGTTTGGCCACAGGCGTAGTTTTCGCTGCTTTTCTTTTGGCAACTACCCTTTTCTCCGGACTCCATGGAACGCAAATTGTCAATTTGTTCAACATCATCGACTTTGAGCAATTGCGCATCAACGCTTCTTTTCAGATTGACGCTTTATCAGTTTGGATGACCCTCATCATTACGGGCATCGGTTCGCTCATCCACCTCTTTTCAATGGGTTACATGAGCCACGACGAAGGCTACTACAAGTTTTTTACTTACCTCAATTTGTTCATCTTTTCGATGCTCCTTTTGGTACTTGGCTCCAACTACTTTGTACTTTTCTTTGGTTGGGAAGGTGTTGGAATGTGCTCTTACCTGCTCATCAGTTTCCATTACAACGATGCAGAGAAAGGTTTGGCCAACAGCTTGGCTGGGCGCAAGGCATTTATCATGAACCGCATCGGAGATGTAGGGCTATTGCTTGCATTGTTTATGCTGTTGGGTCAGTTCAACACCCTCGAGTTTTTGCAAATTGGAAAAGCCCTTGAGACGAACACAGCCTTACAAGGTGGAGCCATGATTTTTATCACCTTGAGTTTATTTATTGCTGCTACAGGAAAAAGTGCTCAAATTCCTTTATTCACATGGCTTCCAGATGCCATGGCAGGGCCAACTCCTGTGTCGGCACTCATCCATGCCGCTACCATGGTTACTGCTGGTATTTACCTTACCGTACGCTCGAATTTCTTATTTGAACTCGCGCCTTTCACCAAAGACATCATTCTGTATGTAGGACTAGCCACCACCTTATTTGCCGCTTTTATGGCCTTGCGTCAAAACGACATCAAAAAAGTATTGGCCTATTCAACAGTCTCTCAATTGGGCCTCATGTTTGTTGCGCTTGGTTTTGGTGCTTATACCGTTGCACTCTTCCACGTTACCACTCACGCCTTCTTTAAAGCATTGCTATTCTTGGGTTCGGGTTCTGTGATCCACGGCATGCACGAAGAACAAGACATCCGCAAAATGGGTGGACTCGCCAAACTCATGCCCCTCACCCACTTTACCTTCTTGATTGGCACCATGGCCATCTCTGGAATCCCGTTCCTATCTGGTTTTTTCTCCAAAGATGAAATTATGGCGCAAGCCTTGCACCACAACCCTGTTGTCTATGGTGTTTTGGTACTGGCCGTCACCATGACTGCTATCTATATGTTCCGCCTATATTTTCTTACCTTCCAGGGTCAGTTTCGTGGAGGGGAAGCACTCAAGAGTAAGGTTCATGAAAGTGGGCTTTCCATGACACTTCCATTAATGGTGCTCGCAGTTCTTTCTATTTTTGGAGGCTTATTGAACTTACCTGGGCTATTCTTCAAAGGCACAGCACATTGGTTTGATCACTACCTGAGCCACGGTACCTTTGGGCTTTCTGCTGTTCACAACGCGCACCTAGATTTCAGCACGGCTATGGGCCTTATGCTCTTTGCAAGTGCCATTGCAATTGGCGTGTTTATTTGGGCTTACCTCACTTATGCCAAGAAAGGCGCTACGGCTAAAGCAGACGATGCGCTAACAGGTTGGGAACAACTCTCTGCACAAAAACTTTACGTCGACGAAATCTATAACACACTATTTGTAAAACCACTGCTAGCACTCTCAGATTTCATAGGTAAAGTCGTCGATATCCAACTCTTGCGCAATGGTGTCTATGCACTCGCCGACGGCATACTCAATACAGCCAACCTGACCCGTAAATGGCAAACAGGTTTCTTGAGTAGCTATCTATTTTGGATGGTTTTTGGTCTGATCATTTTTGTTGCGTATTACATTTTAAAACTTTCGGTTTGGCACTAATTCTTTTACCCCTTGTTTTTAGTTTGATGGCTTGGTTTGTACCAAGTGCTTTTACACGTTTATTTGGTCTTTTTGCAACTGGCGTTGCACTTGTCTGGAGTGTGGTAGCAGTCTGTTATTTTCAACCAGAAGAACAAATTCTCATCGATTTCGGACTCCGTTTTGTGCGCTTCTCTATTGATAGCCTCGGCTTTACCATGATATTGCTCACAAACGCCGTCTTTTTACTAGTCTACTTGAGCAACTTTACTGGAAAAATTGTCAATGACCGCAAATTTACAGCGCTAGCCTTGCTGATGCAATTTGGACTTTTAGGTGTTTTTACGACCAATACCATCCTTGGCTTTTATATCTTTTGGGAACTCACCTTATTGCCTATTTTCTTGATTTTGTATTGGTTTGGCTCTTTTGACAAACCACGCGCCTTGCTTCAATTCTTTTTATATACGCTCCTGGGCTCTTTGGCCATGCTCTTAGCTGTTATTGGCCTGATGCATGCTACCAATCAACAAACCTACGAGGCCTTGCTCGTTGCAGATATCAACGCATTGGGCAATACAAGCATTTGGCTCATGGGTGGTTTCCTCCTTGCTTTCGCCGTTAAGATTCCTTTGTTTCCTTTCCATACTTGGCAAGCAGAAACCTATACCAAAGCTCCTGTTGCGGGCACCATGCTCCTATCGGCCATTATGCTCAAAATGGCCTTGTTCGGACTTCTCAAATGGGTACTGCCAATTTTTGATGGCGTAGCCACAGATTTTTGGCGTTGGCCAATCATTACTTTAGGCCTCATTGGCGTTGTTTACGGCGCTATCGTTGCCATTCGCCAATCAGATATCAAAACATTATTTGCCTATGCCTCTTTAAGTCACCTCGGCCTCATCGCAGCAGCACTCATGCTCCATGACGACAACACGAATCAAATAGCTGTGGTACAAATTGTCAACCATAGTATTGTCTCAATTGGTTTGTTTTTAGCAGCTGGTATCATAGAACAACGACTTGGCACGCGCCAAATGAGCGAACTCAGTGGTATTGCCAAAGTGGCTCCACGCTTTGCTTTCTGGTTTGGTGTTCTGACTTTCATCTCGCTGTCCGTTCCCTTCACAGCAGGTTTCATTGGCGAGTTCTTCTTGATCAAGGCTCTTTTTAATGCACATGCCGTCACTGGTTTTATTGCCAGCACCACACTCGTATTAGGAGCCGTTTACACATTACGCGCCTATCAAGTTCCAATGTTTGGCCCAAGCAAGTTTGCCTCCTTCCAAGATTTAAATTGGTCTGAATGGCTCGTTTTTGCCATCCTCAGCGTTGCGGCCATTTATCTTGGTCTCGCTCCACAATGCCTCACTGATTTTGTTGCACACAGTCTTACTCAACCGACTCATTAATTCACACCATGGATAGTATCATTATTCTTTTCATCACTGGCCTCATCGGACTTTTTGCTGGCATGAGCAAAAAACCAGTTGCCTCTTTATTGATTGCAAGTTTTGGTTTAATAGGGGCTGGTTTTGCAGCATACTACAGAGGCAGTTACACCTCTCCTTTTTCTTCCTATGCCGCTTTTGTACCCACACAAGGCATCGTGATCATCTTACTTTGTGCCGTCACATTACTTGCCGTATTAGGTGGTTTCAAGCGTTACAAAAATGATGACGAACACACCGGTGATTACTTCGGCCTTATTCTTTTCTCGTTGTGCGGTGCTATTTTGATGGCGCAACCCAATGACCTCATGTTGTTCTTCATTGGTCTAGAAATCCTCTCTATTCCAATTTATGTTTTAGTAGGTATCGATAAAGGCAGCAGTACTTCTGCAGAAGCGGCAGTCAAATACTTTTTCACCGGTTCTTTTGCCTCTGCAATTATTCTCTTTGGCATTGCGCTTTTATATGGTGCCACCGGTAGTTTTCAGCTCATCGAAATTCAGTCGAACCTTGCTATCGGCATATGGCAAAGCCCAATGGCTATGATTGGAAGCTTGTTTTTATTGGCGGGCTTTACTTTCAAAATTGGTGCGGTTCCTTTTCATTTTTGGGGGCCAGACGTTTACGACGGTGCTTCAAATGCAGTACTGATGTACATGTCAACAGTTGTCAAAATTGCAGGGGTTTATGCCTTAGTCAATGTATTTGGACAAGTGTTTAGAGACTCTTACTTCTTTTGGATCGACCTCGTGAGCCTACTCATTGTGATTTCCATGTTCTATGGCTACATAACCGCATGGAAGCAAACAAGCTTTAGAAGACTCATCGCCTATTCTTCTATCGCCAATGCAGGCCTTATGCTTTTTGCACTTGCTGATATTCACAATAGTAACCTCTTTTTATTTGTAGCCGCATATGCATTAGCAACCATTGCGCTTGTGGTCTGCAACCAAGCAATCAACGACGACTCTGATCATTTAGCTAACTGGGAAGGCATTGCCTGGAAACACCCGCTCATTGGAATTGCTCTTGTTCTTGCACTGTTTTCATTGGCAGGTATTCCACCACTCGCAGGATTCTTCGGAAAGTTCTCCCTCTTGTGGTCAGCAGTCCCGCATGTGCCATACACCGCTATTCTCGCTTTAATTGCTTCGGTTATTGGCGCATTTGTTTACCTTCGTCTGCTCTTGCTTGCCCTCAAAAAACCATCTGTGAGCATTCGCATTCAATTGTCAGCTGAACAAATGCTTGTTTTGGCCTTGACTTCTGTGGCTTCAATAGGTGCCATTTACTTTATTTAGGCCTAAGCAATTCCAACCTTTAGCCGTTCGAACTCGTCTATAAACGGCATGGTTACAGACACTGAGCTATATAGTCAACTCATCTCCGACTGCATCCGCAAAGATGCCCGGGCACAAAAAGCACTTTATACGCTTTTTGCACCTGCTATGTTTAAGATTTGCTTGCGTTACGCTACAGATAAGAGCAGTGCACAAGACATCTTTCAGGATGCTTTTGTCAAAGTGTATCAAAATTTACATAAAGTCAAACAAGCCAGTCATTTACCTGGTTGGGTCAAACGTATTTTTGTTTACACCGCCATAGACAACCTTCGGGCGCAAGCCAAATACAGACAACACATCGAGATCGATGGTGCAGTTCAGCTAGAAACAAACTCGCATGGGATAGAAGCACAACTCGCAGCTGCCGATATCATGGAACTCGTTCAAAAACTCCCACAGCGCTCCCGCTTGGTCTTCAACTTATATGTCATGGAAGGTTTTGCCCACAAAGAAATCGCTGAGCTTTTAGCTATTTCAGAAGGCACCTCCAAATCACAGCTTTTTGAAGCTAAGAAAGCACTGCAAAAACACTTGCAACAACAAGAAAAAATGATCGGCTAAATGAACAACCTAGACGACTTCGAAAAATACCTCCGCGACCAGCTCAAAGGTCATGCTGAGCCAGAGCCACTCATGTGGAACCGGCTCACCGATGCCATTGGGCGCGCCACGCCATGGTATACCCGCAGTGCGTTCAAGTATGCGTTCACTGCCATCGGCGCCATGGTTTTTGGTGCTGTTTCAAGCTATGTCTACCTAGAGCAGCATCAAACAAAAGCTGCAATCAGCAAGCAAACACAAACGCAGCAACAGATAGAAAGTCCATCTGCCAGTGCATCCAACAGTGCATCCACCAATTCATCCGGGAGTGCATCGGCCAGTACATCCGGGAGCCTTGCGGCCAGTCCTCAGCAAAGTATAGCCAATAGCACTAAAGGAAGTCTTGTGAACGGCAATGTAAAAGCCAGGTTGGAAGCTTTTCCAAACGTGCTTGTCGCAAGTCTTCGTAATGATTCAATCAAAACTGAGGTTATAAATCCTATAGAAAGTAAGCATACTGATAGAGCGCTACCCCTTTTGGCCGCGGGTAAAATCAAACTCCCTTTACAAACCATTCAAAACCGCCCTCAAGTATTACCCCTTGCGGGCCGATTTGAGCTCAGTATAGCCACGGGCAACACCTGTAGCAATTTACCTAGTTTCGAATACCAATTAGGTCCTCAGGGCATGCAACATGCAGCATCCCGACAACAACAAAGCCCTATGCTCACGCTGCAGGCCCGCATCTATAAAAACTGGCACCTCCAGACCGGTATTCAAATGAGTCAAACAACACTGGAAGAGCACTTTTATCATACTGATGTTTATAGTTTCGACGATGAACAACATTATTTATTCCCTTATCTCTACGGATTCAGACAAGTGAGCGACGAAGAACTCCACGAAGGTCCTTGGCCTTATGGGCCGAACATTCCAGTTGGCCCTGAGATATCGAAAGTCAAAGCCGATTATTCAAGTGTCCTGAACCAACATAAGCTAGTGCTGCCATTCACGCTAAGTTATCATCAGCAATTCGGTCCTTTTGAAGCGCAGCTACATGCAGGTTTGGCATTTTCCTTCGCTACAAAAACAAGTCAGACCCTGGCTGTTGCGGGTTATTTACCCAGCACAATTTATCTGCATGCTCAAAACGGGCGGCTTCAGACCTTTGCCCAAAGTCAATTGCGTTTGAGCTACAAGGCAAACAGGCACTTATCCATCTTTGTTGAACCACAGGTGCGCAGTAGCATTCAACAACAAAATCTCGTGCACGCCTCACCCTATCGCAGCAACTCAAAAGCCCTTTTTGCAGGGCTTAGCTGGAATTTTTAGTATCTTTGAGGCTCATTTGAAAGAATTAATGACCAACAGCGTTTTTATTACCGG
>JAIXUE010000049.1 GCA_027483605.1 Cryomorphaceae bacterium | reverse complement strand
TTTCAAAGGTGCCAACAGATTCACCGCTGGTGAGTTTGTGCCAGTCTGCAAAACCGCTACGGCGCGTTTCTCCGTAAAAAACCTCTCGGTAAGCAAATGCAGGAATGGATTCATATTTGTCATAGGCAAACTTCTTCGGGATGGAACTCGGAATTTGCATGGCTTCTGCTTGATAATATTCAAAGCCAAATTTGCGCTGCAATACGTCGTAAACACCATTTTCGAGTGCTTGGTCTGTGTAGCCAAAAACTAAAATAGACTGCTGATTGGTGATCACGCCAAAGCCGTCGGTTCCCCAATTTTTGCAATTCGGAAAAGAAATGCTGTCTGGCCAGAAAAAATGAAGTTGATAAGGATTGTTTTGCTGCCCTGTTTCTCTGAGGTAAAAATCAAAAGCAGATAAAGCCTTGTTATTATATAGTTCCTGCTGACCCAAAATGAGCAACGGAGAAAAGAGAGCGAGTAATAAAAAAGTGCGCATAGTTGGGGTCAGTACTGCTTTAATGAAAACCGCCTTTGCCGCGGTAGAGTTGAATGGGTTCCTTGAATTGAATTTGAACCACACTGATCATGGGATCCATTTCCGAAATAGGGATTTCTAAGAATAATGTACCCGGAACAGTGCTCCATGAAATTTTCCCCACCTCGGTGTAGTGAATAGGGGTGTCGGAGCCCAATAATTGGATGGAAACAGCTTGGTTTTTGATGCCCTTGAGATAAATGGGCAGGGTGGCTGTGGAAAGTTTAAGATCGGTTCCTTGCGGGCTTGGAATGAAAATATTGAGTACGGTAGAATCTTTAGAAAGTGTGGTGTTGCCGTGGTAGTGTCCGTAGGGCAGGCCGGCAATGGTGCCGTAAATGGCAGTGCTGTGTTTTTGAGTCCAGCGTCCAAACTCTTTGAGGATGGCGATTTGCTCAGCGGGAATCGTGCCGTCGGCTTTGGGGCCAATATCCAAAAGCAAGTTGCCGCCCATGCCCAAACACTCTGTAAAGATACTGAGCAGTTCAAAATGACTTTTGAAGTTGTGGTCTTGGGGGCGGTAGCCCCAGTTGTCATTGGTGGTGAGGCAGAGCTCCCAGGTGTTGCGCTCAGGATGCACTATGGGCATGTTTTGTTCGGGCGTGTCGTAGTCTCCAAAAGACTTGAGTCTGCCATTCAAGATGGCATTCGGATTGGTCTGGTGAATGATCGAATCAATTTTAGCGGCCTGCCATTCGGCTTCTGAATGCTCCCAATCGCCGTCGAACCAAAAAAGGTCTGGTTTCAATTGGGTATTGATTTCTGCGATTTGCCCATGCATGAAAGCTATGAAGCGTGCCCAACGCAGCGAATCATCTTTTATTTGATAGCGACTGGAATCTTTATAAAAACCTGGGTAGTCATGAGAAGACCAATCTAGAAGTGAATAATAAGCGCCCTTTTTGATATCTTCTTTTTCTAACGCTTGGAAAAGGGGGGAAATGACATCTTTTTTAATTGGTGTTTGGTAGGTGGTGCTCAAAGGGAATTTAGGGTTCCAGTTTTTTTGTTTGGGTGCTTGCGGTGTTTTGAACTTGGTGTCGTAGAGCGCTAGGCCGTCGTGGTGTTTGGTCGTGATGACGCAGTATTTGGCCCCGCTTTCTTTAATGAGTTGGGCCCAAGCAGCTGGATTGTAGTTTTCGGCGGTGAATCTGTTCATCTGGCTCATGTATTGGGCATATGGAACCGTTCTGTTGTGAAAGGCCCAGCTTTCCGAAGTGCCGTCTGCTGCATACATGCCCCAATGGATAAAAATGCCCAGTTTGGCGTCGGCGAACCAAGCGGTTTGTTGAGAGAAGGATAGGGCGGGCAGCAGGAGGACGAAAATCAAGTGAAACTTCATCTCTCAAAGTAACAAAAACGCCTCGAATTTGCCAAAATTTAAACATTTGTTTAATTTTTCCTAGATTCTTAAACATTTGTTTAAAAAGAGTGTTTAACTTTGCGGCGCGCAAGCCAAAATAAACAGATGAAAAGAGATCAAACTACAGAAGAAAAAATCAAGGCGGCAGCCAAGAAAGTCTTCATGACCAAAGGTTTTGATGGCTGTTCTGTACGCGACATCGCCAAAGAAGTAGGTAGCAACGTGGCGCTGCTCAACTATTACTTTCGTTCCAAAGAAAAGCTCTTTGAACTCATTTTTGAAGGTGCCATGAGCGATTTTCTGCAATCCATGATCGCGGTGTTCAGTTCGGACCTCACGCTCAAAGAAAAAGTCGAGCAACTCATCGATAAAGAGTTCACCTTCTTTTTAGAACATCCCGAACTTCCCATGTTTATTTTACAGTCTTTGCATCAAAATAAAACGGATGCCCCCATGCCGAGTCATTTTTTGGAGCCCATTGCCAATACCGGCATTTTTGAACAATTTGAAAAAGCCAAGGCGCAAGGCGAGGTGAGGGATATCAGCATTCGAAACGTTACGCTCTTATTGATGTCTAATGTGCATTATCCTTTTATGTCAAAAAAACTGACGATGCAATTTCACGGTATTTCAGCCGAAGATTTCGATGAAGACCTCAGAAAGCACAAAGAAATAGTCAAAGAACTCATTATCAATTATCTATTTATATCAAACCCAAAAGCATGAAAATGAAAAACCTGTTCTCCGGTGGTCTGCTGAGCCTACTTTTTGGCTTGTCGGCCCAGGCCCAATCTTATGATTTGGCTGCTTGTTTGCGCGCTGCAGAAACTGCTAATGTGCAAATTAGAAGCGCCCAACTCGATGTAGCAATCAATGAAAGCCAGCGGTCTGCGTATCTCTCCTCGCGCATGCCGTCCTTGAATTTTTCTGGGGACTACCGCTACAACGCCGTTATTCCTGGTCAGGTGGTGCCCGCGCAGTTTTTTGGAGGCGCTCCTGGTACTTTTGCCGAAGTTAAATTTGGTGTACCCATTGTGTTGAGTAATACCCTTCAGCTCAACCAAGTCTTGTTCAATTCACAGCTCAACTACGGATTAGCTGCTTTGCGAATCAATAGTGATATTGTCCAAATCAAACGAGACATGACCATTCAGGAGGTAAAATACCAAGTGGCGAATACCTTCTTTATTTTACAAGGGATGTATGAGCAGCTGAAATTTGTACAAAGTAACATCACTTACACTGAACAGATTTTACAAAATATGTCCTTGATGGTGAATCAAGGAATGCTCATTCAGACCGAGGCAGATAAGCTGCGCATCAATAAGTACAATTTAGAAAATACAGAGGTGAACCTTCAGGCTACAAAAAGTCAGTTAGAGGAAATCCTCAAAATTCTCATGGGCGTAGATTTAAAAACGCCCATCACCTTGCAAAATGATCAAATGGTGCAACAAACCATCTTGGTCGATCAAAATGCCAGTAATTTATTTGCGCTACAGTTATTAGAACAGCAAAAACGGATGACACAAGAAGAAGCAAAAGGGATTCAAATGGGTTACTTGCCGAATGTCAATTTATATGGTATTTATCAATACAATGTCAATATGAATCCGGAAACGGATTTCAGAACTGGTATCGACGGTGCTTTTGTCGGCTTGCGTCTGGATTGGAATTTATTTGACGGTCTGGAAAAACACCACAAAGCAGCGGCGAATGCACTCAAGCAAGAACAGTTGGCAATGCAAACAACTTTAGTGGAGCAGCAACTCAAGCAGCAAATCGAGCAAAATAAGCGCATGATTGACGTCAAATCTGGTTCCTTGGCATTGGCCAAAGAACAACTCAAATTAGCAGAGTCAGTACACCAAAATGCCAATCTCAAATTTACAGAAGGGCTCATTGGTACCAATGACCTGCTTCAAGCGCAAACGGCTCTTGAACAAGCACAAACTGGTGTTGTGGCTGCATACGTTGCCTTGCGCCAAGCAGAACTCGACTACTTAAAATCAAACGGAAACATCAAATAACAACTCATGAAACGCATCATTTTTATCTCTCTAGCGGTTTTGGCTCTCTTAAGCCTCACCATTTTCAAACTCCTTTCGAACTCAAAAGAAGCCAAAAAGAAAATTTACATCCATGACATGGAAGCAGCGGTTTTGGTCGATACAGACCAACCCCAAATGCATACTTTTGAAAGCGCTTTTTCTTACTTAGGTGTATTTGAACCCATGCATCAAAACAACGTTGCGGCAGAAGGATCTGGCAAACTCACCGATCTTTTGGTTAAAGAAGGCGATCAAGTAAGTAAAGGACAGGTTCTTGCCAAACTAGACGACGAACTTATTTTGTTGCAAATTGAAAACGCCAAACTTAATATTGCACAACTTAAAAACGACAATGCACGCTTTGTCAACCTGAGAAAAGAACAAGCGGTTTCTTCTATGGAAGCCGAAAAAATGGAACTCGCCCTTAAATCTGCTGAAGTGCAGCTCAAGCAGTTGCAAAAGCAGTTGCGCGGTACCAAAGTATTGGCACCTTTTTCTGGAGTAGTAACCAAAAAAATGGCTGACCTCGGCTCTATGGTCATGCCAGGAACGCCAATTGTAGAACTTACCGACATCTCACAGCTCAAACTGACTATCTCCGTGCCAGAGCGCGATGTGCTCAAGTTCAAAAAAGGCCAAAAAGTAGGCGTGAGCGGAGATGCTCATGACAAAGAAGTGACTGGCACTATTTATAGCATTTCTGTGCAGGCCGACGCTTTGCACAATTTCAAGGTGCAAGTTTTGGTGAGCAATACAGGCGCACAAAAAATTCTCTCTGGAATGTACGGTAATGTTACGCTCTCTAATAACGAAAGTTTGAAGGCGTTGGCAGTGCCACGCAAGGCCCTAATTGGCTCTACCAAGAACCCGCAAATTTATGTGGTTTCAAATGGCAAGGCAGTCCTAACTTCATTTAGCCCAGGAACGGCTGATGGCAACTTCATAGAAGTAGTTTCAGGCTTGAATGCCTCAACCGAAATTGTTGTGAAAGGCCAAGTGAACTTAGAAGACGGAATGAATATCAAACGCAACAAATAGCCTTATGACACTTACGGAATTGGCCATTAAGCGGCCCTCGTTTATCATCGTCATCTTTACCATTTTGGTGGGTGGCGGACTCCTCAGCTACAAACAACTCTCTTATGAGCTGATGCCCGATTTTTCGGCGCCACTCCTCACCATTACCACCGCGTACCCTGGTGCTTCTCCCTCTACAGTGGAGAGTCAGGTCTCCAAACCGCTAGAAGATGTACTGAGCGGGATGGAAAACGTCGATGAGGTAACTTCCTTTTCTTTTGATAACGCTTCTTTTGTATTGCTCGAGTTCAAAGCTTCTGCCAACATAGACGACGCTTTGGAAGATGCGCAGCGCAAGATCAATAACAACCTTAGTAGGTTACCAGAAGACGCACAAAACCCAATGGTGGCCAAAATTGAGCCGAATGCCACGCCGGTATTGCAGTTGAGTGCAGTTGCTAAAAATTTGTCAGATGCCGAACTCATGCGCCTCATGGACGACCAACTTTTGCCAGCCATTAAGCAGGTAAAAGGAGTGGCAGAAGTACAAGTGATTGGTGGAGAGCGCCGTTCTTTTCGGGTCAATGTAGACAAAGACAAAATGCGCAAATTAGGCTTGTCTATGGCGCAAATCAATCAGGCTATTGCGCTGTCTAATCTAGATTTTCCGACAGGTAAAATCAAGAGCAGTAGCGAGCAAATCACGGTGCGCTTAACAGGTAAATATAAAAATCTAGCGGACCTTCAAGATTTAGTTCTGATGGCCAAAGGTACCAGCTCCATACGCTTGCGCGACGTGGCAGAGGTTGTAGATGCCTCTGAAGAGCAAATTACCATCTCGCGTTTGAATGGTGTGAATGGAATCGGTTTGCGCATTAAAAAACAATCCGATGCCAATGCGGTAGATGTTGCCAATGCCACCAAAGCAAAGTTCAAGGACCTCGAAGAAAAGTATAAAAAAGAAGGCTTGGGCTTTACGGTAGCTACCGACACCTCTTTGCCTACTATTGAGTCAGTAGATGCCGTGATCCACGACCTCGAGTTAGCGGTATTCTTAGTTGCGCTCGTGATGTTGCTATTCTTGCACACCATGCGTAACGCATTTATTGTTTTGGTTTCGATTCCAGCCTCTTTGATCTCTACGTTTGTAGCCATGTATTTGTTGGGTTACACACTCAACCTCATGACCCTTTTGGCGATGTCTTTGGTGATCGGTATATTGGTCGATGACTCGATTGTTGTACTCGAAAACATTTATCGACACTTGCAGATGGGCAAAAAACGCCGCCAAGCAGCCTTGGATGGCCGAAACGAGATTGGTTTCACAGCCTTGGCGATCACGCTTGTGGATGTCGTGGTGTTCTCGCCTGTAGTTTTCATTGAGGGAACGATTTCAGATATCTTACACCAGTTTTCGATAGTCGTAGTGGTGTCTACCCTCATGTCACTTTTTGTCTGTTTTACCTTAACTCCTTGGTTGGCCTCGCGCTTTGCCAAAGAAGTCAAGCTCGATCCTAAGAAACCAATCCAAGCCATTTTGCTTTGGTTTGAACGCCGTGTAACTATTTTCACGAATTCTTATGTCAAAATTGTGGGCTGGGCACTGCGTCATAAAATTTCTATGGGCCTCATTGTGATTGCCATTTTTGCCGCTTCTTTTGCCACGATGGGCTTAGGTATTGTGGGGCAGGAGTTTGTGTCGCAAGGAGATCAAGGCAAGTTCATGCTCAAACTCAAGTATGAGAAGAGTGCCACTTTTGCCGAAAACAACCTGACCACTTTGAAGATAGAGCAGTTGTTATTGGCTCAAAAAGACATGATCGACATCGTGTTTTCTAACGTGGGTGGCCCAAGTGCTGGTTTGGGTGCAGCTGCTTTTGGTTCCGAAAACCGTTCCGAGATTACGGTAATGCTCAAAAAAGACAAGCAAAAAGAGATCCCGACAGAACAGTACATGAACCTCATTCGCACAAAAATTGAAAATCAGTATCCGGGTGTTGAAGTCAAGGCCCTCAACATGGGTCTGATCGATTCAGAGCAAGCGCCAATTGAGATCTTTATTTCGAGTAACGACAAAGAACTCATGATGAAAGAAGCGCGCAGACTCAAAACAGCCATGAAAGCCATCAATGGTGCCAAAGATCCAAGCCTGAGCACTGAAGATATCACGCCAGAGGTAAAAATCGCCCTGAACCGTGAAAAAATGGGCCAACTCGGCGTCAATGTTGCCGCAGTTGGAATGCAATTGCAAGGCGCACTTTCTGGCAATGACGACAGCCAAATTGACCTCGATGGCTCTGAATATGACATCCGTGTCATGCTCGATGCAGCCAACCGAAAAGACGTAGAAGACATCCAAAACATGACTTTTGCCAACAATGAAGGCAAGCAAGTGCAACTCAGTGAGTTTGCGGCTATTTCTGTAGACAACGCCGCGGGTACACTCGAGCGTAAAAACAGGATTGCCAATACCACCTTGCGTTGTTATGTCCTAGGAACTGCACCGGGAACGGTTGCGGCGGACATTGAAAAATACCTCAAGAAAAATCCGCTAGATCCGAATGTGCGCCTTACATGGGGCGGCGAAATCAAGCGCCAGAAAGAATCTTTTGGTGCGCTTGGAACCGCTATGGGTATCGGCGTGATCCTCGTTTACCTCATTATGGTGGCACTCTATGACAACTTCGTGTATCCGTTTGTGGTCTTGTTCTCTATCTTGGTTTCATTGGTTGGGGCAATTCTTGCGCTTGCATTAAGCGCTTCCAATATGGGTATTTTCACGATGCTAGGTATGCTCATGCTCCTGGGGCTGGTGGCAAAAAATGCCATCTTGATTGTAGACTTCACCAATCACCTCAAAGACAAAGGAATGAGTACCTACAGCGCCTTGTTAGAGTCCGTAAAAGAGCGGATGCGTCCGATCTTAATGACTACGATTGCGATGGTCATTGGTATGGTGCCAATTGCCACCGCCACTGGTGCTGGTGCTGAATGGAAAAACGGCTTGGCATGGGTACTGATTGGCGGCCTCACCAGCTCAATGTTTCTCACCATTATTGTGGTCCCAATGATGTACTATACCGTAGATCGAATCAAGGATAAACTCAAGTTCAAGCGTTTGGCTAAACTCACTGAGGAGTAAGTCTTTTAAGTTCTTTTGATATTTCGAAGAGGTGGCAGGCCGCCTCTTTGTTTTTGCGCGCAACATATAAGTATACGCGGCGCGTGAGGTAGATATTGATGAGGATGACGCCCACCACAACATAACCCAAGAGGTCAAAGTTCAGGAGCGGTGCGTGCGAGCAGGCCAATGAGTGGCATGATGAGAAAGGTTGAAATACCCACCACCATGAAAAGCAAGGGGAGTTGTGCTTGAGAAATCCCAGCGTTGTTGACGGCAAATGCACTGCCCCAAGGCATCATCAAGTAACCGCCTAGCGACATGAATGCGGTTGCCATAAAACCGATGCGGTAATTGCGGTTTTTGATGGTTGCTAATAAATGGTGAAACGGCGAACGCTCCGTTTGTTGAGCGAGGTGGGCGCGAACAGGCTTCAGGCCAACTAGAATAAGTAGTAACAGGCATATAGAAAGACCAACCCAGTAAGCGCTTGCGGTCAAAGCGGTCCGCAAAACCAGCGGTCAGAAATCCGGATATACCGGCTGCCAACGCATAGCTCGATACTACAATGCCAAACTGATAGGGTTTGACCTGAAGGTCTTTGATGAGGAGGTCGCCAAGCGGAGACATGACCATGAAGTCCAGTACGACGGTGAATTGGGTAAGGGCTAAAATGGCAACCACCAACCATTGGTATTTGCGGAGTGGACTTTTGTTTGCTTTCACCTGGTAAAATTACATCTTATTTATGGGCTAGTTAGAACTAGAGATGAAGATCAGTTTTTGGCAACGCTTGTTTTGCTTGGTGAATTGAATGAGGTAAGTACCGGATTGAATGCGATTTACGGGGATTGAACACGCTTGCGTTGAGCTGTCTTGGATGAAAACAACTTTACCGAAAAGGTCTATGATTTCAATCGTAGATCCAAGCCAATCGGAAGGTAGAGAGATGTTAAGGAAATCTTTGGCAGGATTGGGAAAGATTTCGGGCGGCATTGCGGTGTTGGATGCCACCCCGACTTCTATGAGTAGCAGGTTGGTGGTATCGGTGCAGCCAAATGCGTCTGTTACGATGCACTGATAGTTGCCATTTTCTTGGATAGCAAGGGTGTTGCCTTGTTGGTTAGGAAGTATTTGACCATCTAAAGACCAAGTAAAACTTGCGTTCTGTGCAGTATTCGAGACCACTAGCGTGCCGTTGTTTTCGGTAAGTTGCGCTTGTAAAAAAGGACTGCAGTAAATCGCGCTGAGTGTATCTGAAAAAGCAACACAGCCATTCGGATTAACAGCTACAAGTGAATAAGCCCCGCTTTGGTAAACGACATGAGTTGCTGCGTTTGCGCCGGCTACTGGCGAGCCATTGTAGTACCATTGATAAGCAAAGCCAAGGTTTGGTGTGCTGAGGGTGTGTAAAAGAGAGTCGTAGGTAATGAGTGGTGTGGGCGGGAGTGCATAAATGACAATGGTGTCTACGGTGGTGGTTTGTGGGGTCGGTAAAATTTGTTGCGTGGCTGTAGTGTAATTGATAATGGAAGTTCCTGCGCCACAACCGATGCAGCCATTGATATGCAGCGGATGACTCCCCATGTAGTCATCGGCGCCAAAAAGAGGCTCGCCATAGCTGTTGTCGGCCTCCCAAATTTCGATCACATAAGAGCTGTTGGGATTTAAATTCAAGTTGAGTGTCCATTGGACTGGTGGGTTTTGATTGCCTATAATTGTAGATTGGTATACTAAGTTGCCATTTTCTAGTATTTTGAAATAAGCGTCGGCATTTTCAAATGAAGGGAAGCCCCCGCCATAATTACTCATACTGGTGACCATGAGCTGATTGAGCGTGTAAACTTGGTTGGTATCGAGGTTGGCGTAGGCCGTGTACTGCACCAAGTAAGTTCCGGGATTAGGATAATACTGAGCGCTTGGGTTTTCAGCATAAGATATGTTTCCGTTGCCGAAATCCCAGGTGTAATGCAGTAAGCCAGGATGATTATTGCTAAAATGCACCAAGGCTGGTGCGCAGGCCGGCGCACCGATACTGTTGAAGCCATTGTTTGAGATACTGGCGCTCGAGGGCAGAATTTCTAGTTGCAGTTGGAACACAAAGGGATAACCGGAGAGGATCGTGAGGTCGGCCAAGACGGTGACCTCGACGTTGTAGGTGCCAGCGAGCAAGGGCGTGCCAGAAATATGGACACAACCATACGCAGAAACCTGGGGGTTGTAATCGCAATTAACATTGTTGTTGTTGCAAGCCCAGCTGAGCCCAACAGGCAGTGCAACCGACAAAATATGAAAATTGGTGAAGTCGTAGCCCAGGGTGTCGGTGGGCATGACGAAGGTGAGGTCTTGGCTGTAGGGCTGCCCAACCGTGCCTGTTGGGAGGGAGTTGGGGTAGATGCCCACTTGGGTTTGGGTGTAATCTATAGTGCAGTTTTGGGCTTGACTCATGCTTGAAACGACAAGGTAGAGTAGGGTCAGTAGTTTTTTCATTTGCTAAATTTTAGAAAACAAAACTACACCCGTTAGCTGCTGGACTTTTCAGTAGAAGTACTGAATAGAAACTAATTACGCATCGTGTTCGGTAGATTTACCGATGCGTGGCCCAAGTTCTATGCATTCTAAATCGTGGATCTTGTCATGGGTAATCGAGAACCTAAATATGGTTTTGACCTGATGAAAACCCTTGTAGCCACAAGCGCCAGGATTGAGCCACAGCATGTTGTAGCGCTTGTCAAATTGGGCAAGTGCAATATGAGAATGGCCACAGACGAAGAGTTGTGGGGCGCCCCCTGCTTGTAATGCTTCAAGCGCTGGCTTGGCGTATTTGCCGGGTCTGCCGGCGATGTGGGTCATGAGTACATCTACTGCTTCTATTCTGAATCTCAAAAATTCTTTTGTAGCACTGCGGATGATATGGTTGTCTATGTTGCCAAAAACAACGCGCAGTGGCTTGAATTTTTCTAGGGCCTCAAGCGTTGCCATGTCACCGATGTCGCCAGCATGCCAGACTTCATCTACATCGGCGAAGTAGTCCCAAATTTTGGGGTCCAAAAAACCGTGGGTGTCAGAGAGTAAACCGATGCGTGTCATAGTTATTAACAAATGTAGTTTTTTTTTCAAGTACAATATTTGAGAAATATTCGATAGGAAAATATGAATAATCGACAAAAACCATTAAATATTCATTAAATACAGCTCATTGCTCAACTAAAATGGTATTCCAAAAGTTTGTGAATAAATTTAGACGCCTAGTAGTGAACTTATACCAAGTTTCGGCCATATTTGTAACAAACTATAAACTATGAAAAATCCTTTACTTATTTTAAATCAAAAAGGTGGTTTTTTGCGATTCAAGCATTTATTCATTGGATTGTTTTTCCTGCTTTTTGGAACAACTTCTCTAACTGCTCAGTGTACGTATTCCATTGCGCTACACGACACCTGGGGCGACGGTTGGAACGGTGGAAACGTCACTGTAAACGTTGGCGGTACCAACGTGCTCACGGCAGTCACTTTAGCTTCTGGTACTGGTCCGGCTGTGTTTAACTTTAACGTTTTTCAAGGTCAGTCCATTACGGTGAACTATACTGCAGGTTCTTGGTCTAACGAGAACTGGTATCGTGTATGGAATGGAGCGAATGCCACTGGAACACAAATCTTCCAAAGTACTGTCAATGCAACTCCTCCAGCGTCACAAGCCATTACCAATGGTTGTACGATCCCAATGCCGGCTTGTACCGGGACACCTGCTCCTGGCGCCACAAACGCAACTTTTGCTGCAGTTCCGGTAGGAGGTACTACGGTGCTTTCCGTTCAAAACACCTTTCCTTTAGCTTCTTACCAATGGCAATCTAGTTCCTCTTCCACTGGGCCTTGGGCAAATATTGCAGGGGCAACCAACTCTACTTATACACTTACTTATTCTACACCTACATGGTTCCGTTGTGTTTTGGTTTGTGGTACCAACACCGGTATTTCAACACCATTGCAAATTGTAACAGGTCCTTGTATTTCTACCTCGCTTTACGGTGCAGGTTTTGGTTATTATGGCATGATCAATTCGGTAAACTTTAATACGCTTTCCCATACGGGAACAGGCGCCTTGCCAGCTCCATACTACGCATCTTATTCACCTGCCACCACCACCACTACTGTAATGGCTGGTGTTACATACAACCTTACGGTGAACTCCGGTCTTTACAACGCAGCAGGCGCTTGGTTTGACTGGAACAACAACTCTATATTCGAAACAACTGAATATTTCTCATTTGGAACCAACACGTCTTGGACCAACTGGAACGGTACAGTACCTGTCACCATTCCCAATAACGCATTCAATGGCCAAATTGCCATGCGCGTTCGTACAGAGTACGCTTTCTACACTTTAAATGGTAGTTCAGCTTGTACCAACCTCTTTTATGGCGAGACCAAAGATTTCCGCATAACAATCATTCCAGCACCAAACTGTACAGGTACGCCAAATGCAGGTGCGGCAACAATTACTGCTGCAACAGGGTGTCCGAACCAAAGCATCACCATGACGGCTTCTGGCTTGTCTATCGGAAACGGTATCTCTTACCAGTGGCAAAGTGGGCCGAGCGCAACGGGCCCCTGGACGAACATCACAGGTGCTAACGGCAACTCGTTTACCACGGCTACCACCGCCACCACTTTTTATCGTTTGGTAACTGCTTGTTTGTTTACCGCGAGTAGCAACAACACCAATGTGGTGTCCTTCACGCCTTCAGGGGGCCAGTGTCAGTGTGGGTCATACCCTAATGTTTTTGCGTCCTCTACTGCCGACGAAGAAATTTCGAACGTTACAGTGGGTACCATGAACAACAGTTCGAACTGTGCCACATTAGCTCCAGGTCCTGGATCTATCAATAGCCGTTATTCGAACTACACGGGTTCTGTTGTAGGGCCTTCTGTAAACCAAGGTGACCTCGTGAACTTCAGTGTAACGCAAACATCTTGTGGTGGTCCATATACAAACATTTTCCAAATCTTTGTAGACTTCAACCAAGATGGTGACTTCCTAGATGCAGGTGAGTTTGTATACAACCAGCCTGTTGGGGCTACTGGTAACCATACCAAGACAGGTTCTTTCCTTGTGCCTGGTAATGCAACCATAGGTACCACCCGCATGCGTGTGGTAAATATTGAAGCCTTCCCAACAACTTTCAACTACGCTCACAACGGCTACACATGGGGTGAAACCGAAGACTACTGCTTTACAGTAACTGTACCGCCACCATGTGCAGGTGCACCAACTCCAGGTAACACACTTGCGAGCGCTACTTCTATTTTTGCAGGTCAAACTACCGCTTTGTCACTTCAAAACAATACTTCTGGTACTGGCGTTACTTACCAATGGCAAAGTGGCCCATCTGTTACAGGTCCTTGGACAAACATTACTGGTGCAACATCATTCAACTTTGTGGCTACACCAACTGCAACTACTTGGTATCGTTGTGTGGTAACTTGTAGCAACTCTTCTATATCTACACCTTCGAACCCAGTTCAAATTCTCTACAATCCATACTGTAACCCAGCTTATTCTTCTGGTACACTATTCGGAGATTTGATTTCTAATGTAGCCATCACCGGAACAACCCTCAACAACAACTCAGGTACGGTACCTGGAGGGCCTTCTTATACGTTCTACTCTAACTTGCCTGCTGCAGTGATGCAAGCAGCAACGAGCTATCAGGTTCAAGTAACTGCAGGTTCTTTTACAGGTCAGAACTTCGCCGTTTGGATCGATTACAACGATAACTTCATTTTTGAAGCATCTGAAAAAGTAGGATTCACAACTGCAGGTACAACAGCCGCATTCCAAACAGCAAGTTTCCAAATCAACTTAGCTTGTACACCACCACTTGGCGTGCACCGCATGCGTGTAAGAGGTGTTTGGCTCACTGCTGGTGCTTTAATTGACCCATGTGCTACTTATGGCTACGGAGAAACTGAAGACTACAACGTGAATATCATTGCAGCGGTTCCGTTTTCACCGAGCTTTACCGTTACACCAGCTAACCAAGCTTGTACCTTTACCAATTATACATACACCACACAGGCAGGTATGCAGTCTTACACTTGGAGTTTCCCAGGTACTGCAGGTGTCAACTATAATATTATCTCTGGTGGTACTACCACTTCCAATACTGCAACTGTACAATACTTAACAGCAGGTAACCAAGCGGTTTCGATCAACTATTTGAACGCTTCAGGTTGTGCCTCTACCGGCCCGGTATCCAATACCATCACCGTTCAAGCAACTGCTCAAATTGCGCCACTTGCTGGTACGCAAACGGTTTGTGCTGGTGCAACTGTCAACTTCTCTACAACGAGCACAGGTGGTACTTGGTCTTCGAGTAACACTGCAATTGCAACCATTAACCCAAATACGGGAGTGGTAACAGGTGTTGCAGCTGGTACTGCCACCATGACTTACACGATTCCGAACACCACCACATGGTGTCCGCCATCAACAGCAACGCGCACGGTAACGGTTCTTCCTGCGCCAATCGTGAATGCAGGCAATGACGTCACTATTTGTAGTGGTCAGTCTAGTAACATGAACGCTACAGTTAACTTCAACACTTCTTGTAACCACACCATTACCCTTTGGGATTCATTTGGTGACGGTTGGAATGGTTGTGCGGTAACGGTCTCTGTAGGTGGTGTTCCAGTACTTACAAACATTACATTGCCTTTCGGTTTGGGTCCGTTGGCCTTCAACTTTACAGCTTCTAATGGCGCTCCAATTCAGGTGACCTTTACAGCGGGTTCATGGATTTTTGAGCCTTACTATACCATTACCAACGGTGCGGGTACAAACCTTGTTACCAACTGGGTTCCTGGTTCAGCAGGTACGTGGAATGGCACAGCATCTGGTTGTCCATCAATAACACCAGTATGGTCGCCAGCTGCAGGTTTGTCTAACACTGGTATCTTGAACCCAGTGGCATCGCCAACGGCTACTACTACTTATACAGTGAGTGCAACAGGTACAAATGGTTGTGTTGGTTCTGACCAAGTTGTCGTTAACGTGAACCCTTCGCCAGCAAACGCACCAGTTATTGCACCTTCAGTTCTTTGTGTGGGCAACAACGGTTTGGTTTCGAACCCAGTTCCAAACGGTACATGGTCTAGCTCGACACCAAGCGTCTTGACTCTTAACCCAGCTACAGGAGATATCGTAGGGGTGAGTGCAGGAACTGGAACGGTATCTTACACCACAACAGCTGTCAATGGCTGTACCACTACAACAACAGCAAACATCGCTGTACAAGCCTTGCCAGTAGCGACCATTTCTTCTTCGAATGGCAACTCGATCTGTCAAGGAACAGCCACCACACTTACGGCTCCTACAGCCGCATCTTATGCTTGGAACAACGGCGCAACAACGCAATCTATCGCAGTAACCGCTGGTGGTAACTACAGTGTAATCATTACATCTGCTGCAGGTTGTGTTTCGAACCCATCTGCGCCATTAGCACTTACCGTGAACCAACCACCGGTTGCAAACGTGGCACTCAACGGCCCGGCTAGCTTCTGTCAGGGTGGTTCTGTGGTACTTACCGCTTCTGGAGGTACTTCTTACAACTGGAACAACAGCGTAAGTGGTGCTACAAATACCATCACTGCGTCAGGAACTTACACTGCAACTGTAACCAATGCTGCAGGTTGTTCTACTGTGAGTGCACCAGTAACGGTCAATGTCTTGCCAGCTCCGGCGGCGAGCATCACGGCAAATGGTCCAACGTCTTTCTGTGATGGTGGTTCTGTGATTCTTTCTGCCAATGGTGCAGGTGCTTACACTTGGAGCAATGGTTCTACGGCCTCTTCGATTGCGGTGAACAACAGTGGTTCTTTCACTTACACTGTGACAGGTGCTAATGGTTGTACAACAACTACAGCGCCTACGGCTGTTGCGGTTACGCCACTTCCGGTTGTTGCTGCTATTACAGGTGCCAACACGGTATGTGAGGGTGCAGCAACTGCTTTCAACAATGCAACCACAGGTGGTGTTTGGAGTTCTTCTAACGCTGCTGTGGCCTCAGTAGACGCAACAGGTAACATTTCCGGACTGAGCGGCGGTAACGCTACCATTTCTTATACTGTTACGAATAACGGTTGTTCTACGACACAAACCAAAAACATCTCTGTACAAACGGCTCCAGCCACGGCAATTGCTGTATCTGGTCCAACAACTTTCTGTGCAGGTGGATCAGTAGTGTTGTCTGCAGCAAATGGTTCTGGTTATGCTTGGACCAACACAGCAACATCACAATCCATCACCGTTACACAAAGCGGAACATATGGAGTTTCTGTTACGAATGGTCAGGGTTGTGCTGCTATTGCGGCTCCTGTGACCATCAATGTGGTTCCATTCCCTGTTCTTGATCCAATTGCTGGTAGCAACAGTGTTTGTATTGGTGCAACAACACCTTTGTCTAATACAACTGCAGGTGGTACATGGAGTTCTAGCAACACCTCAGTTGCGTCTGTATCAACAGCAGGTGAGGTGAGTGGTAACAACTCAGGTTCAGCTACTATTACGTACACTTACACGAATGCGGCTGGTTGTACGTCTACTGTAACCAAGCCAATTGCTGTCAATGTCATTCCTTCTGCTGTAACGAGCATCAGTGGTCCAACTACATTCTGTGCTGGTAACACTGTAACGTTAACTGCTCCTGCAGCTGGAAGCTACCTTTGGTCTACCAATGAAACAACACAGAGCATTACAGTAGCCGCCTCTGGTACTTACGATGTAGATGTTACTACCGCAGGTTGTACCGCTTCATCTGCACCAATTACGGTAACTGTTAACGCACTTCCTGCGCCAGTTGTAACAACCAACAACGTTGCGATTTGTCAGGGTGCTGCTGCAACTTTAAGCGCTACACCAGCCTCGGCATATGCTTGGAGCAACGGTGCTACTACTTCAACAATCAGCGTCAATACTGCAGGTAACTACTCAGTAACAGTTACAGACGCCAATGGCTGTTCTGCAACTTCAACTCCACTTGCCATTGCGGTTAGTGCCAACCCAACAGTTGCGATTGCAGCTGCAGGTGCAACTACCTTCTGTCAAGGTCAGAGTGTGGTCTTGAATACCAATACAAACGGTACGTCTTATGTTTGGAGCAACGGTGCTACTACGCCTAGTATCACTGCCAACACTACAGGCTTGTACTTCGTAACGGTAACCAACGCAGCTGGTTGTTCATCAGTATCAAACGAGATCACTGTAACTGCGGCTCCAGCGTTTGTACCAACCATTACAGCCGCTTCACCTACAACTGTATGTGCTGGCGCGTTCTCTACACTTGTTGCTTCTCCAGGTGCATCTTATGTGTGGTCTAACGGTGCAACAACACAAGGGGTGAACGTTGGTGTCAACGGACCAATTACTGTAACGGTAACCAACAGCCTTGGTTGTACAGGGACTTCAGCGCCAATCAACGTAACAGTATTGCCTGTTCCAACAACAACCATTACGGCTTCTGGCCCAACAACATTCTGTGAAGGTGGTTCGGTAACCTTAACTGCTGGTGGCGCAAATACCTACATTTGGGCAAATAACAGCACTGCGCTTACGCAAACAATTACAACACCAGGTACTTACGTAGTGACAGGTTATGCAGCTAACGGCTGTCCAGACCTTGCTGAAATTACGGTAACTGTCAATGAGTCGCCATCTGCTGACCTCATTACAGACGGCAATAGCAGCTTGTGTCCGGGAGAAAGCTTGACTATCTCTGCACAGCCAGGAAACACCTACAACTGGACTTCAGGTTCAAGCGCACAAGAAATCACGGTAACTACACCAGGTACTTACAGCTGTGTACTGACAAGCTTGAACGGTTGTACAACTACTTCAGAGCAAGTTGTGGTAACTGCAGCGCAACCAACTTCAACAACCTTGAACGTTACAGCGCTTGAAAACTACGTCTTGAATGAAATCATCTACACGCAGTCTGGTACTTATACGCAAGTCTTGACCAATGCAGCAGGTTGTGATTCTACAATCACACTCAACCTGACGCTCACAGTTGGTTTAGATGAGAACGGTTTTGTTAGCTTCTCAGTTCAACCAAACCCAACTGACGCCGTCTTTACATTGAAGGCTTCAGAAGCGTTGTTCAGCAACTACGTGATCCAAGATGCACAAGGTAAGGTGGTAGCGACAGGTACACTCAGCGGTACGTCAACGACCATCAATATCGACCAAGTAGCACGCGGCATCTACTTCTTGAAAGTTGCGGAAGCTGCCGAAGCGATCCGCATCGTCAAAAACTAACAACTCACAAAACTGGCCTCGCGCCAATCAAAAGCCCCGAGCATTGCTTGGGGCTTTTTTTTGTTTGTATCACACATTTACAATCAATGACCTGACAAACAAGCATTTGACCTAACGCTATTTTTCTTCAATATTCGATAAAACCCTTACAATATTCAATAAAACTATTGCAATATTCGATGGAAGCCCACTCTTGTTTTTTATAAACATGGTTTTGTTCATTTAAGCCAATTTTCAATTGCTTATTTACTAAATTGTGGTCACTAAAACTGCATTTTAGAACCAACTATGAGCAAAATTACTACCCTCTGCCAGGCCGTAGCCTCTATTTCTTATTTCCCATCACGTATGAACCGTTCATCCCAACTCGGCAAGCGCACCCGCTTGCCTTTCGCATATTTATGATTAAAGCTAGAATTTTCCATTTTTAAAGATATAATCTCAAATTCTCATTATGTTAACACATTTGAAGCTCAACTTAAAAAGTTTTATTACCGTGATCATACTGTTAGTGTCAACATCTGTTTTGTCACAACAAACGTGTGGAGCACCCACAGTAATATCCTCGTTACCCTATACTTTAGCCTCTGGTACCACATGTGGTTCTGTAAATAATTATACAACTACGATTGGTGGTAACACGAGTTATGTTTCAGGGGAGGATTTAATTTTCCGTTTTATTCCAGCAACATCCGGTGTTGTTACTATTTCAGTAACGCAACCATCGGGTGCGTGGCTAGGGATGTATTTATACACTGGATGTCCATTTACAGCCTACATAAGTGGTGTTCAAAACAATACGGCAACAAAGTCTTTCACTGCTAATGTAACTGCTGGAGTGACTTATTTTTTAATGTTGGATCATTGGGCAACCCCAAATTGTTCTACCTTCTCTAATTTAACTATATCTGCTCCTGTTTCCGCCCCTACAGTTACTTCATTTACACCAACTTCTGGATGTCCAGGAACTACCATTACAATTAATGGAACAAATTTAACAGGAGCAACAGCAGCAAATGTTAGAATTGGTGGTACAGCCGTTTCTTCCATCACATCCAACACAGGTTCACAAATAGTTGCGGTAATAGGTTCTGGAACAACTGGAACAGTTTCAGTAATAACTAGTTCTGGTACAGGAACAAGTTCAAGTACTTTCACATTCTCATCTGCTCCGTCTATCCCAGGGGCTCTTTCTACTACTAATCTAACTTCCAACAGTTTTACTGCCAATTGGGCTGCAAGTACAGGAGGAGGTTTATCTGGATACCTTTTGGATGTATCAACAAGTAGTACTTTTGC
>JAIXUE010000024.1 GCA_027483605.1 Cryomorphaceae bacterium | reverse complement strand
CAGATTGCTTTGGTATCAATAGCAAGCGCAAAAGCTTTTCTGACGGCAACATTTCGAAAAGGGCCCACCCGGCTGTTGAATTGAATGAAATGCACTTTTGCTGCATTTTTGATGTAGACCTCATGTAGCGGATTTTTACCCTGCTTGGCATCGTTGAGTGTGCCAAATGCTTCTCTGAGGTCATCAATTGGAAGGTCAAAGAGAAGATCGAGTTTATTATTTAAGAAATATTGATGCGCCAATTGGCCAGAAACCCCACAAGTTAACTCAATTCGCTCGAGATACGGGAGTTGATTGCCGTGTTTATCATGTCGCCAATAGGCTGCATTGCGTTCAAAGACCATGCGGTTGACCGTTTTACTTTTGAGTCTAAACGGCCCTGTTCCAACAGGATTTTGCGCCAACCCCACTCCATAATACTTAGCCGCTTGTTTGCTGAGTATGCCTAGGCTTGGGTTAGAGAGCACGTTTAAAAAATGATTGTAATTGCCAGTTAAATGTATTTCTAAGGAGAAATCGTCTAACACCCTAATCCCTGAAACGGTAGAAGTGATGGGGTCTTTGTGTTGAGTATAAAATTTTTCACCGCCAACAATTAATCTTGTTAGAAGGAAATCTTGTTGAATTTGAGTAGTGTTGGAACAGGCTAAACTTAAGCTGTAGGCGACATCTTCGGCAGATAACTCACTTGAATGAAAACGAAAACACGGGTCATCAGCAAAATGAATGTTTCTCTTGAGTTGAATCAGTACTTTCTTGCTACTGGTATCTGTTTTGATTTTTGCTGCGAGTAAATATTTCCAGCCGCGTTCGTTTTCCGCCGCTTTGAGCAATGGTTCAAAAATCAATTGCTGAACCCTTTGGTGTTCAAGGGTGTTGTTTGCAAGCGGAAAAAGAGAAACCTCTTTGCTTTTGGAGCTGACTCTTAAGACACCACCGTATTGTTTTTTTCCGCGCGCAATTGGCTCCGAATGATAAAAGTGTTGGCCTAAAGCTATTACTGCCGCCAACACTACAAATGGCAAAACGTAGCGCAACAGTTTAGGCCTTTTCAAAACAAAACCCGAGCTTATTTATTGTTAACCAAATGCAAGAAGCCGTGGCCACTTACTTCTTGGTTGTTGAGCCCAGTTGCGATGTACTTATAAAAGTAAACACCTTCATTTGCAGGTTCACCATTTATTTTTCCGTCCCAAGCCGGCTTGTTGTTGATCAGGTCAACAGACGTGACGTCCATCAAGACATTGCCCCAACGGTTCATGATAATGAGCTGCAAGGAAATGACATTTTTGGTGTTGAGGTAGAAAGTTTCGTTGTTATTGTCTGTGTTTGGACTAAAAACGTTTGGTGCAATGACCTCTGGGCGGGCGTATTCACAGCTGCCGTCGTCAATCAGTGCATTTGGATCGTAATTAAGCGCGAGCGGATCTGTACAACCTGTTGGGTATACACAAGAACCATCGTTTACATTCGCAAGCGGGTTGTAGTTGGTGCCAAGCGGGTCAGTACAACCACATACATTAACCGTGATCGAAACGGAGGCAACATCGGAACATTGTGGCCCTTGATTGGCAGTTAAGGTAACGGTATACGTTCCAAAAGGCACATCAAAAACATGCGTTTGGGCGCTGAGGTCATTGCTGTTAGCTGTTTGATTATCGCCAAAGTTCCAACTATAGGTGCTTGCGTTCTGACTTGTATTGGTGAAAGTAACGCTTAATGGAGCACATCCTTCTGTGACGCTTGCGCTGAATTCAGCTACAGGCGGGTCAAGTAGATCAACAAATGCGCTGTCGCTTACTGTGCAAACGTTGTCTTCAATGGTAATATAATACCAGCCAGAAGGCAGGTTTTGCCAAACAGAAGCGTCTATGAATCCATTTGGACCAGGGCCGGTCCAGTTGAATTGTGGTACACCTTGTGTTCCCGATGCTTGTACGGAGACAAAACCAGAGGGCACACAGGTAGAAGGGCCCACAAAAATGGTGTCTATTGCCAGCGTTTGGTTCATAGTGACCGTGACGGTGTCGGTTTGTGTAAAGTTACAGTTGTCTGTAGCAGTAACTAAATAGACCATGGTCCCGTTTTGGCCGATACCGACAGATATGGAGTCGTTGGTTCCGAGATTGGCGCCAGCTAGGTTTTCCCATGAATAAGTGTAAGGCGCGTACCCCCCAGACGCGCTAGCTGCTAACCAAACGCTATCCGTGGCGCAGTAAACGGTGGGGTTGTTACCAGTTATGTTGATAATTGGCCCTTCACCGATATAAATGGTACCGGTGGAGGTAATGGTATCACCGCATGGATTGATCAATTGTACGGTAATGACAACTGATTCAAAACCTTCGTTGATCCCGTCTTGTGTAGGAGTTAGGTTGATGATAACAGTGTCTTCTCCAGGTAAAAATGTAATTGGGTTGGGCAGGGTATTGTAGTCAATACCTTGTTGTGCTACGCCGCCGATTGTATAATTGATGATGAGTGTGTCGTTTACTTGTCCTGCAGGACGGGTAAAGATAAAATCAGCATAAGTACAACCTTCAACAATTGTGGTGTCGCCAGAAACGGTAGCAACAGCAACATCTACGGCAGCTGAACTAAAGGAGCCTGCTTCCAAGAAAACACCAGAGTCATATGATTGGTCACCGACGTTAGAAATAGCTAATTTGATGTGATATAATTGGTTACATTGCACACTTGCTGCTGCGGTAAGCAAAACGGTTGTGCCATCGTATTGAATAGCATCGCCGTAGGTTAGTGTTGAGCTTGCTTCATTAAACACATAATACTGCGTATTCGAAACGTCTCCAACGTTGTTGATGGTTACAGGGATGCCGCCTGGTATCGTGGCAAGATTGGCTCCTCCATTTGGATAGCCAGGTAAGACATATGGTCCAGAAATGCCCGGCCCCCACAAAAACAAGCCAAATGCATCATTGAATGTAGATGGCGAGAACTCAGGGTATTCATCTGAGCCAAACATGTAATTGAATACGAGTGTGTCTCCTGAAGGTATAAAATCGAATTCCAAAACAACGCCATTAGTTACGCCCCCTGCCGCAATATCATTGAGGTGTGGATCTGAGCCCACATTAGTTGTTGGGGGGTTATTGTTTGTGAAGGAGCCGCTAGAATTTGGACCAACTGCACCAGCCGCATTGCCAGTAGTTAAAACCAAACCATTGCTAATTGGGAAAGCTGCGTTGGTATTCGTAAAATATCCAACATTTCCTTGGGCTGTATTTGCTAATGCAGGGTTGCCATTGATCGTGACATTTAATGCCGTTACACCAAAACCAAGTAGCACGTTGTCTACTAATTGTTGGGGTGTTTGGGTGGTGGAAACAGCGATAGGCTGTGCGAGCAAAGACCCTATAGAAAATATAAAAACGAGGTGTAGTAAATGTTTCATATGCGCAAGTTGTCGTTTAGACGTCATTACTGTAAAAAAAGTTGCATAACAAAATTAATATAAACTACGACGTAACAAAACACCGCGATTTTTCGCAACTTTGAAGCATAGAAGATTTATGGAAAAAACACAACAATTTATTCAAAGCAACAAGCAACAATTCATCGATGAATTATTTGCGCTTTTAAGAATCCCTTCGGTGTCTGCAGACCCTAATTATCAAGAAGATGTAGTAGCTTGCGCCACTCATTTGGCTACTCATCTAGAGCAAATAGGGCTCGATGCAGTGGAGGTAATCAACACGGCTGGTCATCCTATTGTCTATGCCGAAAAAATAATTGATCCGAAGTTGCCAACCATTTTGGTTTACGGACACTACGACGTACAGCCGGCAGATCCACTCGAACTCTGGAACAGCCCAGCTTTTGAGCCCGTCATCAAAACCACACCTATACATCCTGAAGGTGCTATTTTTGCCCGTGGAGCTTGCGATGACAAGGGGCAGTTTTTCATGCATGTTAAGGCAGTGGAAGCCATGCTCAACGCGCAAGAATTGCCTTGTAACGTCAAGCTCATGATAGAAGGTGAAGAAGAAGTAGGCAGCCCGAACCTTTCTATTTTTGTGAGGGAGAACAAACAAAAACTCAAAGCAGATATCATTTTAGTGTCCGATACTGGCATGCTTTCCAACGACACCCCTTCTGTAACCACTGGCCTGCGCGGCTTGAGCTACGTCGAGGTGGAGGTTACGGGCCCGAATAGAGATTTACACTCTGGTTTATATGGCGGCTGTGTAGCGAATCCAATTAATATCCTTACGCAAATGATTGCGAGTTTACACGACGAAAACATGCGCATCACTGTTCCTGGGTTTTATGACAAAGTGGTAGAGCTTTCAGCTGAAGATCGCGCAGAAATGGCCAAAGCGCCATTTTCGGAGCACGCTTATTGTACAGCCCTTGACATTGCGGCCACTCACGGCGAAAAAGGTTATAGCACCATGGAGCGCGGTTCTATTCGCCCAACATTAGACGTCAATGGTATTTGGGGTGGTTATACAGGAGAAGGCGCTAAAACGGTAATTGCCTCAAAGGCTTTTGCTAAAATATCAATGCGCTTGGTCCCGGATCAAGACCCTGACGAAATCACTGCTTTGTTTGTAAGTCATTTCGAAAAAATAGCCCCCTCAAGCGTTCGAGTCAAAGTGACGCCGCATCATGGCGGACAGCCGGTAGTGACGCCTACCGACTCAGCAGCATACGCAGCGGCAAGTCAGGCCTATGAAACAACATTTGGTAAAAAACCAATTCCTGTACGCAGCGGCGGCAGTATCCCGATAATTGCCATGTTTGAGCAAGAACTCGGTTTAAAAACCATTTTAATGGGCTTTGGCTTAGATAGCGATGCCATTCATAGTCCGAACGAGCACTATGGTTTGTTTAATTTTTTCAGAGGTATTGAGACCATTCCTTATTTTTTCAAAAATTTCAGTCAAATCTAAGATGAAGTCTGCCCTTATTTTATTGGCTTTGTTTGTTTTGGTTTCTTGCAAGAGTTTAGAGGAGCCAATTGAAATGATTAGTTACGATGGATCTCAGATTGAACAGTTTAGTGGTCAGTTGGTGAAGTTCAAAGCGGGCTTTCATGTTCAAAACAAATTGTGGGTCCCCGTTAAAATGAAGCCAGGAAGTTTTGAGCTTTTTATTGATCAGCAAAAAATAGGGAACTTGTATTTAGATGAGCCCATCAAATTGCGCGCCCATCGCGAAAATCAACTAGAGGTATCCTTGCGGATTATTCCCGAACCCGGATTTATCGCCACGGCATACAAAGCCTCTAAAAAACCAAAGGTTCAGGTTAAGATCAGTGGGTATCCAAAAGCGGGCGTGTTTTTCTTGTACAAAACCTTTCCCATATCCAAAGAAACACAATTAGAACCCGCTCAGTTTATACCTTACTTTCCTACTTTCTAATGCTTACACCTGCTGCACCAAAAAAACTCTTTTTACTCGATGCGTATGCGCTCATCTATAGAGCATATTTTGCTTTTGCTAAAAACCCGCGAGTCAACTCAAAAGGCGAAAATACGTCTGCTGCATTTGGTTTCACTAACGTACTGATAGACATTCTCAAAACAGAGCAGCCTACTCATATTGCGGTTGTTTTTGATCCTCCGGGCGGCTCTACTCAGCGCCAAGAAGAATACGTTGAATATAAGGCACAGCGCGAACAAATGCCCGAAGACATTCGCTCCATGATTCAGCCCATCAAACAAATAGTCCAAGCGTTCAATATCCCTATTTTGGAGGTAGCAGGTTATGAAGCTGACGACGTTATCGGAACAGTTGCCAAACTTGCAGAACCGAGGGGTTTCATCACTTATATGATGACGCCAGATAAAGATTATGCCCAGCTCGTGAGTCCACAGACTTTTATGTATAAGCCCGGAAGAGGTGGCAATCCGCCAGAAATCATGGGCGTGAAGGAAGTTTGTGAAAAGTTTGAAGTCAGCAATCCTACGCAGGTTATTGATATTTTAGGGTTGTGGGGCGATGCATCTGACAACATTCCGGGTATTCCGGGCATTGGTGAAAAAACCGCTAAGGTATTAATTGCGAAATATGGTTCTATGGAAGGTTTGTTTGCTCATGTGCACGAGCTCAAAGGCAAGCAAAAGGAAAACGTAGAGAATTTTCAGCAGCAAGGCTTGATGTCTAAATCTTTGGCCACAATTATCCGCGATGTACCTGTGGAGTTCAATGAAAAAGACCTCGAAATTTGTCCGGTAAACCCAGAAGCAGTAAAAGATATTTTCACAGAGCTTGAATTTCGGACCCTAGCGAAGCGTGTGATTGGCGAAGAAATTGTCGTCACACAGACAGTAGCGCAAAAAGAAGAAGCTCAGCTCGACTTATTTGGAATGCAAAGCATGCTCGAACCTCAAGAAGCAGCGCCCACTGCCAATTACAAAACAATTGCTACAGAAAAGCCGAGTTACCACTTGATTACTTCTGCTGAGGAACGAAAAGAATTACTTGATTTACTTTTGGTGCAAAGCGAGGTTTGCTTTGATACCGAAACTACTTCAATCGATGCGCTGCACGCCGACTTAGTTGGCTTTTCTTTTTCTTATAAAGCCCGTGAAGCTTTTTATGTGGCGGTCCCCAATGATTTTGAAGGTGCAAAAGCAATTCTTCATGAATTTGCACTGGTTTTTGAAGACATTTCCATTGAAAAAATTGCACACAACTTAAAGTATGATTTAAAGGTATTAAATCGTTATGGCATTGAAGTCAAAGGTCCGCTTTTTGACACCATGATTGCGCAGTACCTCATCAATCCGGAAGCAAAGCAAAGCATGGATTTTTTGGCTACTTATTACCTCAATTACCAGCCGGTTTCTATTGAAACCCTACTTGGCAAAAAAGGCAAGAACCAAGGGAACATGGCAGACCTCAGCCCAGCACAAATCAAAGACTATGCTTGCGAAGATGCCGATATTACTTTTCAGCTCAAGAAATTACTCGAGCCCGAAATCGAAAAACCACACTTGCACCATTTGTTTTACGATGTAGAAATGCCGCTTGTAACGGTCCTCAAAGACATCGAACAAGAAGGAATAGCCATCGATACAGCAGCACTTCATGCTTTTTCAAAAGAGCTCGACGAACGCCTTATTGAGCTCGACGAACTGATCAAAGACCTCGCAGGTGAGCCCTTTAATATCGACTCACCCAAACAACTCGGCGAAATACTCTTTGAAAAACTACAAATTTCTAGCAAGGCCAAAAAAACCAAAACAGGTCAGTACGCCACATCAGAAGACGTCCTTCAAAAACATGAACACGACCACCCCATTATTGGTCATATTTTAGAATACCGCCAACTGCGCAAGCTCAAGAGCACCTACGTAGATCCGCTTCCTACACTTTGCGATCCTATTGATGGTCGCATCCACACGAATTTCATGCAAACCGTTACGGCAACGGGTCGCTTGAGTTCAAACAACCCCAACTTGCAGAATATTCCTGTGCGTTCAGCTAAAGGCCGAGAAATTCGACGCGCTTTTGTCCCGAGATCTGCTGATTTTCAGCTGATGGCCGTTGATTACTCGCAGATAGAGTTGCGTATTATCGCCGCGCTATCTGGCGACACCAATATGATCGCCGCCTTCAAAAGCGGCCACGATATTCACGCGGCTACAGCAGCAAAAGTGTTTCACACACCTATCGAAGATGTCACTAGAGAACAGCGCAGCGCAGCCAAAGCGGTCAATTTCGGCATTATTTATGGCCAATCTGCTTTTGGTTTGGCCCAAAATCTGCAAATTTCTCGTACTGAGGCCAAAGGCATCATCGACGCATATTTTGAACAATACGGTACCATCAAAACGTATATGGAAAAGGTAATTGCACAAGCCAGAGAGTTGGGCTATGTAGAAACCATCTTGAAGCGCCGCCGTTATTTGCCAGACATTCATTCTGCCAACGCAGTTGTGCGCGGTTTCGCAGAGCGCAATGCCATCAATGCGCCTATACAAGGTTCGGCTGCAGACATCATCAAGCTAGCTATGGTTGCCGTGCACAAAGCCATGAGCAAGGAAAACTTGCAATCAAAAATGATTTTGCAAGTACACGATGAACTTGTGTTTGATGTCCAGAAGAACGAAATCGAACAAATGCAGCAACTGGTCAAAAAAGCGATGGAAGAGGCTGTTTCGATGGAAGTGCCAATGCAGGTCGAAATGAAAACCGCAGCTAATTGGTTAGAGGCACACTAAATAAACTTAAGGTATCTTTGTAACACTTAAAATACAAAATGGAAATTCTAATTAAAGCTGCTCAGCTCATCACTTCTCTAGCGATCCTCGTTACACTCCACGAATTTGGTCATTTCATACCGGCTAAATTATTCAAAACCCGCGTCGAGAAATTTTATCTTTTCTTCAATCCCTATTTTTCTTTTTTCCGTTGGAAACGTGTAAATGGCGTGAAGAAAAAATCTTGGTTCAGTAAGTCTACACCAAGTGAATGGTCTGAAGACCCAGATACCACAGAGTGGGGTATCGGTTGGGTACCGCTTGGCGGTTATGTCAAAATTGCTGGCATGATCGATGAATCAATGGATACCGAACAACTCAAAAACGAACCACAGCCCTGGGAATTCAGAAGCAAAAAGCCCTGGCAGCGCCTCATCATCATGATTGGCGGCGTCACCGTCAATTTAGTGCTTGGTTTTGTTATTTATATTGGCGTTGTCTTTACTTGGGGTCAGCTGACCCTCGATCAAAACAAGTTGAAAGAAGGCCTGGGTGTGCATCCTTACATGGCTAAATACGGCATTTATTCTGGCGACATCATTTTAGATATTGAAGGCAAGAAGCCCCTCAATTTAGATGATATCAATAAAGAGATTTTATTGCGTGGTGCGCACAAGCTTACCGTTCAACACCAAGACGGCACCATTGCAAAGCTCACGCTTCCTTCTGATATTGATCAAAAATTGTTTCAAGCAGGCGCCTTACCTGCATTCACGCTTCGCTCCCAATCTCCTAGAGTAGAAGAGGTGACTAAAAATTCACCCGCTCTGCGCGCGGGGTTCAAAGCAAAAGACCGCGTTTATGAAGTGAATGGAAAAGTCATTCGCTACTATGACGAGTTTCAAGCAGCGCTTTTTGCCCATAAGAATGAGAAGGTGGCTATAAAGGTGGCTAGAAATGGTGATTCAAAAGACACGATGACGCTTGATGTCAAAGTGAAGTCAAATGGTACAATTGGTATTATGGCCAATTCAGAGTATATCGACCAAAAAGCAATTTCTGAAAAAAAATATGGTTTTGCACAGAGCGTAAGCATCGGGATGGGTTACGGTTACAATACCTTATCTGACTACGTGAGTCAATTCAAATTTGTCTTTACCAAAAAAGGCGCGACGCAAATAGGTGGTTTTGCTTCTATTGGCAATATGTTCCCACCTCTTTGGGATTGGCATACTTTCTGGCTCACCACCGCCTTGTTGTCTATTATTTTGGCCTTCATGAATATTCTACCGATTCCGGCACTAGATGGTGGCCATGTTGTTTTCTTATTGTATGAAATGATCACCGGTAAAGAGGCGCCTCAAAAAGTATTAGAGGTGGCCCAATATATCGGTATTTTCTTATTGCTTTCATTGATGATCTACGCCAATGGTGCTGACTTAGTCCGTTGGTTAATCAAATAATCTGCTATGCAACGTTTTCAAAATTATGTGCTTGGTCAGTGGATAGACGGCCAAGGTGTAGAAACACCCTTATTCAATGCGCTAACAGGTGCTCAAATAGGCGAGGCGTCTAGTGCGGGCCTAGACTTTGCTGACGTACTGACTTACGCCAGACAAAAAGGCTATGCGCTGCGCAAAATGACATTTCAAGAGCGCGGCCGTATGCTCAAGGCCTTGGCTTTGTTTTTAATGGAGCGCAAAGCAAAGTATTATGAGATTTCAGCGCTTACTGGCGCTACAAAAGTTGATTCTTGGATAGACATCGAAGGTGGTATTGGTAATTTATTTGCCAACGCAAGTTTGCGCCGTCAATTTCCAGACCTTCCTTATTATGTCGATGGTGTTGCAGCACCACTTTCTAAAAATGGCACTTTCATAGGTCATCACATCATGGTGCCTAAAGAAGGTGTTGCCGTACACATCAATGCCTTTAATTTCCCAATTTGGGGGATGCTAGAAAAAATTGCGGTCAATCTCATGGCGGGAGTACCAGCAGTAGTGAAGCCATCGGAATATACTTGTTTTTTGACCGAAGTCATGGTACGTGATATCATCGATTCTAAAATATTGCCAGAAGGTGCGCTGCAACTAGTTTGTGGTCTCGGACGCGGCATTTTAGATAGTGTAGACGCCAGAGATGTCGTTACTTTTACAGGCAGTGCTGCAACTGGAAAGTTGCTCAAAGGTTTGCCGCGTATTGCAGAACAAAGTGTCAGCTTTAATTTGGAGGCAGATTCCTTGAATGCTACTGTACTTGGGCAAGCGGCAGTTCCCGGAACTGAAGAATTTGATTTATTCGTAAAGGAATGTGTCAAAGAAATGACGATTAAAGCAGGTCAAAAATGTACGGCTGTTCGCCGTATTATTGTTCCTGAAAACTTGTTAGATGAGGTTCAGGGTGCTATTGCTGCACGCTTGGCCACAACTAAAATTGGAGACCCCGCAACCGAGGGCGTCAGAATGGGTGCACTGGCTACCAAATTACAAGTAGAGAGAGTACGTGCCAATGTGGACCTGCTCGCACAAACCCAACAAATGGTATTTGGGAATTTAGATGATTTTGAAGTTGTTGGCGCCAACAAAGAAGCGGGCGCGTTTTTCCCGCCTGTATTGTTTCGCAATGAAAATCCATTCACTGCAACGGCTGTCCACGACATCGAAGCATTTGGTCCTGTTGCCACCATCATGCCTTACAAAGACATGGATGCAGCCATTGAACTAGCTAAAATGGGCAAGGGATCATTGGTTTCTTCAATTGTGACGCCAAGCAATGCTGAAGCGGTAGCTTACGTAGTGGGTGCAGCAAGTATGCACGGCCGTATCCTCGTTCTCAATAAAGATTGCGCCAAAGAAAGCACAGGCCATGGTTCACCAATGCCTTTACTGACCCACGGGGGCCCAGGAAGAGCTGGTGGCGGCGAAGAAATGGGTGGAAAACGCGGCGTACTACATTACTTACAGCGCACCGCTATCCAAGGTCACCCAAGCACGATTACGGCCATTACACAGCAGTTTCAAGTTGGAGCAGACATGCCAGAAGCGCAACCACATGTGTTTAGAAAGCATTTTGAAGAATTAGTCGTAGGTGAGACCGTATTTACCCATAAGCATACTGTAACCGATGCCGACATCGTCAATTTTGCAAATGTTTCCGGTGACAACTTCTACGCCCACATGGACGCCACTTCACTTGAAGGAACCATTTTTGAGCGCCGCGTTGCCCATGGTTATTTTATCTTGTCTAAGGCTGCAGGTTTGTTTGTAGACCCTAAGAAAGGCCCTGTTTTATTGAATTACGGAATTGAAGAGGCTCGATTTACCAAGCCTGTTTATCCGGGCGCAACAATCGGTGTGCGATTTACAGTAAAAGAAAAGATAGACCAAGAGAAGCGCTCTGAAGAAGATATCGCAAAAGGTATCGTGAAGTTTTTGGTAGATGTCTATGACGAAACCGGAGAAACCGTTGCTTTAGCGACGATCCTTACGATGGTCAAGAAGCTTACTGACGCTTAATTCTTACTTTTTTCTTCCTCTTCGGCAAACTCAATTTCAAGTTTATCGATATCATAGTCTGTTTCTTCATTGTAGATATCGAAGAAAGGCTCTTGGAAAGAACGCATGCTGAATTTACGCTCAAGTGTTAAAAGCAGTGCGGGCAAGATGATCAAGTTGGTGGCCATACCAACCATAATGGTAATCGATACCAATAGCCCCAGCGCTTTAGTTCCTCCGAATTGTGAGAATACAAACATCAAGAAGCCGAAGAATAAAATCACAGACGTATAGAAGATGCCTAAGCCGGTTTCACGCAAGGAATGGAGTATGGCGAAGCGGACATCCCAACCATGTTGTTTGAGCTCATTTCGGTATTTCCCAAGGAAGAGAATAGCGTTGTCTACGGTAATGCCCAGCGCAATACCAAATACGAGAATGGTTGAGGGCTTGAGTGGAATCTGAAAATAACCCATGATACCGGCTGTAAAGAGCAAAGGAATGATGTTTGGGATCATTGAGACCATAATAATACGCATTGAACGGAACAAGAAGGCCATCATAATAGCTATAGAGACAATCGCAAAAATGAGACTTTGCAATAAGTTCACAAAAAGGTATTTGGTACCTTCGGTCTGAACAACCTTAATGCCTGTAAAGATCAGGTCGTATTGTTCTGCTGCAATGGCTTTTTTGAGATTTTTATTGAATTGTGGGGTTCCGGCATACGCCTTAATTTTTTCTGGGTCCATGTCAAACGCCAACTGTTTTTGGTCGTTGCCATTGGAAACAAGCGCTGTAAGGGTATTGAATACGCCTGTATGTTCGTAGATGATGCTGTCTAGCGCAGCTGTGTTGCCTTTTGAAATTTTGGTATAAAGTCGGTCAAGCGTTTGCAGGTCTGGATTGAGAATGGCGTTGGTTTTAATCTTGAGCGCATCTAGCGCTGGCCCCACCTTGTCTATGCTCAGGTCTTTCATTTGCATGCGAATGCGCAATGTGGTTTTGCTCGTGTCTACCAAGTTTTTAAGTGAAATAGAACCACCGTTGAGGCTGCTCATGTCTAACTTATCAATGTATTTTTTCAAGCGAAGTTTGTCGCGGCTCGAGATGAGTGTGTATTTACTTGGGTCGCCGCCGTGGTAGGCCATATTGATCGACTTGATAAGGTCTACGTAAGAAATGCTTTTGGAGAAGAGCGTGTCTTTGGCAAAGACACTTTGAATTTCTTCCACTTTGCGCATGGTCTCGGCGTTGAAAAGCCTCCCTTTTTCTTTGTAGTTAACCGTAATTTCAAAAGGAATAGAGCCACCAAAATTGCGTTCAACAAATTTAAGGTCGAGCAAAATAGGATCGTCGGAGGGTAAATCGCTGGTGATGTTTCCGGTTGAAATAATTTTGGTCATGCCGTAAAGGCTAAAAATCACAAGTAAAACTGATGAGACGTATATCCACGGGCGGTATTTGGTCACAATCTTGACAATGATTTCAATAAAACCTTGCGAATAAACACGGCTGAGGTGTTTGAGGTGACGCGGTTTTGGAGGCTTGGCAAAGGATGCAAAAATGGGGATGATGGCGAGCGAAAGCACAAACACAACCATAATATTCCAGCTCGATATGATACCAAATTGTGCTAGCTTATCAGAACTTGTAAAGGTGACGAAACCGACAGCTGTAGTGAGATTTGTTAAAAAAGTAACCGAACCAATGCGTTTGATCATGACAAAAAGAGAGCGCATTTTGTTGTCTAGCCGAACAAATTCTTGGTGGTACCGCGTAATGAGAAAGACGCAGTTGGGTACTCCAATGACAATTAAGAGTGGGGGCACAAGCGCCATTATAATCGATAGCTCATAACCTAGAAAGGCGATGCTTCCTAATGCCCAAATGACGGAGATCGCAACCACAATATTACAAAGCAACACAACGTAAAGCGAGCGAAAGAAGATGAACAGCAGTAGTGACGAAGCAAAGATGGATAGCCCCAAGAAAATATACATTTCCGAAACGATGCGTCTTCCAACAACTACTCGGATGTGAGGCAGCCCAGCAAAGTAAACCTTCCCAAAATGTTTTTCGTATTGGTCTGCGAGTGCTTCGATTTTGAGTACAACTCCCGATTTTTTAGGGTTGGACAGCACTTTTTCATCGATGCCAATCATTAACAAAGACACATTACTGGTGTCGTTGTAAAGCAAGCCTCTGTAAATTGGGTTTTTGCGGATTTCTTTACGGACGTCAGCTATGGATTTATCTCTAAAGGTGGTATCAGAAAAAATGCGGTGAATTTCAAATTCATTTTTTTTGATATTGTTGGTGATACCAAAAAGCGTGGCTTCAGAAACTACGTTGTCTACGCCTTTTATTTTGAGGATTTTGTACCCAAGCTCACGCCATTTTTTGAAGTTTTCTTCAGTGTAAAGGGAGTCGGTCTGGACGGCAATTACTAATGTGGAACCATCTTCTCCAAATTGCAATTTGAACTTTTCGTAGTCCATTTGGATAGGGTCGTCTTTGGGAAGGGTATTGCCAAAGCGGTTGTCTACCTTGAGCGAAGTTACTGCGTAGTAACCAAAAAATACGGTGATGATACCGATAATGGCCAGTACGAACAAGCGATTCCTTAATATAAAACTGGCTACTCTACTCCACATGCGACTAAATGTACAAAAAATTGAGGCGTGAAGTTAAGAATTATTGTCTAAATGACCTTTGTTGATTATCTGCGCGCTTGACTATTTGGGCCCAAATGTAGTTTTGTATGACTATTCAACTGAAATTAAATAGCTTTGAGCCTCAAATCTAAAAGCAATTTCAATGACAGAACTAGTCATGTATGGTTTTTTAACAGGCATGGTAATGAGTGTAATGCTCGGGACTGTCTTTTTTGCATTGGTTCAAAACAGTATAGACTATGGATTTAAAACAGGCATCTTTATCTCTATAGGTGTCATTAGCTCGGATATTTTATTGATCATGTTAAGTTGGTTCAATGCCGAACTTATTCCTGAAGGGAGTACAACTGATTTGATCGTTCGCCTTTGTGGCGCCATATTTCTGCTGACATACGGTTTATCTAACTTGCTCAAGAAAGAGCGAGCGGCCTATCCTCAAACAGAAAAAAAGCATTTGCTCAAGTTTGTGTCGATGGGCTTTTTGTTAAACATACTGAATCCTGGTAATTATATTGGTTGGCTAGCCGTCACGACTCAACTCAAAACAGTAGCTAAACTTGACGTCTACGAGGCTTCATTTTATTTTACAGGTGCATTGAGTGCTATTTTCTTAATGGAATGCTTGATTTCTTTAGGCGCTTCATTTTTAAAACCGTATATCACGGATCATTTTTTAAGATGGGTCAATAGACTCATTGGCGCCTTGTTCATTGCCTTTGCTTTCGCGCTCTTCTTTTACTAGCAAGTGCTCTAGATTGCCTTTCAATAAAAACGACTCGGCGAAGTAGGCCAATTCTTCAAACTCTCGTTGGGCAGGCTTATCTGTTGCCAATACGTTTGGATTTTCTTTGAGCTGCTGATAATCTAGTAATCTCAAGGACTGTACTTTTCCATTTTTGAGCTGCGCATAATTGTAAAAAAGTTTGGCGCAGATATCCGTGATACAGACGCT
>JAIXUE010000037.1 GCA_027483605.1 Cryomorphaceae bacterium | reverse complement strand
CATAAAATATTTGAAGGTTGAACAGATAAGGAAGGCGTTACGTAATTTTCAATAAGCACAGGAGGGCTCGAAAAAACACAACTGTTGGAATCTGTTACGATACAATAAAATTCTCCGATAGTTCCGGCATAAAGTGAGAAAGAACCTAAACTTGTTCCTAGACCCGGGCCAACCCATTGATAAGTTTGGTAGACATTTGGTACTTGCAGCAACAAGCTGTCATTTGGACATAAAATGGCGTCGCCTGGTGTAATGCTAATTTGGGGTGGTAGTAAAATTTCGACATAGATAGATGTATCAACACCATAGGAACAACCTGAGATCGGATCGACAAAACTACCTTGATAAGAATAAATAGAAGTAGCATCTACAGCAATGCTGTCTGTATCTTGACTTTGCCAAATGATACCATTACCCCCTTGCGGTGGTATAAGCATCGTCCAATAACAACCTGGAATAGTCGGATTGATACTCAAAAAAATGGAATCACCAGGGCAAATTTGGGTATCGCCTATTATTGGTGTAATTTGAATACTCGGTGGGTTGTATACAATGACATAAACAGAATCTTGCAAGGAATATGTTGCAGATAACTGTTCACAGTCATTTTCTACCGTCAAGTCAAAAGATACGGAAACATTTACCCAACCCGATGAATTGATCAAGTAACTAATAGAAGAGCCAGTCTCTACAAATTGCTGACCGTTAATGATCCAAATAGCGGTATCTACAGTATGATAAGCAAATCCTCCAGATGAATTTAAGGTTGGATTGGTGAGGCTATCTGTCAAGTTGAATTCAATAAAATCTCCACAAGTATAAAAGGTATCAACGGCAGGTAACAAGGCAGGAACAACTGGAGGAAAAACCAATGTATCATAGAAATTCACATCGATCAAAGAATTCTGAGTGCAAACTCCCAATGAAAGCGATACCGCATAAACACCGCTCTGATTGATTTGATAAGGCCCCGTGCCTGTTCCGGGCAAACCTGGTACGCTAAGTGTACAACCGCTACAAATACTATCCAAATTGAACACAACAGGAGGGTCTAAACAAGAATAATAAGCCAATATTGGCCCTGTAGTATTGACAAATAAGCCCAATGTATCGGTATAATATGGATAGCTGGGCACAGGCAAGTGAACAACATAAATAGAATCAATGGAACCTCCACAACCGTCTTCTCGGACAATTTCAGCAGTATACCATCCGGTTGCAGAAGGCAAAATTGCGTCTTGAATGGTGCCATCAGACCAACTCACGGTGTAAAATGGCGCTAAAGGATCATTATAAGGTCCTGTTTGGGGTTCAAACTCAAGTAAACCCACCTGATTGGCACAAAAAGAGACGGTATCTAAATCGGGTTCAATAAATCCAACAAGGGTATCAGGCAAAATGAAATAACTAAATGTATCGGTATTTGCTTGTAAAACCTTAGCAACAAAACCTGATTTTGCCGAAGCTGGCAAATCATAAGTTGAAAAACTCGAATTGAGTTGCAATGCATTTGGATCTTGGCTTGAGGGTATTGGTGTTGGTGGTAAAATCGTAGAAAAATGTTGGTAAGCAGACTGAAAACCGACTACCACAGGCTCTTGTGCGTTGAAATTGGCAATACCCAAGCCGAGGTCGTCCTTTTTTCCAAACCCACGGTTGCTCCAAGCTAAGTTGCCATTGGCTTGTAAACACAGTACATAAACATCTCGGTAACCCAACGAATTCCAAAACCCTTCATGCATATTGGGTAAGGTTTGCATTTGATCAAATGCACAATTAAAGCCCCCCGTTACGTAAACTTTTTGGTCGCTAGCCACAGAAACAGAGCGAGCAGTAAGGCCGCTATTTGAGCCAAATGCCGTAGCCCATAACAGCGTGCCATTAGCATTGGTTTTAAGCACAAAAATGCGTTGTCCAAAGGCATTGGTAACTGTTGTAATCGGATTATTATAAATCAAATTGCCGCTGACATCTCCAACCACAACAACCTCATTTGAAGCACTCACACTGAGGTCTTGAGGTAAACAAGTACCTGCAAGCATTTTTTCGAAAAAAACAAAATTTCCATTGGGATTCAATTTAGCTAGAAAGCCAATGTTGTTTTGCAAATTGGAAATTGTAGATCCTGCAAAATCCATTGCTTGCGAAAATTGTCCGCAAATGTAGACTTCATTTTGTGCATTCACACCAATGCCCTGGGCTCTTTCATTTTTATTCCCGACACCAGTTTTGAGCCATTGCCCAGTTCCTTGAGCAGAATATTTAGCTACAAAAATATCAGCACCTTGTATATTGGTTTGCGGATCGATAAGGCTCGTGTAAGAACTACCTTGTAAAGTGCTCTGGCCTGTAAATTGTCCGCAAATCAAAACATTCAATTGCGCATCAATGGTAATTGCCGTAGTGCTTTCGATACCGCTACCGCCCTCCTTTAAAAGCCAAACGGGTTGCCCAAATGCATTTACTTTAAGAATAAACACATCTTGCGCAGCACCTTGCGAACTCACACTAAATGAACCTGCCTGAAAAGTACCGGTAAATGTACCGGTAAGTACCACCTGCCCGTCTGAGCCAATCGCTAAATCTGTCGCTTTGTCAAGACCTGTTCCGTTGTAGGTTTGCGCCCATATGAGCGCACCATTTGGTGCATACTTAGCCAAGTAAACATCGCTACCACCAGCCACAGCTGAGGAACTTACGGCAGCAGTAAAATTTGTCGAGCTTGTAATGTGCCCACAAACATAGGCCTCACCACTTTGGTTGTAAACTACCGATTTTGATTCGCTGCCCGCAAATCCATCTAAAGCCCAACCCCAAATATCTTGTGCATTCGCATCAAAAGATACGAGGCAGAACGTGCAGAATATGAATAAGTAGCAGCGGGTCATGAATTCCTATAAAAATAGGAAAAAAGCTTTGTTTTTAAAACCCTACCTCACTACCAACACCTTCGCATAGCGATTTTGGGTCTTGTTTTGTATAACCAAAGTATAGTTCCCGATAGGAAGGTTGACTACATCAATTTGTGCAGATGTTTGACCCGATTGCACTAATTTGCCTTCGGTTGAAAAAATGCTATATGCTGTAAATTCTGTTGCATAAGCCGCCGGAATGTTGACTTGATCTGAAACTGGGTTGGGGTAAATTTGGAAGTTTTCTGCTTGTGGGTTTTCGGGTACTGAGAGGATTTGAATTGGATTAAAAACAATATTGTTGGTAAAGCCGCCGGCATTGGTTGTTTTGATAATGTGATATTCATTAGAAATTTGATCCCATCCGATTGCAAATCCTAGGTTGTCGTTTACAAAATGAAGCTCTTCAAACTTAAAGTAGGTAGTGTCAAATCCCGAAGATTCCTGAATGAAAAAGCTTGTTCCATTATTTGTGCTGCTGTAAATTTGTCCATTTTGGGTTAAGAATATTGCCGATGAGGTGGCCATTCCTTTATCAAAATTTTCACCTGGAAAATGCAGGTTGAGACCAGAATCGAAAGGGCTTGTAGTTATTGAAATCGCATTATAATAAGACGAATTATAACCAAGTAAACTACCATTCATGCCAAACACATTGCGAAAAACCTTATTGTTGTAAATACCATAATTTAACAAGTAACCATCGCAAGCACAACCCCATTGCAAGGTGGTTTGAACTAAACTAAGCGGATCAATCAGAACTACATTTTGATTGCTAAAAGAGGAAAATTCATTCGCTAACAAAACTGGATTAAACAAACTTCCTTGAGCTACTGAACCTAACCAAGTTTGACCGCCGTCTTGTGTTTGGTATATATTGATGCCACACGTTACCAAACCTACACCATCTGCCCTCATGGCAAAATTTAGACCTATAAACCATGTTTGGGAATCAAAAGGTTCATTAGCAATGGTATCTGTCTGCCAAGTAATTCCGCCGTCTTGAGTTGAAAAAGAGCAAGATAAAACTGAAGTTGTGCCGATTACCTTTCGACCAACTGCAACTGCTTTTTGTGCGTTGAGTCGGATACATTTGTAAAGTGTAAAATCTGTTGTAAAGCTGCTAACCCATTGCTGACCGCTATCATTGGTAAGGTAGATATTCGAATAGTTGGCGGTATCAGATGAAAAAACACCAACCACTGAACCATGTTGGGTATCGCTAAACGAAATGGAACGCAGAACCTCATAACCCAAACCGTTATTTGGCAAGCTAAAAACAGAGCTCCACTGCCCAAAAGAAAAACCAGAAAACAAAAGAAATAATAATAGTAGTCGCATAGCAATAAAATAATACGTTGCTCGTATAACGTAAATATGCGCTAAAATAGGTAGTTGGCTCGTGAAAAACTGCAGGGTTTGTACCTGAAAATCTACTGATTCACAAAATAAATTGAATTCACTACCATTAATTTGCCGCTTTCCCAGAAACCGCGGAAGAGCGGGTTGTCGATGAAATAGACGATGGTGCCGCGGCCGTAAGGCACAGATCCGGCGATGTGTGCTTCGGATTGCTGTGCTTTGACGCGCGCGCCTACAAAACCATTGACAGCAGTGGCGTTTTTGGCTAGCGCAAATGCTGGCTTCCCATCGATTTGATAAGTTGTGGCGCCTTGGCGCAAGGTGTAATAAAAATCATATCCAAAAACCATTGGGTTACTTTTATCAATGATACACGGATAAATGGCGCCTGTAATGGCATCTGAAATTTGATCGCGCTCTTGGTTACCATAGCTCACTGGGGCGTTTGCAACAGCCTGACTTTCTTTGTGCTTGATACCAAAGCCTTGGTCGGCAGCAAGTGCATCGATGGCACCACCTATTACAATTAGGGTTCCGCCTTTGCGCACCCAAGAGTTGAGCGCATCATTGCCCGCAATGTCAAAACCGCCCTCTGGCACGAACAAAACATCCAATTGACTCAGGGCAGCGTCGATATCGCCTTCAAAAATGAGGTGAGCAGGTTTGACGAGTTGCTGCTCGAAGAAATGCCAAATCTCGCCTACGTTGAGCGAAGAAAAGCTGTCTCCGGCCAAAATACCTACTCGTGGGTTAGGGACCATCTTCACTGATGAAGAACCAAAGTCAGTGCCGCCATCAACCATTCCAGTCACCAGACCCTTGATGTCGACGCCATAGCGAGCAGCAAAATCATTGACGATTGCATGAAAATCTGGACGCTTGTTTTCGCCTGTTAACAAAAGGAGTGTGCCAGGCGCATAGGTTAGACCAGCTAACTTGAATCCTTTCTCGTGAAAATAAACTTTCAAGCCCGCTTGCTGCACTGCATTTAGAAATTGAGCGGTGCGCAAAGACTCCCAACGAACGGCATAGGCGACAAAACCTTCTGTGGCTAGGAAATCTGATTTTGGTGCTGGAACAGGAATAAATGGTGTGGCTTTGAGTATGGCTTCCACTGCAAAACCATCTAGCCCATAGGCATGCGGAAGCGTCCAGGCGGTGATGTCATAAGTGAGGCTGTCTGAAAGTTTGGTGCGCGGCTCGAACAACACCGAAACCAAAGTGCCTTTTTCTTGTTGCGTTGAAATGACGATATCTCCTATTTCCAATTTGAAACCTTCTACCAAGCCAGAACTGTAATGGTAGCCTTTGGACTGAATGGCTTGGGTACTCGTACTTACGACTTGCCAATCAATCTTGTTCTTACCGAGTAAATCAAGAATCGGATCTACTTTTGCTTTTGTGCCGCGCAATACATAGGAATTGTATTTGTAGGTTTTCTGTTTGCGGAACTTCTGATATTCGGCAACCAATTTTTGAGCATTGCGCGCGCTCGTTTCCACAGTTGAAAGCCCTGTAGTGACATGATGCGCCACGCGGTCGGCCAAACGAAGGGTGTCGCCCACTTGGGTAATGACCGCTAAGCCTGCGCGCCCGCTTCCGCCCTGCTCGTAGGTCATGCCTATGCTACCGCTGTAGGTTGGGTAGGTGTCGCCGTAGCTTGGGTAGAGCAAGTCGAAAATTTCTTTGGAGAAGTACAACCAGCCCGCTTTGTCAAAATAACCAGCGTGGTTTTTGCCAATTTCTTTTTGGAAATCGCGCTGCCAGTCTGTGATCACTTCATGATACGGTTCAGCTGCTGGCGGAAAATAGTAAGGTTCATTGATCCCTTGTTCGTGAAAATCGACATGTACGTGCGGCAACCATTGGTTGTATTGCTGCACTCTGATTGCAGATTCAATTTGGGTCATCCAGGCCCAGTCTCTATTGAGGTCAAAAAGGTAGTGGTTGGGGCGCCCGCCTGGCCAAGTTTCGTTATGGCTGGCACTAAAACGCTCGATATCTACCGGATTTGCACCGTACTGGTAATAAAAATTGACGTAGCGATCGCGGCCGTCGGGGTTCAGACAGGGGTCCATAATGACCACCGTGTTTTCTAAGTAACTTATTTTATCGGTGAGCAAGCGATACGCCGTTTGCATGGCAGCTTCTGTACCTGAGCTTTCGTTGCCATGAACGTTGTATGACAACCAAACAATGGCGAGCTGCTCATCGGCAGCTTGAGTGAGGTGTTTTTGACGGATTTCTTCTAATTTCTTGAGGTTTTCGGCAGTGCCAATATAACAAAGCAAGAGATCTCGTTTCTCATACGTTTGACCCGTCTTTACCACTTTTATATTGCTGGGAAATGCTTTTTCCAAGGCGTAAAAATAATCCACAACGCGGTGGTGACGCGTAAATTGCTCGCCAATGTTGTAGCCCAAAAATTGTTTGGGTGTAAAAGGTGCTTGTGCAATAAAAAGGAGTGAAAGACTGTTGAAGAAGATGGTGAGCAATAATTTTTTCATGGTCATTTTTTGAATAAGGTCAAAGTTGTGGTAATTCTTTGGCTAGATGAATAATGGCATCGCCTTTATACACAACGGGCGCTTCGTTGATACAAATGACGTAACCGGTCTGGCTCGCCTTGATTTGCTTTTCGTACTTGCCGTAGGGGTCAGTAACTAGGGCGAGGATTTCGCCTTTTTGAACGCGGGTTCCGTTGAGGACAAAACACTGAAACATGCCACTTGATGGGGCGCGCATCCATTTGTTCTCACCGATAAATATGGGCTCGCGGTCTTTGGAAATATCAATTTTGTAGTTGCGCATCCCTAAATGGGCAATGACGCGCTTGAGGCCATTCAAACCTTCTTCTACTACATTTTCTTCGATGTTATTCGATTTGCCGCCTTCGAAAAGCAGGATTTTTTTCTTGCGCTTCACCATGCTTTCGCGCAGTGTCTTGGCAATCAAGCTCGAATGTAAAATAAAGGGCGGGTTGAACACTTTAGCGAGCTCAACGCTTTCTTGATCTGAAAAAACACAGCGGATCTGCGGATAATTATTGCGCTGTGCAGCACCGGTATGAAAATCAATGAGGTAGTCGCAGTGTGGCGCAATTTCTTTCATGAAGTGATAGGCAAATTGGGAGGCCAGCGATCCGGTGTTGGAACCGGGAAAACTGCGGTTGAGGTCGCGGCCATCGGGCAACTCGCGCTGCAGATTGAGAAAGCCAAAAATATTGAAGATCGGCAAACAAATGATGGTACCTTTAGAGGGCTTATTGAGCTTCTTGCGCAAAAAACGGCGCACAATTTCAATGCCATTGAGTTCGTCGCCGTGTAGCCCAGCCATCACTAAAACTGTCGGGCCATCTTCTTTGGCGCGCTCGACAAGCACGGGAACTTGTATGGGGGTGCGGGTGTGCAGATGCGCAACTTCTAAATTCAATTGCACGCTTTTGCCGGGCAGAATTTCTTGCCCAAGCATAACCATTTTACGGTGCTGAACCTTTCTAGCGCTTGACATTCTTCTCGATGTAAGAGATGATTTTACCGGCGATATCAGTTTGAGTGGTTTTTTCAATACCTTCTAGGCCTGGAGAAGAATTCACCTCCAGAACCAAGGGCCCGCGCTCAGATTGCAGCATGTCTACACCAGCGATTCCTAAACCAACTGCTTTGGCCGCCAAGATAGCGGTATACTTTTCTTCGGTTGTGAGTTCAATGACCTCAGATGTGCCGCCACGGTGTAAATTGGAACGAAACTCACCAGGTAAACCTTGGCGCTTCATGGCTCCTACCACCTCCCCATCAACAACAAATGCACGGATGTCTGCGCCTTTTGCCTCGCGGATAAATTCTTGAACAATTACGCGTGCCTTTAAACCATTGAAAGCCTCTAATACAGATTGTGCTGCATTGAGGTTTTCTGCCAAAACCACACCCAAGCCTTGGGTTCCTTCGAGTAACTTGAGTACAACAGGCGCACCTCCAGCACTCTTTACCACATGCTTGACATCCTTTGAATAGTTGGTGAAAACCGTTTTTGGCAAGCCAATCCCTTCTTTGGAGAGCACTTGCAAGCAGCGAAGTTTGTCGCGAGAATGTATGATTCCACGCGAACCAACGGCTGTAAATACGTTCATCATTTCAAATTGACGCACCACGGCCGTCCCGTAAAAAGTGACCGAGGCGCCAATGCGTGGAATCACGGCATCGAAACCCTTGAGGTACTGATTGTGATAGAAAAGTGCTGGGCCTGTTTGCTCAATTTCGATATTGCACTTTAGGTGGTCAATGACATGGGCTTCGTGACCAGCTGCTTCAGCTGCCTCAACCAGCCTTCGGGTAGAGTATAAATGAGAGTTGCGGGAGAGAATGGCGATTTTCATGCAGTTTGATGGGTGGATGCGTGGATATATTTTTTACTGGTGTCAACGATAAATCGTTTGTTGAGTACTTTTCTACCAAGTAGGATTGGATAGCGCATGCCTTGGCGCATGGTAAGCGAAAACTCTGTCTTAAATTTTTCACCGGCAATTTCTATGGTGCCGAATACAAAAAATCGTTCTTGTACTTGCCCGGTGCTGCTTTTTACTTTTTTGGTTCTGAATTTGGTAAATATCATCTCCTTTGCCGTGTAAGCGGCGTGTTTGTCGTCGAGGAAAATTACTTTCAAAACTGCTCCATCGAGATAGCAAGAACTGACATGAATACTAGATGTATAGGCCCCTGAGTCCACCTTTGCCTTGACTTGTGCCAAGCCAAAGTCTGGGAGCCAGGCGAGTTCTCTGCGACCAATAACTATCTTATCAAAAGGCAACATGAAACAAATGTAAGTGAAACTTCTAAGACATGAAAATGTGCGAAAAGCAAATAAAGCGCAAGAATGGTCGTTAAGGATTGTAACTTTGCAATAATGAAGCATCTTTTACTTCTTTTCTTTCTGGCCACTCCACTGCTCTTTTGGGCACAAGACGTCGCGGTCTTTGGTCATTGCTACCTCAAAGGAAAGCGACCTGCAGTAGGTGCTCGAGTTGAATTGAAAATACTTCCCAACAAATCGGTCAATATTCCTCTTTCGACCTCCACCGACGACAAAGGATATTATACTTTTAGTGGTTTAAGTGTTGGCGATTTGATTGAAATTCAATATGTATATGAAGCGATAACACTCACTTTGAATACAATGATCACCGGCAGCAATCCGCTCCAAGAATTACCCGATCAAAATTTCTCGATTCAGGATAACCAAGGCGTGGTAGTGCGCCAAGAGGGTCAAAATCCTTTTGAAATTGAACCGTTGCCTCAATTGAACTTAAAGGGTATTGTGGGGCTTGAACGCACCTTAACGCTTACTACTGCTGCTACCTCTAACAACGAACTCACCTCAAACTACAACGTACGAGGTGGCAACTACGACGAAAACCTTGTATATGTAAATGGTTTTCAGGTTTACCGACCTTTTCTGACGCGCAGCGGGCAGCAAGAAGGCATGAGTTTTATTCATTCCTCTTTGGTAGAAGACGTCCGTTTCAGTGCTGGCGGATTTGCGGCCAATTATGGCGATCGGCTGAGTTCTGTACTCGATATCACTTACAAAACACCTACCGCTTTTCATGCTTCTGCTATGGCATCTTTACTCGGTGTGGAGGCGCACATAGAAGAAGCTGTCAATCAGCGCTTTAATTTTCTGGTCGGTGCGCGCTATCGTTCTAACGGTTATTTCTTGAATACGCTCCCGACAAAAGGTGCCTACAATCCTGTATTTGCCGATGCGCAAATCCTGACTAACTATCAATTGAATGAATACTGGACTTGGAGTTTCTTGGGCCATTTCTCGACCAATGCCTACCGCTTTGCGCCTCAAACCGCTCAATCTGATTTCGGTACGGCCAATGAGGCTTACCGGCTCATGATTTATTTTGAAGGTCAAGAGAACTCCAACTTTCAAACGCTTATGGGCGGTACTTCCCTTAAATATGCCAAAGACAAGACCAAGTTAGATTTTTACCTGTCTGCCTTTCAATCAGACGAGCGCGAGTATTTTGACATCCTCGGGCAATACTACATCAACGAACTCGAGACCGACCCTTCCAAAGAAGAATTTGGCGACTCCATCGCTACCTTAGGGGTGGGTGGTTTTCTCAATCATGGGCGCAACCGCTTGCAAGCTCAAATTTTCAATGCCTACCACAACGGTAGTTATTTACTTCAAGACGCCTATACCGACGCCAACAAAACCAAAAAGCGTTTTTCAGAACTGGCTTGGGGCTTCAATGTACAGGCAGATCAGTTTATCGATCAACTCAGCGAGTGGCGACTCATCGACTCTTCTGGCTACAGCCTTCCTCAAACACAACCAGATTCTATCGTGCTTTTTGAGACTATTAAAGGCAATTTGAGTCTAGACGGCTACCGCAGCACGGGTTATTTCCAATGGTCAAATTCATGGATCAATGTTAGTAAAGAAAAGATCGTGACTGTCAAGCTGCCCTATAAAAATGAAGCTGGGCAAAAAACCCGCATGGTCGATACCTTAGACATTTCTACAAGAAAATTCAACTTCCAGATTGGATTGCGCGGCGGCTACACGAGCATCAATAAAGAACCTTACTTTACGCCTCGACTCAGTTTCTCTTATGCTCCAGCAGCCTATATGTGGCAAGATGGAAAAGCTGTTCGGCGCGGTTTGCTTTTCAAATTCTCTTCTGGCTTGTATTACCAACCTCCTCTTTACAGGGAATTCAGGACCTTTGATGGCCAGTTAGCACTTGGTGTACAAGCACAAAAATCTTTACACTTGGTGGCGGGTTCTGAATTTTTATTTCAGATGTGGGGCAGACAAACACCATTTAAACTCAACACCGAACTCTATTACAAGTACCTCTGGGACCTCAACCCTTACGAAATCGAAAACGTCCGCACGCGCTATTATGCCGACAACAATGCAGTTGGGTATGCCTACGGACTAGACATCAATGTACACGGTGAATTTGTCGAAGGAATCCAATCTTTTTTCAAGCTCGGGCTGCTCTCTACCAAAGAAGATATTATTGGCGACCAATACACCAACTACTACAATGCCGCTGGAGAACGCATCATCTTCGGATACAGCGAAGATCAAGACGTAGTAGACTCATTGGTTGTTTTACCAGGTTTTATTCCTCGGCCTACAGACCAATGGCTTACTTTTGGTGCATTGGTGCAAGATCAAATGCCCGGATACGAAGCATTCAAAGTTCAGATGGGCTTGCAATACGGCTCTCGCCTTCCCTACGGACCGCCAGATTTTACGCGCTACAAAGATACGCTGCGCATGCGTTCCTATTTCAGGGTAGATCTCGGGCTTTCTTACGATCTTTTGCATGGAAAAACTGACATGAAGCTCGGTAAAAAATCTTGGCAACAGCTTGACCAAGCGCTGATATCCTTAGAAATTTTCAATATTTTGGGCGTCAATAATGTGCTTTCCAAACAATGGATTCAGGACGTACAAGGTAAATTTTATTCGGTACCCAACTACCTCACCCAACGCTTATTCAACTTGAAATTCAGTATGGCATTTTAGGCCAAACTCGGTGCAAAAAGGAAGCGATTTGGGGAGACCAAAGCGGTTTTGACAGCATACATTACAATACCCGCGGTATTTTTAACTCCCAATTTAGCCATGATGTTTTTGCGGTGAGTATTGACGGTATGCTTGCTTAAAAACAATATTTCGGCAATTTGTTCGTTGGTCTGGCCCTCTGCAATTAGGGTAATGATCTCGTTTTCGCGCTCCGAAAGCACTACTGGGCCACAACTGAACTCTTCGGTATTGAGCTCTGCAAGATCTATATTAGCTTTTTGGATGGTTTCGAGGAGTTGACCACAAAAAAACTGTTTGCCTTGTGCGGTTTCTTTGACTGCATCGATGATTTCGGCGAGTTCGCAGTCTTTTTTAACGTAACTCGTGACCCCAGATTTGAGGGCGTCAATTAAGATGGGCGCATGCTGCGCTTCGGTAATGGCTACAAAACGTAGGTCTTTGTATTTGGCAAGCGCTTTGGGTACGGTATCGATGCTGAAGCCATGGGAAGTGAAGTCAATGAGCACGACGTCGGCGCCAAAGGTTTTGAGCTGCGCCATGAGCTCGTCTTGGTTTTTGGCTTCGCCGGCAATACGGATACCCGTCTCTGCATTTAAGATGGTTCTTAAACCTAAAAGTATGAGCTCATTGCTGTCGGCGAGGATGACTTGCATCTTATTTAGAATTATTCTACACAAATTTACACTCAAAAATCTTTCCTTCTCGCAAAAGACTTCGTTTTTTTTAATATTCACCTAACTTTGCCTTATGAACACCGAGTTGGGTACAGATCTATTGAAAGCACTGCGGTTGATCCAAGCCGGTCAGGCAGTAGCCGTTCCGACCGAGACAGTTTACGGCTTGGCCGCCGATGCCAACAATGAAGAAGCGGTGCTGTCTATATTTGCAGCAAAAGGCCGCCCAAGCTCCAATCCCTTGATCTTACATTTTGATGAACTGACAACGGCACTCCCCTACACCGCTGTTTTTCCAGAAATATTTCAAAAGCTCTACCATGCGTTTAGTCCAGGGCCACTTACGTTTATTGTACCTAAAAGTAGCTTGGTCAGTGGACTCATCACGGGTGGCCAAGACACCGTAGCCATTCGTTTTCCGAAGCATCCAGTTTTACAAGAACTACTTCAGCAACTTGGCCGTCCACTCGCCGCGCCCAGTGCCAACTTATATGGCCAATTGAGCCCTACATCGGCGTTACATGTCGAGGCACAATTAGCAGGTCGCATTCCGTACATCCTCGACGGAGGTTCCTGTAACGAAGGATTGGAATCCACTATTATAGGCCTCATAGATGACCAGGTTGTTGTATACCGCTACGGAAGCATTACACCAGAAGCATTGTCTGAAGTATTGGGCTATTTGCCCGCTGCCAAAGTACATGCAGAAGGTGGGGTGCTGACCAGCGGAATGGTGAAGCACCACTATGCCACACAAACACCGCTCTTCCTAGGATTCAGACCAGCAGAGACACCTCAAACAGCAGTGCAAATCACAATTGGCCCAAACCAAACAGTCACTGGGCCTCATTTGATTTTGAGCAAAAATGCTTCTTTGATAGAAGCAGCGCGCAATTTGTATGCCGTCTTGCACCACGCAGATTCACTTGGCTTAGCGCAAATTTACGTGGAGTCTTTTCCAAATGACGGTTTAGGTTTGGCGATGAATGATCGCTTGGCACGTGCAGCGGCAAAGTTTGCTTAAAAGGAGACTGACCTGATCATATGAAGCGGTCCAAAAAAGCAAAAAAAAAGGCCCCTGATAGGAGCCTTAAGTATTTGGATTGAGCGAACTCAATTATTTCATGTGGCGACCGTAACGGTTCTTGAATTTATCGATACGACCTGCTGTATCAACGAATTGTGCAATACCTGTAAAGAATGGGTGTGATTTGTGAGAGATATCTAACTTCACGAGTGGGTATTCGTTGCCGTCTTCCCAAGAGATGGTTTCTTTGGTTTCTGCGCAAGAAGGACAAATAAACGCGTACTCGTTAGACATGTCTTTAAATACGACTAAACGGTAATCTGATGGGTGGATATCTTTTTTCATGAGTATTACTTTTCGAAAATGGAATGCAAAGATAGGTATTTCTTCGTGAAAAACAAGAAAAACAGCCCCGAAACGAAAAAAATGTAATTTCGTAACGAATTTACTGCTTTTTATGCGCCCAGCGTCAGACCTTGCTTTGTCTTACCTTGAACTCAAGGACAACCGTTTGCACTCTATTTTAGAGCTCACAAACGCCATCAATGCAAATATGGCTGTAGAGCAGTTGTACCGCATCTTCACCTTCATCCTCAAAGAGCAACTCCATTTTACGCGCTTCGCTTTGCTCCTGCAGCAAGAAAGCTGGACCCTCGCAGCCAAGAGTGGCTATAAGAGAAAAATTGGCGCTGAAGAACTCGCCCTTGAGCTTTCAAGGTTTAAAGAGATCACACTTGTAGAGTCGTCTAACAGCGCTTTGCTTGAAGACTTTCAGGCGGTACTTCCAATTTATCATCAAGAACGCCCACTGGCTTATTTGCTTTTAGCCACACCAAGCAAAACAGAAGCACTTGAACCTGCCCATTTCTCATTTGCCCAAACGCTGACCAATATCTTAACCGTAGCGCTCGAAAACCGCAAGTTAAGCGCACAAAATGAGATCAAAGAACAGATTTCTAAGGAGCTCGAATTAGCCTCTGAAATGCAAAAACTGCTCTTCCCGCAAGAATTGCCCTCCAACAAAAAGATGGATATCTCAGGGCGTTATATTCCACGCCACGCCGTCGGTGGCGACTTCTATGATTTTATCCCGCTCGGCGACGAAGAATACATCATTTGTATTGGAGATGTAAGTGGCAAAGGCATTACCGCTGCGCTGCTCATGGCCAATTTTCAAGCAACCATTCGAACGCTATTCAAATACCAGCGTTTCGAATTGACCTTTTTAATGGAAGAGCTCAACAAACTCGTAATGAAAAACGCCAAAGGCGAAAAATTCATCACGTTTTTCATTGCCCATTACAATGCTTACACGCGGCAACTCCAATATGTGAATGCCGGCCACAACCAACCCTTCATCTTAAGCGGAAAAAACACAACGCTTTTGACCGAAGGCTGCATTGGCTTGGGCATGCTCGACGAGCTTCCTTTTGTGCGCGTTGGCAAGTTGCAATTACAGGCCAAATCGACAATGGTACTATTTACAGACGGTGTAGTGGAGCTAGAAAATGAAAAAGGAGGGCAATTTGGTGTAGAGCAGCTCATCAAGCAAGTGCGCTCATTCTCTGCACTCAAAATGGAAGACATGAACGACATCATTTTCTCCAAATTAGAAGACTGGAAAGGCAGCCTGCCCTACGTAGACGACACCGCAATTTTTAGTTGTAAGTTTTTCTGATCAGCGCCTAACAGAAAAAGCCCACTTGAGAGAAAACAAGTGCGTGAAATACCCTTCTCCTCCGAGACCTAAGCGCGTAAAGGCATAATCGATGGTCCAATTTTGCAATACCACACCAGCGCCCAAATGCGGTTGTAAACCAATTTTCCTTTGCTGATCGAAATCTTGGTAGAATTGAAATTGTGAAACGCCTGTTCTGAGGACGAGTTTATGATCGTAATTTAGGTAGACTCCGGCACGTGGGTCTAGCGAAAAAACAGCGCCAGAGAGTAAGGTGTTGCGCGGACCATCCGTAGTGATTTCGGCATTCAACTGCCCTCCGATTTCATATTTTTCGTTTTTGAGTGGCAGTTTGCCTGCAATACCCAAGACGACTCTTGGCAACATTTGTTCGATGCCATTTTGAGGGAGCGCGTTATTGGTTTCTAGGAGGGTGGCTTGCATTTCTGGACTTAAGTTGTAAGTCCAGGCACTAAAGGTACTGGTGGCATCGCGCAAACTCAAGCCCGCCGACCAATGTTTATTTGGTCGATACTGCAAACCTGCATCAAAACCAAAACCGTAGGCTTTGGCAAAATCGCCGATGTGACGGTAAATGACTTTTGCGCTAAATCCCATACTCAAATGCGCTATTCGTGTGGGCTTGCCAATGGAGCCAATTAATGCGTAATCAGCACTATTGAAAGTCTGGAGCTGACTGTAGTCGATATTTCCTTGGTTGTCTATCAATTGGGTAGTATTGTATATGTTATCTACACCCAATCTGATGACATTTACTGCCAATACGGTTCGGTCATTGAGTTTTTTAGAAACACCCAAATGATCAAAAGCAGCCAAACCACCAAAATAAGAAGCGTGCATCAGGCCGATTTCTGTTGCTTGCGCTTGATGCAGCAAACCCGCCGGGTTCCAAACGCCTGCATGCAAGCCATCGATGTCTGCTACAACTGCAGAACCCATGCCCAGCGCTGCAGCACCTACGCCCATGTTGAGAAATTCATTGGCGTATTTCGGGTTGAAATCTTGGGCGAAGACCTCAGAAAGGCCGCACAATGCAAGAAATAAAGTGCTTTTGATTGAAAACATGGTACAAAAACTCAAAATTGCACAAAAAATTGTGTTTAATAGGTACTTTTACAAAAAACACACACATGTTTGGTCTGGCTAATCTCATCACCTCCTTTAACCTGCTCGGTGGAATCTGCTCTATCATTTTTAGTTTGAGTGGCCGACTCGATTGGGCTGTTTATGCGTTGGCTGTTGCCGCTGTACTCGACTTTCTAGATGGCTTTGTAGCGCGTCTTACTCAATCCAATGGTGCACTTGGCAAGCAACTCGATTCCTTAGCAGATCTCGTGAGCTTTGGCGTAGCACCAGGTATCTTCATGTTTGTCATGATCATTATAGGCATAGACCCCAGCGGTCTCTTCAAAAATGCAGATGGTGTTCAAACCTATGGCGGGGTAGCGCAAGAATACGTGGTGGCGCAACTCATCGACTGGAAAGCGGCTTTTTTCTACGGTCGCAACAACACCTACAATGCCTCTATTCAATTTTTGCCATTCGTTGCGCTCATCATTCCCTTTTTCGCAATGTTTCGCCTTGCTAAATTCAATTTAGATGAGCGTCAGTCAGATAAATTCATCGGTGTGCCTACGCCAACCGCCACCATTTTCTTTGCGTTTTTTCCACTTTATTTTTGGTATGAATTGCCCAACTGGAGTCATCAATCAAGGTTTATTCAAAGCCTGTTTGATTGCTACACCTTAAGTATTATTGCGGTGCTTTTCTCAGTGCTGATGGTGATCGAATTACCGTTATTGGCGCTCAAGTTCAAGACTTTTACTTGGAAAAACAACCAATACCGCTACACTTTACTGCTGATTTCGTTAATAAGTATTCCACTTTTTTTGGTTTGGGCCATTCCAATAATTGTAATTTTGTACCTGATTTTATCCATCATTGAACATTTTCAATTCAAAAAACATGAAATTCAAAGCTGAAATCGACGTCATGCCACTAGACGCGCTTCTTGACCCACAAGGTAAAGCCGTAACCAATTCCATGAAAAACATCGGCCTCGCCGAAATCGATGGCGTCCGCATCGGTAAGCACATCCGTCTTTTTGTCGAAGCAGCCAACATGGCCGAAGCCGAACAAAAAGTGGATACCGCCTGTAAAAAAATGTTAGCCAACCAAATTATGGAAAGCTATCATTTTGAGCTTACAGAAGCCTAACAGCATGTCCAAAGGTTTCAGGACCTTCCAAGCTGCCCTAAACACCTGGGATACCCAACTGTATTTCCCCACTCCGCCTTCTTTTCTAAAAGATTGGGAAGCGCGCATCATGCCTGCGCAAGCTCAATTTGGCAGCATGTCTCCGGCCCAAAGAGCTGAACTGCTTTTTTTGATCAGCAACAACCTAATTGCAGATCAAACCCTGATCCAAGCGCTTTACATCAAAGAGAGCGGCTTGAGTGCAGCGCGCTTTGAAGCCGAATTCAAAAGACTCACCCAAACCATCTTGCTTTTTGCCGAGCACATCCAAAAGATGCCGTGGGAAAAACAATCTGAGCTCACTCAAGATGCCAAAACCCTGCTCAAAAAACGCTTGCCCATTGGCCCTGTTCTCGTTTTGGGCTCATCCAACTTTCCTTTAGCCTATTCTACTATGGGCGGCGATGCTGTTGCAGCGCTAGCGGCGGGTTGCTGTGTGGTCTTGAAAGCACACCCTATGCATGTGGGCACGAGTAAGGCCGTTGCCAATTGTGTGGAGCGCGCACTTGCCACACTTGCGCTTCCGAGCGCTATTTTTAGCCATGTAATTGACAATACCCATTATTGGGCAAGTACATTCGCACAGCACCCTCGCATACAAGCAATCGGATTTACAGGAAGCATCAAAGGAGGGCGCGCACTCATGGATTTAGCAGCGCAACGGCCAGCTCCTATTCCTGTTTTTGCAGAAATGGGTAGCCTCAACCCTGTGCTGTTGCTCGAAGATTATCCGGAAGCTTCAGTAGCCGTTGCCGCTCAACAATTGGCCAGTTCTATCTGTACCGATGCCGGCCAATTTTGCACAAAGCCAGGACTTATACTTGTTCACGAAAGCCATTTTGAGCACTTTAAAAAAGCCCTTTTAAGTGCGCTTGGACAACAAACGGCAGTACCGATGCTGCATCCTGATATTTATCAAAAGTTTGAAGCGCGCAAAAGACAAGTTTTTCAAGTAAAAGGAATTGTTCAACACCAAACCACACAGCAAGCGAGTGGCTTACTCGGACGCTGGGCACTCGTTCAACCCGATTTTGCACAGCTGCTTCAAGAAGCAACCCTATTGGAAGAAGTTTTTGGGCCGTTCGCGGTGTTGAGTTTCTTTTCAAAGACTAAACAACTCGCTGACCTTTTTGACTTATTGGGCGGGCAACTCACCTGCAGTGTATTTTGCGCAAGCCCCCCGAAAATTGCGCTTGCAATACAACAAATGCTACATCTCAAAGCCGGACGCATCATTGTCAATGGCGTGCCCACCGGCGTAAGCATAGACCACGCCATGCACCACGGTGGTCCGTACCCCGCAAGTAGCGATGCGCGTTTTAGTGCAGTCGGGACAGACAGCATTTTGCGTTTTACCAAAGAAGTGTGCTGGCAATTTCAGCACTAGATCCAAAAACCATAGAAACCTAGAATTTCTTTTGTATTTTTGATTATCAAACGCAATCAAATGGAAACTCAACCTCAAGCACCTCAAAAATCGAATGGCTTTTATTTCGTGTTCATTTTCATTCTCTTAGCTGGACTTGCAGGCCTCACCCTTGCTTGGTCTAGACAACGTGCAGCACTAAATACCTGCAATAACAAGAACACCGCGCTTCTGGCCGACATGGCCGACATGGAAGCCGCGCTTTCTGGCTATACAGGCAGCATGAAAAAAGACCTGAAACAAGACCTTCAACAGATGCTGCGCAATTACAACAAACTTATCGAAAAAGATGCCACCAAAGCAGACAGCCTCAATGCCCAAAAAGCACAAATCACACAACTACTCCAAAAACTAGAGCGTTCAAAAATGACGGCCCGCGACCTCGTCAAAGCCAGAAAGGAAAACGAAACGCTTCGTGGGATCATGCGCAGCTATGCCCGCACCATCGACTCACTCAACACGCTCAATATCGACTTAGGCAGCCGCCTCGAAGAAACCAATGTCAGGTTATCTACCACCACCAACGAGCGCGACACCTACCGCAAGCAAGCCGAAGAATCTCAACAACAAGTCAAAAAAGGCAGCAAGCTTCAAGCCTACAATATTCAATCAGAGGCACTCAAACAACGCCTAAACAATTCTATGGAAGTTACCGACAGAGCTAAAAACGCCGTGCAGTTCCGCAGTAGTTTTACGCTATCCGAAAACGTCTTATCTAGTGCAGGTCGTAAAAATGTGTACCTCCAAATTACCGGACCCGACGGTCAGGTACTGCAAGCGAGCAGCAATTTTGTAACCGAAACTGAAAACGGCAATACTGCTTATTCTCAGCGCAAAGAAGTCGACTACCAAAATCAAGCACTCGACCTCACTATCTACTACGAACTCAAAGGAGAAGAAGCCGCAAAAGGAACCTACAAAGTGCGCATTTACTGCGAAGGTCTCCTCATTGGCACAGACAGTTTCACGCTTAAATAAATATGGACAACACACACGAAAACGGTTTTGTACTAACCGAAATTACCGCAAATGGCATTGGGCTTATCACTTTCGGACACCCTATGAGCAATGCGCTCCCCGGCCATATCCTCCAATCACTTGCCGATACCATCACAGAAGTAGCCGCCGACGAACGCACCAAAGTATTGGTACTCCAGTCTCAAGGAAGTAAAGCATTTTGCGCTGGCGCAAGTTTTGATGAACTGATTAGTATTCAAGATCTCGAGACTGGCCTGGCCTTTTTCTCCGGCTTTGCAAAGGTCATCAACGCCTGTCGCAAAGCGCCGAAGCTCATCATCGGACGCGTTCAAGGAAAAGCAGTTGGCGGCGGCGTAGGCTTGGCCTCGGCCACAGACTACTGTTTTGCAACAACCAAAGCTGACGTCAAACTTTCAGAACTAGCCGTTGGTATTGGTCCTTTTGTGGTTGGACCAGCAGTAGAGCGTAAAATTGGGCTTTCTGCCATGAGCGAACTCGCTATCAACGCCACAGAATGGCGCAGTGCACAATGGGCCAAAGAAAAAGGACTCTACACAGAAATATACGAGGACGAAGCAAGCTTAGATGCCGCTATTCAAACACTCAGTACCAAACTCGCAAATTCAAACCCAGAGGCCATGCAAGAACTCAAGCAAATCTTCTGGGAAGGCACAGAAAATTGGGATCAATTACTACTGGATCGCGCTGCAATTAGTGGTCGCTTGGTGCTTAGTGAGTTTACCCGAGCAGCTATTTCAGCCTTCAAAGCAAAATAATCTTAGATTTTTTCTGCTTTTCGTTTGTAAATAAACACAATAGTTGTATCTTTGCACCCCTAAATTTAGGGAAATTAAGTTTTTTATTTAACAGAAAGAACCGTGAACACATTAAGTTACAGAACGTTAGCTGGTAATACCGAAACTGCCGATAAGAAATGGTATGTTGTGGATGCTGAAGGTCAAACAGTCGGACGTTTGGCGAGTAAAGTTGCCAAAGTCATCCGTGGAAAATATAAAACCTGTTACACACCGCATGCGGACTGTGGTGACAATGTGATCGTGATCAACGCGGAGAAAATCGCCTTTTCAGGAACGAAACTCCAAAATAAAGAGTACGTTCGCTTCTCTGGTTATCCAGGTGGTCAGCGTTTTACCTCTGCCGAGAACATGCTCAAAAACCATCCTGAGCGCCTCATCGAAAAGGCAATCAAAGGTATGCTTCCAAAAAATACACTTGGTCGCAAACTTTACACCAACCTCAAAGTATACAAAGGTGCTGCACACAGCCACGAGGCACAGCAACCTGAATTATTGAATCTTGATACCCTCAAATAAATCGTATGGAAGTCATTAATGCATTAGGAAGAAGAAAAACAGCGGTTGCCCGCGTTTATTTAACCAAAGGAAACGGTAAAATCTCGATCAATAAGCGCGAGATGAACGAATTTTTTCCAATTGACTTTCTTCAAGCCAAAGTTCACCAGCCATTTGCACTTACCGGAACAGCAGGTCAGTACGATATCAAAGTAAACGTTGTTGGTGGAGGTATCAATGGTCAGGCAGAAGCAGTGCGTTTGGGTATTTCACGTGCGCTCGTTGAAGTATCTGCAGACTACAAACCAATGCTCAAAGTAGAAGGCCTCATGACACGCGACCCACGTATGGTTGAGCGTAAAAAACCAGGTCAACCAAAAGCAAGAAAGAAATTCCAGTTCTCCAAGCGTTAATCCGCTATCTGGACTGTTTAGCATCCAAGCATTGGAGCACTTGCCCTTAGGCCCCTTCAATGTTGCTTTTTTAATTAGGAACGTAAACAAAAACACAATATGTCTAAATTAACTTTTGAAACCCTACTCGACGCAGGTGTACATTTTGGTCACCTCAAGCGCAAGTGGAACCCGGCAATGGCTCCTTACATCTTCGAAGAGAAGAAAGGAATTCACATCATTGACCTCAATAAAACACTCGTTCACCTTGACCACGCATGTGCTGCAATGAAGCAAATTGCGAAATCAGGTAAAAAAGTACTTTTCGTCGCGACGAAAAAACAAGCCAAAGAAATCGTTGCTGAGCGCGTAGCTGCTGTCAACATGCCGTTTGTAACGGAGCGTTGGTCAGGTGGTATGTTGACCAACTTCCAAACCACTCGTAAGTCTATTCGCAAAATGTCGCTCATCGACAAAATGAAATCTGACGGTACCTGGGACACCCTCAACAAACGCGAAAAACTATTCAAAAGCCGTCAACGCGAGAAACTCGAGAAAAACTTTGGTTCTATCGCCGACATGACCCGTCAGCCAGCTGCAATTTTCATCGTCGACATTCTTAAAGAACACATCGCGCTCGCAGAAGCACGTCGTTTGAACATTCCTACGTTTGCAATGGTAGATACCAACTCTAATCCTAAATTGGTAGACTTCCCTATCCCTGCCAACGACGACGCAACTAAATCAATCACCTTGATTCTCGACGCAATTTGCGGTGCGATCAAAGAAGGTTTAGAAGATCGTAAAAACTTGAAAGCTACCGACAAAGACGAAGCAACAGCTGAAGCAACAGCTGAAGCACCAGCAGATGCTACTGCTGAAGCTACAGAAAGTGCAGAATAATTCACCAATAAAACTCTCATAAAATGGCTATCACAGCTGCAGATGTAAACAAATTGCGCCAACAGACAGGCGCAGGAATGATGGATTGCAAAAATGCCTTGGTAGAAGCCAATGGCGATTTCGAAACAGCCATCGATATTCTTCGTAAGAAAGGTCAAAAAATCGCAGCCAAGCGCGGTGGTAATGAGGCTAAAGAAGGCCTGATCATGGCACAAGCTACTGCCGATGGTAAAGCTGGTGTGATCCTAGCACTTAACTGTGAAACTGACTTCGTTGCTAAAAACGATGGTTACGTTGCTTTCGTTCAATCTTTAGTAGACATCGCACTCAACAAATTGCCTGAAACAGCAGAAGACTTAAAAGCGCTTGCTTACGACGACAGACTTTCAGTTGAAGAAAAAATCACTGAACAAGTTGGTGTAATCGGCGAAAAATTAGATTTATCTGCCTTTGCAGTTGTTCGCGGCGAAAACGTAGTTGCCTACAACCACCCAGGTAACCAATTAGCTACACTTGTTGGCTTAACGGTTGCAGGAGAAGAAGTAGCTGAAGCCGGTCGTCAAGTGGCGATGCAAGTAGCAGCTATGGCTCCTATCGCCGTAGACAAGCATGGTGTAGATGAGCGCACCATCGAGCGCGAAATCGAAATTGGTAAAGAATTAGCTATCCAAGAAGGTAAACCAGCTGACATGGCTGAGAAAATCGCATTGGGTCGCTTGAACAAATTCTTCCAAGAAAACACCTTGTTGAGCCAAGCATTTGTACGCGACAACAAACTCACTGTAGAGCAATTCTTGAACAGCACCGCAAAAGGTCTTACTGTTTCAGAATTTAAACGCTTCTCTTTAAGCTAATAAAGACACATTTGAAAAAAAAGCTATCGAAATCGGTAGCTTTTTTTTTACCCCTAAATTGATATAAACACGATTCCTACTATATTTGTCCTGCATATGAAATACAAACGAATTCTTCTCAAACTCTCGGGTGAGTCTCTGATGGGAGACAAACAATTTGGTATTGACAACGCACGCATTAGTGCTTATGCACAGCAAATCAAAGAACTGAATGAAGCTGGTGTCGAAATCGCAATTGTCATTGGAGGAGGAAATATTTTCAGAGGAGTGCAAGCTGAACAAGGCGGAATGGACCGCACCCACGGTGATTACATGGGAATGCTCGCCACCATGATCAACTCTATGGCTCTACAATCTGCACTTGAATCAGTTGGCGTCATTACCCGTTTGCAATCTGCCATCGAAATGAAAGAAATTGCAGAACCATTTGTACGCAGACGCGCCATGCGGCACCTTGAAAAAGGCAGAGTTGTCATTTTTGGAGCCGGAACAGGCAATCCTTTCTTCACCACAGATTCTGCTGCGTCTTTGCGCGCGATCGAAATCAATGCAGAAGTGATCCTTAAAGGTACACGCGTAGATGGTATATATACCGCAGATCCATTCAAAGATAACAGCGCCACTAAATTTGACCAAATCTCATTTGACGAAGTATATGCCAGAGGCCTTAACGTCATGGATATGACCGCATTTACCCTCTGCAAAGAAAACAATTTACCCATCATCGTATTTGACATGGACACTCCCGGCAATTTACGCAAGTTAATGGAAGGAGCGCCTGTCGGAACTTTAGTTAGCGCATCATGACAGAAGAACTTACAATGATCTACGACGAATTCAAGGAAGCCAACCAAAAATCCTTGAATCACCTCGAAAACGAACTGGTTAAAATCCGTGCAGGAAAGGCCAGTCCTGCGATGCTCAATAGTGTAATGATTGAGTATTATGGCTCCATGACGCCTTTACATCAGGTGGCTAACGTCAATACCACAGATGCCCGTACCATTATTGTACAACCTTGGGAAAAACCTTTGCTCAACGATATCGCTAAGGGAATTATCAATGCCAATCTTGGCCTCAACCCACAAAACAACGGAGAGCAACTCATCATTACTGTTCCGCCTCTCACTGAAGAACGTCGTCGCGATCTAGTGAAGCGCGCCAAAACCGAAGCTGAGAACGCCAAAATTGGTGTCCGCAACAACCGTAAAGACGCGCTAGACATGATTAAAGACCTTAAAAACGAAGGTTTATCTGAAGACATGGTTAAAGTAGGTGAAGAAGAAATTCAAAAAATCACCAATAGCTACATCAAAAAAGTAGATGAGCTTGTAGAGCTCAAGGAAAAAGACATCATGACGGTCTAAAGCAAGGCCATTACCTCCTGTTTGGTTGGCTTGGCCAACAACGTCAGTTTTTGTTGGTGCAAAACCAATATCGGAATGCCTTTTTGCAAGCACAAATCGATGTCGTGACTCGAAAAGACAGCACTGCGCTCAGGCTTTTGTTGCACCCAATGTTGGAGTTGATCTAGCAACAATTCCCGATTGAAATAATCCAAAAAAGAAGCAGGTTCATCTAGAACCATTAATGGCGTATCCTGAACAATTGCACGCGCCAAGCTTGCGAGTTGTCGTTCGCCATCACTTAACTTGCGCGTATCCTTTTGGGCTAGGTCACATAAGTTAAGCACTTGGAGTACTTTGTCCACAAATTGTAAATCTGTTGCTTGCAAGCGGCCAAAAGCGCCCAAGTGTGGTACACGACCAAGGGAAACATAAGCACGAAGCGTCAAGGCCTCTACCCCTGTAAACATGCTCGCAACAAAAGAAACTTGTTTTGCACGCAGCGCGGCATTTTTTTGCAGCTCTTCGAGTGTAAACGCACCAACAGAAATGCTGCCTGCACGCAAGGGCAATTGCCCAATCAGCGTTTGCAGCAGCGTAGATTTTCCTGATCCGTTTCGGCCAATGAGCGCGTAAATTTGACCTGCAGGGAGCGCTAATTGCGCGATGTCAATGAGCGTAGTGTGATACCCGACTTGTGCCTGTTGAATAGTGATCATCTTTGACGTAACATGAGGTAAGCAACATAAGGCGCGCCAATAACGGCTGTTAAGACATTTACAGGAATGGTCATCCAAGGGTCTAGTAACAAAATGAGCACATCAATAGCAACCAGAAAAAAACTTCCGGCCACAACAGAAAACAAAATGAGCAAGAGGTGATCTTGTGTTTTGAGCAACGCGCGCGCTAAATTTGGGATGGCCAAGCCCACAAAGGCGATTGGGCCACAATAGGCGGTAATGCTTCCGGCGAGTAGCGCGGTCACAAATAAAATAACAATTTTGAGTTGCTTGACTTTGATGCCAAGTTGAAGTGCGTGTGCATCACCGAGCACCATGGCATTCAGTCCTTTCACTAAAAATAAGGTTGTTGCCATGCCAAAAACGGTGATGGTCCCTAACCAGGGTGCTTGAGCCGCGCTCATTTGTTGGAGCGAACCCATGTTCCAGATGAATAACTGTTTGACTTGCTCTGGGGCCGCAAACGACTGCAAAACCGCTTCAATAGCACCTGTAAAGCTTGCAAACATCAGCCCAATCACCAGCAGTGATTGGGTGTTTTGCACTCGTTTGGAGACCACAAACATAAAGCTAGCTGCCAAAAAAGCGCCGGTCATGGCGGCACTTACGTAACTGAGTTCGTTTAAAAACGAAGGTGCGGCACCCAAAATGAGTAGGGATATGAAAAGACTTGCACCGGAATTGATCCCGAGGACATAAGGACCCGCCATCGGATTCTGAAAAAGGTTTTGCATCAATAGGCCACTCAAGGAAAGACCTCCGCCAGCAAGGAGGGCGCTTAGCAAGCGGGGCACTTGAAATTCCCAAAAAATCAAGCTGCTGTAGGTTCCTTGTTCTTGTTGGAGCACAAAGAGATGCATCCAACTCAACAAAAGGAGTAGCATTCCGACAAGAAAAAGAAGTAATATGTTGCGTTGCTTCATTTCAATAAAGCATAAAAATGCAACTTTTTTGTCTGACCCGATGCGATTTGACTCAAATCGGAGAGCAGCCAATCGGGGTGGACGGCAGCTTGTTCCCAATATTTATTGGTATTGGACGTATAGCAGTAAATTGGTTTTTTGAAAAATGGAAAAAACTCTGCTTTAGGATACTGCTTTAAAATTGCTTTTCTGCTCGGTAAACCCGGGTTGAGCCAAATACCCACAGCTGGACCTTTTCTGAGGATTTCAGCCAAACTCTTGAAAACACTCCCTGTACCCTCTTCATTATTGAATAAATAGGCCAAACCTGCGTCTTTGTAAAGGTGGGCCTCAAAACTTTGCCCAGCTGGTGCAATCCATTGATCGCCGTAGAGGTTACCACTGAGCAGCACCGGAAGTTGGTTGGAATGGTTGTTTGCTTGGACTTCCTTTTGGATGCGGATGTAATTGGCTTGTATCTCTTCAAATAACTGTTGGGCTTCTGCAAACTGACCACATAAAGCGCCAAATAAGAGTAGCCATTCTGCCCTGGCTAATGGCGTTTTTTCGCGCCATTCAAAATTGGCAATTTTGAGCATATGAGCAGGAAGTCTTTTGAGTTGTTGACTCTCATTGCCAAAACCACTATAAACCACTACTTGGGCTTTCCTTTGGAGCAATTTTTCTGCTGAAAAACCCAATTCTGTTTGTAAATCTGCTATGCGTTTGAGTTGAAGCAGTTGTTTAACCCGAGGGTCTAGAAGGTATTTAGCATTAGATATGGCACAGATTTTTTCTTGCTGACCGAGCGCTGAAAGCATGCCCACGTGGGTAGCACTCAGTACCGCTATGCGCGCATAGGGCTTCTGGATTTCAAATACCTGCAGCTTGCGTTGCTGATCTGGATCGAGGATTTCGACCTTGAATCCTTTTTTGTGATTATAAATGCGCAGATACTGGCTGTGCTGGCATAAATTTTCCTTTTTTGAAAGCGCGTTTGTTTTTTGGTCTGAACAGCCGACTAGAAAAAAGAAAAAGACGAGACCAAAAAAATTAATAAGACTCCGAAACATTTGGAAAGTCGCCGGATTGGACATCTGCTTTGTAATCTTGGAAGGCCTGCAGCATATGTGCATGCAAGTTATTGTATTTGCGCAAGAAACGCGGATTGAACTCATTGTTGATGCCGAGCATATCGTGGATCACCAAGACTTGGCCGTCTACTCCGGCGCCTGCACCAATTCCGATAACCGGTATTTGCACCATTTGCGCCACACGTGCTGCAAGATCGGCAGGGATTTTTTCGAGTACGATGGCAAAACAACCCACCTCTTCTAGTGCTTTGGCATCTGCAATGAGCCGCGCAGCTTCTTCCTCTTCTTTGGCGCGCACTACATAAGTTCCAAACTTATAAATAGACTGCGGCGTCAAGCCGAGGTGCCCCATGACGGGTATTCCTGCGGTGAGGATGCGGCGAATCGATTCTAAGATTTCTTGACCTCCTTCCATTTTGACGGCATGCCCACCAGACTCTTTCATGATTTTGATGGCGCTAGACAATGCCTCTTTGGAGTTGCCTTGGTAAGAGCCAAATGGCATATCGACAACAACCAATGAACGCTGAACAGCACGCACCACACTTGACGCATGGTAAATCATTTGATCTAGGGTAATCGGCAGTGTAGTTTCGTGACCAGCCATGACATTTGAAGCTGAATCGCCGACAAGGATGACATCTATGCCGGCTTCGTCGACAATGCGCGCCATCGAGTAGTCGTAAGCGGTGAGCATCGAGATTTTTTGTCCATTTTGCTTCATTTCTTGAAGCGTATGGGTGGTGATTTTTTTAGGTGAAGAGGCGTGTACGGACATGAATTAACGATTTTGTAGGTAAGCATTGACGTTGTTTTCAATGCGGGCAACAATGTTCTGGGTGTCTGCCTTTTCAAAGCGAAGGCCAGTGATGCGCTCGTAAAGTTCGATGTAGCGCTCAGAAATGACTTGAACGAAATCGTCTGGCATAAAGGGCATTTGTTGGCCATCTAGGCCTTGAAAGCCGTTTTCAATGAGCCATTGCCGTACAAACTCCTTGGAAAGTTGCTTTTGCGCTTCGCCATTGGCCTGGCGTGCTTCATAGCCATCGACGTAAAAATAGCGCGAAGAATCTGGGGTATGGATTTCATCGATGAGTGTGACCACACCATTGTGCAAGCCAAATTCGTATTTTGTATCGACCAAAATGAGCCCGCGTTCAGCGGCCATTTCGGTTCCTCTTTGAAACAAGGCATGGGTATATTGCTCCATTTGTGCATAGATTTCGGGAGTAACCAGTTGACGCGCAAGAATATCCTCTTTAGAAATATCTTCGTCGTGACCTTCGTCTGCTTTGGTGGCTGGGGTAATTATTGGCGCAGGTAGTCGGTCGTTTTCTTTGAGGCCTTCTGGAAGCGCAACTCCGCAAAGCATGCGCTTTCCGGCTTTGTATTCTCGTGCTGCGTGGCCAGCTAAGTAACCTCGGATCACCATTTCAATGCGAATGGGTTCACAGGCCACACCAATGGCAACTGCAGGGTCTGGGGTTGCAAGCAACCAGTTTGGGACGATATCTTTAGTCGCTTCCAAAAACATAGTAGCAACTTGATTGAGCACCTGTCCTTTATAGGGAATTCCTTTTGGAAGAATGTGGTCAAAGGCAGAAATTCTGTCTGAGGCAACCATTACAAGTAAATCGTTCTCTAGCGTATAGACATCTCTGACCTTGCCATTGTATACTTTGGTTTGACCTTGAAAATGAAATGAATTACTGGTAAGGGCTTGCATAAAATGTTTGTATTTAAGATTTCTGTTGTTTATTTTTTTCTTGGGCCTCAATTTTGGCCTGCTTGTCTAACTTTTCTTGGTGTTCGGCTACATCGAAAGCCTCAATGATTTGCTTGACCAAACGGTGGCGAATGACGTCAGACTGCCCCAAGCGGACAATTTTGATGTCGTTGATGTCGTGGAGCACGTCGAGTGCATAAGACAAGCCCGAGCGCTGGCGCGAGGGTAAGTCTACCTGAGACATGTCACCGGTAATGACAAATTTTGCGGTCATACCCATGCGGGTCAAGAACATTTTCATTTGCATTTGGGTGGTATTTTGGGCTTCGTCTAGGATCACAAATGCTTTATCTAGGGTGCGGCCACGCATGAAGGCGAGCGGTGCAATTTCGATGACGCCAAATTCGATCATGTCGGCTAGTTTTTCAGCTGGGATCATGTCGCGCAGGGCGTCGTAAAGGGGCATGAGGTAAGGATCTAGTTTTTCTTTGAGGTCGCCGGGTAAGAAACCGAGGTTTTCGCCGGCTTCCACTGCCGGGCGTGTCAAGATAATGCGCTTGACTTCTTTGGCTTTAAGCGCCCTCACCGCCATGGCGACTGCAGTATAAGTTTTACCTGTTCCGGCTGGGCCAACGGCAAAGACCATATCGGATTCTAAAACCGCCTGAACTAGTTTCTTTTGATTGACCGTGCGCGCTTTGATTTTAACGCCCCCATTGCCATGGACAAGGGTTTCGGAGCCGTCGTCTTGAGAAAGCAATTTGGCGCCGTCTTGCAGCATGAGGTTGTCTATGTTGTTTTCAGTGAGCGCATTGAAGGTTTGATAGTGCTGGACAAGGAGTGCAAATTTGCGTTCGAATTCATCCATGACTTCGTCGTCTCCAGCCAAACTGAGTGCGTTACCGCGTGCGATGACTTGGAGCTTTGGAAAGAAACTCTTGATGTGTTTGAGGTTTGCATTGTTGATTCCGTAGATTTCGGCCGGATTAAGGCCCTCAATGCTGATCTGACGTTGACCTGAACTCAATTTATTTGGGTGTTTTTTGAAGGGTTTCTAACGATTTCGATTACTTTTGGTAAAATTATGAATTTCTGAGCACAAAGTCGCCTTCTCTGCCATGCAAATCATTACGCTTACTACAGACAACGGCTATCACGACTACTATGTCGCAGCTATTAAAGGAAGGCTTTTACAAGCGTTCCCTACTGCACACGTCGTCGATATCAGTCACGGGATTACGCCGTTCAATATCAGCGAAGCAGCTTTTCAATTGCGCTGTTGTTTTGAAGAGTTTGCCGAGGGCACCATACACCTCATCGGTGTAGACAGCGAACCTTTATTTGAAGCGCAAAAAGAGCGTTACCCCGGTATACTCAAATACAAAGGCCAGTATTTTATTTGCAACGACAACGGTTTCTTTGGCAGTTTTCTCGGTGAAGACTTCCCCGACGAATTTTACCACTACACTGCCATCAAAGACCAACCCGAGGCCTGGCGCTTCACCACCAAAAACTGCTTTATTGCCCTCGCACAGCGCATTGTCAACAAAGAGGTGTTATCTAGCTTTGCAACGGCTTCAAGAACCTACCGCAGGGCCTTTGACCAAAAACCGATCATTGATCCACTCCTTATTCGAGGTGTAGTAGTTCATATCGACAGCTTTGGCAACCTCATCACAAACATCACCCAAACAGATTTTGAGCGCTTTGGTACAGGCATCCCATTTATCATCAAATACCAGAAAAAAGAGTATTTCATCGATGAAATTTCAGCCACTTACAATGCCGTATCTCAGGGAGAACGCGTCGCGATCTTCAACAGCGCTGGCCGCCTAGAAATAGCGATCAATAGAGGTGCAAATGAAGGTTTTGGCGGAGCAAGTAAACTTTTTGGCATGCGTATCGGCGACCCTGTACATATAGAATTCACGCCACAAGGCTCCAAAGAAAATATTCAATCTTTGTTCTGATGCTCACAAGAGTTGTAAAATTACATTTCGACGCCGCATACCTCGACCAATTTTTAGCCCATTTTGAGACCGTCAAATGGCAAGTTGCACAGTTTCCGGGCTGCAAAGGCATGCAACTCTTGCAGGACCAAACAGATTCTTGTCTCATTTTTACTTATTCTATTTGGGATTCCGAAGACGCTTTAAACAACTACCGAAACTCTGCACTTTTTGCTGCTATCTGGCCTCAAATCAAGCCCTGGTTTGATCAAAAACCTGAGGCTTGGAGCTTAAATCAACATTTTAGTGCATTTATTTGAGAAAAATGGTGGAAAACTCAAATAGGTCCTTACCTTTACCGAAATTAATATTATTAGAATGAGTAAAGGACATGTAAAATTTTTCAACGAAACCAAGGGTTTTGGATTTATTGTTGAAGAAGACACGAACAAAGAATATTTTGTTCATGTTACCGGTTTGGTAGACAAAATCAAAGAAAATGACGAAGTTGAATTCGAATTGCAAGAAGGCCGCAAAGGCTTGAATGCTGTGAATGTGAAACAAGCATAATAAAGATTGAGTGTATCTAAAATTCCCGCCCCACAAGGCGGGAATTTTCGTTTATAGATATTTGTTAATTTTGACAACTCAACTTTTACTATGCGCGCCTTATTCTTAAAAGAAATTTCGAGCTTCCTGAGTTCTATCATCGGATATGTTTTTATCCTCATCTACCTAATTGCCTCCGGACTCTTTCACTGGATCCTCTCCTACAACACCAATCTCTTAGAAGGCTCTACTGCAGACCTCATCCCGTTTTTCAATATGTCGCCAGTGATCTTTTTGATCCTAATTCCCGCCATTACCATGCGTTCTATTGCAGAAGAACGCCGCACGGGAACCATCGAACTGCTCCTCACCCGCCCTATCTCTGACTTCCAACTGATTTTTGCCAAATACCTTGCCGGTGTGGCCTTGGTTTTTGTCGCTATCCTGCCAACACTCGTTTATTTGGTTAGTATGTATTTTCTGGGTAAACCAGCCGGCAACATCGATCTCGGCGCCACCTTTACCTCATATGTTGGTCTTTTGCTGCTTGGCGCTGCTTTTGTAGCAATCGGAATGTTTGCCTCTGCACTCACCCACAGCCAAATTGTTGCGTTTATACTTGCCATGTTCTTGTGTTGGGTTTTTTATGACGGATTTGAGTTATTGGGTAACTTCAGTCAAATCGGTGGTTTAGACTACCTGATCAAGTATATTGGTATTGCCTTTCATTACGAGGCCATTAAAAAAGGCGTGATCGACACCAGCGACCTATTGTATTTCATGAGTCTGAACGCCCTCTTTTTAGTTGCGTCGCTCACCGTTCTTAAATCGCTCAAAAAATAACGCATGAAACTCAACTTCACCAAAGGACTTTACAACTGGACGGTTCTCGGCTTACTTGCAGCCGTGTTGGTCTTGCTGAACTTTATTGGCTCCATGCTTTATTTCAAGCTAGACATGACCAAAGACCAGCGCTATTCGTTGGCCAATAGTACCGTCACATACCTCTCGAACAAAGAGAATTTTGAAAACCGCATCAGCATCCAAATTTACTTAGATGGCAATATGCCTTCTGAACTTAAGAACTTTCAGAACGCACTCAAAGACAAACTCAAAGACTTCAAACGCATAGCCGGCACCCGCATCGAATTCTTATTCACTGATCCCAATGTTGGTACGGAAGATGAAATCAATGCACTCCGTGCCCAACTCTACGACCGCGGCAAAGGTATTTTACCACTTGAAATCCTCTATCTCAAAGACGGCACCCAAAGCCAAATGTTGTTGTTTCCTGGAGCTTTGCTTTCATACAGCGTGAATGGCATCACCAAAGAAGGCGTCGTACAATTTTTACCAGGCACCCAGCCCGGCCGCCCCTACGCATTAGAACAAATGAGCGAAATGATTGAAAATGCGCTCAACAACCTCGAATATAATTTGCTCTCTGCGATGCGCCGGCTTACCCAAACCAGCAAGCCAACCATCGCCTTTTTACAAGGACACGGCGAGCTCAACCCTGCACAAACCATGCGGGCACGTGCACTCATTTCGCCTTACTATCAAATCAAAGATGTGGCGCTCAACGACAGCATTGCTGCACTCAAAGATGTAGACGGGCTCATCATTGCCGATCCACAAACACCTTTTTCACAAAAAGACTTGTACCTCATTGATCAATTTGTCATGCGCGGAGGTAAACTTCTTTGCTTCATGAACACCCTTGCGCTCGACGAAGACACCCTCAATGCCACCGGCATGACCCACACCACGCGCAAAAACCTCTTGCTCGACCGCTTGCTCTTCGACTACGGTATCAAAATCAAAGAAAATTATGTACTAGACGCCAATTGCGCGCCTAAAATTGTGCCGTTTGCCGAGACCGCTTTTTTACCGTGGTTTTATCACATGCTCGCCACCCCGAGTTTGCATCCAATCACGCGCAACGTCGATCCAATATCTTTGAAATACGCCAACGAAATTGAATTTGTACAACTCCCAAAAGCGCAGCTCACACCTATCCTCACGAGTTCCAGTAACGCCATTCCCAGCGGACTGCAACCTTTGATCAATCTAGCTTTGCCACTCAATTATGGTAAGAACCCTAAATTGGTAGACAACCCAGAAGACCCCATCAACAAACTATGTGTGGCGGGCTTGTCAGAAGGATTTTATCAGTCACACTTCAAAAACCGTATCGTTGCTGAATTCGCCAATAGCAAAGACGCCAACTACCTCGAACAAAGTCAAAAAGAAACCAAAATCTTGGTGGTCGGCAACGGCTCTTTCATTCGCAATAGCTACGACTCCATTCTCGATCCGCAAAAAATCAATAGCTACTTGTATCGACCAATTGCCATTAACGAACTAAAAGTAGATGCCGAATTAGCACAAAGACGCATCCCTATCATTTTTGGCAACCAAGAACTCTTCCAAAACATGGTCGATTACATGATGGGAGACAACTCCGTTTTAGATATCCGCAGCCGCCAAATTGATATCAAAGAAATCGACAAAGAGAAAATCAAGTCGTCATCGCTCTTTTACAAAAGCATGAACATGATGCTGCCTTTGCTGCTCATTTTGGCGCTCGCCTTCATCATGAACTGGATCCGCAAAAGACGCTACACTCGTTAAATTAAAATTACATGAAGAAAAAAGGTCTTGTACTCGTTCTTTTTATTGTCTTATTAGGTGGCCTTACTTGGTTTGCCTTAAACCTTCAAGATGGGCAGGGTGCTTCTGATGCGCGCGCCTTCAACTTTAAAATTGAAGACACTACTACTGTTTCTAAAATTGTCATCACCGACGCATTTGGGCAGCAATTTACACTCGTCAAAAACAAAAAATCTTGGACCGACCTCAAAGGAAGCTGCGTCTCTCAAACCAACGTTTCACTTATTTTAGAGGCACTAAACAAAATTGAGTTCAAAGGTTATTTACCGCAAAAATCTGAAAAACGCTTTACCGAACTGATGTCTACGTCTCACATTAAAGTAGAGATTTTTCAGGATGGCGAATGGACCAAAACCTGGTACCTCGGGCCTGCTACCCCAGACCACTACGGGCAAATAATGCTACTCGAAACCGCAGATGGCGGAAAAAGTGCAAGCCCGGTCATGATGAAGCTCGCTGGCATGAACGGCTTAATTGATCCGCGCTTTTTTGCCGATCCGCGCCAATGGGCCTGTACTGAAATCATGGCTTTACAAATGGAAGACATTTTGAGTGTTAAAACCAAATTCCACGGAGAATCTTATCGCAATTTTGAGCTCCAGAACAAAGGCAGGCGCTTTAGTCTAACCCAAAATGGCAAACCGCTCTCGAGCCTAGATACCACGAATGTTTTTCGTTATTTACAAGGGTTTCAAAAAATTCACTTTGAACAAAAAAACTTCACGTTATCAGACAAACAAGTGGATAGCGTCAAGCGCAGTAAAGCTTTTTGTTATCTAGAGGTGAAGACCAAACACGAAAAAATTGCCTTGAAAATGTTCCGCATAAAAAGCAAAGAAGAGCAGCGCAATGAGTTTGGCGAATTGGTCAATATGGACATGAACAGCTTTTGGTGTCAGCTCCCAGATGGCGAATTGGTACGCTGCCAATATTTTGTATTCAACCCACTCATCCTAGGACACGTATATTTTCCGGCAATGGAAGCCAAATTCCCGGAAAATTTGCGCAGCGTCAACCCCTAAAAGCAACTTTTAACGTTTGTTAAACGTTAAAGAGTCACCATGACCTATCTACGCATCTTGCTAGTCAGCATCAGCTGTTTGGCTTCCTGTTTATATGCACAAAGTCCGGTTGCCAATTTTACGGCAAGTCCGCTTACAGTTTGCGTAGGGCAAAATGTCAATTTCACCAATACCTCTAGTGCCAATGGCGGCCCGGCCCTAAGTTCCTACCAATGGGATTTCGGCGACGGAAACTCCGCTACAACCAACAATGCTACCCATGCATTCAGCACAGCTGGGACCTTTACCATTACGCTCGTAACCACCAATGCCAATGGCGTTGCAGATGCAGAAATAAAGCCGGCCTATATTACGGTTAATCCGCTGCCGAATGTCAATTTTAATGCTAACGGCTTGGGTTGTACAGTCCCACTCACTTTGAGTTTTACGAATACTTCTTCGCAAGGCGCTAATTTTTCACAGGCTTGGAACTTCGGCAATTCACAAACGTCCAATCAGTATACGCCACCGAGTATTACCTACAATAGTCAAGGAACTTTTCAGGTTGTCTTAACGGTTACCAACAACAATACCGGCTGCGTCAATTCACTCACACAACCCATCGTTGTATCGAATTTTCAGGCGGGCATTACCGCGCCCGCTGTGGGCTGTGTGGGCCAACCCATTTCTTTTCAAGACAATTCTACTGCCGGCGCAAATGCTTGGAGTTGGAATTTTGGCAGCGCCGGACAGAGCAATGCCGAAAATCCGACTGTCACCTACAACTCACCTGGTACCTATAACGTCAGCCTCACTGCGCAAAATACCAACTCAGGTTGCTCGGGGAGTACTACCCAACAAATTGTGGTGCAAGCCAACATTATTCCAAACTTTTATGCGAACCCCACGGCCAACTGTGCACCAGGGAGCATTCAGTTTTTCAATACAACCAACCTCAACGGTACCTATGTCTGGAATTTTGGAGACGGGCAAACCTTCACTGGTCCAAACCCTCCGCCTCATATTTATCAACTCAGTGGTTTGTACGATGTCAGCCTAACTTTTACGTCGAGTGCGGGCTGTACGGGCACCAAAACACTGCAAGATTACATCGAAATCACCCCTGTTGAAGCAGGTTTCTATGCGTTAGATACAGGCGGCTGTGCACCGTTTACAGTACAATTCATCGATACGTCTTACACACCAAGCAACCCAATTGTCTCTTGGCAATGGAACTTTGGTAATGGCCAAACCTTCAGTGGGCAAGTTCCGCCACCACAAACATATGGTGTAGGGCTTTACAATGTATCGCTCATCATCACAACCGCTTCGGGTTGTACAGACACCATTATCAAAACGCCCTACGTTACCGTTGGGTCTATCGATTCTGTAGATTTCAGTTGGGATCCGAACATCACTTGTGCGAATACCGACGTTGAATTCGAATCTGAATTTTATATCTCAGTTCCCTACGATAGCACTGAGATCTCCTATCTATGGGATTTCTCTCAAGGCATCAGCACACAAGACGACCCTACTTTTCAGTTTTCACAAGACACTGGTTGGGTTAATGTCACACTTTACGTCAATTTCCGAGGCTGCATCGATTCACTCGAAAAAGATTCTGTCTTGTATGTGCTAGCCCCAATTGCACAATTCAATCCCAATACGTATTTGGTTTGCAACCCAACAAGTTTGCCTGTAACTTTTCAATTTCAGAATAACGCCATTGAAGGCGAACTCGAAGACAGCGTAGCGCTGCACTATGAATGGAACGACAACACTCCCAATACCAATTTCAATAATGCGCAGCTCGATTTGCCCAACGGCGGCAACACCAGCCATGCGTTTGCGAATTATGGAACTTATCAAATTGAACAAGTAGTGCATAACTATACCACGGGTTGCTCTGATAGCATTACGCTGGCCATTACCATATCTCAGTTGCAATCTGCATTTCTTCTACCCGACGACACCATTTGTAAAGGAGATGGCATTGGTTTGTTCAATCAGAGCACCACATGGTCTGCGCATCCGGTCAATACCTGGATTTATACATTTGGCAACGGGCAGCAAATCAATAACGGACCCAATGTCAATTATGTCTACCCTGCGAGTGGCACCTATAACATCAATCTTTTGGTTTTCAATTCAGTGGGCTGCTCTTCCACTTCTAGCCAAACTATTTTCGTAGCCAACAAACCTGTTGCAGGGCTTTTGGCGCCGTCATACGCCGGCTGCTCACCATTTCCTGTTGCTTTTTCCAATACAAGTTACAGCATTACCAATGGGCTCCCACTCGCCTCTTTTAACACGACTTTCTCTGACAACAATACAAGTGTCACCACCACAAATGTCAATCAAGCCATTAACCATACTTTTGTTGGCAATGGCGTTTACACGGCAACACTCACCGCAACGGATATCAATGGCTGTGTTTCTAACCCCGTGTCAGTTCAGATTACGCTCACCAAACCAACGGCACTCATTGCATCAGATACCATTATTTGCAACCTGGATAGCAGCACCATTGCTACATTGAGTACAGGACAAGATCCCCTAGCTTATCAATGGTTGATTGGATCAAGTATAGCAAGTTTTGACAGTTTATTGTTATTGAATCAGCCTGCAACTGGCAATGGTTTGTTTTCGACTTTTCCAATTACTTTGATCGTTACTGATGTGAATGGTTGTACTGATACGACCACGCAAACGATTTATATTTCGAGTCCTCAAGCCGAACCAACCTACACTTTTTCTGGCGCAGCCGTTAACGCAAATGGGCAGTACAGTTGCCCACCTCTTTTTTGCGACTTCACCGATGCCTCTACCAGTATGGGTGCAATAACCAATTGGAATTGGGCTTTTGGCAACGGCAACAACTCCATTCTTCAGAACCCTGACAACACGCTCGTAACCAGCGGTTCATTTAACCTGGTCCTTACAGTTACCGACGAATACGGCTGCGCTGACGACACCACAATCAATAATTATGTATCCATTGGCGGGCCGCTCGGTACCCCAACCTGGATCCAAGACAATACCGTTTGTGCACAAGGTGCCCTTTTCACGATCTTGAACCCTGCAGATATTGACTCAGTGAGTTGGAATCTTGGAAATGGTGTCTGGGTAGCAGATAGCTTGACTTTCCCTTATTTTTACCCCAACACCGGCACTTACAACCCGAGCGTGACAGTCTACGATACTGCGGGTTGCCAAATTTTGTATCTACTCGATCCGCTAACCGCTAGTGTGAGCGGTCTCGATGCCCAGATAAGCGCCACACCCGTTTATGCAAATATCAATCAGGTTGTAAACTTAACTGATGCCAGCACAAGCCTGAACCCGCTGGCTACCTGGACTTGGATTTTCCCAGATAGTAGCAATTTATTTTTTCAGAGTACGCCACAGAGCATTGCTTTCTCGCAAGGTGGTCCTCAACAGATTCAGCTTGTCATTACCGACAACCTTGGTTGTATAGACACCGCCCTAATCACCATATATGTCTCAGACCCCGACATCTGGGTGCCCAACGTATTTACTCCCAATGGCGACGGCATTAATGATCTTGTCACCCTACCTTATCCATCTTTTAAGAGCTATGATATTCAAATCCTGAACAGATGGGGCAACTTGGTTTTTGAACTTAAAGACCAGACAGGTATTGCTGTTTGGGACGGTTATGACTTCAATGGCCAACTCCACACCGACGGCGTCTTCTTCTATCGCCTGCGCGGCGAGATGCTCGGTGGCACACCCATAGACAAGCATGGCTTTATTCATTTGGTGAATGGGGAGTAATTGCCAAAAACAAAAAAACCCCGAAGAGAACTTCAGGGTTTTTTGAGTGGTACCTCCAGGAATCGAACCAGGGACACAAGGATTTTCAGTCCTTTGCTCTACCAACTGAGCTAAGGTACCAGCCGTTGGTGGATGCAAATTTAACACTTTTTTGCTGTTTTACACAAGCTAAAAACCAAAAAAGTTCAAAAAAGCTCCTTAATTTTGAACATGAGTGCGCAAAACGAAGTTTATTTATTGGATGCTGGCAATACCCAGCTGAAACTGGCACTCATTCAAAAAGGTGTATTTCAATGGGTTGAACGCTTTTCTCTACAAGACTTTCCATTTTCTAAACTACACCGTAACATACCGATTGCTTTTTCGTCTGTCATTGATGAGTCTTTGAGAAAATCGCTCGCTGCTCATTTTAAACTAACTTTTGAAATCAAACCTTTGATAGACCTACCCTTTGAGATGGCTTACCAAAGCCCAAATACACTTGGGATGGATCGGTTGTGCAATGCGGCAGCGCTAAGCGGTATGCACGCCGGAAAACCTCGTTTGGCCATTGACCTCGGTACTTGTGTCAAATTCGATTTTCTCGACGCCAACAACACTTACTTGGGTGGTTCAATTAGCCCAGGATTACAAATGCGCGCTAAAGCCCTGGCACATTTTACAGCGAAATTACCTGAAGTAAAGGGTAAACCTACCCAACAACTCATTGGTAAAAATAGCCAAGAGAGTCTTGAAATTGGAACGTATTTGGGTTGGCAAAAAGAGATTGAAGGCCTGCTTGCGGCTTATCGAGCGGCTTATCCGGAGTTGGTTGTATTTCTTACTGGTGGCGACACGCAGCATTTTGATATGGGCCAAAAAAATGGCATCTTTGTACACGAAAATTTAACTTTAGAAGGCATACTTGCCCTTTACCACGCCAATGAATAAACTATTCACTCTCTTGTTTACAGCAACTTTTTGCAATTTGTTTTTGGCGCAATCCATAACGGCCGAGCCGGCAAGCTTTTACGGGCTTGGTGAAATGAGTTCAAAAGGACATGGAATTTTTGATGCACTTGGCAAAAATGCCATCAATTTTTTTGATTCAACAGTTGTCAATCATTACAACCCCGCCACCTATAACCGCCTGAGCAAAGGTGCTACCCTTTACACCGTTAGCATCCATTCTCGACAATCTTGGTACAGCAATTCAAGTACGCAGCAATTTGCAGCCACGCCAATGGTAGAGCAATTTACTTTAGGTTTCAAAATCAGAAAGCAAATGGGGCTTTCGTTTGGACTGCGACCATTTAGTGCACGTGGATATCAAATCCAAGAAACACAATTTACTGGCCTAGACTCTATTCGTTACAACTACAGCGGAAAAGGCGCCATCCAAGATCTTTATTTAGGCTACTCCGTAGGCTTACTTGAAAAAGCCAATACCAAACTTGCTATTGGCGCTAATGCCTCCTATTTATTCGGAACGCTAGTCAATGAGCGCAGTTCTGAATTGCTAACGGGTTCAAGCGCTGCTGGCGGAATCGAACGCAACTCATTGGTCATGCGTTCTTTTCATACTGAAATTGGTACTTACTTCATGCAACAACTCGGTAAAAACCACGCTATAAGTCTGAGTGCTGTTTACCAACCAAAGCTTACACTTGGTGGTACTTATCAACGTGAACTTTACAGCTCTGCCACCATCGGTGCACCGGGGAGTTACGATACCATACTCAATAGTAGTCAGTCGTTTTCAGCACAACTTGCACAAAGTTCCCAATTTGGCTTGCGCTATGCATGGAACCTACCTAAATACAAGCGCCAAACGCGTGAACTTCATCCACAATTGCAACTTTTTGCCAGCTACAGCCTTTTTGGTTCATTGAACCAAGAACAAAACTTACTGACCGGTTTTGATCAAAACGATTACATGCGCATGAGTTTTGGCCTGCAGTTCCAACCCGAATTTAAAGTACTAGAAAACATCGCCACGCTCAAAGGATTTGAAAAAATCAGTTACCGTATTGGCTACTACCAGCAAACTTTACCCTATACCAACGGCGGTTTGCAATACCAAGAACAAGGGTTAAGCGTCGGTTTTGGCTTGCCATTATTGGCGCAGGTATCTTTGTCTTCGCTCAATGTTGGTCTTACTTTTGGGCAACGTACCATTGCTACGGGTATTTGGAAAGAACAATTTATCGGTGCACGTGTGAGCCTGATCATGGCACCTTCTAACTTTGAAAAGTGGTTCCGCAAGCGACAGCTCGACTAATGCACACTCCATCGCTTTTCTTTTTCACTGTTAGCCTGTTTCTCCTGCTGAGCAGTTGCGAAAACGACGTTGCGCTTGTGCAGCGCATCAGTTACCAAGCTGATGCCCCAACAGAAAGCACTAAAAATTTGGTGCTTACCTACGCCGAAGACGGATATGCCAAAGTTGAAATTCATGCAGCACTCGCTGAAACCTACCGAGGTCAGGAACAAATTACCAAAATCAAAGACAGCCTCAAAGTCTATTTTTTCAATGATCGCGGAGATATCGTTTCGACACTGAGTGCGCTATACGGTGAAATCAACTACAATAATGGTGCACTAATGGTTAAGGATTCCGTGCGCCTACACAACCATAAAAAGCAACAAACCCTTGAAACCGAATCGCTTTTTTGGAATCAAAAAGACAGTAGTATTTATACAGAATCTGCCGTCATTGTACGTTCTCCAAAAGGTAAACTTTTTGGCCAAGGCATCCGAACCAAACAAGACTTCAGCAGCTATGTGTTGCTACAGCCCGTTGGCTCATGGCAAATTGAAAAAAACCAAACAATACAATAAGATGGCACAAAAAGATTTCATTAGTCGTTACAACCAATTTTCAGGTTATTTCTGGCTTCTCATTGCTGGCGGTAGCTTTTTGGTGATCACGTTCAAAATCATCACCGAAGGGGCGCAAACTTGGCTCCCATATTATGTCGTACCCGTTATGGCCCTGCTGATGTACCTGACCAAAAGATGGATGATGAAGCGCATGTATCGCCATCTGAACGAAATGGCACAGCAAAAGGAAGCAGAAAACAAATAACTTTTTCGACATTCATCAGTCTTAGTCAAGTGAGAGCACTCAACCTATTGATTTTTGTTTTTCTTTTGAGCACGAGCTTTAGCCAGCGCATGCTCAGTGGTTTTGTGACCAATGAAAGCAACTTGCCTTTGGCCGGAGCAGAAATATTTGTCAAGAATGCTTCCGATATGCGCACCGTTGCAGATGCGCAAGGCTATTACGAAATGTTCTTGAATGTCGGTGAATACTACCTTGTTTTTAGCGCCGATGGTTACCAAGACAAAGAAGTATTTATCGGCATGCGCGACGCCGACACCAAACGAGATATCCAGTTGTTTCCAATGAAGCTCTCGGAAGTACAAGAAGTGCGTATTTCGGCCAAAAAATCTAATGTCGGCCGCGACAAAATCATGAAAGTAGTGGCGCACCGAGAGCAGCTCAATCAGTGGTCTTATCCGCACGAGGTAGATGTGTATATCAAAGCGACCGAGCAACGCGAAAACACAGCCAAGCCAAAAAAAGAAAATGAAAATACCCGCAATAATCAAGACCCCTTAGAAAACGAAGCCAAAATACCCGAATGGCTCAATAAATTGCAACTTGCAGAAGTAGAGCTACACCGCTCATATGCACCGCCTAATCAGGTGAAGGAAATCCGCAATGCATACAAAGCGTTTGGCGATGTCTCTCAACTTTATTACACCACAACGGTCAAGTCTAATTTCAACTTTTTTGAAAACTTATTGCACCTTGATGACCTCCATCAGACGCCAGTTTCCTCTCCTATCTCAGCCCCTGGTATTGTGGCCTACAAATACAAACTTGAGGAGAAATACGAAGAAAACGGTTACATGATTTCCAAAATCAAGATCAGTCCGCGCAATACGGCTACATCTACGTTGGAGGGGTACATTTGGGTGATTGATTCGCTATGGCTCGTGCAAAAGCTAGACCTCACTATGAATAAAGGGAATTTATTGATCTACGATTATTTCCGCATAGAGCAGGCTTATCAAATTCAAGGTGACAGCCTTTGTGTGCTGCAAAAGCAAACCCTCACTTATGGGGTCAAGTACAAAAATGAAGTGAGCCAATGTAAAACTGAAGCATTGTATAGCAACTATAACTTTCAGCCAGCCTTTGCAAAAAAGTACTTTAACTCAGAGGTTGCCGTTACGAGCCAAGAAGCTTACGAGCGCGATAGCGCATATTGGGTACAAAAACGTGCAATTGCACTCACCGATGAAGAAATCAAGTTTATCCGTGCAAAAGATTCCATAACCGAATACCTCAATCGCAAAGAATACCTAGACAGCATTGATGCCATTTTCAATAAAGTAACTGTGCTCAAAGTACTTTGGTATGGCGTTGATCACCGCAACCGCGAGCTCAAACAACAGTGGACTATTGGTTCCTTGGCGTCTACTGCACAACCGATCAATATCGGTGGGCCTCGGGTGGCACCGAGTTTTGACTATTTCAAGAAATGGAAAGACGAACGCACCCTTGACTCCTACACCCGTATCTCCTATGGCTTTTTGAACGGCGACTGGAAAGGCGATACCTGGTGGAAATACCGTTTTGATCCTTTTCATTTTGGTTTTCTTCGGGTTGCGCTCACTCATGACTTTGATGTCATAAGAGGCTTTGATGCCATTACCCAGATTTACAAACGAGACAACTTTTTTGAGTCCACCAAACTGAACATCAACCTTGAATATGAGCTTTTCAATGGCTTTTATGCCTACGCCAACTCTCAATTCACCAAGAGAAGAAGCTTGGAAGGTTTTGAGTTTTTGGATGGAATTGACCAAGCGCTGCCCAACAATGATCCACTTGCTTTTGACCCCTATGATGCCTTTATCTTAAATTTTGGCGCTTCGTATACGCCCAAACAGCGCTATATGCGCGAACCTTATCGCAAAGTAGTGTTGGGTTCTGCCTATCCAACTTTCTCGGTGCATTACGAGCGCGGTTTACCCAAAATTTTCAATAGCGCCATAGACCATGCTTATTTGCAAGTAGAGATCATGCAAAACTTCAAGATTGGCACCTTGGGAACTTCAGCATATCGGGCATCGGTCGGTAAATTCTTGAGCGCACGTGCGGTATATGAACCCGACTACAAATTTCAGCGTCGAAGCGATCCAATTTGGTTTGCTAACCCACTTTATTCATTCCAAGGTTTTGATACCATGCTGCGCACCATCGATTATGTGATGCAAGCGCATTATGTACACCATGACAACGGAGCCATCCTCAACAAGATTCCATACTTTAAGAAAACTCGAGTGGGCTTGGTTGTAGGCGGTGGTGCCATGTACATCAAAGAGTACAACTGGCAGCATTACGAACTCTTGGCGGGTTTAGAGCGCAATTTCAAGGCGGGCCGAAGAAGAATGAGAATTGGTATCTACGGCGTTGTTTCAGACGGAAACAAGATTGCACCGACAACTGCTTGGAAAGTTTCTTTTGCGATGCTAGACGACCGCAGTATGAAGTGGAATTTCTAGTTATTGGGCTTCTACTTCGTTCTTTTGTTCTTTAGGGAAGAATTTTTTCTGACGAATAATTGCCCAAAATAAGCCTACCGAAATACAAAAATCAGCTAAGTTCCAGATGGCTGGAAACACATCTGAACCTCCTACGAGTGGCATGCCAGCTGGCCAACGCACATTGAACTGAAACATATCGACTACATTGCCAAACAAGAAGCCTTGGTGCCTGAGTTCTACTGCATAATTGAAGTGCCCTGCATGGCAAATGGCTTTGTGGCCACTTCCCGCCAACTGGTTAAATGGAATGCAAGGATCGACGCTAAAAAAGAGGTCGTAGAACATAGAATCTAATAAGTTACCGGTTGCTCCGGCTAAAACCAAAGAGACCACGATGAGAAACTCACGGGAGGTTCCTGCTTTGATCTGCTTGAAGAGGTAACGAATGATGAGCCCAATTGCAACGATTCTAAATAAACTCAAGGAGAGCTTTGCCCACATACTAGCACCAAAAGTTTGGCCAAACGCCATACCAGGATTTTCGGTATAATGTAAAGCCAACCAATTGCCAATGAGGGGTTGGAATTCGCCCGGAGCAAATTGGGTTTTGATCGTTAATTTGATCCATTGATCGAGTAGCAATAAAATGCCAACGAGAACAGCGCTAAAAAGCAGTGGTTTTTTCACGCGTTATTTTTGAGCATTTTTGGCATCGATACTCATGGTAGCATGCGGAACCAAACGCAGGCGCTCTTTTGGAATCAGAAGTCCGGTAACACGACACACACCGTAAGTTTTATTTTCAATGCGCATTAGTGCGGCATTGAGGCTCTGAATAAACTTCTCTTGGCGGGCAGCTAATTGGGCAACTTCTTCTCTTGAAAGCGTTTCGGAACCGTCTTCCATCATGTTGAAGGTGCGGCCGGTGTCATCGGTGCCGTGGTCATCGGTATGTGAAAGGGAGCCTTTCAGTAAGTCGAAATCAATGTGCGCTTCTTTGAGTTTATTTTGGATGAGTGTTTTGAACTCTTCTAAATCTGCATCTGAGTAACGATTTTTAGGCTTTTCCATGGCGGTCAGTTTTCAAAAATTAGGAAAGCAAATATATTGTTTTTTAGGTTTTAGACAAGCTAATGCGCACCGATTTAACAAGAACTTATCTTCTTTTTAAACAATCGCAGTGACTTATTCACAACTCGCGGCAATCCTTGCGGTTTAGTGCTAATTTTGAAAGTGCTCAGATTATTTTTAGACAACCGTGTGGGGGTGTTGCTTTTGCTACCTGTGATATTAGCACTCTATCCTATTGGGTATTTTTTGGGCTTTTCAGCCCCATTTGGTCAGGCTACACAATTTCAACAACTCATTCCTTACCTAGCCAAAGTGCCTACCGCTCACCTATTGGCTCATTTCTTTATGCTCTTGCTGAATGCCGTAGCACTCAACTGGGTCTTCAATAGCCGAGAATTTCTAGAAAAAAATACATTCATCGTCAGTTTAAACTACCTGATTTTTGCCAGCTTTTTTCACTTATGGGGGGAGCCTAGCTGGCTTTTCGTTGCTCAATTTTGCTGCATTATTGGCTTTGGGCTCTTTTTTAGCATCAAGCCCCAGCAGAACGCGAAAAAACCGGCTTTCAATGCCAGTTTTGCATTTGGCCTCAGCGTGTTTTTTGAACCCACGTTTATACTACTTCTACCTGCACTCATGTTGATGTTTATTGTGTTGCGTGGTTTTTACATGCGGGAACTCCTACTGTTGTGCATTGGCTTTCTTTTACCTCAGTTAGGGCTCGTCAGTTATTTTGAATTGAGCGGACAATTCAACCAATTAAACCTCTTTCAAAAGATTCCGTTTTATTGGCCAACATGGCAAGACTTCACCATTTTAGGCTTACTTGGACTGATTCTTATCTTCAGTTTGCTCGGCTTGCGTGCGCGCCTGCTCAAAGCTTCGTTGAAACTCAAGAAGCAAACTCAAATATTGACGCTCTTTACCTTCTTCATCTTGATCATTGGCACTGTTCTTTTTCTTTTCACTGGTCAAATTGGCTTGTTAAGCTTGATTTCATTGCCTTTTTCCTTTTATTTTTCATATGCCCTTTTGAGTAGTAGCCTAGGCATTAGCTCGCATTTGTTTTTCTATATTCTCTTTGGCTTCTCCTTGCTAAAATTTCTGCTTTTTACAATTTGAGCCTAGACTTTTACTAACTTTGAACCAACTTAAAAAACGAAAATGAAATTTGGTGTTGTTACCTTTCCAGGATCCAATTGTGACCAAGACATGGTCTACGTACTCAAAGATTTAATGGGGCAAGAAGTGATTGAGCTTTGGCACAAAGACACCGATCTCCAAGGAGCAGATTTCATCGTGATTCCAGGTGGCTTCTCTTACGGTGACTACCTGCGTTCCGGTGCTATTGCCAAGTTTTCGCCAATTATGGAGTCCGTGATTGCACATGCCAACAATGGTGGTTACGTCATGGGTATTTGTAATGGTTTTCAAATACTAACTGAATCCGGCCTTTTGGAAGGTGCTTTGCTACACAACGATACCCAAAAATTCATTTGCAAAAACGTTTACCTTAAGCCAGTCAGCAAGTCAGCAGCTCCCACCAAAGACCTCGACCACAACAAAGCTTACCAAATTCCGATCGCGCATGGCGAAGGTCGTTTCTATGCAGATGACGCTACTATGGCCTCTTTAAAAGCCAACGACCAAATCTTATTCACGTACTGTACTGCAGAGGCCAATGAAGACAACCATAGCAATCCTAACGGTTCTTTGGAGCACATCGCGGGCATCACCAACCGCGGCAAAAACGTTTTTGGCATGATGCCTCACCCTGAACGCGCAGCCGACAAACACCTCAATAACATAGACGGTCTTCGTATTTTTGAATCTATTTTAGCGCACTGTTCATGAGAGTACTCCTACTCGGGTCCGGCGGTCGCGAACACGCCATCGCCTGGAAAATCTCCCAAAGTTCTATTCTCGATGAACTTTTTATTGCCCCCGGCAATGCCGGAACCAAAAAACACGGCAAAAACTTAGACCTTAAGCTCAACGATTTTGAGGCCATCAAAGAAGCAGTTCTGCAACACGCCATTGACATGGTTGTTGTTGGGCCCGAAGAACCACTTGTTTTAGGGATTTACGATTTTTTCAAGCAAGATCCAGAACTCAAAAATGTGGGTCTGATTGGCCCAAGCAAAGAAGGCGCACAATTAGAAGGCAGCAAAGACTTTGCAAAAGCTTTTATGTCGCGCCACCGCATCCCCACCGCCAAATACGGCACTTTTGATGCCCAAACACTCACAGAAGGCTTGCGCTTTCTAGATGCCATGAAAGGCCCTTATGTTTTGAAAGCCGACGGTTTGGCAGCTGGCAAAGGCGTTTTGATCATCGAGGACCTCGACGAAGCCAAACGCGAACTCGAAGAAATGCTTGTAGGCGCAAAATTTGGTGCCGCGAGTGAAAAAGTAGTCATCGAACAATTCTTGTCGGGCATCGAACTTTCTGTTTTTGCCATCACCGACGGCGAGTCTTTTAAACTACTTCCTGAAGCAAAAGATTACAAAAGAATTGGCGAAGGTGATACCGGCCTCAATACTGGTGGTATGGGTGCCATTTCTCCTGTTCCGTTTGCCGATGCCGCCTTCATGGACAAAGTACTGAACCGTGTCGTGATTCCTACCATCAAAGGACTCAAAGCCGAAAAAATCACTTACAACGGTTTTGTCTTTTTCGGACTGATCAGCGTCAAAGGAGATCCGTATGTCATTGAATACAACTGCCGCATGGGTGATCCCGAAACCGAAGTCGTGATGCCGCGCATCAAAAGTGACATCCTCGACTTATTCGAAGGCGTTGCCACGCATACTTTATCTGAACGCGACATTCAATTCCACGATAAAAGCGCCGCCACCGTCATGATGGTTGCAGGCGGCTACCCGGGTGACTACCAAAAAGGCAAAACCATCTACGGACTCAATAGCATCACAGATAGTTTGGTTTTTCATGCGGGCACACTTCCAGACGGGCCTTCCGTTGTCTCTAACGGCGGTCGCGTTTTGGCGGTCACCTCTTACGGTAAAAACATCGAAGCAGCTTTGGAGCGCAGCTACGAATCCATTTCAAAAATTTCCTTTGACGACGCTTATTACCGAAAAGATATCGGTAAGGACGTCCTCGAAAAATAAGCTTCATGGACTTCAACGTGCTGCTGATCATTTGCTCCCTGATTTGTTCAGCATTCTTTTCGGCAATGGAGTTGGCCTTTATTTCAGCCAATCGTTTGCGCATAGAAGTGCTCAAAAAGAACAATACCCTACAAGGAAAAATCTTAGCGCTTTTTTACCGCAAAGAGAGCAACATGATTGCGTTATTGCTACTCGGGAACAACGTAGCGCTCGTTGCATACGGCATTGCAGCCGGAGCTGAACTCAGCCCAATCTTAGTACATTTTGGTTTTGAAGATCAAGGTATTTTGCTCATTTTACAAACCATTTTATCCACCTTATTGGTACTCATTACCGCCGAGTTTCTCCCAAAGGCGCTTGTACAACTCAATCCAAATAAAGCACTGAACCTCGGGCTTTTTGCACTATTGGCAGTGTACATTCTGCTCTACTTACCCACCCAAATGATTGTACTGATCAGCACTGGGTTTTTAAAGCTGCTCGGAGTTGAAAAAGAGCAACAACGCGTGTTCTCTAAAGTAGACCTTGAAAACTACGTCGATGAACTCAGTGCTCAGCTGAGCGATGAAGAAGAACTCGGTAACGACATGCTATTGCTGCGCAATGCCTTGGACTTTTCTAAAGTGAAAGCACGAGATTGCATGATCCCTAGACCGGAAATTATTGCTGTCGATATCCAAGACCCTATAGAGGATGCCAAGGCACTCATGACTTCAAAAGGCTTGTCTAAGCTCATCATTTACCGCGACGACATCGACAACATCATTGGCTATATTCACTCTTTCGATCTTTTCAAGAAACCGAGCTCAATTAAGCAGATTTTGAAACCAATCTCTTTTGTACCAACGGTCATGAGCGGCAAAGAACTCCTCGAAAAATTCACCAATCAAGTGGGTAATTTTGCGGTAGTAACCGACGAATACGGTGGTACGGCAGGCATCATTACTTTAGAAGATGTCATTGAAGAAATTTTTGGTGAAATCCAAGATGAGCACGACAAAGAAGCCCTCACCGAACAACAGCTCTCCGCTACGGAGTACTTGTTTTCTGCGCGCATCGACATCGATTACCTCAATGAACAATACGGTTTTCACTTGCGCGAATCTGAGTCTTACGATACCTTAGCAGGGCTCATCCTCAGTCAGCTAGAAAGACTCCCGGCTGAAGGTGATGAAGTCCAATTTGGTAACTACCGCCTCATCGTAGAAAAAATGAGCGAGCGCAAAATTGAAACCATCCGCTTCTATCATGAGCAACCATAAACCACAACCACATCTTGCTGATTTTGATGCCATCATTTTTGACATGGATGGCGTTCTCATCGATTCAGAGCCCCTCTGGAAAATTGCCATGGAATATGTTTTTGGCCAATACGGATCTACGCTCACGCACCAAGATTTTCAAAAAACCGTTGGCCTGCGCATAGATGAAGTCATTGCTTTTTGGAACGCACACGAAAGTTGGGGACTCCAAAACCTACAAATTGTAGAAGATCAAATCATCAACAAACTGATTTCGCTCATTGAACAAAACCCACAACCACTGCTTGGCGTTCTAGAGATGCTCGATTTCCTTCAAGCGCAACACAAAAAAATTGGTTTAGCTACCTCCTCCTCACAAAGACTCATTGACACTGTTTTAAATAGCCTCGGAATCCGTACTTACTTTGACTTCACCTATTCAGCTGAATTTGAAACCTATGGCAAACCACACCCCGGTGTTTATATCAAAGTAGCAACAGAATTAGGCGTCCCAGTGCAAAAATGCTTGGTCATTGAAGATTCGTTCAATGGCGTACTTGCTGGCCTTGCTGCCAAAATGAAAGTCTGTTGTATTCCCGAAAAAACACACTTCCCGAACCCGCGTTTGGCTGTAGCTGATTTCGAATTTACCGACCTTGCGCAATTACTTGCTACTTGGCGCTAAGCCACGACCTACAAATTGTTATTTTTGTAAGACATGGAGGATTCATTCGACTACCGAGAAGAAACAACTGGCCAAAACGAACAAGAACTTGACAAGGTCTTGCGCCCCAAATCTTTACAAGATTTTGCAGGGCAGCCTGCCGTGGTAGAAAATCTAGAAGTTTTTGTGCGTGCTGCCCAGCTTCGAAAAGAACCGCTCGACCACGTTTTGCTACACGGCCCTCCAGGCCTCGGTAAAACCACACTGGCCAATATCATTGCCAACGAACTCGGCGTTGGTTTTAAGGTCACTTCAGGGCCTGTCCTGGACAAAGCCGGCGACCTCGCAGGCCTGCTCACCAACCTGGGCGAGGGAGATGTTTTATTTATCGATGAAATCCACCGCCTCAGCCCCGTCATTGAAGAATATTTGTATTCCGCCATGGAAGACTACGTCATCGACATCATGCTCGATTCCGGAGCCAACGCGCGCAGTATTCAAATCAACCTCAATCCGTTTACGCTCATTGGGGCTACTACCCGCTCTGGTTTGCTCACTTCTCCGCTGCGCGCCCGTTTTGGCATCAATGCGCGGCTAGAATACTACGACTCCAAAACACTTACGGCCATTGTTGAGCGCTCTGCTTCTTTATTGCATATTGGCATCGAAGAAAGCGCCGCTTATAAAATTGCGAGCCGCAGCCGCGGAACACCCCGTATTGCCAATGCACTGCTCAGGCGCGTGCGCGATTTTGCACAAATCAAAGGCTCTGGCCGCATAGACGACGACATCACCGAAATTGCGCTCAAAGCACTCAACGTAGATTCAAATGGGCTAGACGACATGGACTTGCGCATCCTCAAAGTACTCATCGACAAATTCAACGGCGGCCCTGTAGGGCTCAGTACAATTGCCACAGCAATTGGTGAAAACGCCGGTACCCTAGAAGAAGTCTATGAGCCATTTTTAATCCAAGAAGGCTTCCTCATGCGCACCCCGCGTGGTCGAAAAGCCACTGAAAAAAGCTACAAACACCTCGGCAGAGACCTCGGTTGGGCACAAGGCGGCTTGTTCTGACATGAAACACGACCAGTACAAAACACTGATCACCGACACCGCCAAAGCGCTTGGTTTTTTCCATGTAGGCTTTTCTAAAGCGGGCTTTCTCGAAGAAGAAGCACCTCGGCTCGAGCACTGGCTAAAGCAAAATTACCATGGCAAAATGGCGTACATGGCCAATCATTTTGACAAGCGCCTAGACCCGCGTTTGCTCGAGCCCGGTACCCAAACGATCATCTCCTTGTTGCTGAACTACTACCCCGAACAAACCCAGCAAGATCCGACAGCGCCGCAAATTGCCAAATATGCTTATGGTCAAGATTACCATTACGTCATCAAAGACAAACTCAAGGAGTTCTTAGCTATTTTGCGCGAAAAAATCGGTGAGATCCAAGGAAGAGCATTTGTAGACTCCGCTCCTGTGATGGATAAAGTATGGGCCAAAAAAGCGGGCTTGGGCTGGATGGGTAAAAACACGAACCTCATTCATCCAAAAAACGGCAGCTTTTTCTTTATTGCAGAACTTTTTGTCGATTTAGAAATCAGCCCAGACGGCCCAATTAAAGATTATTGCGGCACTTGCACGCGCTGCACAGACGCCTGCCCTACCGACGCACTCGCCACGCCCTACCTCATCGATGCGTCTAAATGCATCTCTTACCTGACCATCGAATTAAAAGACGCCGATTTACCGAGTGAATTCAAAGGCAAGATGGAAAACTGGGCTTTTGGTTGCGATATCTGCCAAGACGTTTGTCCGTGGAATCGTTTTTCAAAAATCCAGCAAGAAGCCGCTTTTGAACCTCATCCGGAATTCCTGAATTTGTCGAGCAAAGAATGGGAGGCACTTTCAGAAGAAAGTTTCCGAATGCTTTTTGGCAAAAGCGCCATCAAAAGGACAAAATTCAATGGACTACAACGAAATATTCAGTTTTTAAAAAAGGAACTATAGACGTTTTTCGAAAACCCTTAGTGCTTACCTTTGTTGTTAAAGCATCTAAGGATTAAAGAGCAATAAAACATGACACAAAAACGAGAGGCCATCATTATCGGCGCAGGATTAGTAGGTTCATTATGGGCCGTTTATTTATCCAAAGCAGGATACAACGTCACCATCTACGAACGCCGTTCCGATATCCGAAAAGCTGAAATCAGCGCTGGTAAATCTATCAATCTAGCCCTTTCAGTAAGGGGTTGGACCGCTCTGGATGCTGTGGGTGTTGGCGACGAAATTCGCAAAATTGCCATTCCAATGTACGGCCGCATGATGCATGATATCAGTGGCAAACTCACTTACCAACAATACGGTGAAGATGGCCAAGCGATCTACTCGGTGTCGCGCGGGAAGGTCAATGCCACCATGATGGATATCGCCGAAACACACGGCAATGCCACTATTCATTACCAAACAGAATGCCTCAGAGTTGATTTACAAAACGCTATTGCCTATTTACGCAATACCCAAACCGGTGAAAATTTTGAAGCCAAAGCCGATGTCATTTTTGCGGCAGACGGCGCTTTTAGTGCAGTGCGCTACAACTCAATGCAGAAGCTCAACCGTTTTCAGTATAGTCAAAATTATATTGCCGATGGTTACCGTGAAATCTTATTACCTGCCCTTCCTGATGGCGCTTATGCGATGGACAAAAATGCTTTGCATATTTGGCCGCGCGGCCGCTTCATGATGATCGCCTTGGCAAACGAAGATGGTTCGTTTACCCTGACGCTATTCATGCCGCATGAGCACCACGAATTTGCCTTTGACAAACTCAATACCAAGGCCGATGTCGATCGCTTTTTCAGGACTATCTTCCCCGACTTCCACGACCTCATGCCAGACATCGCCGACAAATGGGATGACCACCCACTCTCCAATCTCGCCATCATCCGATGCTACCCTTGGGCGGCAGGAAAAGTTGGCCTCATGGGCGATGCCGCTCATGCTACCGTTCCGTTTTATGGCCAAGGCATGAACGCAGGTTTCGAAGATTGCCGCGTACTCAATGAACTCATGCTCAAGCACAACCACGATTGGGATGCCATCTGGGCCGAATACAGCCCGCTGCGCAAGCCCAATGGCGACGCCCTCCAAGATCTTTCTTTAGATAATTATATTGAAATGCGCGACCTCGTTGCAGACCCCTCTTTCTTATTGCGCAAAAAAATCGAAGGTAAATTCAGCAAAATGTATCCAAATAAGTGGTTGCCATTGTACAGCCAAGTTACGTTTAGCAATATTCCTTATTCTGTGGCCTACGAACAAGGTAAAAAACAGCGCAGCATCATGGATCAAATTATGGCGCAACCCGATATCGAAACAAATTGGGATAGCCCTGAAGTGATGCAGGCCATCCTCAATGAATGCAGTACCTTTAACTTTCAAACATGAGAATACTGATTTTCTTCTTTTGTGTTTCTACCTTGGCTTGGTCTCAGGGTGGCTTTGAAAAATCACAGAAAAAAGGCAATGACTACCTTCAAGTCCGAAACCATGGTTACCAATTTTCTTTAGGACCAACCTATTCTTTTGTGAATCAACCGCTCAAAGGCGATATTTACGAAAACCAAGCAGACCGCGGAGATTTCACCATTACTCCTGAAGCCAAACTCGGGTTTTATGCCGAATTTGGTTTGGCGCATTTTCCTAAGTGGAAAGGAACGCCTATCAAAGCACTCGGTAAAAGCCGCATCATGGACTACTTTGACTGGGGTATCGGATACCGCCAAATCAATGGGCTCGAGACCACCCTACTCGAAAACCAAAATGCGCTGGGTGAAATCTACAGCACCAGCACCGGAGAGGGACAACTGCGCACCGGTTACCTGTATGGGAGCATTCGTGCCCACTCCCTGATCTACTTCGGTAAAAAAGTTGTGGTCAAGGTGCGCAAGCACTTCCTCGACCAAAGTTTGGGGCTGAACTATGATTTTCAGATCCGTCGAGACACACTAGGTTATCAAAATCAGTTTACGGCTTACCAAGCACCTCATGTATTTCAGCCTAATTTGGCTGCCGGCCTACTGCAGTTCAATTACCAAATTGGTATCGGAATTCGTTTGAATAAAGCCTGGATCCTGATCCCTGGGGCATCTATTCCGATCGTAACGCTTGCACCGTGGCAAGGATTCAATGCGAATGTACACTGGTTCAGTTCAACATATTGGCCAATTCAAGCACAATTTAAAGTCATCAAATTGATTGAAGCTCCTCCAAAGTGTGGTGTATATAGCACACCTGAAGACCGTGAAATGGAAAAGCAATATCGAATGGAAAACTAGTACACTCTATTTATCGATCAGTGTAATCAAGCCAACCAAGAAGGAATTACTTTTTTAGGAAGGCGCTTGCGCAATCTTTTCAGTACAGAATCTCGGTCCGATACGTTTCCACAACGCAACACCTGTCTAGAAATCAGCTTGCCATCTCTATATATTGAGAACTCAAAAGACACCGAAGTAGCTTCGTCGCGATAAATCTGATAAATACTAGTTGTTTCAAGTAATTCTGACAAAGTTTGGGTGTCATCACTGGGTTTGAAAGTGCGGTCATAGCCACGAACATTCACCACAATATAGGTATCAAAACCTTTTTGCAACAATACTTTTTGAATAGAATCTTGGAGCAAATGCTGAAGGTCTTCACCTTGCTTCAGTACGTTCATAACCGGCAGTACCTTAATTTGATAGCTTTTGAGTATGTCGGCCATCAGGGCTTGCATGGCGTAGCGGTCTTCTTCTTTATCGAATTGCGTAATGACAACAGCATTATTCAGTTTAATGCTTTGCGCATGGAAGAACTGCATACACAAAGAAAGACCAATCAAAAACAAAAACTTCATGAGCTAAATTAAAAAACTTCTGTGGCAATTTGCCGAACAGATGTAGAATTTGACATTGTATAGTAGTGGATGCAAGGTACACCTGCTGCTTTGAGCTCTTTTGATTGGGCAATTCCCCATTCGATACCGAGTTGTTCTACCTCTGCGTTGCTTTTACATTTGAGCAGTTCCTTAGAAAGATCGGTCGGGTAATCAATGTGGAAAAACTTGGGCAAAAAACTAATGTGAGCGAGTGACTTGATGGGCTTGAGCCCTGGAATAATGGGAACAGTTATCCCTGCAGCTCTACAAGCAGCAACAAAATCAAAGTATCTCTGGTTGTCAAAAAACATTTGTGTAACCAGATAACTTGCCCCTGCATCTACCTTAGCTTTCAGATAGTGTAAATCTGTCTCGAGGTTCATGGCTTCGAAATGTTTTTCGGGATATGCCGCTGCTCCAATACAAAAATTAGTCGGATCCTGACCTTGGCCTTCCGTAAAATAAGCACCATTATTCATGCCCTGCACTTGCTCAATGAGTTCAACGGCAAAAGCGTGCCCTTCAGGATGTGCTCTGAAATTTGCTTCTGACTTGACGGCATCTCCACGCAAGGCCAAAACGTTGTCTATGCCTAAAAAATGGAGGTCGATGAGTGCATTTTCAGTTTCTTCTTTGCTGAAACCCCCACAAATGAGATGAGGAATGGCATCGACATCGTATTTGTGCATGATAGCCGCACAAATTCCGACAGTGCCCGGGCGTTTGCGCACCGCTTTTTTCTCGAGCAAGCCGTGTTCGCGTTCGATGTAGATGAATTCTTCGCGGTGGTAGGTTACATTGATGAATTTTGGCTTGAATTCCATGAGTGGATCGATGCCCGCATAAATAGAAGCAATACTTCTGCCCTTGAGCGGAGGTAGGATTTCAAACGAAAATAGCGTGTCTTTGGCCGCAGCCAAGTGATCGGTAACCTTCATAATTTCAATTAGCGTACAAAGATAAGTGATTGCAGATGATATTCCATTTTATAGACGATCCAAAGCTGAAATAATAACTTTCGCTGCCAAATTCCAATCTTCTTGACTTAAATTAAGGGGTGGAGACAGCCTAAAACTGTAAGGATGAGATAAAAACCAAAATGTGAGCATGCCGTTTTCTAGGCAATATTTAACTACTTTTTCAACTTCAGCTGCCGATGTCAAATCGAAGGCAAACATTGCGCCCACTCGACGGTGTGCACACACGGCCGGATGCGCAGCAATGTGGGCTGCAAAAGCGGCAGCGCGTTGTTCGAGCACATCCCAATCGATTTCGGAGCGCAACACCTCAATAGTTGCCGCAGCAGCAGCACACACCATCGGGTGCCCCCCAAAAGTGGTGATGTGCCCAAGCATTGGCGCATGCGTAAAAAGTTGCAAATGCTGCTGCGCAGCCACAAGTGCACCAATTGGCATACCGCCTCCGAGTGCCTTGCCTAAGGTGAGTAAGTCTGGCACTACATCAAATTGATGAAAAGCAAACATGCTTCCTGCGCGACCCATGCCGCATTGGATTTCATCAAAAATAAGCAAGGCGCCTACTTCGGTGCACCGCGCACGCAGCGCATGCATGAAGGCGGCCGAAGGCCGACGCACCCCGGCATCGCCCTGAATGGTCTCGATGATCACGCCGGCTGTTCGGGTCGTAATTTGATCCAGCGCAGCGCAATCATTATGTGTCAAAAACCGCACGTCTGGTAACAACGGACGAAAAGCAATTTTCTTGACCTCGTTAGCAGAAACACTCATGGCACCGTGAGTGCTGCCGTGGTAACTGCCTTTGAATGCCACGAGTTCTGTTCTGCCAGTTGCGCGTTTGGCCAGCTTGAGCGCAGCTTCTATAGCTTCCGTCCCTGAATTCACGACATAAACACCATCTAAAGAAGCCGGTAAAACGCTGAGTAATTGGCGCACCAAATTCTGCTGTGCATCTTGGATAAATTCACCGTAAACCATCACGTGCAAATGCTTCTCGAGTTGCGCACTCAACGCCGCCACCACTTTTGGATGTCGGTGTCCAATGTTATTGACTGCTACACCTGCAATCATGTCTAAATAGGCTTTGCCATTTTTATCGTAGATGTAGGCGCCTTCTGCCCGATCCACCTCAATCAGAAAAGGAAAAGGACTTGTTTGACCCAAATGGTCCAGAAAAAATTGGCTTTGTTTGGTCATTTTTTAGGTTGCAAGAGCGGTTGAATCGGTTGGCCAGTCATGGAGCCAGGACGTTGGAGGTTCAGTAAATGAACAAGCGTTGCAGAAATATCAGTGATTTGAATGGGTTCGTAGAGTGCCAAACCTGCAGGAATGCCTTTGCCATACCACAATAAAGGAACGTGTGTGTCGTAGTTAAACGCTGAACCATGTGAAGTTCCTTGATGGGCTTTGGGCTCGTCGTGGTCTTTGGCCAAATAACCGGGTTGTAATAAAAAAATCACTTCTCCGCTGCGACTAGGGTCGTAACCATTGCGCAAGAGTTCTCCCCAATAATCAGTACTGACCGAACCTGATTGCAGTTGTGCTCTTGTCAGAGCGGTCTTGACTTCAGGCCATTTGCGTAATTCAGCTGCAGCAAAAGCAGCAACCTCATCGATATCGAGGCGTAAAGAATCTATTTTAGCTAGGTTCAGGTAAATATTTTGATTGGTTTCGTGTTCGAGTAAATCGGCGTTGTATTTCATGATGAAGTCATCGCGAAGCACTTGCAAGCGGTCTTGCATGAAGAAATAGCCACCAGGAAGCTTCATCTTGACCAACATTTCTGGTACGGGCACAACAGCGTGATCAGCGGTCAAGAACAGTACAAAACCCTCTTTTCCATAGCGGGTTTCGAGACTTGCAAATAAGCGTTGAAGTTCACGATCGAGGCGTGCATACATGTCTTCTAGCTCGCGAGAATAAGGTCCAAAGGCATGTCCGGCAATGTCTGGAGTGGAATAAGAAATGCACAAAAAATCTGTGAACTGATCCTGCCCCAAATTTTCTTGCTCAAGCGCCGCAAGGGCAAAATCTGTAAGCACTTCGTTAGCTTGTGGCGAAATGGTAAACAAGGAAGTCGCTGCAGCACCAGCGGCAATCATGGCTGGGAAATCATAGGGAAAAGTAGCTGAAGTTTTTCCTGTGAGCACTACTTCATACGGACTTTCGTCTTTCATTTGATAGGTGCTTTCAGGTAAAAAAAGCTTCCATGAACGGAGGTCTTTTGCTGGATCAAATTTGGCATTGAATCGACTTACCCATTCAGGTAATTTATCCTTGTAAAAAGTACTGGTGACGAAATCTCCTGTAGTGTAATCGTACCAATAACTACCATCTGACAAATGACCACCCGGTAAAATTGCGCTGCGGTCTTTGATAGAGATTGAAATTACCTTGGATTGAGGCGAGGCCAATTTGAGCTGGTCGGTAATGGTATATGTGAGTAGGTTCATAGGTGAGGCCTGCCCTCCAGTTGCACTACCAACTGTTTGATAGCGCTCATCAGCAACACTAGTGACCGATTTTTTGCTATCTCGAACATACCAATCGTTGCCAACAATGCCATGATTTGATGGCGTTGTGCCAGTATAAATAGACGCATGACCTGGAGCGGTGTAGGTAGGGACATAATTGTATTGCGCATTGCGGCAATTCGTGCCTTTGGTAAGGAGGCGATTGAAACCACCAGTGGTGTAGAGATGCTGATAACGGTAGAGGTAGTCGTAGCACATTTGATCGATGACGACACCCACCATGATTTTAGGTTGCAGCGCTATTTTTTGAGAAAAAACATTCCCGAAAAACACGAATGCCAACACAATTTGTAAGATTCCTTTTTTCATAGTCCAAAAATAAGCATTCCCTTTTGGGGCTGCAAAGCAACTTTTTAACGAAATTTACGTCTTTACCAAAATTTAACTTTCCACCATGAAACAACTTTTACCAATTCTTTTGCTCACGCTTAGCTTCTTTAGCTTCAACAACGTTCGTGCGCAATTTGTTGTCAATGTCATTACTGTTGACTGCAGCAGCCCTACAACTTGCGACGGCTACGCCATGATTGACTCCTCTAACACAATGAACTTCACAGCAATCAGTTGGTACATGAACGGTGCACTGATTCAAAATGGTGGCAATGCCATTTACAACCTTTGCCCCGGAAACTACTCAGTCAATGCAATGGGCGGCGGAATGGTTCTTACCTCTCCATTCACCATCGGAAGCAGCACACCAAATCCGTGTGCTAACTTCGGTGTAACGCTCTCTACAACGCCAACAAGTGCACAAAGCGCTTGTGACGGATCCATTTCAGCGAGTGTCTATGGAGGTACTGCTCCATACACTTATGCTTGGAATATCGGTGGCGGCATGACCACTCAAAACGCTACCAATCTGTGTGTTGGAACCTATTCTGTAACCGTTACAGATGCCAATGGTTGCAACTGGAACGGTGCAAGCACCGTTTTTTACGACACCACAACAAGCAACCCGTGCCCTGGTTTTTATCCTGTAGTGACCGTCACTGATTGCAGCGCACCAGGTGCATGTGATGGAGCTATCGACATCTCCTGCCCGACCTGTAATACGTTTTTCGTTCAATGGAGTCAAGGATCTAATACCTATGGCATCAACAATTTGTGCGAAGGATATTATAGTGCGGTTGTAACAGACCTCATTACTGGTTGTACATTCAATACTACACAATTCGTAGGCTACAACAGTAGTGGCAACATCGATAGCATAAACGTTATCGGAACCCTGGCAACTGGTGGCAACATCACAGGCACGCTACTTTCTAATTGGATCTACAATTGCGACATCGATATGTCAATGCTCGATACCGCATATATGGTTTCTGCAACTTTTGGGAATAACCCTGCCAACCAAGACAGCTTGTATACAGTTTGGTACTTAGCAGATACAACTGGTGCCTTTACTTACATCAACTGCGTATTTTATGCACCATTTGCTGTAGGCACTTATAATTTAGTACTTCAAGTTTACTGCCCAATCAAATCTACGCCTATTTACTACAATATCATCACCCAATTTGACGTCACAACTGCGGGTATTGCTGCAAATAATCCTGTTGCACTTTCACTTTCACCTAACCCAGTTCAAGATGTGCTTACGGTAAAAGGTCTGGAGAACAGCAACTATGCTATTTTCAACCAGGCTGGGCAAGTGCTTCAAGCTGGTGCTTTCAATACACAGATCAATGTAAGCAAGCTAGCTAATGGTAGCTACTTTGTTCAACTCAACGGACAAATGCTTCCGTTCATCAAGATGCATCAATAAGCGTTCAGAAACTAGAAACGCTCTCCAACGAAAAGGGCCCGCGCAGCGGGCCCTTTTTTATTTTCAATGGTAACTAGATTATCCTTTACCTGATCTGACCGCAGGTATGCTTGGTTTGGGTGTTGAAGGCGCGCTTGGCTTGGGCGTTGGTGCGCTTGGCCGAGGTGCTACCGGACTACTTGGCTTAGGAGTAGTTGGGCTTGAACTCGGTTTTGAAACAGATGGAACAGATGGTTTAGGATTGATAGATTGCGCAGGTTTTGGTGAAGCGGGCTCACGAGGCTCAGTAGGTTTTGAAATGGAGTTGTCTTTATCTTGAGATTGAGGCTTCCCTGAATTGGCATCTGGTTTATCAATGGTTTGCGGACGATTAGCGGGGTGTTTACCTTCGGCAAAAGTATGTGCATTGTTATTGAGTGCCGGACGTTCCACTTTGTTGAGAACGGTACCCGTTGGGTTAGGCACATTAGGTGTTGGAGGCACGTTAGGAGCAATATTGAGGAAACCTTGGTCAAAAATACAACCGCCCATTTCGTCGGCAGGAACACCCATTTGCGCACAACGCTGGCGAGCTTGCTCTCGACTTTGGGCGTTCATTTGTGAGATGTTCATATGTATTCTCGGAAAGCTTCTGTCTGTAAAAAAAGCTGTTGTGGTGCCTGGTCGGTAGTCAAAAAGCGTTGTAAGATCAGTAACGCGCCAATCTTCGGCGAAGTTTTTGGCCAGATACGCTTGAAACTCTTGTTCTGCAAAAGTATTGATTTGAGCGGCATCTCTCGTATCAAAAGCATAAGCAGATGCAATGGAAAGTGCGGCAATATTATTCGGACGCGGCATATTGGTGCGGCTATTGAAGTCGTCTTCAGAAAAACCGTTGTTATTGCCCAAAAGGCCCTCATATTGATTGCGGTCACAAGCAAAGATCCCTACCGTAACATTGACAAAACCGCGAGCACCCGAAGACCTTACATCAATAACGGTAGTCTCACCCGTTGGCCAGGCAATGGTATAATTGCGGCCGTCGAGCCGAATGACTCCGCCGTGGGGCAAATAATAACTTCGGCCTTGCAACTGAATCGGTTGGCCATTGAGGCGTAAAGGTGTTTGCTGGATGTCATCGGGCTTGTCTGCTGCATAAAAACAAAGGCGGTCGCCAGCGATATTCATGGCAACAGCTGCATTCAAGGAAAAGTTCTCGTCTTGTGCACGCTGACGTGTTTGCACCTCAAACAAACCGTTGGTGTTTTTCGACAAAACAAATTCACCAACTGTCTGAAAAGAATAGGTGGCGCGGTCATAGGATTTCAAGTGCGGGTCTCCGTAAGAACGACCAAATGTGCGGCTGCAAAAGCTGTGCTCAAGTAATGCTGCAAAAACGTCGTAGTCTGTGGTTTGGCTGCTGCTTGAACTTGCTACTCGTTGATTTTCAAGTAACATTTGGCGAAGATCTTGACGTTCGCTCACGGGAATCATGGAAAGCATCTCGTAGGGCGTGAAATCTTCGGGAAAGGTGCGATCAGGAATGGCTTGTTTGGCAGCCATTGCCTGAATTGCTTGGGCTAACCAGGCACCACGGACGTCGTCCCAGCGTTCGAGGTGTTCTTTAATGGGTGCAAAAGCCGCGCTAGGTGCCTGTGCAAAATGTTGGTTCACGAGCAGGCAACCGCCTAAGAAGAGAAGTATAGATTTTTTCATAGTTGAAGATTTACTGCGGGCTCTTAAGCAAGTTTCGGGCCAAAATTATTCATTGAACTTGTAGCCGATACCTTTAATGGTAGAAATGTAGTGCTCGCCAATTTTTTCGCGGATTTTACGGATGTGGACATCGATGGTGCGGTCGCCGACAATGATTTCGGTACCCCATACCTTCTCTAATATTTGCTCTCGTTTGAATACAAAGTTGGGTCGAGATACCAAAAGGGCAAGCAATTCGAATTCTTTGCGTGGTAGTTGAAGCTCTTGACCGTCTTTCTCTAAAATGTATTTTTCGCGATTGATACGGAAACTTGGTTTAGGCTCTGCGACGGGTTTATTGTGCTGACTGCGGCGCAACATAGCTTGAATACGCGATAACAAGACTTTTGTTTTGATGGGTTTGGCGATGTAGTCATCGGCGCCTGCATCTAGCCCGGCAATTTGGCTATAGTCTTCGTTGCGAGCAGTCAAAAAACAAATGAGGATGTCTTGGTATTGAGCGTCCGCTTTGATGCGTTCACAAACTTCAATGCCGTCGAGCACAGGCATCATGACATCTAATAAAATAAGGGTTGGTTTTTGTTTCTGAATAAATTCCATACAGGCCATTCCGTCTGCAACTGCGTCTACCTGATAACCTTCTTTTTGAAGGTTGTATTGGAGCAATACGCGAATATCTTCTTCGTCGTCTACTATAAGAATGTGAACAGGATTCATTGAGTAAAGTTAGGGATTCTAAAATTGGCAAAAAGTGACCACAAAAAAATTTTATGAAAAAATTAACAAACCGACGTAACTCAATATTAAAAAAGCGCTTAACTTTGTAGGACTAGTAGTAGGTTTAGGTTAATAGTCAGGAGCTTTGGTTTACCAAGGCTCTTGGCTTTTATAGACGCTCATGAAAATCAAAATCCTCATGGTAGAAGACGATATCAGCCTTGGTATCGTTGTTTCAGATCAGCTCAGAGCCGATGGCTATGCCGTAACCCTCTGTGAAAACGGTGCCGAAGCCTTGCGTCGCTTTCAAGAAGAATCCTATCACCTCTGTATTTTTGATGTCATGCTTCCGGTCAAAGACGGTTTCACGCTGGCCAAAGATATCCGCAAACAAAACACCGAAATACCCATCTTATTTTTGTCTGCACGTAGCCGCACAGAAGATAAAATCGAAGGCTTCAATGCCGGGGCCGATGACTACCTCACCAAGCCCTTTAGTGCAGAAGAATTGCAATTGCGTGTCAAGGCGCTACTCAAAAGAGTCAAATTACAACCAGATGCTCCCGAAGTGAAGGTGCTTAAAATTGGCCTCTACACTTTTGATACCGAAAATTTCACGCTACAGTCGCCAACTCAGTTGCTTACCCTCACTAAGAAAGAGGCCATGATCTTGCGTACTCTCTACAAATTCAAAAACCAGCTCATTCCGCGAGATGTCATTTTGAATTCTGTTTGGGGTCAAGACGACTACTTCGTCGGTCGCAGTCTTGATGTTTTCATTACCAAGTTGCGCAAATACCTCAAGGAAGACACCTCCATACAAATCAATAATGTACACGGCGTCGGTTTCAAGTTCGAGTGTCAAGAATGAGCGCCCTGATCCTCCACCTCGAGACAAGCACCAAAATTTGTAGTGTAGCGCTGTCCCAAAATGGTCAACTCCTGTGCTACATAGACAAAGTCGGAGCGGGTTTTATCCACGGAGAAGAGCTCACAACTATGATCCAAGAATTACTTGACAACGCCAATGTCAAACTTCAAGACCTTTCAGCTATCAGTTACAGCGCAGGGCCTGGTTCTTACACTGGTTTGCGCATCGGACTTTCTACGGCAAAAGGGCTTTGTTTTGCACTTTCGCTGCCATTAATTGCCCTCCCCACACATCAAATTTTGTTTCAAATCGCAGCTGAAACCCACCTCAATAACGACCCAACTGTTGTTGCTTTGATTGATGCCCGAAGAACTGAAGTATACATGGAAACATATGATGCCACCGGAAAAAGTAGCAAAAAACTGCATTGTGCACTCCTTGAAAACACCGAAATCAGTACGCTTCTACCGCTCGTGGTAGTTGGTGATGCCAATGAAAAAGCGAAGGCATTTTGGTTAGCTGAGCCTATCTTATGGATAGACGAAGCGCTTTCTGCAAAATTTCAAGCTAAAATCGCTTTCCAAGCCTTTGAAAAAGAAGCTTTTGAAGATCTAGCCTATTGTTCACCTATTTATTTAAAAGGAGCCAATGGCGTGCTCCTTTGATAAACGCGTTCATTACCTGCGGCATCCCAAACCCGCACCTCTATCGCTGTCCCCGCTATAAAAGGAACCTGAAATTGTGCCCTCAACTGCTTGTTTTTAGCATCGTAGTACGCCGGAATCCACTTTCCATTTTGCCAACAGCTATAAGCCGCCACTCCTGAAAAATCATCTTTGAGCTGCCAGCTCCAAGCACCGTTATTGAGGCTATCCAGTTTATTGTTGGCTTGATCGAGCAGTGTTGGTGCGAGTACATCTTTGCGCAAACCAAAAGTACCAAGTGCTTTTGCATCTGCAGTTAATGTTGTTCCATCAAAAAATGTTGGCAAAGGAGAACCGTTCATGGTGATGACATATTGCGCCGCTGCGACACTATCTTTGAAGGCATAACTCAAGTGAATAGGACGCGCAATTTGCACTTGACTAGAGGCAATTCGTTTCGCGCTTAAATCACTGTTCTTTTTCACTGGTTCAAAAAAGGTAAAAGAATCTATTTGTACTTTCCAAAGCCCTACCTCCAAAGTGTAGGTGGCTGCCGGTAGCCAATGCGTTTGCGCATTGTAAGCGATTTTTGCCGGAGTTTTTTGATATGGAAAAGCTACGGAAAGTTCGTACTGTCGTTCATTGCCATTGACATCGCGCAGCATGATCGAAAAGCGCGTGCTATCCATTGTGCCAATCTCAAAAAAACCGCTGCCTTCATAGGGGTAAATAGTCAGTGGATTATATGGTGCCTTGAACAATTTCTGGAATTTGTTTTTAGAGATTTGAGCATATGCAAAATCATGATGCGCATTGACGTAACGCGCTGCTTCAAAATCGAGCTCGTCAAGTTCAAAAGCAAAATGACCCTCTTTTTGTGTCCAAACTTCTGCACTAAACAAACCCAAACTTCTGCCCGCTTGTGAAAAATAATCCGCAACATGAAGCGCTATACCAATTCGATCGCCTTCTCTTAGAAATCCTGGAGGCAGTTGTGTTTGAATATTTTTTTGTTGCACCGCCACCACCACTGATTTTGTCGGCACTTCAAATCCATTCGAATCAATTGCGTAAATGCGTAAACCACTCAACTCTGGTTGCCCTACATCACTGACCTTAAATCCGTGAAGCAATGGATTGAGTGCATGTTCTGTTTTGGTGTCGCGCAACTCAAAATGTAGATGTGGGCCGCTTGACCCACCGGTATTTCCCGAAAAGGCAATTTGCTCTCCCTTTTGAATACGTATTTTATCGGGTGCGAGCAGCAGGTCAATTTCATTGTTTTGGAGGGCAGAGGAAGTGTCTAAATAAAACTTTTGAATACGCGCCGCGAAACGATTGCAATGTGCATAAACTGATGTATAACCATTTGGGTGGTCGATGTAAAGCACCCAACCGTAACCAACGGACGAAACCTTGACGCGAGAAACAAAGCCATCTGCAATTGCATAAATTGGCAGGTTTTCCTTGCCTGCTGTTCGGATATCGATACCCATATGAAAATGATTGGGGCGTAAATCTCCAAAACCAGCGCTCAGCTCGACAGGCGAGGCCATCGGGAGTGTCCAAATGGTATCGCAATTTAAGAATTGTGCTACTGCGAAATGCGTAAAAAATAGCACATAACAAAGGAAGAACTTCAGCATCTTCAAATCTACGGAAGAAAAAAAAGAAAAACCTTTCTGATTTTTGCAGGATGTAAACGAATGCTTGTTAACTTTGTACAAAGTCGACGCTTAACATGACTGAGAACCTCAATACGCTCATAGAAGATATCCGCTCCCGCAGCTTGCAAATTGCAGCTGAACTGAAAACCGAACGTGCTCAGCACGAGGTGCTTCAAGGTGAACTGCGCCGTATCCAAGAGCTTTATCAAGCAGAACACGCTCAGGTAAAGCAACTAGAAGCTACCATTGAAGAACTCAATGTATCATTGGCGGAGGCCCAAAACAAAGTCGTAGAGGTTCCTGTTGTAACGAAAAGTCGCAACGCAGAGGAAATCGACGCACTTGTGAAAGAAATTGAATTCTGTATAGATAAGCTTAAGCAAGCCTAAATGAGTAAAGTAGCTCTCAAAATCAATATCGCTGGTCGCAGTTATCCGTTAAATGTACCAGAAGCTGAGGCAGAAGCCGTCACAGCTGCAGCTGCCGATATCAACAAAGCCATTGAATTGCTCCGCAAAAACTATGCAGTGAACGATAACCAAGATTTATTGGCAATGACAGCCCTACAGTTGCTTACCAAAGCAAAGGCTGAAGCAAAACCAACTGTTATAGCGCCCAATTATGCCGATATCGAAGCGGCACTTGAGGCCCTCAGACAAGACTTGAGCAACGTTCAATAACTTTCTAGTGCCCCCCTCTCCCGACTACAAATGTCAGTAGAATGGATATCGTATGGTTATTAATCGGATTACTCGGCGGCGGTGTTGCCGGATTCATCCTCCAAAAAAGCATCCTTAAAAAGGATGCAGAACGCATTATCAAAGAGGCCGAATCAAAGGCTGAAACAATCCAAAAAGAGCGTGCACTCTCTGCAAAAGAGCGTTTTTTAAAGCAAAAAGAAGAACACGAAGAAGCCATCAAAGAGCGCGAGCGTCGCATGCAATCTGGTGAAGATCGCTTCAGAACCAAAGAAAAAACACTCAACCAAAAACTCGAAGAAATCGGCCGCAAAGAAAAAGAACTCGAAAAAGTTCAGTCCGATTACCAAACCAAAGCTGCCCACTTAGATGTGCGCAACCAAGAGCTCGACAAAATTCATCAGAAACAAATTGCTGAGCTTTCTAAAATTGCACAACTTTCTCCGGAAGATGCCAAGCAAAACCTCATGCAAGCGCTTACTGACGAAGCGCGCACTGCGGCAATGGCCACGATCAAAGAAATTACTGAAGAGGCGAAACTAAATGCCAACAAAGAAGCGCGCAAAATCGTTATTCAAAGTATTCAGCGCGTCGCTACAGAGCAAGCCGTTGAGAACGCAGTTTCGGTCTTTAACATTGAATCCGACGAAGTCAAAGGGCGCATCATCGGGCGCGAAGGTCGCAACATCCGTGCGCTCGAAGCAGCTACCGGTGTAGAAATCATCGTTGACGACACCCCAGAGGCAATCATTTTATCTTGTTTTGATCCTGTGCGCAGAGAAATCGCTCGCCTGAGCTTGCATCAACTTGTTTCAGATGGCCGTATCCACCCTGCCCGAATAGAAGAAGTTGTGGCCAAAACACGCAAACAACTCGACGAAGAAATCGCTGAAACTGGTCGCCGTACTTGCATAGACCTCGGTATCCACGGACTGCATCCAGAACTCATGCGCATGGTTGGCCGCATGAAATTCCGCTCTTCTTACGGTCAAAACCTACTCCAACACTCTCGCGAAGTCGCCAATTTATGTGCCATTATGGCTGCTGAGCTTGGCCTCAACGTCAAACTAGCCAAACGCGCTGGTCTCCTCCACGACATCGGTAAAGTGCCAGATGAAGAACCAGAATTGCCACACGCCATCTTGGGCATGAAAATCGCAGAAAAATTCGGCGAAAAAGGCGATGTCTTGAACGCAATCGGCGCTCACCACGACGAAATCGAAATGACTACCCTGATCTCACCTATTGTCCAGGTTTGTGATGCCATCTCCGGTGCGCGCCCTGGTGCACGCCGCGAGATCGTAGAAGCCTATATCAAGCGAATTAAAGAACTCGAAAACCTCGCGCTATCTTATGACGGTGTTGGAAGCGCCTATGCGATCCAAGCTGGTCGTGAGTTACGCGTTTTGGTAGAAGCTGAAAAGGTATCAGACCAAAGGGCTGAAGAACTTTCTTTTACCATTTCACAGCGGATTCAGACCGAAATGACCTACCCTGGGCAGGTCAAGGTTACCGTGATCCGCGAAAAACGCGCTGTCAACTACGCTAAATAATACAAAATGCGTTCGGATCTCTTTACAAGCCTTATCTCAGGGCCCTGTTCTGCCGAATCGCTTACACAAATATTGAAAACAGCGGAGGGCCTCCAAGGTCTTCCGCTTTCTTATTTTAGGGCCGGCATTTGGAAACCGCGTACCCAGCCCGGCGCTTTTGAAGGCATCGGCGACAAGGGCTTGGCCTGGCTCGTGGAAGTACGCAAACAATTCGGTTTTCCGATTTGCACCGAAGTAGCTACCGCCGAACATGTCAAAGCTGCTGCAGCGCAGCAACTCGATATGGTTTGGATCGGCGCGCGCTCTACTGTTAATCCGTTTACAGTGCAAGAAATTGCGGAGGCACTACAGGGCACAGGTATACCCGTCATGGTAAAAAACCCCGTGAATCCCGACCTCAAACTTTGGTTAGGTGCCATTGAAAGATTGGAACGCCACCGAATAAAAGTCATTGGTGCCATTCACCGCGGCTTTTCTGTTTACCAAAAAACCAAGTACCGCAACAATCCACACTGGCAAATTGCCATCGATTTCAAGCAGGCCAGACCCGATATTCCACTCATTATGGATCCATCTCACATAGGTGGTCGGGCAGCACTCATTGCGCCATTGGCCCAGCAAGCCCTCGATTTGCACTACGACGGCCTCATGATCGAAACCCACAATGAGCCAACAAGCGCACTAACCGACGCCAAACAACAAATCAGCCCAGCTTCATTACATGATCTGCTCGGCATACTAGAACCCCGTTCCAAAAGCGACCAGCTCCTTTCAGCGCTTTCCGAATTGCGCGATAAATTAAGTCTTGTCGACGACGGGCTCATTGAACTACTACAAGAACGCATGGAGCTTTCCAAGCAAATTGGCGTATTGAAACGCAATCACAATAGCCCCATTCTTCAAGTACAGCGTTGGGAAGAAACCCTTAAATCTACCATTGAAAAAGCCCTAAATGCAGACCTCTCTCCTGATTTTGCAGAGCTTTTCATCAAAATGCTACACGAAGAATCTATTCGCATCCAACTCAGCTTGCAAAGCGATAAACCAAATGAAACCAACAGCACTCAAATATAGTGGTCAGCTCATTGCACCTGCTTCCAAAAGCTATGGGCAACGTTTATTGGTTTTGGCTGCGCTGACAGCACAAACTTGTCAGATCGAGCGGCTAGGAAACGACCGAGATACCCAAGCCATGAAAAATGCCTTGGATTTTTTGTGTCAGAAAGAAGATATACATCATGACGCCATTATTGACGTGGGTGAAAGCGGTTTTGCGCTGCGTACACTTGCATTTGTAGCGCGCTGTTTTAGGTCAAGCTATCAACTCACAGGACACGGCACCCTTCTCCAAAGAACGCATTTCGCGACCATTCATCTCCTTGAACAGCTGGGGCTAAGTGTAGCACATCAACAGGGTAAATTACCCCTACAAATAAGTGGCGCAATCACCAATACAAAAATTGAAGTCGATGGAACAGAAGGCTCGCAGTATGTTTCTGGGCTTTTCTTGTTAGCAGCAAAATTTCCAGGAGAATGGCAAATCACCATCAAAAACCTCAACAGCAGACCGTATTTTGAGATGACACTTGCCGCATTGCGCGAATTTGGCTTTCAATATGAACGCAACAACGATTTTTTCTCCTTTGTAGGAAACCAAGAGCTCTCATGCGCGCAGGCGAAAGTGGAAGGTGACTGGAGCAGTGTGGCTGCACACCTAGTTGGGGCTTCAATACGAGGTAAAATACGTGTTTCGGGTTTAAATCCGGAAAGCTTACAGCCTGATCAAAACCTGCTAGACGTACTCAAGCAATTTGGTGCAAAAAGCGAATGGAAAAAGAGTGAACTTTGGATCTCAGAAAGCCAGTATAAAAATCCTTTTAACTTTGATTGCACCCACCAACCCGATTTATTTCCAGTTTTGGTCGTTTTGGCTTGTGCTGCGCTGGGAACGAGCACGCTCAGTGGCCTTCACCGTCTCCAAAACAAGGAGTCAGACCGCTTAAAAGCAATGTGCGGAGCCTTAGATATTTGGGGTGTAGCTTACCAAATTACTCAAGATAAAATAGAGATTCAAGGAACTGGCCAGATCAAAAGTGGAAAAATTCATACCCATAATGACCACCGGATAGTCATGGCAGCATGTATTTCAAATATGCTTTCAGATTCGGTATGTGTACCCGAAGAGACCGGCGCACTACAAAAATCTTATCCCGCTTTTCTACAAGACTTTTTGCGCTTTACAAAGGCTTAATTTCCTTGACCAACCAACTGTCCTGGATCTCCTTGCATAATGTACTGCTCGAAAGTTAAATCAAGTTTAGCCAAGCGCGCCTTGATGTCCTTCTTTTTTTGTGCAGGCATCTTCGGTTCGTTCAAAAGGAGCTGATAGTATTTGCGCACCATTGCGGTATCACGCGGCTCATTGATGTCGTAGGAACTGCCGAGGCTCTCGATCACAAGCAATTTATTTTTGTAGTTGGGAAAGCGCTGCAATAAGGTATCGCCATAAGCCCTAGCCTCTTTTGGGGCTCGCAAGTGCTCGTAAATCATGTGTGTTTTGAACAGGCAATCTGCAGAAAAGGTATCTGAAGGAAAAGCACGACTATAAGCCAACAAGCGATTGATCAGTTCGATTTGAGCCAAGCTGGTGATTTTAGCTGCTTTTTGAGGGTCTTTTTGCAAAGTGGCAAGTGAGTCTTCATAAGCAATGATGCCCTCGCGAAGTTTTTCTTTTTTGGTTTGGTGCTCAGGAGATTGACCACAAGAAACGAGGAATAAAAAAGAAAGGAAAGTAAATATAGCTGGTCTTTTCATATCGTATTTAAATCATGCGCGGTTTCTTGGCGCCGGGAAAACTCATTTTATAATCAACTTGAATAGCGCCTTGCGTAATGTTTCCGAGGCGTTTGAGTAGTAGTTTTTTCTTAAGTGGACTGAGGTGATCAGTAAATAGAACGCCTTCGATGTGGTCGTATTCGTGCTGAATGATGCGCGCGGCATAACCATCAAAGGATTCTTCGTGAAAAACCCAGTTTTCATCGTAATAGGTAACAAGTACTTTTTCTTTGCGCTGGACGTTTTCACGGATGCCAGGAATAGATAAGCAGCCTTCTTGAAAAGCCCATTTGGCACCACTTTCCTCTTCAATGATTGGATTGATGAATACTTTTTTGAAATTTTCTATACCTGCTGCCATAGGGTCTGGTTCATCGCCTTCTTCATCGGCAAAAGGACTGCCATCTACGATGAACAAACGAATACTTTTGCCAATTTGTGGTGCTGCCAAACCCACACCTTTGGCATGATACATGGTTTCAAACATATCCGAAATGAGCTTTTGTAAATCGGGATAGTTTTGATCGATTTCTTCAGCTTCTTTTTTCAGGACGGGATCTCCGTAGGCGACAATTGGTAAAATCATGTTGCAAATTTAACAAGGATTAGCTTTGACTCAAGTATTCTTGTAAAATCATGGCAGCTGCCACCTGATCCACAAGGCTTTTGTCGTGCTTTTTCTTTTTGTGACCCATTTGAAAAATAGCTTTACTCGCCATTTTAGATGAAAACCGTTCGTCGAATAAAACGATGGGTATGTTCACAAATTTCTGTTCAAGAACAGATTTCAATAGACGAACGTTTTCGGTGACATGCGCATCAGAACCATCTAAACGAGTAGGATAGCCAAGTACGATTTCAACAATTTTACGCTTCGGGATTTCTTGTTCAAGCCAGTTTTCAAGTTTGCTTGAATCGATGGTCTGCAAAGGACTTGCAATAATCCGATTAGGGTCGCTGAGCGCCAAACCACAGCGCTTGAGACCAAAATCAATACATAATACCACTGACATCCTCCAAAATTAAACAGTTTCGCCGAAGTATTTGTAAATTCGTGTTGTGATTCAAAAAGTATTGCTCCTTCTGCTTCCCCTCCTGTTTCTTTCTTGCAAAGAAACCTCAAATGGTGTCGACACCAAAAAAGAGACCAAATTAATTTTTGAGCCCACATTTAAAGGTCTCTCTGCTTTTCTGAACTACCAAGAAAAGGTAGATGCACGCCAAGACCTCAAACGACTTCCATCGCTATTCTTTACCCATAAAAGTGCATACACCATCAAATCTGAAGCGCTGCTCGATACCAATGGAGAAATCTTAAAGGCTAGCCTCGAAAAGATTGACCCCCTGGGGCATAAGGTTCAATATACTTTTTACTTTCTCAAAGAGGTCTTGAGTATGGTGCTCGTAAACAAATCTAACATGCGCAGCTCTACCCTTCGAAACCACTGCACTTTTGTTTTTTACAATGCCAATCAAAGCCCAATTGCCAGCTACGCTAGAGAAGTGATCAACGGCAAGCAAGTGCCTTTCAAGGCCATTAAATCGGATAAAAAAACCAACAGCGATATCGATAACGCCTTGCAAATGCTCTCCCAAATGCAAAATCAAAACGGCGCATTCACACTCTATTTTCAAGGTTTCGACGAAGCATTCAACAAGAAGTTTGTGCAGTTTGGCAATGACGAATACTCCAGCAACCTCGCCTACGCACCCAACGACACTTCTGTTCTTGCCTTTGAAAAAAATCCAAACAGCTTCAGAAAACAAACATTTTCTATTCAATTCCAAGATGTACAAGAAGCATCGGGCCTGCAATACCAAGTCCTGACCGCAATTCAAAACACAAACGCAACATTTTACTGATTTCAAACGTCTTATATAATTGTACCGACCCTTATTTCATGAAAAAATTACTTTTTATTAGTCTTTCATTTCTATTTTCCACACTTTCTTACAGTCAAAACATGCAAGTGAGTGGTCGTTTAGTAGACAGCACTGGCATTACGCCAATCCACCAAGCGAGCATTATGGCAATTCATCTCCGAGACTCCGTTTTGGTGAGCTTCACCCGCAGCAATGCCAATGGTGAATTTGCCTTGAATAACCTCCCACTGGATTCTTTTCAACTCCTGATCGAACACAGTAACTGGACACCTCGCAGTATTTACTTAATGGGCTCTGCTAAGAAATCTACTTTCGAGCTCCCAGACATCCGACTGTACCCCAAAATACAAGACGTTCAGGCAGTGGTGGTGACACGCAACCGAAACGCAATGTATTTCAGCGGCGATACACTTATTTTTGTGGCCGACTCTTTTAAAGTAGCTGAAAATGCCGTGGTAGAAGACCTGCTCAAAAAACTCCCGGGCATCAAAGTCGAAGACGACGGCAGCATCACTTCTCAGGGTAAAGAAATTAGTCAGGTATTGGTAGACGGCGATGAGTTTTTTGGCTCAGACCCCACCATTGCCACCAAAAATCTTGCGGCCAACGGCGTAGAATCCGTACAAGTTTATGAAAAGAAAAACGAAGATGCCGCTGCCGGTGAAGACGACAAAATACAGGTTTTAGACCTCAAGCTCAAAGACGAAGCCAAGCGCGGCTATTTTGGAAAAGCCGCAGTTGCCTCTGACTTCAATCAAGGTGCTGCCGACGAAGCCTTCTATGAATCTGAACTCTTGTTCAATAAATTCAATAAAACCCAAAAGATCTCCGTCTTTATGCTTGCCTCCAACACCCCAAAATCTAGTTTTGGATTTGGAGACATGAATAAATTTGGACTCGATAACGAACGAGATGCGAGTGGCCTCAATTTCTGGGACCGCGACTCCAGGGGCAACAACTCTGGCATTCCGCAAACACTCAAAACGGGTGTTTACTATAGCGACCGCCTTTCTGAAAAAGTAAAGCTCGGTGTCAATTACGCTTATTATGACAGCCGCCTTCAAGCCATCTCAAACTCGCAAACGCAGTACTTCTTGGCAGACAGCTCTTATTATACCAAAGACGCAGACACCAATCAAACCACCAGCAGCTCCCACCGCTTCAATATGAATCTACAAATCGATATTGATTCACTAACTAAGCTAGAACTCAAGCCCAATGTACACTTCGATCTCGGGACCCAAAACAACACGTCTGTCAATGAATTCCTAGACAACAGCTTTGCCTCTTATTTGCTCACCAACGTGAACAACACCTATGACTCAAAAGGAGTAAGCAGTAATTCGGAAGCTATTTTAAGAAGAAAGTTCGCTAAAAAAGACCGTGAATTAGAAGCGAAATACATCCTTCGTTACAATAACAACTCCTCAGAAGGTAGGCTAGTGACCAACACTAATGCTTTGGCTTTTGATACTATCGCCAATCAAAGAAAGACCAACAACAATTTAAGCAACACCAACTTTGTGACGCTTTCTTACACAGAACCGCTTTCCAAAAGCTTTTTACTTACCACTGAATATTTTCTAGAATTAGGCGCATCTAACCAAGCGCGCTACACCTACAATCCCAACCTAGTTGGGCAATTCAATCAAATAGACAGCCTCTTTACCAATGATTTCATCAATGAGCGTTTGCAACACCGCGGTACCACCACCCTTACTTACCTCTACAAAAGCCACCGCATTTCAGGTGGTTTAGGCTTTCGCAACATACAAATAGACAACATCAATCAATTCAATGGCGTGGCGATCAATCAGAATATCTCCAATTTCTTGCCGAATTTCTCTTATCAGTTCAAGCCGAGTATGGCCAAGCGCATGAGCATCCGCTACAGCACTTATTCAGCGCCGCCAAGTGCCAACGATTTACAACCGGTTAGAGATAATACCAACCCTAACCGCATCCAAGAAGGAAATCCTGATCTTCAGCCCAATTATCAGCACCAAATCAACTTCAATGCCAACGTTTGGCAAGCCATGAGCGGCCGCTACATTTGGTCGGGGGGTAACGCCACCTTTACGCAAAACGACTTTGGCAACAGTACGACATTTGACCAATTCGGAAGAACAATTTCAAAGACGGTTAATGTCGATGGCAACATGTTTGCAACTGTTTATGCAGGTGGTGGCTATCCAATTCTGAACCGCAAACTCACTTTTGAGCCGAGTATGAATGCCTCTTACTTCAGGAACAATAACTACATCAACAACCAACTCAATACCACTAGCACCACTACATTAAACGGGGCCTTTTCTATAGAAATCAGTTTGGATAGCTTAGAGTTAAACGTTGCTGCAGATTATACTTATGTGAATCCAATGACCACGCTCAGTACTTTTGCCAACCAGCCCTACTCTACCCAGAATTATTCCATGACCGGCGATTGGCGCTTACCTGCACATTTCCGTTTCAAATGGGAGCTCAACTATACCTTGAACCGCGGGCGCGCCGATGCGTTCAACCGCGACCTCTTTATCGTCGACCTAGAAGTTCAAAAAGCTTTCTTGAAAACAGAAAACCTCATCCTAGGATTTTCAATCAACGACTTGCTGAATCAAAACATCAATTTGCAGCGTACAGTCAGTGGCAACATGATCACCGACAACTTCACGCGCATCATCACGCGCTACTTTCTCTTGCGCTTGACTTACAAATTTAACAACAACAAAACCCGTGAAGAAGATCTTCGTATGTGGCATTAGTGCCTTGTTGCTCAGTCTACAAGCCTGGGCGCAAACAGAATACATCCATGCTGGCAAAATCACCTTTGAACGCCGCACCAACCTTGAAAAACGCTTTACTGATCAGCGCATGAAGCGTTTTGTGACCGAAGAAAACAAAATTCGCATCGAGTCTTTTCAGCTTTCATTTAACGATACTGCTGCTTATTTTGCGGTTGTCCCGAGCAATGAACCCGAAGAAATGGCCTGGCTTACCACCAAAAATGCATATTATCAAAACCTCAAAAACAACAAGCAGCTCATGATGCTCGCTGTTTTTGGACAAAATGTATATGTGCAAGATAGCCTTCCACAGCGGACCTGGAAAATCACCGATAGCAAACGTACGATTTGTGGTTATGAATGCAGAAAAGCAATTTATCAAAAGAATGACAGTACGCGCCTCTACGCTTGGTACACACCCATGCTCACGCCTTCTGTAGGGCCTGAAGGTTTTTGCGGCTTACCAGGCACCATTCTTGGCCTTGCCACCGAAGATGGCGGGATTGTCTATTTTGCCAAAAAAATTGAAGCCCTTACGCCTAAACAAGAAGAATTATTGCTCAATCCAGGTAAAAACAAAGTATTCACCATCACCGAATTGCGTCAAAAAATTGAGAAAGAATACGGCACTACACCTTGGGGCAAAAGGCTTTTTGATGATATCTTTCGTTGGTTATAGTTTGTAAAAGAACAAAGCAATCCACACATGAAAAGTTTAGCAACCTATAGCGCCTACCTAGAAACAGCACTGCAGCAAGATCACTTCCCGCCAACACCAGCCAACCTATATGATCCATTGCGCTATTTCCTAAAGTTAGGTGGTAAACGAATGCGCCCTATGCTCAGCTTAATGGCTTGTAAACTTGCGGGAAGCTCATTTGAAAAAGCATTACCCGCAGCGCTTGCCGTAGAATATTTTCATAATTTCTCCTTGATCCACGATGACATCATGGACGCAGCACCACTGCGCCGCGGGCAGTCTACGGTCCATGAAAAATGGAATGCCAATATCGCTATTCTTTCTGGCGACGTATTGTTGGTAAAAGCGTATGATCAATTGGCAAATTATGACGCAGCAACCTTTCAGTTACTCTTTAAGGTCTTCAACCAAACGGCAATTGAAGTTTGTGAGGGGCAGCAGATGGATATGGATTTTGAAACCATGACAGATGTCACCGAAAAACAATACCTTGAAATGATCCGCCTCAAAACATCCGTTTTATTAGGCTGCGCTTTGCAAATGGGTGGTATTGTAGGTGGTGTAAGTGACGCAGACGCAAGGCGTCTATACACTTTTGGAGAGCAACTCGGACTCGCGTTTCAAATCCAAGACGATCTCCTTGACCTTTTCGGCGAAAGTACGCAAGTGGGCAAGCAAATTGGTGGCGATGTATTGGCCAATAAAAAGACCCTGCTTTCCATCAGTGCCAAAAGTGCAGCAGCTCCAAATGAATTGAAGGTTCTTGAAGCAATCGAAAATACCAAAGACCACAAAACAAAGGTCGAACAGACCCAAAAATTATACACTCAACTAGGGGCTCGTGCCTACTGTGAGGCCAAAATGGAATTTCATCATCATGAAGCACTTAAATCCCTAGAGGACATGGAATTACCTAACTCTAAGGACGAATTACGAGAACTTGCGAATTTTTTATTTACTCGGGCTTATTAACCAAGCAATTTTTTGAATTTTCGCTATATTTGCGCTAACTATCTAAAATATCAACAATGAAAAAACTTTACACTTTACTAGGTATTTCTTTATTGTATACCTTAAGTTTTGCCCAAAAAACAAATGGGCCAAAAATTAGAAAGGAAAATAATGCTTTCCTTGAAAAAGCTCCTTTACAAAAAAAGGAACAAAATGCTAAAATCACAATTTGGTCAAACGACTTCTCAAACGCAGCAAATTGGTCCATTTCAAATAATACGAATGACTCGCAAGATTGGGTTATTTCTACTAGCACCTCCACCTCGTTAGGTTATGGTACCGGTGCTTGGGTAGATGCATCTAACACAATTTCGAATGAAAATGGTTACGCTTTGTTTGATTCTGATGCTGTTGGCCAAGATGGCGGAAATCAAGATGCATTGATTACTTACACTGGTACTATTGATTGCTCTGCTTATCCTTTTGTTGTTTTAGAATTTAACCAACGAATTAGAATGTGGCAAACCACAGAAACTATTTTTGAAATAAGTAATGATGGCGGAACAGTCTGGACTCCATTTGCTGTTAACACTGACAAACCGGTTAGTACGCTTTTTCAAGAACAAGGGCAAGTAAATATTAGTTCAGCAGCAGGCGGACAAGCAAACGTAAAAATCCGTTTAAGATATATCGGATCTTGGGATTATGCTTGGCTTGTTGACGATTTAAAGATGATTGAACAACCTGCAAATGACATTCGTTCAATCAGCCCTTTCTTTGTTGGGACAAACAATGAGGGAATTGAGTACGGCAGAACCCCAACCTATAACCTTGATAATAGCTATGATGTAGGAGGTTACATTTTCAACTTTGGTGCTGCTAATGCTACGAATGTTGCTGCCAATGTAGATTTTAATTCATTTAATTATAATTACACAGTTGGTAACTTAGCATCAGGGGATACAATCCTGTTCGGAAACAGTGAAACTCCATCACTATCCACAGGGTTATACCAAGGACTTTACAACGTTTCCTCAGCTGAAGAATTAAGCACGGCTACTACATTTATCAATAACGTTGCTAAACGCAATTTTGAAATCACATCTAATGTATATTCAATTGACGGAATTGGTGTCAACCCAGCAGAATTACAAACTACAACCTCATTAGGTTCAAACTCTTTTAACACAACAGTTGGTACTATTTTCGCCAATATGTATCACCTTCGAGGTGGACAAAATTCTGTAAGCTCTATAGACGTAATGCTTGGTACAGGCACAACAGAAAATACTCAAATTCAAGTTTCAATTATTGATACAGCTGAGATGTTTGCTGATAGCTATGCTGAAACCATTGATGTAAATGGATATGGTGCATTAAGCAACTACTATGTAATCACTGCTGCAGATATAGCAGCTGGTAAAGCCACAATTTATTTTGATCAACCTATAACACTTAATGATGGTGCATATTATGCAGCGGTATTAACCGAGATTAACACTGCCAATATAATCCGTATTTTGGATGATCAAACAGTAGCACAACCTTGGTATGCATCAGTTATTCATTTAATAAACGATGGTGGCACATATTCAAATGGAAACGCACTTGGAATTCGTATGAATACCTCTTTAGTTGGTATCGAAGAATTGACAGCTGCAGACTTCACAATCTATCCGAATCCGGCAACAGAATCTGTAACTATTACTTTTAAAGAAGAAACCAACGGTTTACTATCAGTTTACGATCTTAGCGGTAAAGTTGTTGCTACACAAACTTTG
>JAIXUE010000006.1 GCA_027483605.1 Cryomorphaceae bacterium | reverse complement strand
TACAGCCATATAGGACTTGTTGCAAAGGTAGGGGAAAAAATGGATTAGTTATTTTTATTTTATTCAAAAATTACCAATTACCATATTTTATTGATACGATGATTATAATTGATGTGGCAAATTTTATCTTAGATTAAGATGAAATCGGTTGAATAAATCCTAATATGTTAAATTTGTAATAATGTTTGAATACACTTTCTTTTAAAGTTATAATCGTAAGATTGTTGCGAATAATTCTAATAGGTCAAAACTAAAATTTCATAATAATGTACAAGATAATTCTTATATTAATTTATTCGATCAGTTTCCAAATTGTCGCTCAAAATCAAGTTTTGGATTTAGATGGCAACCAATATGATATCATAAATATTGGGGGGCAAGTGTGGTTTAAACAAAACTTAAGAACTACAAAATTTTCCAATGGGGAAATTATTCCAAATTCAATTGGAAATGGAACTTGGGCAATTGAGGGAATGCCTGCATGGTGCTATTGGTATAATGATTCTGTAAATCAGTACCCACAGGGTACTTTATACAATTGGTATTCAGTTAATGATTCCAGAAATATTTGCCCACAAGGTTGGAAAGTTCCAACAGTAGCAGATTGGACTATTTTATTTGCTAATTTCGGTGGGAATCAATTAGCAGGCGAGGCGTTGAAAGATACTGGCACCATTGAAAACGGAACAGGATTATGGCACGCACCGAATTTAGCTACGAATATTAGTGACTTTACATGTGTCCCTTTAGGCTACAGGTCACAGAATGGTACTTTTGGAGGGGGTATGAAGACGCTTGGTACTGGACAAATTCGATTAACGTCAATGACCAAACGGAGGGAGTTTATCTAGAGTTACATGGTTATAGTAAAGGTGTTGGTCTTTCTTATGCAGATAGAAAAACAGGTTTTTCAGTTCGCTGTGTCCAAAGTGCAACTAGTAATTTAAATGAATTAACTTCCCCCAAAAAAGAGGTTTTATATTATACTAATACACTAGGTCAAAAAGTTTCACCAAATAATTTGTGTAATGCAATTGTAATAGTCCATTACGATGATGGTTCAACTTTATTAAAGTTCATCCCATAGTTTTATATTTTACTCTCTAATCCAATCTACGCTAAAATAGTAAAAAGTAATTCGCTGTATGCTTATTTAATACGATAACGACGAATATTGAATTCGAATGGTATTATCACAGTTTTGTAAACTTTTATTTTTTCTTTTTTACAAAATTTCAGTACTTGATTTTGATGAGTTTCAGAAATATTAAATCCCAAAATAACTTCTTTTATTGCTGAAATAGGAAATTGAATATTCCTTTGGGAATTATTTCCTGAAAATTGTTTTAGAAGTCTGTACTCTTTCTCATAACTCCAATTACTTGACTTAATAAAAAGCGTTTTAAGAACGTAGATTTATCATCCTCCATTGGGTTTAGCCTTGGGAATCTTCGGTTATTAACATATGAGACCTTTTCACTGTGATTTACATTTATTGAGGCTCTTAATATTTCTTCATTAAATCCAACTACAAATCCACTGTGATTTTTAGCATAGTGACTCCACATTAGAAGGCTATTCCATTTTAGACTGCTAGAGAATATTCCAACTATTTTTTCGAACAAGCTTTCTTCACTCTGATTGAGCAAAACAAGATACTCCTTACTTTGAGAAAATAAAAATGTTCTAAAAGAATCCATTGTTTCGTTAGATTCCTTTTGATAATTATTATGTTTTAACTTTTCAAAATAGTAATCTAATTCTCTCTGAGTCAAATTTTTAAAGTCAAATGTGATTCTTGAATCGAATGGATCGTTTAACTCTGAAATTTTGGAAAAATAGATTTCATTCTTAAACAAAATATCTAAATGAAAATCGTCGTTAAAATTCCGATACTTATAAAGAGTTTGTTTGCTCATTTAATTTAAAAGTATAATGGTTATTTAGATCCCAATTTTTGCGGTCTGAGCCGGACTATGATTCGAAAAGTTATCAACAATGATTTTGTCTGAAATGATTTCAAAAAATATCAAAATCCGTCCCCCATTCCGTCCCCCCTTGATTTTTTGGAAAATAAAAAAGCCTGTAAATCAAGGACTTACAGGCTTATGCTTTAACGTTAGAGCGGTCTGGACGGGACTCGAACCCGCGACCCCCTGCGTGACAGGCAGGTATTCTAACCAACTGAACTACCAAACCAATTTCTTTCACTTGCGTGAGCAACGACAGTTGCTTTAGAGAATTGTGTAATGCTTTCGTTAAAGCGGATACAAAACTACGCATTTTTTGATAAAAAGCAAGTAGAAGTGAGAAAAAATCGAAAAAAAACGTGCTTACCAAATTTGATTGGAGATGAAAACGGTGCCTTTGAAAAAAGCGACGAGTCTATGGTCTTGGTTTTCAATGTATACCTCATAGAGGCCGGTGCGTTTTCCGCGGTGAATTTCTGTGCAGCGAGCGGTGAGGGTGTCGCCGAGTTGGACTTTGGCTAGGTGAGCGATTTGGGTATCAATGCTGACGCACTGTTGGCCTCGGGTATTGGCAGCAAAAGCGAGTGCGGAGTCGGCGAGGGAGTAGGTGAGGCCCCCGTGGGCAATGCCAAAACCGTTGGTGGCTGCTTTGGTGACTGGGCAGCTCAGGGTGCATGTCCCGAGAGCAAGCTCAATGATTTTCATGTCGAGCAGTTGGCTAAAGGCATCGTTGTCAAGCATGCCCTGAACAATTTCTTTGGGGCTTTTCATGGTTTACAAATCAGCGAAAGAAAAGGTGTCTTTGAGGCGGATTCCTTTTTCGGTTTGTTGCACGGTGCAACATTCATTGACGGCATCGTGCTCCAAGAACAAAACATATTCATTGGCAGCCGCTTCGTTTAAAAAGCGTTCTTTCTCGCTGAGGGTGAGGAGTGGGCGGGTATCGTAGCCCATGACGTAGGGAAGGGGAATATGACCGGTGCTCGGGAGTAGATCAGCCATAAAAACCAAGGTTTTGCCTTTGTATTGAATTTGGGGCAGCATCATGCTTTCGGTGTGGCCGTCAAAGAAGGAAAGATCGATTCCTGGCAATGCGTTTGGTGTCAGCAGGCCATTGCGCTCAACGAATTGGAGTTGTCCACTTTCTTGGATAGGGAGAATGTTTTCTGCCAAAAAAGAAGCTTTTTCTCTGGGGTTGGGTTGGGTGGCCCACTGCCAATGGTTTTCGGAGCTCCAGTAGGTAGCGTTTGGGAATACTGTTCGGTAGGCTTCTTTTTGCGTGTCAAATGCAATGGCGCCGCCGCAGTGGTCAAAATGCAAATGGGTGAGGATCACGTCCGTGATGTCTGAGGCATGAAAGCCCAAGCGCGCCAAATTGCCATGAAGGCTATCTGTACCATGAAGGTGATAGTGCGAGAAGAACTTTTCGGATTGCTTGTCACCGATACCGGTGTCGACTAAAATAAGGCGTTTGCCGTCTTCGATGAGCAATGAGCGCATGGCCCATGTACACATGTTGTCTGTATCGGCAGGGTTGGTTTTTTGCCAGATGGTTTTCGGGACCACGCCAAACATGGCGCCGCCATCGAGTTTGAAAAAACCTGTATTGAGGACGTGTAGTTTCATGGTTAATTGGTTGCGATTCGTTGCGCTGTAGCGGGATTTTTGATGACGTCCGCACCAATCTTGAGCACCACCATATTGGGTTCTGTATTGGCTGTTACGGTGACGGTTTTGTCTTGGCGCCCTAGTTGCCCTACTTTTGGATGGAATTCTACAGAAATGACATCAGACTTGCCTGGTGCAATTGCTTTTTCTGGTTTTTTGGGTGTAGTGCAGCCACATGATGCCTTGACATCCTGGATAAATAGTGGTTTTTTACCCGTGTTGGTGACCACAAAATTGTAAAGGTGCTTGGTGTCTTCTTTGACCGTTCCAAATTCATGACTGAGTGCATTGAAAGTCATGGTGGTCATGTTGGCAATCGCTTCCTCAGCCAAACGCTTTTCTTCTTCAGCCACATCTTTGAGGCTTTCTTGGAGTTCTTTGGTGTTTGACGCTGTGGCTACAATGGAGGTCGGTTCTGGAGCTTTTGTCTTTTCTTGATTCGAACAAGCTTGCAAGCCAAGTATGAAGCTGGAGAGGAGGATGAGTTGAGTTTTCATAACAGGTAATTTCGTTGGTTAAAGTTAGTGAAATACAATGTAAATCTGATGGAGCTGTTGCATAGAGATAAACAGCTTGCTTTGGTGGGGCAGGATTTTGAAACCAAATTTTAAATAGAATTCGCGTGCAGTTGCGTCCTTGGGTTCTACAAAAACAGCGCAGGCTCCAATTTGATTGGCTTGCAACGTACATCTTTTGAGCGCATCGGAAAGTAATTTTTTTCCGAATCCCTTTCCTTGATAGTTCAAATCGATTGCAAAACGGCCAATTAAAATAATGGGTAGTGTTCGGTACTTCGTTTTGAATGGCATGAAGCGCTGATCGCTTGTGTTTTTTGCGTCAATGCTACTTGCACTTAGTGTGTAAAAGCCAATTATTTCCTGTGATGGAGATTCTAGTACAAAGCAAACGCTCAGTTTTTTTTGTTGATCTTGAAGGGCGAAATGTGCAAGGTAGTTGTTCAGTATATCGTTGCCACATTTGAAGTATTTTTTAGCCTCCTTGTGCTGAGGGCCAAGAACGACTACTTTCGCTTCCATTGAAAGTATTGTGCGCTTTCTTCAGCTGCTTTTTGCAGGTAAGCATTCGGTTGCTGATCTTCGATTAATGCATTATAGAAAATCTCTGCATCAGCGACACTTAATTTGAGTAGCTCGTGATGTTCAATAATCTCATTGGCTTTATCCTCTGCAACTTTAATAACGAAATCAGAAAGACTGCGATAGCCGCCAAGAGAAGCCGCTTTCTCAAGAAGTTCTTTTTGAGTTAAACTGAGTCGGGCATCAAAGCGTGCATTTTGTGACATAAATATAAGATTCATAAAATCCAGATTTAAAAGTACGGATAATTTCCGTACAAATAAAAAAAAATATAGAACATTTTCAAATTTCTGAATTTAAAATGCAAGGGAAATAGGAATTGGGGATTGATTCTATGAGCGCTCAGTAAATATGCGGACAAAATGGATTTTTGATTCGCATGACTAGATTACCTCACTGCGTTCGGTGAACCAGTCTTGGCTTTATAGTGGATCAAAGCATCTTTTTTGCTGGATTACCTCACTGCGTTCGGTGAACCAGTTTTGGCTTTATAGTGGATCAAAGCATCTTTTTGCTGGAGAACTGGATTACCTCACTGCGTTCGGTTTTCCATAGATGTTTTATTTAAAGCACAAGGAAAAGTCAAGCGTTTGCAACGCTTTCTTTTTTTATGAAATAACCCTCGTTGAAGCGAGCTTCACTCGGTTTATTCCATAAAAAAAGTCCTTCCGGAACGGAAGGACTTTTCCTTGTGCCCACGACTGGATTCGAACCAGCACACCTGTTGGCACCACCCCCTCAAGATGGCGTGTCTACCAATTTCACCACGTGGGCAGCAGACTATCCGATTTGGAATCGGGATGCAAAGATAAATATTTTCGTGAAATGTTTGCGTAGAAATGTAAGAAAGACATAACTTCGACGAAATTTTTTTGTTCGCTCATGGCACATGTCTCTACCCAAAAGATTTCCCTCGCAGGATTTTTGATTACACTTGGAATTGTTTTTGGGGACATTGGTACCTCGCCACTTTATGTTTTTCAGGCGATTACCGGCGGAGGTAAGCACATTTCTGAGCCATTTATATTGGGTGCGCTTTCGAGTGTAATTTGGACGCTGATTTTATTGGCAACGGTTAAGTATATTCATTTTGCACTCAATGCCGATAACAACGGTGAGGGAGGGATTTTTGCCTTGTTTGCCTTGCTGAAAAAGAAAAGGTTGAAATGGATCATCATTCCTGCACTCATTGGCTGTGCCACACTGATGGCCGATGGTTTCATTACGCCAGCCATTTCAATCTCCTCTGCAGTAGAGGGCATCAACAACATCTTTCCCGAAATGCCCATCATACCAATTGTGGTAAGTATCATTGTCATTCTATTTGTCATTCAGCAATTTGGCACGGCAGCAATTGGTAAAATGTTTGGTCCTGTCATGATCATTTGGTTTGCTTTCTTAGGATATCTTGGTTTTATCAATGTAATGCACAACACTGCTGTATTACAAGCCATCAATCCTTGGTATGCTTACAACCTTGTTGCTAATGTCGATGGTGGCTTTGCTGTACTCGGTTCTGTGTTTTTATGTACCACAGGAGCGGAGGCGCTTTATTCTGACTTAGGTCACTGTGGAAAGGGAAATATTCGCCTCAGTTGGGGTTTGGTTTCTGTATTGCTTGTCTTGAATTATTTTGGACAAGCAGCGCTTTGTTTGTCGCCAGGTTTTGAACTAGGTGCCAAGCAAACCGTTTTTTATGCCATGGTGCCTAAAGAAATGATCCCTTTTGCAGTTGTCATTGCAACAGCTGCCACAATTATTGCTTCTCAAGCACTCATCACGGGTGTATTTACACTCATGAATGAGGCAATTAAACTCAAATTATGGACGAACCTCAAAGTGAAGTATCCTTCTGAACACCAGGGTCAGATTTACATTCCGCTCATCAATTGGTTCTTAATGATAGGCTGTTTGGTGGTCATTGCCATTTTCAAGCGCTCTAGCGAAATGGAACACTCCTACGGTTTGGCCATTACCATTAACATGGTCATGACTTCTATTCTGATGGCGACCTTGATGTTTATTCGTTACCCAAAGTTACGTGTTGTTTTCAGCACCATTTTCTTTATTTTCATCAGTATAGAAATGATTTTCTTGTTGTCTAACATGGGAAAAATCATTTCTGGAGGTTGGTTTACTTTGGTACTTTCGATAGGTTTCTTTTTACTACTCTTTTTGTATTACAAAGCAAAGCAATTGCGCACCAGTATTACAGAATACCTCCCCATGAATTCCGTTATTCCGATGATCAATTCGGTGCGTGAAGACAAGGACATCGATTTTGAAGCTACTAATTTGGTTTTTCCAACGCGTTCAAATTCGGTTAACAAACTCGACTTAACGGTTTACCATTCCCTTTTCTACAAAAAACCACGCAAAGCGGGTACCATTTGGTTCTTGCACCTGGACATCCTCAATGAGCCATGGGGCGTACATTATTCGGTACACCAGATCATCGACAAGCGTTGTTATTACGTTACCCTTCAGATGGGCTTTAAGGAAGAACACCGCATTGAATACATGATGCGCAAGATTTACTGCAAGATGATTGAGAAGGGTGAATTGAGCGGGGAGAGTATTTTTGAAAGCGTGCGCGGTAAATTAGATCAGGTCGACTTCAAGTTTATTGTACTGAATTCAAGAGTAGCTATGGACAACCACCTGACGCCTTTCCAAAAATTGTGCGTGAAGGCTTACCGCTTTGTCAAGTCTACGGGTCTTAAGCCTGCTGAAGACTTCGGCCTAGACAAAACCAATGTTGTGGTGGATTACATCCCGATTACGGTAGCCAATCAGGTAGACCAAGAACTCATCGAAGATTTTGAAGATTACTCGCAAAAGATCTAAGATACCTCGAAATAATTGAGGTCTTTGCCGAAGGTTTCTTTGAGTTGGCTTAGGCTCAATAAAGCAAGTCCGATAAAAAACACGCCTACAATCAGTGCTGACCAACCTTCATTGATTTGAAGGCTCAGTAAAAAACTAAATAGCAAAACCACCACATTCACCGAACCCCTCACAAAATTAGGGATGGTGTTGGCGGCTGTGGAGCGAATGTTCGTGCCAAACTGCTCTGCGGCAATCGTCACAAATATGGCCCAGTAGCCCGTTCCTGTACCCAACAAAAAGCACAGTAAATAATAGGTAGAGGAACTGATGTTGATGCTGTGAAAGTAGACCAAGAAAAACAGCGTTGTGACCAAAGAGAACCATAAATAAAGCCGCACTACCTTTTTACGGCTTTTCCACCACTGGCTCAAAAAACCTGCAATTAAATCGCCGACGCTTAGTCCGAGGTAGCAATACATCACTGCTTTGCCATTGCTGATGTCGTATACACCCAACCAGGGCCCAAAGTTATCGGCTGAGTTCATGACCAACAGGCCTACGGTATACCAAATTGGAATGCCAATGCTAATGCAATGAAGGTATTTGATAAGGTTCTTTTTGTTGCCGAAGATCAGCTTTAAATTGCCTTTTTGAATTTGCTCATCGTCGTTCATTTGTTTGAAAAAGCCGGATTCAAGCGCACCGACACGCAAGAACAGCAAAACCAAGCCCATGGCCCCGCCAATCAAATACACAACTTGCCAATTGGCAGGTTTCCAGCCACTGATCGTTTCGATAACAGCCGCAACAGCCTGGCCTTCTGCTCCGATTAAAGAGGCTGCTACCGCACCGAGTGCGCCAAAAGTAACCACAATCATGGTGCCGTAGCCGCGTGTTTCTTTGGGCATGAGTTCGCTAATGAGCGTAATTCCTGCGCCCAATTCTCCGGCAAGTCCTATGCCGGCCAATAAGCGAATCACGACATAACTCGGAATATCCGAGACAAACGCATTGGCAACATTTGCCAATGAATATAGGAGAATAGACCCAAAAAGTACTTTCAAGCGACCTTTTTTATCGCCGAGAATTCCCCAAAGCAGGCCGCCAAGTAGCATTCCAAACATTTGGACATTGAATAAAAACTTGCCTTGAGCTGCACGCTCTAAGTCTGTAGCATTTGGTAAGATGTGTGCGAGGCTTTCGGCCTTCACCACCCCAAAAAGTACCAGGTCATAGATGTCGACAAAATAGCCGAGTGCAGCTACCGTGATGAGAAACAGGACCTTGCGTTGATCTTTCATCAAAAGGATAATTTTAAAGTTTTGAATGCCCAATAATACGTAATTTTAGAGAAAAATAAAGATGGTACACCACATCGGTCTTCAAAGTTCTATTCTAGGCCAATACATGGCCGAAATCAGGGCCGTAGGCGTTCAAGATGACCGTCTGCGTTTTCGACACAATTTAGCTCGTATTGCTGAAATATTGGCTTATGAAGTTTCTAAAAAATTACCTGTAGCCGAGTGTGAGGTACAAACACCCTTAGGTACAGCATTGGTCTGCCAACTTATAGACCAGCCTGTTCTGCTCACTATTTTGCGCGCTGGTTTGGCCATGCACGAAGGTGTTTTGCGCACTTTTGACCACGCCGATAGCGCATATATTTCTGCGTATCGCAAACACAGCAGCCCTGAAGTATTTGAAATAGAAGTGGAGTACATGGCCGTTCCTGATTTAGACAACAAAATATGGCTTATTTCTGACCCGATGTTGGCAACTGGTAGCTCTATGGTAGCGGTTTACAAAGCCCTCAAAAGCCACGGCACACCCAAGCAAATTCATATCCTGAGCGCAATTGCCACACCAGAAGCACTCGATTTTGTAGCGCGCAATTTACCGGCAAACACTCAAATTTGGGTAGCCGCCATAGACAACGATCTTACTGCGAAGTCCTATATTGTACCCGGTCTTGGCGACGCAGGTGATTTAGCTTACGGTATCAAAATTTAAACAAATAAAACACAATGAATTGGGTAGGATTTTGGAGTATCTATTTTTTGGCAATGATCAAGTTCATGGTTTCTTCTTTGCCAGGCCCAGGCTTTCAAATGGCTTTTCACCATACCTGGATGGCTTCGGTAATGGGTGCCGCAACTGCTTCTGCTGTTTTTTATTTTGGCAGTGAGGTAGTGCTGCGCATCTCCCACCGCAGACGCGCTACCAAAAGAGCAGCTGCGCTGGCCGCTGGAAAGGAGCCTGTCAATTATTATAAGGTTACGCGCACCAAAAAAATCATTGTACAAATCAAAAGACGCTTTGGGTTTTACGGGATTACCCTTTTTGCACCCTTGCTGTTTTCTGTGCCTATTGGCAGTTTTGTAGCGGCCAAATTTTACGGGAAGCAATCCACCACCTTTCTTTTTGTGCTGCTTGGTCTTGCACTCAATGGCCTGCTGCTCACCGCAATTGCTTATGCCATTTACTGATTACCATCTCTTCTTTGACCTCGATCGCACGCTTTGGGATTTCGATAAAAATTCAGAAACCGCGCTGCGCCAAATTTTTGCTGAAGAGGAGCTAGCAACGCAAACAGGAGGCTTTGAACATTTTCATAAGCAATATGTGTATCAAAATGCACATCTCTGGAAGCTCTATGGTAAAGGCATTATCAAAAAAGACGACCTGCGCTTTGAGCGTTTTCGGGTCACGCTAAAGCATTTCAAGATCAAAGATGAAGCGTTGGTCAGGCGGCTATCCGACGCCTATGTGGCCATTTCACCCTTGCAAACAGCACTGTTTCCGCAAGCTATTGAAACGCTTCTAGCACTCAAACAGATGGATTTCAAACTTCATATCATCACCAATGGATTTCAAGAAGTGCAATTTGTTAAGCTAGAAAATTGCGGCATGCGTGCCTTTTTTGATGTGGTGGTGTGCTCTGAGTTTGTCGGTAAAAACAAGCCAGACCCTGCAATTTTTAAGTATGCACTCAATCAGGCAGGGGCTAAAGCAGAAAAATCTGTGATGATTGGCGATGATTACCACGTAGATGTAGCAGGTGCTTTGCGCGCAGGCATGCAAGCGGTGTGGTTTGATCCGACAGCAAAAAACGCCTTCAATTACGAGAATTGTATCTCAGCACTTTCCGTCTTGCCAGAAATGCTTCCGAAGCTACTCTTAACCCACTAACTCCTGACGAATCTTCTCGTAGAGCACCATTCCGGTGGCAACGCCCACATTCAACGAGGAAATGGCACCTTTCATTGGGATTTTACAGCTGATGTCTGCTAAATTGATGAGGTCTTGGGTAATGCCCGATTCTTCTGAACCCATGATAATGGCCACACTGCCTCTTAAATTAGTCTCGTTCAATGGTACTAACGCTTTTTCTGTACACGCCACAATTCGCAAGCCTGATTGTTGCAAATAAAACAGTGATTGCTTGAGTTGTTCGGTTTTGCAAATGGGAATGCGGTTAAGGGCGCCCGCAGAAGCTTTCATGGCGTCGGAGGTAGCCAGGGCAGAACCTTTACTCGGGATAAGAACAGCGTCTATGCCCATGCACTCTGCGCTTCTGATGATGGCTCCGAAGTTGCGCACATCGGTGATGCGGTCCAAAACAAGTACACTTGGTTTTTTGCCTTCTTCGAGCCACTGATCGATGAGGGGTTCTATTTGTTGGTAGGCAATAGGAGGCACCATGGCGATCACGCCTTGGTGGTTGCCATCCGTAAGAGAATCTAGTTTTTGATTGGGAACATACTGTAGAAAGTAATTCTTGCCTGCAAGAGCTGCTCTTAACTCCTCAAAAAGTGTTTTGTTAATTCCTTTTTGAATCAAAATTTTATTGAGTTCTCGACCTGCGTGGATGGCTTCTAGGACGGAGTGCACACCAAAGATGATGTCTGTGCGTTCTTTGCGTTGGTAGCTGCGTTCTTTTTGATCTTTGCGCGCAGGACGCTCGTTGTGGTATTTGTCTTCCATTAGTGGATGTTAAGTTCGAGGCTTACATTGCCCTCGAGGGTGTGCGCTACTGGACAAGCTTTGCCAGCCGCGATGACTTTCTTTTTGGTGAGCTCGTCCCAGTTGTTGCCGCTGAGATCGAGATCAAGGATGATTTTTACAATACGTCGTGGGTCTGTACCCATTTGCTTTTCAATGGTTGCTTCGGCTGCTACAAAAGGAATCTGATGGCTTTGACAGTAAATGCCCATGATGGTCATGATGCAAGAGGCCAAGGAGGTTGCAACTAAATCAGTTGGAGAAAAAGCTTCGGCTTTGCCGTGGTTGTCTAGGGGCGCATCTGTAATGATTTTGGTGCCGGAGCCCAAATGTGTGCACTCAGTGCGGAGCTCTCCTAAATAACGAACACTTGCAGTTTTCATGGGGCAAAGTTAATACTTCACCTCGACAAATCCGTGTTTCTCGATAGGTATTCCGCCTTCGTAGATCGCTTTGATGACATAAAAGTAAGTTCCTTCCTCGACTTTATCGCCATCTGTAGTTTGGCCATTCCAAGAACCTGCTGGGTTTGTGTAACTGTAGATGGTGTTGCCCCAGCGGTTGAGAATGGTGCATTCAAATTCGGAAATCCCGCTATATTGAACATAAAATGAGTTATTGCCATTCGCAGAAGAAAGCACGATGATATTGGGCGCAATGATATCGCAAGGCTTGAAGCCGATTGTTGCGGTATCGGAGTAGGTGTAGCATGCATTGCTGATCGTGTAGATGTAGTTGCCCACCGCGCTGATCAAACGAGGATCATCTGTTGAGCCATCTTGCCAAGCGCCCATAGTTATTGGGTTATAAATGCTTTGAAGAGTCCATTCGGTACGTGTGCTGTCTTTGGGTACGTTTAAAGTATACGGATCAATTGTAAAGCTAGATCCTTGGCAGATGTTGGTGTCTAGGAGTTGCACATAGACATAAGGTGGGAATTCAATGTATTCAGTTAGCGTCACGCCACAAGCGTTGTCGGTGTAGCTAATTGGAAACACACCGGCGTAGTTGCAAATGATGAGTGGGTTTTCTGAAGTGGGGTTGGAGAAGGTAATGGAGGTATCTGGGCAAGACCAAACACCGCCAAGAGCTGATAACGTACCCTGAATTTGCTCCTGATAGTTACAACCAAGGCTATCTAAATCGATGTAGGGTTGCGCATAGAGCTCAAGTGTTGTGGTGGCCGTATGGTTACAAACTTCATCGGTGTAGGTAAGTGTGAATATACCCGATTCAGATGCGTTGATCGTAGGGTTGAGCGCTTGGTTATTAGGTGTGAAGCTGAGGTTGGCGTTTGGATTATTAGAAGTGTAGGTCCAGGTGCCACCACCCGCATCGGCAAGAGAACCACTAACGACAAAATTCAGTTGACAAAGTGCGGAATCGGCAAAAATTTCTGGATTGATCGGGAGCGTTAGAACGGCACTTAACGTTTGCTGACAGACGTTGTCGGTAAATGACACCGTATAGACACCAGGCGCACCAATAGAGATGAGCGGATTGAGTGCGGTGTTGCTACTGAAAGTGACATTTGGAGAGGTGGTGGTCCAGGAACCTCCAGGAGAATTCGTGCCGGTGACTTGGTAGGTGTTCTCACAGATGGTGCTGTCGTTAAAGATGGTGGATGCGTTGGTACCAAAAACGGTAAAAGTGGTGTCGGTACTGCACAAGCCAGCAGAATCTAGTAAGTTAATTGTATACGTACCTGCGCCCAAAATATTGCTGTACTGTCCGTTCAGTGCAGGGTCTAGTAAGCCCCAACTCACCGAGGTATATGCGATGGAATTGGGAATGGTTAGGGTGACTGCAGTATCTGGTGGGCAAAATGCAAGTGGTCCTTGAAGATTTATTGGCATTGGGTTAATGACATCGAAAGTGTCAGAAATGTGCTTGTAGCAGCCGTTTTTGCTGACGGTGACGCCATAGATTTGGTCTGTGGTGATGCCGCTGGTTGGCATGACGGTGAAGTCGTCCCAGAGGTAGCTGTCATAGGGGCCATTAGACACACTCAAATCAATAGAACCACATGAGTTAGCGATGACAAGCAGTGCCGAATCTAAGTTGTTCGCGATGGTATCAATAACAACCACAAAAGTGAGTGCAGTAACGCCGGGTGTAGGCAGGTTGTTGTCGGTAGCGGTAACGGTGATGTTGTAGGTGCCCATGGTGGCTAAAGAACCCACAGCACGCAAGACAATGTTGGCGGTGTTGCCTGGTGTATTGGAAATTTGCTGCAGGGTACTGAGGCCGCCATTGGAATAGGTAATGGTGGTGCTTTGGTTGGTTTCTGGCGATAAGAAGTTGATACTGAAATCGGCGGAGTCGCCGAGAGCGCATATTTTGAAAGTGTCGCAAGAGGCGATTCCTTCGGGAATTGGTGGAATATTGCCGCCGTTAGAGGCATCAAATGCAAAGCTTTTGTAGTCTAGCCAGTCAATGCCATCGGGATTGCCGAGTGCGCCATCGAAATCGTTGCCAGGGTGATCAAAACGAGAGATCAGGAAGTAGGCCATGCCGTCGCCTTTGTTAGCACCACAGGTTGCCGGAACACCGCCAAAACCGTTGATACCCTGCGAGGCATCTCCGGTGGTCCAGTCCATATTTTGATAGCAAAACGCAACGTTTCCGCCGTCGATAATGGGGTCAGAACCGTTGGTAATGATGAGCTGAAAAGTATTGAGTTTGTCGCCGTGAAACGCGTAATAACCGACCTCAACCCAGTTCACATAAACAGCTGTTGGGGTGATTTTGTACAAGACCTGGCCATTGCCGTTGCGGGTGTCGACATCTGCCCAAAATGGCGCGACGATCGCATTGCCAACCGATGGAAAAGCCGTTGCGGAAAAGGTGGATAAAGGCCCCGTGAAGGTAAGGTTGCCATTGTTGTTGATGTATAATGAATTGTAGGCCTGGCCGTAAAGATTGAAGGTGAAGGGAATTGGAATAAGGCCAGTAGAGCCGTCGTCGTTTGGCTGCATCGCGAGCGTATAAGTAGCGTCTGGTTCGATGTAGCAGTCGCAGGCATTGGCTTTGTTGTAGCTCGCGGGCTTGACTGTTGCCACGGGCAATTGGATGGAAGTGTTGGCTTCTGTATTGACGGTGCCGAGCTGGCCAGAAGCTTTTAGCTGTTGATACAAAGGCGAGTCGGTAAGTACTTGGGCTTGAACGTTTGCCAAGAAGAAGAGCGGAAGAAAAAGTAGTAGATATTTGAACATAGTAAGAGGGCTTAGACCTAATTGAATAGGACGCTATTTTTTGGTTTGAGGTTGCACGAATTTAATGTATTTTTAGCAAAAATTTAGTTTATGAAGTTTTTGTTTACGCTTGCGCTTTTTTCAGCCGCAATGGCCTTCGCCCAAAAGAAAACCACAACCCCTATTGAAAAGCCACCTTTTGATGCCGGCACAGTAGGTGCCTTGTCTTTTCGAATGGTTGGCCCTGCGCTCACTTCTGGTCGTGTTATTGACCTTGCTGTGCACCCAACCAACAAAGACACTTGGTATGTTGCTGCTGCTGCGGGAGGTGTTTGGCTAACAGAAAACCACGGCATAACCTTCGAACCTATTTTTGACAATTACGGATCTTATTCGATTGGTTGTTTGGCCATCTCACCGAGTAATCCAAACACCGTTTGGGTGGGCTCCGGAGAAAACAATAACCAACGCTCTGTATCTTACGGAGATGGCATATACAAGTCTGTAGATGGCGGAAAGTCTTTTACCAATATGGGCCTCAAGAATTCAGAACACATCGGCAAAATTGTGGTGCACCCAACCAATGAAAACATTATTTGGGTGGCAGCCTATGGTCCTCTTTGGAGCAGTGGCGGCGAGCGCGGCGTATATAAAAGCACCGACGGCGGCCTCACCTGGACCCGCACGCTTTTTGTCTCGGAACACACCGGAATATCCGAAATTGCGATTGACCCCAACAACCCAGACGTATTGTATGCAGCAGCGCACCAACGCCGCCGTCACGAATACACGTATATCGGTGGAGGGCCCGAGTCGGGTCTTTACAAATCCGCAGATGGCGGAGTAACCTGGAAAGAAATCAATAATGGCTTGCCTAAAGGCGACATGGGGCGCGTGGGCTTGGCAGTTTCGCCTGCCGATGCGAATGTTGTTTATGCAATCGTAGAAGCCCGTTACAACAAAGGCGGTGTGTTTCGCTCTAGCAATAAAGGCGAAACGTGGTCTAAGCAAGGGTCATTCTCTACGAGTGGTAACTACTACCAAGAAATCATCTGTGATCCCAAAGACGTCAATAAAGTCTTTGCAATGGATACCTACATGCACCACAGCACCGACGGAGGCAAAAACTTTGTGCCAACCGGCGAAAAAAACAAGCACGTAGACAACCACTGTATCTGGATAGACCCTAGCAATACCAATCACTGGCTTGTTGGTTGTGATGGCGGTCTTTATGAAACGTATACACACGCCAAGGAATGGAATTTTTACGGCAATTTGCCAATCATTCAGTTCTATAAAGTAGCCACCGACAACGCGTCTCCTTTCTACAACATTTACGGTGGCACCCAAGACAACAACTCCATGGGCGGCCCGGCAGCCACTAATAACGTAGCGGGCATCCTCAATACCGATTGGTTCATTACCAACGGCGGCGATGGCTTTGAATCTGCTACCGATTGGTCCAATCCGAATATTACATATGCTCAAGCGCAATACGGTTGGTTGGTGCGCTATGACCGCGCATCCGGCGAGAAAGTTCCCATTCAGCCCATGCCTGCAGTAGGGGAGCCTGCTTATCGCTGGAATTGGGATGCGCCGCTGATTGTTTCAAAACACGATGCATCTACACTCTACTTTGCCGCCAATAAACTCTTTAAAACCACCAATAAAGGCGACGACTGGCAAACCATTAGCCCAGATCTCACCCAGCAAATAGATCGCAATGAAATAGAGGTAATGGGTCAAGTCTGGACCATAGACGCCGTCATGAAAAACGCTTCCACAACCGTTTACGGTAATATTGTAGCGCTAGATGAGTCACCAAAGAAAAAAGGCTTGCTATATGTCGGTACCGACGACGGCCTTGTTCAAGTTTCTGAAAACGACGGCCAAACCTGGACCAAGTACCTAAATTTCCCGGGGGTGCCCTTGAATACGCGAGTCAATATGCTTAGCGCATCTGTTCATAACGAAAATGTTGTGTTTGCTTGTTTCAATGCCCAACGTCAAGGTGATTTCAAACCTTATCTCTTCAAATCTGCTGATAAAGGAAAAACTTGGGTCAGCATTGCAGGTAATCTTCCTGCGCGCGGCACGGTTTATTGCCTCAAGCAAGATCCGATCGTTGAAAATCTACTTTTTGTAGGTACAGAATTCGGTGCATACTTCTCTACAGATGCTGGTCTCAACTGGACCAAACTTTCAGGCTTGCCAACTATTGCCGTCTATGACTTAGACATCCAAGAAAGAGAGGTAGATTTAGTGGCTGCTACATTTGGAAGAGGATTTTATGTGCTTGATAACTACAGTCCTTTGCGCAGCTTATCCAAAGAAAATGTAGAGAAAAAAGCGCATTTATTTCCTATTAAAGATGCACTACTCTACATTGAAGCAGATCGGCTAGGTCTAGAGGGGACAGGTTTTCAAGGACACAACATGTGGTCAGCAAAAAACCCGAGCTACGGCGCCACCTTTACTTTACACCTTAAAGAGGTTCCGACAACACTCGTGAGCACTCGCCAGCAAAAGGAAAAGGAACTCGAAAAGGAGAAAAAAGACGTGAGCTACCCGAGTTTTGATGCGCTCAGAGCCGAGGCTCTCGACGAAGCGGCCAAGCTCATTTGGATCATCTCTGATGCGAACGGGACAGAAATCAGACGCATCACCAGCAACCCTCAAAAAGGAATTGTGCGCCAGCAATGGGATCTCCGTAAAGCCAGTACCAACCCGGTCGGTGGCTGGGGGAGAGGGCCACTAGTGGTGCCGGGTACTTACAGTGTCAAAGTCACAATGCTTCACAACGGCCAAGCCGAGGAACTTATTGCCAATACACCTTTTGTGGTCAAAGGTCTCAATAACCAAACATTGATTGCCAAGGACCTTTTTGGTCTAGATGAATTTCGCAGAGCGGTGGCAGAACTCAACCGCAAGGTGAGCGGTGCCGAAAAGCGCTTTGAAGAACTCAATGAAGAGCTAGGTTTGATCGAAAAAGCAGTACTCAACTATCCAAATACCGATTTACAACTTTTGAAGGAAATCAGAGCGCTCAAAGTAATGAAAGCTGAACTTCGAATGCAGTTGTACGGAGACGAACTGCGCGCCAAGCATGAGTTCGAAACCGCTCCAAGCTTTACTGCGCGCCTTGGTATGCTCGAATATCAATTGGCCGAGAATACAGCGGGTGTGAGCAAAACGCACAAAGCTAATTTAACGATGTGTGACCAAGAATATGCCAAGTTTAATGAAGCCCTTAAAAGCTACCAAGCGCGAATTCTTGCACTGCATCAGGCCTTAGAGAAAGCGCAAATCCCGTACACGAAGTCTAGATTAGACTGGAAGCAAGATTAAAGCATTTGTTGATGGCCGATATTGTTTTTGACGTAGCTTAACTTGCCGTTTTCAATTTGAAAATGAGGATCAGGCCAGACATCATTGAGTTGCATTACAAAGTTTGTCTTGCCATTTGCAGGTTCTAATTCGTAGAAATTGAAATGGTATAAGGTAGCGACGCAGATGTATACTTTTCCCGTTACTGCATCGAAAAGAGCTCTTTTTTCACCTAAATAATAGACAAAAGGCTCCGTGATTTCGATTTGTGCTTTGGATAAAATGGTTCCGTTGGGCTCCATTACCACCACAAAATTGACGCGGTCACTAATGAAAATGATGCTGTCATTTTTGATGTTATAGTTGTACTCCTCATATTCCGGCTCAATGTATTGCCTCGTGCTGTGTAGGTGAATATGCGGATCATATAAACTACTTGCGTATCGAGTAGTTTTGTTTGTGCGTGTTTTTTCTGCTTTAGTTGTTGGTTTTGTTTCTTGTACTTCCTTGACAGGTTTGGCAATTTTGGTCGTTCTAACTAGTCCCCAATGGATGTTTTCTGCTTGAAACCTTCTGAATAAACTCCGCTTGTCATATATAGCGTACTGTATAATCGCATTCTCATCAAAGCCTGAAGGCCTGCAGATACCATTTTCTTGATTCCTTACGATGCTATCTGTAGCGAATTTGGCAATTTTCGATTGCGCAATGATCAGCTTGGTTTGCGCTTGGTTTTGTCCACAGAGCAGGGTTTGGTTCGAAGAAGCTTTGCTTTCGAAAAGCGGTTGCCCTTCAAATTCAAAAAAATCGGTAATTGGTGGCGCTAACAGCTCGGTGCGTGGTTGTAATAATTTTCTGGCATTGTGTTTTTCTATCTTGAGTGGATCCCAAATTTCAGGTTGCTTTGCCTGCTCATTTGCTTGCAGGTTGGCCACGACCGAAAGAATCGGATTTTGTGGCGTGGTCACTTCTAATGCTGCTTTTGTTTCATTGAGCTTACCCCATTCAAAAGTTGGAAACACAGCCAACAATGGAACGCTGGCTTGGGATTGAAATAAGTTCGGATTGCTTCCGTACTGCACCTTTTGCTGGAGCATTACAAAGGTACTTACCATCAGGAGTACAAAACTTAGTTTGCCCCATGTTTTTTTGACGAGCTTGGTTTTGTTCTTTTTAATTTGTTTCAACAAAGCTTCTTGTGCAGCAGCGTTTGGCTCGAACTTTATCGTGCTTAGCTTTTGTTTGAAGAGGTCGTCGAACTGCTTCTTACTCGTTTTCATGATCTTGTAATTTCAGGTTTGAGATGCGGGCACGTAAGGTCTTGCGCGACGTTTTCAAATGCCACTTCACCGTTTCAATAGTGATGTCAAGTGCTTCGCTGATTTGCTTGATGCTGAAGTCGTCCATTGCATAGAGGTTGAATACTATTTTGGAGGCAGGAGGGAGTTCGTTTAAAAATTGTAGGAGTTGAGTTGGTTGGGCATTTTCTAAAAGTTCAAAATTGAATTGTTCAGTCGCGATATCGTGCTTGAGCTCAGTAAATTTTAAACTAGATTGTTTGTTGTTGCGACGGAATTCATCAATGAGTTCGTTGCGCAAAATCCGTAATATCCAGGCTTCAAAGGAGCTGTTCAGCTTGAATTGATCGATGTAGCGCAGCATCTTTAAAAATGAATTATTGACGGCTGTGAGTTGTTCTTCGCGGTTGTTTTTGTAACGCACCGCTACAGACATCAGTAGTGGGAATGAATCATTATAGAGCTTCAATAAAAAGCGCTCGTCTTGTTGCTGGATGCGTTGTATGTCTTCTTTGGAGAGTTTCAAATAAATCGGATTGCGCAAAACTTGTGTACACCGATATTACGAAAAAAATGCAGAGGAGGGGGGGAGTGAAACAAAAAAGGCCGCTCATTGAGCGGCCTTTTCATTTCAAATTTCTTTAAAGTTACTGATCGCCGAAGCGTTCAATGACTTGTTGGGTCACGCCTGTGTTAGAGAAACCTCCGTCGTGGAAGAGGTTCTGCATAGTGACATATTTGGTGAGGTCTGAGAACATGCTGATGCAGTAGTCTGCACAAGCTATTGCGCTGGCGTTGCCAAGTGGAGACATTTGCTCAGAGAAGTTAATGAACTCCGTGAAGCCTTTAATTCCTTGCCCTGCAGTGGTAACGGTTGGTGACTGTGATATGGTATTGACGCGCACTTTCTTTTTGATCCCGTAGTGGTAACCAAAAGAGCGTGCAATAGACTCTAACAAAGACTTGGCGTCTGCCATGTCGTTGTAGTCAGGGAAGATGCGTTGTGCGGCAATGTAAGAAAGTGCAACTACTGAGCCCCATTCGTTCATGGCGTCGTGCTTATAGAGTGTAGCGAGGGTTTTGTGCAAAGACATGGCTGAAACATCCATTGTTTGGCCGTAGTAGTTGTAGTCGTTTTCGGTGTAGTGCTTTCCTTTGCGCACGTTTGGAGACATGCCGATCGAGTGCAAAACAAAATCAATTTTGCCACCTAAAATCTCTTGGGCTTGGGTCACTAAATTCTCGAGGTCTTCGATTTTGGTCGCGTCGGCAGCAATCACTTGGCTACCAGTTTTGGCTGCTAATTCGTTGATTTCACCCATGCGCATGGCGATAGGTGCGTTGGTAAGTACAAACGTTGCGCCTTCTTCATGGGCACGCTCTGCTACTTTCCATGCGATACTTTGATTGTTCAATGCACCAAAGATGATGCCTCTTTTTCCTTTGAGTAAATGATTTGACATGTGCTTCAATTTTAAACAAAGTTAACAACTTTATTTTTCGAGCAGCCCCTTTAAGTTTTTTAGTCCTTTTTCGAGGTCCTGACCTAGCGTTTCTTCCATATTGATGAATAAGCCCATCAGGTTCATGGGGTATGGCATCTCGCCATTGATACTCCAGGTAACACGTGTGTTCAGTGTATCGAGGGGAGTTGTTGCGATGTATGAATCATTGGCGCTTTCAAAGGGTTCTTTGAAAATCAATTCTAAATCAATTCTCTTGCCGGCTTCAATGGCAACAATTTTTTGTTGGCCAGTGCCTACTTGCGCATCTTTACTTTTCCAAGCACTGATGAAACCAACCTCGCCATCTGTACCAGAATAGGTTTTCTGCATCTTCGGGTCGGCTTTCCACCAAACACCATAATTTTCTTGATTTTTGAGCAGTTTGACGTATTCAAATACGGTGTCGGAGGGTTGCGTGATCATGGCGCTGCGCACAACGCGGTATTGCGTGGGCAAAAACAAGGCAACCAGCAGGGCAAGGCTCGTCAGAAAAATAGCCCAAAACAATAATCTTTTGATTATTTTCATGGTAGAGTAGCGTTAGTTTCTTCGAATATAACGATTTGCGAAACGCCACCTGTTCTAAATTGTCAAATGTTTAGGGAGAACCTATTTCCCCTAATTTCTACATTACTATTTGACTATCTCAAGTACTTTCTTTCGGCCCAAAAAGTACCAAAAGGCAAGAAAGCCGTGACAAACAAGACCAAACACTTGGCCAGTTGCCATTTTTCAATCAAAAGGAAATAGGCGATGTAAAAACAATAAATAAGGAATAAAAAACCATGGATATAACCCACCCATTTGTTGGGTTCGGGCATCTCCTGACCATACTTGAGGTACATAGTAACGAGTAAGCCCAGCCATGAAAAACCTTCGGCAATGGCCATGACCCTAAATTGTTGGAGCGCTTTGGAGGGAGTATTTGCTGTCATAAAAGATAGAATTTATTGATTTAGATTCGCGTTTTCGATTGCTTTGATGAGGTCTCGGATGCGTGCTGCCTCAATGAAATCAAGTGCTTTGGCGGCGCTTTCCATTTCTTTTTTGAGGGTTTTTAATTCTTTGGCCCGCTCTTCAGGATTTTCAAAATGAGTATCCTGTTGGATGTAAACTTTCTTTTCTTTTTCTGCTTGTAAAGACTTGATTTGTCTGGTGTTTTGATCGCCGTCGGCTACAGTAGTGGCTTCGATGATCTTATCTTTGGATTTCTGCAGTGCCGTTGGCACTTGGTTGTGCGCCAAGTTGTAGGCTTCTTGGGTGAGCCTCCTGCGCGCTGTTTCTTCAATAGTGCGCTGCATGGAGTCTGTGATTTTATCGGCGTACATGAGTACTTTTCCATTTACGTTACGGGCAGCACGACCAACAGTTTGCACTAAAGAGCGCTCATTGCGCAAGAAGCCCTCTTTGTCCGCGTCTAAAATAGCAACGAGCGATACTTCGGGGAGGTCAAGCCCCTCGCGCAATAAATTCACACCGATCAAGACATCAAAATCGCCGAGGCGCAATTGCCTTAAAATTTCGACGCGCTCAATGGTATCGATTTCGGAGTGGATATACCTACAAGGGATGCCTAAGCGGTCTAGGTATTTTTGCAATTCTTCTGCCATTCTTTTGGTAAGCGTGGTCACCAAAACGCGTTCGTCTTTGGTTCTCCTTTCTTGAATGTGCTCAATGAGGTGATCGATTTGGTTTTTGGAAGGGTGGACTTCTATAAGCGGATCGAGTAAGCCAGTAGGCCGAATGAGCTGTTCTACCACCACACCATCTGATTGCAACATTTCGTAGTCGGCTGGTGTGGCCGAAACATAGATGACATTCGAGAGGAAGCCTTCAAATTCATCAAATTTGAGCGGGCGGTTGTCAATGGCAGCCTGTAAACGAAAGCCGTAGTCGATGAGGTTGATTTTGCGCGAGCGGTCGCCGCCATACATGCCGCGCACTTGTGGCAGCGTGACGTGGCTTTCGTCGATGACCATCAGGAAATCTTCGGGAAAATAGTCAAGTAAACAGAAAGGACGTTCGCCAGGCTCTCGGCGGTCAAAATAACGTGAGTAGTTTTCAATACCTGAACAATAACCCAGCTCACGGATCATTTCTAGGTCGTAATTGACGCGTTCTTCCAAGCGCTTGGCTTCTTCGAGTTTACCTTCTTCTTTGAAGGCTGCCACTTGCAAAACGAGGTCGTCTTGGATTTGGGTAATGGCTTGGCGTGTGTTATCTGGGCTAGAGACAAATAAATTGGCCGGAAAAATATCAATTTGCTCGTATTTCTCTAGTGTTTTGCCACTCTCTGGGTCGATGGCTGAGATTGTTTCAATTTCGTCGCCCCAGAAGCCAATGCGCAGGGCGTAGTCGGCATAAGCTAAGTAGATGTCTACGGTGTCGCCAGAAACCCTGAATTGGCCGCGCTGAAAATCAGTGCCCGACCGTTGGTAAAGGTTTTCAACAAGGCGAAACAAAAATTGATTCCGAACCACAATATCGCCCTTTTTCAAGTGTAAAATGCTATTCTTGAATTCTGTGGGGTTGCCGATACCATAAATACAACTTACCGAGGCCACCACAATCACATCGCGTCGCCCCGACAAAAGAGCAGAGGTAGCGGCCAGCCGTAGTTTTTCGATTTCGTCGTTGATTTGTAGGTCTTTTTCGATGAAGGTTCCGGTCGATGGTATATACGCCTCGGGTTGATAGTAGTCGTAGTACGACACAAAGTATTCGACTGCGTTGTTCGGAAAAAACTGCTTGAACTCGCCATAGAGTTGTGCGGCGAGTGTCTTGTTGTGAGAAAGAATGAGTGTGGGGCGCTGTACTTGGGCAATGACATTGGCCACCGTAAAGGTTTTTCCGCTGCCTGTGACGCCGAGTAAGGTTTGCTGATGGATGCCGTTGTTGAGCCCGCTGACCAATTGGCGGATTGCCTCTGGTTGGTCTCCGGTGGGTTGGTAGTCCGATACAAGCTCAAATTGCATGGCCTAAAGTTACCAATTAAATGAGTGACAATGACTAAATTTGTCACATGTCAAATCAAGAATTCTTAGAGGTCAGGGCTGTTATTGAGGCACCGCTAGGCCAAGTTTGGGATAAATGGACCCAAGCAGTACATGTCGTGAATTGGAACTTTGCCCACGAGTCTTGGTGCTGCCCAAAAGCCGAAGTCGATTTTCGGGTAGGCGGCGGGTCTAATTACCGCATGGAGGCCAAAGATGGCAGTATGGGCTTTGATTTAAATGCAACCTTCTCGGCAATCGAAGAGCACAAACAAATCCTTTCCGTTTTAGAGGACGGCCGCAATGTAATTGTCAATTTTAATGTTGAAGGCAATCAGACTACCGTAGTCCAGCGCTTTGAACCTGAACAAGAAAACCCACTCGACATGCAACAGGGTGGTTGGCAGGCCATACTCAACCAGTTCAAAAGTTATTGCGAACAATAATGCATCCTGATATTGCAGCACATATTGCACGTTTTCCTGAGCATGCGCAAGCGCAGCTGAAAGAACTTCACTTTTTTATCGATTCAAAAGTTCCAAATTTGACCCAAAAGATGGGTTATGGAATTCCTACTTTTCAATTACACGGCAAAAATTTCATTCATTATGCCGGTTATTCCAAGCATTTAGGCTTGTATCCGGGAGCTACAGCCATTGCTCATTTTGCAAATGAGTTTGAAGCCCGTGGTTATAATTATTCAAAAGGAGCCGTGCAATTCCCAATCAAACAAGCATTGCCATTTGAGCTCATTTTAGAAATCCTCACCTATTTACTGAACCGAAAGGCATAAAAAAAGCGCCCGAAGGCGCTGATTAATTTTTTCCTACTAAAACCGAAGCAGTCTTTCCTTTGATGACTTCTAGCGACTGGCTGTACATTTTTAGAAACTGAAGAATGCGAGGGTCTGGTAGAAGTGAGGTGCTTGGAGTAGGTTGTGCTGAGTAAGTGTTTTTAATCATAGGCTGTTTAAATGTTTGCATCATTAACGTAAAAAACCTCCAAATATTATATCGCAGATAATTTCTAATTTTGCAATATCAATCAACAACAAAAGCATACTATAATGATCAAGCCCGGAGTCGCCACAGGCGATCAAGTACAAGCTATATTTCAGCTTGCCAAAGAAAAAGGTTTCGCCTTGCCTGCAGTGAATGTCACGAGCAGCAGTACAGTCAATGCAGTCATGGAAACCGCAGCCAAACTCAATGCACCCGTTATCATTCAATTCTCCAATGGAGGAGGTCAGTTTTTTGCTGGCAAGGGCTTATCTAATGCACAAGAAAAAGCAGCCATTTTGGGCTCAATTGCCGGAGCACGCCACGTACATGCATTAGCCGAAGCCTACGGCGCTACGGTTATACTACACACCGACCACTGTGCCAAAAAACTCCTGCCCTGGATAGACGCTTTGCTAGACGCGGGCGAGGCATTTTACGCAGAAACAGGCAAGCCTTTATACAGTTCTCACATGATTGACCTCAGTGAGGAGCCACTTGCCGAGAACCTCGAAATTTGTCAAAACTACTTGCGCCGCATGTCCAAAATGGGCATGACACTCGAAATCGAATTGGGCATTACAGGGGGTGAAGAAGACGGTGTAGACAACACCGACGTAGACAACGCAAAGTTATATACCCAACCTGAAGAAGTAGCCGCGGCTTACGAAGCCCTGTTGCAGATTTCGCCGCGCTTTACCATTGCCGCTTCATTTGGAAACGTGCACGGCGTCTATAAACCGGGAAATGTTCAGCTGACCCCTGTTATCTTGAAGAATTCACAAGCATTTATCCAAGAAAAATACAACACACAACCCAATCCTGTTGACTTCGTTTTTCATGGAGGTTCGGGCTCAAGCTTAGAAGAGATCCGAGAAGCTATTGGTTATGGAGTTGTCAAGATGAACATCGATACCGATATGCAATTTGCCTTCACAGAAGGTGTGCGCGCATACATTGAAAGCAATTTGGCTTACCTTCGTACTCAAATTGGCAATCCAAATGGTGCCGATGAACCAAATAAAAAATACTACGATCCTCGCAAATGGTTGCGCGAAGGCGAATTAACTTTCGTTCAACGCCTAGAGCAGTCTTTTGCGGACTTAAACAACATCAATACATTGAATTGAAATTATGTCATGGTTTAAAAGAAATAAAGAAGGCATCACCACTTCCACTAGCGACAAAATGGAAGTGCCAGAAGGCTTGTGGGTGCGTTGTTCTAATTGTAAAACGCTCTACACCAGTGATGACCTCATGCGCAACAACTATGTTTGCGAGCGCTGTTCGCACCACGAGCGCATCGGTGCTGCAGAATATTTTGAACTTATTTTCGATGATCAGAAATTTGAAGAGCTGGATGCCAATTTACAATCTGGCGATCCTTTAGGCTTTACGGATACTAAAAAATATACCGACCGCGTTTCTGCCACCCAAAAAGCGACAGGTCTTAAAGATGCCATTCGCACGGCTAAAGGCGAGCTCGAGGGGCAGCGTTTGGTGATTGCCGCCATGGATTTCAATTTCATCGGAGGCTCTATGGGTTCTGTCATGGGAGAGAAAATTGCCAGAGCAATCGACGTAGCCATTGCCGAAAAAGCAGCCTTCATGATCATTTCAAAGTCTGGTGGAGCACGCATGATGGAAGCTGGTTTTTCTTTGATGCAAATGGCAAAAGTTTCGGGCAAACTCGGACAGTTAGCAGCGGCCAAGCTTCCTTATATATCTTACCTCACGGACCCAACCACCGGTGGCGTTACTGCTTCTTTTGCCATGTTGGGCGACATCAACATTGCGGAGCCAGGTGCACTGATCGGTTTTGCCGGGCCTCGTGTGGTTAAGGAAACCATTGGTCGAGACTTGCCAGAAGGTTTTCAGACGAGCGAATTCCTACTTGAACATGGCTTCTTAGATTATATTATCGAGCGCACCGAATTGCGTCAAACGCTTGGTCTCTCTCTCAAATTGTTTTTCAATTAAATTCAAATAGTTTGTATTTTAGAGGACGCTAAACTGTCCTTACTATGAAACACTTACTGTTTGTTTGTTCGTTCTTCTCGAGTGTCATGATTTTTGCTCAAGACACTACTTGGGTACAAACCTTTACTTTTGATTCCATCACCACTCGCAGAGCTGATTTTCAATTCCCGGCCTCTTTAGACACCGAGCGTTTTGAAAAGGTTCAAATGTTCTACAAACTCAAGTGCTCGCCGCTCACTACCTGGGATCAATACGACTGCGGCGAATGGGATTACCTCACTTACACCCGCGTTTTTGACCACACAGGCCAGTTCGATTCTATCCAAGTTAACGGCATGCAATTTCTTGCCAATTGGGCCAGTCCGGCGCAAATTAATTTCAAGCCTTTACCTTACCAAGAGGCAGATCAGTATCAAATTGAAGAATACATTAGAAACGGTTCGGCACTCTCTTATTTTCCGGTCAATAGTCCGGGCGCTTTGGCTTCTTTGCCCTTTTTGACCAATCAGCAAGGTAGTAAATACCAGTTTATTGTGCGCGGTGCCGAGCTATTGGCCGCAGGTATTCAGCCCGGAGCCCTGAGTTCTTTGCGCTTGAATACGCCAACAGGTGGCATGCTTTGGCATCCGGTCATTCGCATTGCAAGCACACAAGAACAGGAACTTTCTGAGTTCTTAAATCCAGTCTTTACAGAAGTATACCGCGCCTCACACGCACCCGGAATGTCGCTGCAACCCTTGACTCCCGGTTGGAACAATTTTGTTTTTTACCAAGATTTTGTTTGGGATGGTGCTAGTAACTTACTCATTGAATTTGTAATGAGCAATGACTTCCCGACTGCAGCCATAGATTTCGTGATGGATGCCAATGCCACGCCAATGGCAGCAAGTTATGCGGGGCGCAATGGTCAGTTGGAGCTGAGCGGATCAAACTACACCTTGTCATCTTTTGCCAATGAAGAAATTGGAGACCAATTTACGATTGAATTTTGGTCCAAAGGGAATGGGAATGCGGGGCAAAATACAACTTTCATGGAGGCCCTAGACACCGCCGGACAACGCATTTTCAATATCCACATGCCTTGGAGCAACAATAATATTTATTTTGATGCCGGCGACCAAACGGGTTATGACCGCATCAATCAAGCTGCCAGTGCGCCTGAAATCGATAATGAATGGAACCATTGGGCTTTTGTCAAAGATCAGCCTACGGGTCAAATGTTCATCTATAAAAATGGTCAACTTTGGTTGTCTGGCAACAACAAAAACCGCGAGATGGGTTATTTCCACCGTTTGGTAATTGGTGCAAATGGCAGCAATCAGTCGCTTTCTTGGAAAGGTAGCCTCGATGAGCTGCGCATTTACAAAACAGCCTTGAGTGCAGCAACAATTGCCAACTATTACCAACAAAAAATCGATGCCTCACATCCAAACTGGTCTAATCTGGTTCTTTATCATGATTTTGACAACGTCAAATATGCCCGTGATCTCGGAGCAAACAATCATGTCTTGATGCCCTCAGAGACCGGGATGATCAAGCCAAACAACACCAAATTTGCAGGACAAACCATACAGAATCAAAGACCGCTCATTCAATTTGGACAAGGAAATATAAATCCGAATCCGACCGCTGTAGTGGTCAATCAGCTTCGCTTAAAGGAACCTGTGGTCATTTTTGAGCAAGTGCCTTTGCACCGTCATTTTGAGTTGGTTCAGGCCTACATTGGTGTACCTGAAGGCAGCACGAACACCTACGACTTAAGTGGGCAATTGATCGGGAGCACCCCAATTGCGACAACCCAAACATTCCAAAATCAAGCCATTACAGTTTATAACCCACCCTATGAAATCATCCACGATGTCGAAATCGCGCGTTACATTACACCATACGGCATTCAGTTTGATCTCGGGCCGAACGGTTTTACCTGGATTTACGACGTCACCGATTACCAGCATTATTTGCATGGTTTGGTTGACCTCGCTGCCCACAATACCCAAGAGCTCATCGATCTCAAATTTGCATTCATCAAAGGGATTCCACCTCGCGATGTCGTAAAGCGCGAACCAATATGGTCCGAATTCAAATCGTACAATTTTGGGCAAATGGCCGCCGATGCGGTATTACAAGCCAAGCCGGTAGTGCTCAGCGATACGGCCGATATGTTTAAGGTCAAGACGCGCATGACTGGCCATGGCCAAGTGGGTGACTACGCTTGCTGCGAATGGGTCAACAATAGTCATCAAATAAAGGTAGATGGTGTGCCGCGTTTCAATTGGAGTATCTGGGATGCGTTGGTTTGTGGAGACAACCCAAATATTGGTCAGGGTGGAACATGGCCTTATGCGAGAGAAGGTTGGTGCCCTGGCGACATGGTCAAGGAATTTGAATTTGAACTCACTCCTTACGTCAGTCCGGGCGACACCGTAAGCTTGGATTACGCCATCAATGCGGTCCCGACCTCAGATCCAGGTCAGGCAGGTGGAAACTACATTGCGGCCTACGACCTCATTTCTTATTCTGCACCCAATTTCCAAAACGATGCTGCAATTGTAGATGTCCTCAATCCGAACAATTACGAATATTACTCCAAGTGGAATCCGACTTGCCAGAACCCACGTATTGTTATTCAAAATACAGGTGCACAAGCCCTTACATCTTGCCGTATATTTTGCTGGCTAGACTACGGCTCCAATCTGGTTTTTGACTGGACGGGTAATTTAGGTTTTCTCGAAAAAGCAGTTGTTGAAATTCCCGTAACAGACATGAATTGGTGGTACGAGCAGGACAGCTCTTATACGTTTACCGCATGGGTGGCTGATGTCAACGGTATTATTGGCCCAGATCAATACAATCAAAATAGCCTCAAGACGGTCAAATACGATGCGCCTGAGCGCATCGATGGCCCTTTCTTTGTTTGGCTCACCACTAACAACAAAGCAGTTGAAAATAGCTATCAATTACTCGATCATGCGGGCACTGTACTTTTTGAGCGCAACAACCTCCAAAATACAACCCAATACAGAGATACCTTTGACTTAGCACCGGGTTGTTATTCCATTGTGATCGAAGATACCGATCAAGATGGTCTTGCATTCTGGTATTCTGCTCAAGTAGAAGGGGAGACCTCAGGTCAAATGCGCTTGCGTAAAGTTGGAGGAAGCTATATTGAGTTTTTCCCTGGCGATTTTGGCCGTTACCATCGCTATGATTTCACAGTTGGCTTTACACTAGCTGTACCCGAAATAACGCAGGCGCCACAAATTGCTATTTACCCTAATCCAGGAGCAGGTCTCACTACTATTGAGTTGAGTGGTCAAATCATTGGTGCAGCCAGTCTTCACATCTTAGACCTGACCGGCCGCCAACTTTATCAAGAGGATATGAAAGCGACTACAGCGTTTGCAGAAAGTTTCATCGATATGAGCAAGTATCCATCGGGCACTTACCTGATCGAGATTCAAACCCCAAGTGGCACGTATGCTCAAAAATTTATCCGTCAATAAATATGAGGTTTTTCAAAGTTCTCGTTTTCACCTTTTGTGCTATTTCCCCTTCCTTTTTATGGGGTCAGTTTTCCATTGATTCTCTTTCGCACATTGATTACCAGGCCTTGCACGGGGCCAACCTCAACGATGTGTGGGGCTATACCGATGAACTCGGCAACGAATACGCCATTGTGGGCACCTCAAAAGGCACTTCCATTGTGGACATCACCAATGGCGCCCAACCACAAGAAGTCTTTTGGATGGCTGGTTCTGAATCCATCTGGCGCGATCCCTGTGTGTACGGCAATTATGCCTACGTGACCACCGAAGCAGAAGACGGACTCCTCATCATTGACCTCAGCCCGCTACCACAGTCTACTAGTTTACCTACCGCACTCTACACAGGGCCTGCTGCCAATCCATGGCAAAGTGCTCATACTTGTTTTACATCCTCGAGCGGCTACGCCTATATTTTTGGTGCCAACAGAGGTGAAGGTGGAGTGATTATACTAGATCTCAATGCCAATCCTATGCAACCTGTAGAAGTAGGCGTTTTTGATATTTCATACGTTCACGATGGTTTTGAGCGCAACGATACCCTTTATACCGGTCACATCTATGACGGCTATTTTTGTGTAGTAGATGTTGCTGATCGTGCCAATCCCGTGTTGTTGGCCACGCATCCCACGCCCAATTTGTTTACGCACAATATTTGGCCTAGCGCAGATGGCCAAACGGTTTACACCACCGATGAAATATCAGGCGCATACATTGCCGCCTATGACATCTCTAATTTACAGCAAATCCAAGAGCTAGACCGCGTGCAAAATACCCAAGGAACTTCCGTAATTCCCCATAACGTGCATGTCAAAGGCAATTATTTGATCACGAGTTATTACAGCGATGGTGTGGTGGTACACGACGCCCACGACCCGCAAAACTTGATTAATCTCGGTAGTTTTGACACCTATCCAGGGCAAACACCTGGTTTTGATGGTTGTTGGGGGGTGTATCCATTTTTTGCATCTGACAAAGCGGTGGCAGCCGATATTACCGAAGGTTTGTTTATCCTGCAAATCAATTATGCTCCGGCCGCAAGCCTAAGTGGTGTCGTCAAGGATCTTACAACTGGCCAGGTACTCGAGCAAGTTTCCGTTGAGTTGGTCGGCGCTGCCATGATTGAAAAGACCAATACTCAAGGTATTTACAAAACCGGTATGCCTGGAAGCGGAACCTACATTGTGAATGTCAACAAACCTGGTTATTATCCGCAAACTGTGCAGGTCAATCTGAGTCAAGGCCTCTCTACCACCTACAATTTCAATTTATTGCCTATCCCACCTTTTAATTACCAAGTTACGGTGCTTGAAGAGGGAAGTAACTTACCTATTTCTAATGTGCAAATCAAGCTACAGCATCCGCAGTTGCTGCACGAGGGTCAGACCAACGGTTTAGGTCAAGAGGATTTTACACTTTTTTACCAAGACACTTATGATTGTGTAGTAGGCAAATGGGGCTATCAGACTAAATGCTTTTCACTCTTGATTAATTCGGCAACAGCAAGTGGTACCATTTACTTGAAAAAGGGCTTCTATGACGATTTTTCTTTTGATTTTGGTTGGTCTGTAGCAGGAGATGCAGAAACTGGTATGTGGGAGCGGGCAGAACCCAACCCCACTACAGGAACCTTTTTTGATTTCGACGCCGCGTTAGACTGCAGTGATCAATGTATGTTAACGGGCAACGGCACTACTCCCAATACGGATCAAAATGATGTAGATAACGGCTTTACCACTTTGATTTCACCCACCTTTAACCTCAGTGGTTTGACTACTCCACACCTCAATTACGCCAGGTCTTTTTATTGTTTTCATGGTCCAGGGAATTTCGATGATACTTTGCTTGTGGTCTTGAGCAACGGACTCGAACAAGTTGTATTGGAACAAATTATTGCACCACAAGATCAAGCGATGAGCTGGGAATACAAGAGTTTTGCACTCAATGGCTTGCTACCCTTTACCAATTCTATGCAGTTGTTTATCCGCACTGCAGATTATCCAGGTCACCCCAACATCACAGAAGCCGCATTTGATCATTGGAGTATTACCAACGAGTCCATTCTTGAAAACGAAGCGTTGGGTGCGGTTAACGCGCTACATCTTTATCCAAATCCGGGACAAGATGTGCTCACTATTGGCGCACTCACCCAACAGAGTCAAGTTCGAATTTATCAACTTGATGGGAAGTGCTGCCTGACTACAACGGTTAGTCCCAACCATACAACTATTGATGTACAATCTTTGCCAAATGGCGTATATCTCATCGAAATAGCGGGCCAACGATGCCCTTGGGTCAAAATGGGGCAATAAAAAATGTATCTTTGATTTTCAGATATAGCACATGCAACTTTCGATCGTCATTCCACTTTACAACGAAGCTGAATCGCTACCAGAGCTCCACGACTGGATTGTTCGGGTAATGGATTCCAATCGTTTCAGTTATGAATTACTCTTCATAGACGACGGTAGCAAAGATGCTTCTTGGCAAACAATCGTTGCGCTTCGCGATCATAATCCGGCTGTAAAAGGCCTGCGTTTTCAAAGAAATTATGGTAAATCTGCGGCTTTACAAGTGGGTTTTGAGGCGGCAAAAGGTTCTGTAGTGATCACCATGGATGCAGATTTACAAGACGCTCCGGACGAAATCCCCGAGCTCTATCGCATGATCACCGAAGAAGACCTCGACGTGGTCTCGGGCTGGAAAAAAGTGCGTCATGACCCGCTTTCAAAAACCATCCCAACCAAGCTCTATAATTGGGCCGCACGTCGCATTACCGGGATTTATCTTCACGATTTCAATTGTGGTCTCAAAGCATACAAAAGCGAGGTGGTCAAAAGTATTGAACTCTACGGCGATATGCATCGCTATATTCCTGCTTTGGCAAAATATGCCGGCTTTCAAAAAATTGGCGAAAAAATAGTTGTGCACCGCGCACGTCAGTACGGCGTCACTAAATTTGGTCTCAATCGCTTTTTGAATGGCCCCCTCGACCTCATGACTGTTGCGTTTATGGGCAAGTTTGGCAAAAAACCCATGCATTTCTTTGGTGCAATTGGTGGTTTTATGTTCCTACTCGGCTTCATCCTTTTTGCATACATGGGTATCGACAAACTTTTCATTCACCCCATTGCCGAGCGCTTGTCTTCGCGTACTGAATTTTATGTCGCTTTGGTTGTCATGATCATCGGGGTACAGTTCTTTACTGCTGGCTTTATTGCCGAGCTCATCGGTCGCAATTCCAGTACGCGCAACCACTATCTCATTTCGAGTCGTTTAGGTGAATGACGAACTTCCCGCAAATAGGCCCTGATTGGACGCTTTTTCTCGATCGCGATGGCGTGATCAACGAGCGTATTTTTGACAGCTACATCCTAGATTGGTCTGCTTTTAGATTTACCGAGGGCTTATTGGCAAATGCCGCCAAAATTGGCGCCGCTTTTGCTCGAATCATTGTCGTGACCAATCAGCAATGCATCGCCAAAGGTCTATTGGTTCAGGATCAATTAGATGAAATTCATCAGCACATGTGTAACGAACTTCAAAAAGCGGGTTTAACGGTAGATTTGGTTTTGGTTGCAACAGAATTCAAAAATGGCTTGCCCAAACGCAGAAAACCCAATTCAAGCATGGCCTATGAAGCACAGGCACTTTTTCCTTCAATTGATTTTCAGAAGTCTATCATGGTAGGTGATACCAATACAGATATCCAATTTGGCAAAAGACTTGGCATGAAAACTATTTTAATTGAATCCAAAGAAATTGTGAAAGAAATTCCTGATTTACGTCTAGCGAATTTATCCGAACTTAGTCGTTACTTATGAAAAACTATGGTCTACTTTTTATTCTTTTTGTTTGGAGTGCCTCAAGCGTAGCTCAACTGAATCAAAAAGATGCACAAGGGCGCAAGCAGGGCCCTTGGCAGAAAAGCTATCCCGGCAGCTCCGTTTTACAATATAAAGGATCATTCAAAGACGATAAGCCAACGGGAAAGTTTCTTTACAATTTCGAGAATGGCCAAAAAATGGCAGAAATTGAGCACGGCTTGCCCGGAGGAAACTCCTCTGTTTTTTTATACTATGAAAATGGCCAACTTTTGTCTGATGGTTTTTACAAAGGAGAAAAAAAAGATTCCCTCTGGTATAATTATGCTCAAAATGGCGAACTGATCAGTGCCGAGAACTATAAGTTAGGCGTACTGCATGGTAAATCGGTCTATTACTTTTCAGAAGGTCAACTCCTTGAACAAAAACTACAAATTCAAAAAGTGGTTTATTACACCAATGGTCAGCTCAACGGGTCTTATCAAGAAAACTTCTACAACGGAAAGCCAAAGATGAAAGGTACCTATCAAAACGGCCTCAGGATGGGTTTGTGGACAGCATATTACAACACCGGTGAGGTGCTTTCAAAGGTGCATTACCTCAATGACCTTCCTCACGGCTGGACTACCGTCTACGATAAATTGGGCAACATCAAAAAACGGGTCATGTACCGCGATGGTTATGAGCTTACCGATAAAGAACTCAAAGCCTTCTTGGAGCGTTGTAAGGCCAAAAACCTCGATCCGAATCAATGAGTGGGCCTGAACAAAAGTGGGTGTTCTTCTCCGCTTTACCGCCGTTTCGCGGAGGTATTTCCAAATTCAGTTTGCGCACTTTAAACGCTTTGGCCAAGCGTAAATCAGTAACGGCTTACACGTTTAAAAAACAATATCCTAATTTTTTGTTTCCTGGAAGCACACAATACGAAGACCATATTGATCAGCAGCAGTTTCAAAGAGTTGTTTCTACTTTTAATCCATTGACTTACTTGAGTTCGGCGCTGCGTTTCAAGCGTGCGCGGCCCGCCGTTTTTGTCACCAGCTACTGGATGACTTTTATGGCGCCCATGATGGTTTTTTGGACTTATTTTTTACCCAAAAAGACCAAAAAAATTGCACTCATCCACAACTTGAATCCGCATGAAAAACGCTTTTTTGACCGTGTTTTTAACCGTGTCTTTTTAAACGCCTACGATGCTTTTGTAGTGCTTTCTGCAGCCGTAAAAAATGAAGTTTTGGAACTAAAGCCCAATGCAAAAGTGGCCCTCCTTGTTCATCCTCCCTATGAGGGTGAAGCGGCTGCAATTGATTCCCGAGAAGCGCGGCTGCAATTAGGTCTTGATCCGCAGAAAAAAACTTTGCTTTTCTTCGGCCTGATCCGCCCCTACAAGGGGCTATCTGAGTTAATTGCAGCTTTTGCATTGCTCGACGACAGCTACCAATTACTCATAGCAGGGGAGGTGTATGGTGACGAGCAAGTATACCGTTTGGCCCTGCAAAAATTACCTTACTCAAACTGGAAATTTGTCAACCGCTATCTTCCCGATGCTGAGGTGGATACCTATTTTGCCGCAGCTGATTTAGTGGTTTTGCCATATCTGAACGCCACCCAATCCGGTATTCGTGCCATGGCACTGAGTCAAAAGCGCGCGGTTTTGTGTACAAATGTTGGTGGATTAGCTGAAGGCTTGCTAGCACAAGGTCATGGTTTTGAGCTGCCATCTGTTGCGCCTTTAGCCTTTTCTAATCAGGTACAAAAGCTTTTTAATCAGGGAGATATCGAAAATTGCAACCTGAGCCTTTCCGCCCTTCATTTGGATCTCGAACAGGCTTGGCAATCTTTTGCCAATGACTTAATTGCTTTGGCCGAAGAAGCCTAGATTTTTTATTTGAATTTAAGGATCCAAAATCCTATATTTGCAACCTTAATTCAAATTCAAATATTCAAGAAATGCGTTTAAAAGGATTTTTTTGGTTCTTGTCCATACTTCTCACCGCGGTTTGTGTTTATCAGCTCTCCTTTACATGGGTAGCTAGCAACGTCGAAAACAAAGCAGCTAAAGAAGCAGATCTTAAAGTGAAAATGCTTCGCGACGAAGCCAAGAACAACGGTGGAAAAGCAGTACTTCCGAACAACACGGAAGTCAATTTCAATGACCCCGAAGCAGTTGAGCTTGCCAGAGCAGCTTTTATCAATGAAATACTCCGCGAGAAAGGCGAGAAGCCGGTTTATCCTGTTTTAGGCTCTACTTTTGCTCAAGTGAAGAAAATGTCACTTGCCTTTGGTCTTGACCTCGTTGGAGGAATGAGCGTTACGGTAGAAATTTCTTACCCAGACCTCATTCGTGGTCATGTCAAAAGCGTTACCGATCCCAAATTCACGAAGCCATTTAACCGTGCTGTAGCTACCTACAACAAAAACGGTGGCGATTTCATCGCAACGTTTATTTCAGCCTATAAAAAAGCAAATGGGGCTTTGCCTTTGAGCTACGTCATTAAAGGAGAGTCTATCGGTATCAAAACTTCTGACGCCGAAGTAGAAAACTACCTCCGTGACCTCGTTGCCTCTTCTATGAAAGGAATCGAAGACATCATCGGGCGTCGCATCAACCAATTTGGTGTAGCACAACCTAATATCCAGCGCGACCTCGCCACAAACCGTCTATACATCGAACTTCCAGGTGTACAAGACGAAGAGACCGTTTCTCGCAAAATCCGCTCAACGGCCAACCTCGAATTCTACGAAACATACATGCCAGAGCAAATTCAAATGCAATGGCAAGAGGCAGCGCGCCTGAGCAAGCAAAACGAAGTTGTCGTAGATGAGCTCGCTATCGAGACCGACACCACTGCAGACACCACTGCTGTTCAGCCAGATACCGCCAAGCCAGTACCTGCCAACACAACCACTATTTCCAACGCAGCCAAAAAGAGCTTAGCTGAATTAGTAACGCCTGTCGGTGGCTACGCTATCGGTTATGTCAATGCCAACGATAAAGCCACTGTAGACGCTATTTTGCGTCGCAAAGACGTGCAAAATGCGTTCCCACAAGACCTCAAATTCATGTGGTCTGCGAAGCCAGAAAGCGTCGATAACAAATCCAAGAAAACAGCTTACTTCCTTTACGCTTGCCGCATTCCTGATACAGGCAAAGCGCGCGTTCGCGGCGAACACGTCAGCAACGCTAAAGTAGACTACGACCAAACCGACGGCTCGATCATCGTGAGTCTTTCCATGACAGACGAAGGTGCAGACGAGTGGGGCCGTATGACTACCGAGAACAAAGATCGTATCATTGCTATCTCTATGGATAGCGTCGTTTACAGTGCTCCTCGCGTGATCAACGCCATTACCAATGGCAACACGCAAATTTCCGGAAGCTTTACTTTCCAAGAAGCCGAAGACCTCGCAGGCCTCCTCAATGGCGGTGCGCTCCCGGTTCCTTGTGTCATCAAAGACTTACAAAAAGTTGGACCAACAATCGGAGCCGAAAACTCTCAAGCAGGTCTGATCTCTTTTGGTATTGCTTTCCTTGCTGTATTGCTCTACATGATGTTTTATTACGGCAAAGCAGGTCAGGCAGCCAATATCGCACTCATCGTTAACGTAGTATTCATTTTTGGTTCACTCGCCTCTTTTGGTGCAGTTCTTACGCTTGCAGGTATTGCAGGTATTGTTCTTACCATTGGTACGGCTGTGGATGCCAACATCCTCATCTTTGAGCGCGTTCGAGAAGAACAAGCATTGGGTGCCGATACCGAAACGGCCATTAATACTGGTTTCCGTAAAGCACTTCCGTCGATCATCGATGCAAACGTGACGCACTTACTTGTTGCCATCATCCTTAAAATCTTTGGTACAGGTGAAATCGAATCTTTTGCAACGACGCTCATCATCGGTATCTTTACCTCCATGTTCTCTGCCATGGTTATTGCAGAACTTGCCATCCACACATGGCTGACAAAAGGCAAAACAGTTGGTTTCAATACCAAGTACTCTGCAGGTCTTTTCCAAAACTTCAACTTTGACTGGATGGGTAAAAGAAAATACTTCTACATTTTCTCTATTGCCGTTACCATTGCAGGCGTCATTTCCTTGAGCACGCGCGGTTTAAAGCAAAGTGTAGAATTTACAGGCGGCCGTACCTTCGCTGTCAAGTTTGAAAAGAAAGCCGATATCGAGGCCATCCGCAAGGAACTCGCTAAAGTATTTGTAGAAAATGGCGAGCCAGCTTCTATTGACCTCAAAACCAAATCCAACGACTACAACGTCGAAATCGTAACCAACTATTTGCTCAACAACGACGGCGCAACAGATCAAGTGAACAAGCAGCTTCAATTAGGTTTAGACGCTTGCAAAGACAAAATGGGCAACTACGACGTACTTGAGTCGCGTGCCATTTCCGCCTCGATCTCTTCTGAGCTCTGGACTTCATCAACTATCGCAATTACGCTAGCGCTTTTGGCCATTTTTGCCTACATCCTCATCCGCTTTGGGCACTGGCAATACTCTTTGGGTGCAATTGTTGGTTTGGCTCACGATGCTTTCTTCGTGATCTCTATCTTCTCTTTACTACATGGTTACTTACCATTTACTTTAGATGTCAACCAAGCGTTTATCGCGGCTATTCTAACCGTAATCGGTTACTCCATGAACGACACCGTTATTGTATTTGACCGTATCCGTGAGAACCTACGCAAAAGCAAGCCAGAAGATAACCATGGCGATATCATCAATAGTTCATTGAACAGAACCCTTTCACGTACCTTCAATACGTCCATGATCTTATTTGTGGTTGTCTTGATTATGTTCATTTTTGGTGGCCCTGCCATTAAAGGCTTCTTGTTTGCCTTATTGGTTGGTGTACTCATCGGAACTTATTCTTCTTTGTGTGTTGCCACACCAATCTTACTCGACTTCTCTAAGCGTTTACGCGCCTAAGAATTCAAATAAATTTTTGTAAAAAGCCGCTCCTTGGAGCGGCTTTTTTGTTTGTTTTACGTCTAGACTGCGTTAGTATTTTTTTATGCGTTTATGATAAATAGAATTTACCTATCGTTGATCTTTTTGGTTGTTATTGCCGTCGGTATTTGGTGGACCATCATTCCCAATAAAAAAGTGCTTGATCCTTATCGCAGCCTTATCAAAGATAAAGCAAGCACAATGGAAATAGAGGGGGCTAAACCGCTCCCTTCGCAAATTCCCAGTTTAAAAATCAAAGGAGAAGAAAAAGAACAAATTCAAATCAATACTTTAAAGATCACAACTTATTTAGAAAAGGGCTTTGCACGCACTCGTTATGAACTTACATTTTACAATCAATTTGATCGTGAGCTAGAGGCAGAATTTGAATTTCCTTTACAAGATAACCAAACCATAACTTCATTCGCTTTAGAGGTGAACGGCGAAATGCGTCCGGCTGTGGCTGTTGAAAAACACCAAGCACGCATCGCTTACGAGGCAACTGTCAGAAAGGGCATAGATCCTGGCTTGATCGAGAAAGTGTCTGGAAACTTATTTAAAATGAGGGTTTACCCTTTGTTTGCGCATGCCACCAAACGCATTTCATTTGAAGTGAGTGCTGTTTTACCACAAAATGCAGCTTCAGCTTTTTATCATTTACCTCTGCGCCTCAAGCAGCCAGTTGGATTTTTTAGTATGAGGGCGCTCAGCTACAAAAATGGCCATCCTGTTCTCTTGCAAAAGCGCAGTAGCCGTAACAAGGCCATCAATGAGTACATTCATATCAAACAAGCGCTAAACACAACTCCGGTGGCCTCCGCAAGTCAGGTAGGGGACTTTCTATATCTGCATACCAATTTGGCCTTACCGCGTAAGTACGCGCGTAAAAAGGCACCCAAATGCTTAACGGTGTGTTGGGATGTTTCGGCCTCCAGGACCGAAGCACAACTCGATAAAGAACTTGCACTTTTGGTGTCCTATCTCAAATGGATCAAAAAAGGGAAATTAGAACTCGTTTTTTTCGCACATGAAATCATAGAGCAACAATATTTGCTCATTCAAGATGGCAAGGTGAATAGGTTGCAAGCTTTGATCAAACAACAACGCTACGATGGTGCTTCCGCGCTTTCATGCCTCAATTTTGGGCGTTTCAAAGGTGATGAAATCTTGCTTTTTTCCGACGGGCTTCAAACCATAGGAGACCGCGTTGATAAAGTAGGGCAGGCACCAATATACCCAATTGTATCGAGTCAACTTTCAGATAAGGGCTTGCTGAAGCATTTTGCTGAACAATCAAATGGTGCCCTGATCGATCTGAATTCACAAAGCATAGCGACTGCACTGAAGTATTTAAGACGGTCTTATTTGCAGTTCTTGGGTTTCAAAGAAGACAGCGCTAAAATAGAATATTATTGTACACAGCTTTCTGCAAATAGCGAACGCATTATGGTTAGCGTAAAAGCACCAACTAATTTGAAAAAATTGACGGCTCAATTTGGACTGACATCCAAACACGTATTGTCTGAACAAGCAATAAAATGGCGTAAAGCGCAATCTTCTCAAAGTAGCCATACGCAAGTCAGACGGTGGGCCTTGGCTAAACTTCAAAAATTGGAAGAACAGCCTGAGGTTCATCAACAAGACATTTGTGCGTTGGGATTAAAGTATCATTTAGTGAGTTCTGCCAGTTCATTATTAGTACTCGACTCGCTGTCTGATTACCTAGAATTTCGCATTGTGCCGCCACTCTCCATGAGAAAAGCTTACTTCAAAGCCCTTTCAAGGGTTCAGAGCGACGAAGTCAAAGCCGAAAAACAGCACCTCAAGCGCATCAAAAAGGAGTGGAAAGCGTACCAAAATTGGTACTGGAAAAAACCCAAAAAACAACAGCACAAAGAAGAGGCAAACTTTACGGTTGGTTCAGTAGAAGTGACGGGTGCTTTACAAGAAGCAGCTCCACCAAGACCGGTACAGGAGGAAGCCGAGCAAGTTGCTCAAGATGGAAATACGCAATTGGGTCTCACAGCAAACGGCGCTACCACTTACAATTGGTCTCCATCTAGCGCTTCAACAGTACATGGATATGATTCTTGGGTAACGCCGACAGTTGGCACATTTAGTACGCTGGTGTCGGCCAATGCAACTTCGGTTGTAGCTGGCGCAGCTGCGGCTCCAAGCGCGACAATTTCAGTTGCTCCTTGGAATCCGAAGGTGCCCTATTTGAAAAGCTTGCGCAGTGTGCCGATCTCGGATGCTTATGAGCGTTATCTAAATTTAAGGGTGAAGTATGCAGCGCAACCTTCCTTTTTTATAGATGTGTGCGACTTTTTTATCCAGAAAAAGGAAGCAAAAATTGCAGTGCGTGTCTTGTCAAATTTGGCAGAAATGCAACTCAAAGATGCCGCGCTGCTGCGGATTTTAGCTCAAAAGCTCTTACAACTCAAGGCTGAAAAGTTAGCGCTATCTCTCTTTAAATCGCTTATCGAATTGAGGCCTGAGGAGCCGCAGTCTTACCGCGATTACGGTTTGGCTTTGGCTCAAATGGGTAAGTATAATCAAGCAGTTCGGCAGCTTTATAAAGTGGTGAAAAAACCTTACGATGGCCGTTTTGAAGGAATTCACCTCATTGCACTCAATGAAATCAATCATTTGATTGCGCAGCATCCTGAAAAGATTGACACCAAAGATATCCCCGCTTATTTCTTGGTTCAGTTGTCAATGGATATCCGGATCGTGCTCAACTGGGACGCCGACAACACCGATGTTGACCTATGGGTAACGGAACCCAATCAAGAAAAATGTATGTACAGTTACCAGCTTACCTCAAATGGAGGGCGGATTTCAAATGACTTTACTGGAGGTTATGGCCCGGAAGAATACCTGATTCGCAAAGCACCAAAAGGTACTTATCTCATTCAGGCGCATTATTACGGAAACCACAGGCCAACACTAAGTGGTAAGGCTATCCTTACTGTTCAGTTATTTCAGAATTATGGCACCCCTTATGAGTTCAAACGCGAATTCACACGTCGCTTGTCTGTGGTAGATGAAGAATTAAACCTCGCCACTTTCGAGTTCGACTAGTCTATTCATTTGAAAGAATTCGACTAGCCAAATTGATATATGATGACGACTATTGCTTCACAAATTGAATGACGGCGCCTTGTGTTTGTTCATAAATACCAAGATAGTAAGTTCCGGCTGCAATTTTAGGACTGAGTTCAACTGTTTGTTTTACTTTACCATTATTGCTTTTGAGAACGAAAACGGCTACTTGCTGCCCTTGCGCATTGAAAAGCTTTGCTTCTAAGCTTGCGCTATTCACGCCTTCGATTTCGAGTTCAAAAACGCCATTATTCGGATTAGGGTAAAGGCTCATGAGGTCAAAAGTTAATTCAGAAAGACTTGAACTATTGACCGTTACCTCAATTGCAGTTACGCAACCATTGTTGTCTTTGATATAGCAAGTATAAGTACCGATGGCTAAATTGGAGAAGAATGAACCAGAATAGTAGGTCTGGCCGTCCATAGAATAAGTGTAAGGTGAATTCCCGCCTGAGCCAGAAAGCGCTATTGTGCCGTCGTTGCCGTTAGAAACCGTTGTGCTGGCAACGAGCGTTAAGGCACTAGGCTCAGTGATGGTACTTGTAAACGCTTGCTGGCAACCATTTGCATCGGTTGCGGTAAGCATGTAAGTGCCTGCCGGCAAGTTATTGAAAACCGGATTAACAACCGCCGTTCCGCCGTTAATTGCATAAGTATAAGGGCTTGTACCGCCGCTCACCTGGGCTGTTAGAACGCCGTCGTTGGCACCATTACAGCTGATCATTGTCGGGATCATATTGACACTCAGTGGACTTGGTTCGCTAACAATATAGGTAAGTGTGGTTTGACAGCCATTCGCATCAATCACGCCAATGGTGTAAGTTCCTGCTCCCAAATTATTGAATGTATTGCTCGCTTGGTCAGCACCGTTATTGATTGAAAAGCTATAAGGAGCCGTGCCACCAGCAGGCGTTACGACTAAGTTGGCGGTCTGAGAGCCTGCGCAAGTAATTGTTGAGGTCTGAACCACACTGGCCGTTATAGTTGTAGTAGCGGCAATTGTAAACGAACCAGACACAGCGCAACCTTGATTGTCTGTTACGGTGTAATTGTAAGAACCTGCGCCCAAGTTATTGAAGGTATTGGAATTTTGGGCAGCCCCATTATCTATTGAATAAGTATATGGACCGCTGGCCCCTGTTGTTTGTAGGTCAACACTGCCATCATTGGAATTGCAAGAAGGTTGTTGAGTGACAATAGGGTTAACGGTAGTACTTGATGCGCCAATCACTGAAATGTTGAAGGCAAAGTCATCGTTGCAAGTGTTCTCATCATTTGAACTTCCATTGACGTTGGAAAGCAAAAGATTGACTGTGTTTGCCCCTGGAACAAGGCCAGAGGCCGTAATGTAAATGGTATCAATTTGTTGATTGCTTCCAAGGTTTGTGCTGGTAAAAGCTTGAGTAGTTGAGCTGGCGCTTCCCACTTGAGCTGAAACTGAAAAAGAATTCACCGCGTTTACACCTCTGTTTTCGACTACAACAGCGATTTGCGTACTTGCCCCACAAATGCCAGCTGTTTGGGTGGTAAATGCGTTAAGAATGGCTAAATCGAGGCTATCGGGGTTCATTTTGAAGGCGGAGATATTGGTGACGATATTGTTGTTGGAATTCATGACCACACCTGTGTAATAAAAGGTAAGGCCATCGAAATCATCTACGCACATATGGTGGTAGTCTCCCCAACGGGTGTTGGAGGTGCGGGCAGACATTCCCTGCTTGATCATCATTTCAGGTAACGTCATTTGACCGAGTGGATCACAAGCTTTTCTTCCGGTCATTTGGATAGATGGGTAGTCTGGCGCGCTGCTGCCTGAAGTAGAATATGCCAGCATGATATTTCCGTATTTATCGATATTGATTGCGGGCATCCAGCGATTTAGTGTTGTGCCGGGGGCATAGGTACCTTCTTGATACAAACTCCAAGCACCGGTGCTGCCAGTTGGGCGGCGGAGTTCTAGCCAACGTACGCCGGCGCGGTTATTGCCATTGACGTCAGTTGCCAAGCACAGCGCCATCGCTTGATGGTCTTGGAATACACGCATGGGTGCTTTGTACATGACGCACTCGCGCAGTGGATCGAGTTTAACGGTGGTGCCGGGTTGAGAGATGCAAGAAAAACTAGTGAGACCACAGAGGTCTGAGTCAATTTCGGTAATGGGCACATCTTGTATTTTAGCCACACTCGCGGTATTGTTTGTCCAGTTGATGGTCATTTCCCAGATTTCAATCCAGTCATTGGTAGGGCTGTCTGGCGAGCCATTGCTGTGTCTTTCGTCGTCGCGGTGGCGCACAAATAGTGGTTTTTGCCCGGCCGGAGCAGGGAAATCACCTTCGAGGTCAACAGGGGTGATGGATTGGAAACCAAAACCATTGAGTGTGTAGCCGATGGCGACGCCAATAAATGGGGAAGTGGCGCCGCTAATGAGTGCACTGAGTTTCATGGCGTATACGCGTGGTGGCCCACCCTCGTTGGTAGATGCCAATAAAGCATCTGATGTTTCGCTGATGCTCCATTTCGGATAATCAGGGAAATTGGGACAAGTAAATTGATAAAAATGATAAGCACCTTGAGGGTTGCTTGTTTGTGAAACGTATACGAGCAGCTTCTTTTGAGCCTGGGTAGAAAACTGGGTAATGATCCAGCGCTTGGCACTTTTGTAATAAAGAATGATGGGGTCGCCTAAACCCGTAACAGTCGGACTACCCATAGATGCCATGACGAGGGAGCCAGTGACTGCTGCTCCGGTGTTTTTGTTGAATATCTTATACGATCCGCCACTACCAGAATTGGTACCCTGAATATAAACCGTTGAATCTGCTTCGCCGGAAGGATCTGGCGGCGAGATGCCGTTGCCAATCCCTTGTACTTGCCAAAGCAAGCTGGCAGAAGTGGTTTTTTGTTGGTTGTTGACGCCATGCTGTTGCCAAACCCAATCGGGTTGATGTGCATTGCCACTTATTTGCATTGGGAGTTCTCGACCTTTGAAGTTTGGAATCACTATTTCTTTCTTTGGGTCAGGGTTACTCGGAGCAGGAACTAAAGTGGCTGTACCGGGGCTTACATAACCATAAAAGGTTGCTTCTTGAGCAAAAGCAAGGCTAGTGAGGCTGAGAAGGCCAATAAGGTAGCGTAGTTTCATAGGGTAGTTTTGAGTTTAGCACGCTGAAATTATGAAATTTTGTTTAGAAAATAAACGCTTTCCAACTAAATTTACCACTATGAAAATTCTTTTGTCTCCTGCCAAACTCATGCGGTCGTATCCGCCGATCGCGACTAGCCCTTTACCTTTCACAAAAGAGACCAAAAGCCTTATTCAAATACTGAAAAAATGGACAGTGGCTGACTTTGCTGTCCAGATGAAACTTTCCGAAGAGAAAGCGAAAGAAACCTATGTCATGTTTCAAAAATGGGGAGAAAAAGCCAATCAATCTAATGTGTCCCCGGCAATATTTGCGTACATCGGAGAAGCTTTTAAAGCCCTCAATGCCGCACAATTGTCTGAAGGAGAATTAGCCTATCTTCAAAAGCATCTTTGGATTTTGTCTGGCTTGTATGGCGTTTTGAGTGCAGCAGAAAATATAGAGCCGTATCGCTTAGAGATGGCCCAACGCGGGGTGGCTCCGAAAGGGCAATCTTTGTATGCTTATTGGCGCCCGCATATTGAAAAACACCTGCTCAATATTCTTGACAGCGACGAGCAAATTCTGAATTTGGCCAGTTCAGAATACAGCGATTTATTGCAGGATGAGCGTTTGAGAACACGTTTCATTACACCTCATTTTTTGGAGTCAAAAAATGGACAACTAAAGGCTGTGTCGGTTTTTGCGAAGCAAGCACGCGGCACAATGGCCCGTTGGTGTGCAACTCAGCAGATCAATGAGCCTCTTGCTATCAAAGGTTTCGACGATTTAGGTTATCGTTACAGTTCAGCAAATTCAAGTGAAAACGAATTGGTCTTTATCCGTTGAAATCAAAGTCTGGATTTTGTTCGAGGACTTCCCAAGTGTGGTCAGCGAGTAACTTGACACTTGCCAAATAGGTAAGCGTTGCACCTGATTTGCCCCAAGACTGCGGCCCAATTAAAGAGAGCATGAGTTTTTGGTCCGCTTTGCGATAGAGGTGATAGGTGTGGTTGATCAAGGGTTCAAAGCGCAGCTCTGTTTGATAGATGTAGTCTGAGATCGATTTGCGGACCTGGATTTTTTGAGCTTGAGCAGCCAACAATTGCATTTGCTCATAGATTTGTGAGAGCTGCATGTCGGTCTGTTGGTTCATGGCACTGAGTGCACGGCCCTTGAGTTTTCCGGTATCTTCGGGTTTAATGACCGCTCCCCCCACGGTGTGGGCGTAAGGGAGCAAATGCGGATTCACGGCAATTTTATCTGGGTCAATCGGGTTGATAAATTCTTCGTTAGACTGCTTTGCTTGTTTCATATTAAACCAATTTGCTTAAGGCTTCACCGACAGCGGAACCAATTGCCACGCCCATACCTCCCATACGAACACCTGCGTGCACGTTTTTGTTCAAGGACCGGATAATTGGTTTTTTTTCAGCCCCTACACACATAATCCCCGACCACTCGTAATCAATTTCAAATGCTTGCCCAGGTAAGATTTCCTCTTGGAGTTTACGCAGCAGCGCTTGCCTGATGCGCTCGTTTTTTTCAAATGCAGTTGTGGTCTCGGTCTCAAAGTCGAGCTGCCGACCTCCACCTAATAAAATACGCCCGCCGATATCTCTAAAATAATAATAACCGCGATCGCTGTGAAAGGTGCCACTCACCTGATGCGCAAGGGCTTTGGTTACTAAAACTTGCGCGCGTGCAGGCCTGAGTTCATCTTGAAAATAAGCCTGAGCAAAACCATTAGTACACAAGAATAGGTGTTGGGCGAAGAGTTCGCCATGTGCAGTTTCAATGCAAACTTTATCTTCACTTGTTTCCCACTTTTTAACTTCGGTAGCAAATAAGAAATGAATACCTGCGGCAACACATTGTTGGTAGAGTTGTGCAATCATTTGAGCGGTGTCGATAGCTCCTTCAAAAGCATTGAAATAAGCGGCTTGATATCCTTGAAACCCAAATTTAGCCTGAAAATCGGGGTCTTTTCGGTATACTTCTTCTAGGCCAAACCTCATTTTGAATTCCGCGTTCAAGTAAGCGATGAAATCAGAATTGATGTCGGGTTCTTGCGCGCCAATTAAGTCCCAAGAACCACAGTTTCGGTAGTGCATCGGCGCTTCGCCCACTCTTTTTTTGAGTTGTTCTAGCCCCTTGAGCCGCAGCGCAATGGTTTGCCATACCTTTTCTTCATCGATATGTTGGAAGTCATCTTGGAGTTCTGTCGGACTTCCAAAGCAGGCAAAGCCTGCGTTTTTAGTGCTCGCGCCAGTGGGGAGGTAGCCGCGTTCTAGCAACAGGATTTTTTCGTTCGGAAAACGCTTGTGAAGCGAGAGTGCAGTAGACATCCCTACAAGACCTGCACCCACAATTACGAAGGTGTTGCCTACGAGATATTGCTCGCGTTCCCAGAAACTCAATTGATCAAAGCGTAGCATTTTTTTTACTCGTTGATTTTTAGCAAATTTGTGTTCGAAACAAATGTACCAAATTGCGTTGAATTGGTTCATTTGACTAATAGCTGTTCGCCATGATCAAACAACTCTTACTTGCATTATTGTTTCTGCCTGTTGGGCTTTTTGCGCAACGCGATTTTCTTGTGGTCATTGAAGGCCGCGCCACCAATTTGCTCGATCAAAAAGAGCTCTATGGTGTGAGTATAGACCTCATGCAGCAAGATGCCGTCCTGACCAAAGTCCTGAGCGACCAAAGTGGACAATTTTATATTTCAGCTAAAATCTCACAAGGCTTACCAATTCAACTGCGCCTCACCAAAGGAGCTTACCTTACTAAATTGATTTTATTCGACCTCACCACCCTACAAGGTCAGTCTAATAGCCAGAATGGTTTGCAACTCGCTCGCAACCTGAACTGTGAAATGTACGAGCTCAAAGCAGACGTCGATCTCAATTTTGCTAAAAATCAAGTCACTGACAAATATGTGTGGTCTTCAGGTGCTTTGGTTCAGGTGCCTTTGGTGAAATCAGCGGCAGATGCCAAAGCAAAGGAGGCGTATCAGTTTGCCATTGATCAAAAATCTGTTGCGCGCCTCATGCAACTAGCCAATCAGCAAATAACGGCCAACCAGCCCGAAAACGCCATTCCATTTCTTGACTCCATTCTAGTTATTCGTCCTAACGACGCCACAGCCAGTCAACAGAAAAAGCAAATCATTGACCAAAAAGCAGCAGCACTCAAACGCTCTCAAGACGAAGCCCAGCAAAACATATTGCTTCAAGAGGCCATCGCCGCTAAAAATGCTGGCGACCTCAATCTAGCAGCAGCCAAACTCAAGGCAGCCGATGCAGTGCTTCCTAATCAGCCAAAAGTCAATTCCGAAATGCAACAAATCGCGCAGTTGCGCAATGAAGCTGCCGATGCCCAAGCCAAAACACAAGCATTTCAAAAAGCAATTCATGCGGCTGCGGCACTTGTTACAGCCAAAAAATACGATGAAGCTGAAGCCAAGTACAAAGAAGCACAGCTCATCAAACCTACTGAAAAGGAGACCGTCACGATGCAGTTGAGTCTACTCAAGGACCTCCGTTTCGATATTCAAAATGAGTCAGAACTCAAGAAAACCATGAAGTTGGCTAATGACCAATACCTTCAAAAGAAATACGACCTTGCGCTTGAAACCTACAAAAAGGCCGATAAGCAAATTGCACTCTTTCACAAGCAAGCCCTCATTGATTCTTATTCCAAAGAATTGCAAGCCGGCATGAAACGCGTTACAGAAGGGATTAACTCCATGTCTCAGGTCTATCAAAACCAATTGGCAAAAGCGAATGAAAATTTCAATAAAGGACCACAATTTTATGGTACCGCGAAATCCATCTTGAATTCAGACCCCATGAAAAGCCGTCAAAACGAGCCTGAAGTCATTGCGCTTAAGGAAAAGATCGCTACAATGGAGACGTATTACAACGATCGCAAAGCGGCCTATTTATTGGTAAAAGTCAAAGACAACGCGGCTGCTTTCAAGGCCTTAGAAAAAGTCCACGCAGTGGGGCAGGCCCAACAACAACATTTAAAACCTACTGAATTACCAGCTCTTCAAAAAAGCATCGATTCCCTTCGCGAAATTTTGAAGCCAGTTCAAGTGGCTAATGTGAAGCCCGATGTTCCGGTAGAACCTGCCGGAATTCGTCTTTCCGCACCCGGAGAAGCCGTGTCTGGAGAAAATTCTATGGTATTCAACGACCTCCAACAGACCCGTGATGCCAAACAAGAAACGCCTTATCGCACCCAGCAACAAATTCGCACAGAGGTGGAGTATCAGAACTACTTTTCACAACAAAACGCGCAAGTCGGTTCTTATGAAACAGCCGCTCAACTAGAAATGACCCGTGCACAGCGAGAGCTCAATACCAAGCAAAATACAGCAGCACAAAATAACCTGCAAGCCAATCAAGCGCGAGATTTACAAGCGCATGAAGTAGCCGTCAAGAACCGAGAGGCTTTCACTGCCGAGCGCCAGCAAGAAAACGCCACTAACCTTGCCGTGTGGAAAGACGCCAAAGACCAACAATCTCAAACTGAAAAACAAGCGGCAGAGCTGCGCCAACAAAACGAGCTAGATCGCCTCAACGTCATTCAAAATCAAAAAGAGCTCCAACTCAAGCAACAAGCCGTGACCGATGAAAAAGTTAGAACTGAACTCGATCAGCGCAGTCAGGTTGTTGCGCATACCAAACAAGTAGCACAAGAGGGTGCTTCAAACGGTGGGCAAGCCCAATACGAACAAATTCAAAAAACGGCAGCTTCTACTGTTAAGCTTCAAACAACCCCTAATTATCTTCGAGACGAAAACGGCGTGCTTTTTGCGCCAAATACACTCACTGAAAAAACTTACCAATTAAAAAACAAGGAAGGTTATGTGACCAAAGTCATTATCCGAAGAGTGGTTGTAGACCCTAATGGCCATGGAGTTGTTTTCGAGCAAACCACAGATGAAAACGGCAAAACTTATTTCACAAGAGACGGACAAGTCAGTACGGAGTATATTTGGTTCAATGAATCTACCGGCGCCAACGTTTTGATCAAATAAGTTTATGCAAGTACATTTTATTGCCATTGGTGGCAGCGCAATGCACAATCTCGCCATTGCACTCTCTAGAAAAGGATTTGAGGTAACGGGTTCAGATGACGAAATCTTTGAACCCTCCCGCACCCGCCTTCAAAAGCAAGGTATCCTTCCTGTTCAGCTTGGCTGGGATCCTTCTCGCATACATTCAGGGCTTTCTGCGGTTATTTTAGGCATGCATGCCAGAGCTGACAATCCTGAGCTTTTAGCTGCAAAGAAATTGGGCCTTTCCATTTATAGTTACCCCGAATACCTCTACGAACAAAGCAAGTCGCAAATCAGGGTAGTGATTGGTGGTAGCCATGGCAAAACAACGATTACCTCTATGTTGCTGCATGCAGTAGCCAAATTGAAAATAGATGTCGATTACATGGTTGGCGCGCAACTAGAAGGCTACGACTGCATGGTAAAGCTCACCAAAGAGGCCAAATTCATGGTGTTAGAGGGTGACGAATACCTGAGCTCTCCTATTGATCGCCGTCCTAAATTCCATCTTTATAAACCGCATATTGCCTTGCTCTCGGGCATTGCCTGGGATCACATCAATGTCTTCCCTACCTTTGAAAACTACGTCGAACAATTCGAAACATTTATTTCGCTCATTGAACCTAACGGAGCTTTGATTTATAATCAAGAGGATCTTGAAATTCAGCGACTTGCTGAAAACGCTTCTGCAATTTCGTTGCTTCCTTATCAGACGCCAGTTTTTGAACCAAACGCAAACGGCTCCTTACTTACCTTTGAAGGACAACAATATCAATTGCAAGTTTTTGGTGCACACAACCTCCAAAATCTCATGGGTGCAATGTACGTTGCGGGGCAAATGGGTATTGCAGCTCCAGATTTTCTAAATGCCATGTCCGATTTTACAGGTGCAGGTAAGCGTTTGCAGAAAGTGATTGAAAAAGAAAGTTTTGTGCTGTATAAAGATTTTGCGCACTCACCTTCTAAGCTCAAAGCAACAACCGCTGCTGTCAAGCAGCAATATCCTAACAGGGAAGTCATCGCTTGCATGGAACTCCATACCTTTAGTTCTTTGCAAAAAGCATTTTTACCGCAATATAACGGCGCTATGTCTGCTGCAGATCAGGCGTTGGTCTATTTCAGCCCTGAGGTAGTAGCGCATAAAAAACTACCTACCTTAGACGTATCAGAAGTTCAGGCTGGTTTTGGCGGCAACGTATTCATTTGTACTGAAACGCAAGCTGTGCTCGATTTTATCACAAAGCAAGATTGGCACAACAAAGTGCTGCTCATGATGTCTAGTGGAAATTTTGATGGGATAGATTACGATGCGCTCGGCGAGCAGTTGTGTGCTAATCTCTAAAAACAACCCTGCGGTAGATCACCGCAATGAGCAAGCTGTTGAGGGTGCTGTAGACTAACAAGGCCAATAAGCTCACGCTTAAGGTAAATTGCGGGTCATACATCATGGCTGTGTTTTTGCGCGCCATTTCTACAATTTCTGCATCACTTTTGTTTTCCAAAGCACTATTGGCTTCGCGAATGGCCGCAATTTCTGAGGGGCTGTCCATGCGTGCTTCGTAAGCGGCTCTTTTCTTTTGGTTGAATTCCGGATAGATGTTTTGATAGTAAAAGAACAAGAAAAAACTCACAACTAATGTATAAGGAAGGCCCACGCTGAGTCCTGCTTTGATATCGGTTAAAATATTGCTCTCCGGATTGCCATAGCGCTTTTTACGGTACATAAACAAAGCGATTGCTGCCGTCAGAAAGGCCATGTTCAGTAACACGAATAACTGAATGTGGTCGAGTTGATAGGCGAGTAAAAAGGCGAGCATTTTGAATGCGATCCAAAAACTGCCAAAAACCAAACCGTAAAGCCAACCTTTTTTCATTAGCTATTCATTGAGACCAAAAACTCTTCGTTCGAGAGGGTGTTTTCCATGTGAGATTTCATGAATTCCATGGCTTCCACAGGGTTCATGTCGGCAATGAATTTGCGCAAGAGCCAAACGCGTTGCAAGACATCTTTACCCACGAGTAAATCTTCGCGACGCGTTCCAGAAGCGGTAATGTCGATTGCTGGATAAATACGGCGGTTCGATATTTTTCTGTCGAGTTGGAGCTCCATGTTACCCGTCCCTTTGAATTCTTCGAAGATGACTTCATCCATTTTGGAACCCGTTTCGGTAAGTGCAGTAGCGAGAATAGAAAGGGAGCCTCCGTTTTCAATTTTACGCGCTGAACCAAAGAATCTTTTTGGTTTATGAAGTGCGTTGGCGTCTACACCACCAGAGAGCACCTTGCCTGAGGCAGGAGACACGGTGTTGTAAGCTCGCGCCAAACGCGTAATCGAATCGAGTAGGATACATACGTCGTGTCCGCACTCGACCATGCGTTTTGCTTTTTCAAGTACCATATTGGCCACTTTTACGTGGCGGTCTGCAGGTTCGTCGAAGGTAGAGGCAATGACTTCTGCTTTGACAGAACGCGCCATGTCTGTCACTTCTTCTGGACGTTCGTCGATGAGCAAGACAATGAGGTAGGTCTCTGGATGATTTGCTGCAATGGCGTTCGCAACGTCTTTGAGCAACATTGTTTTACCTGTTTTAGGCTGTGCGACGATCATGCCGCGCTGGCCTTTCCCGATGGGTGCAAAAAGATCCATGACGCGCGTAGAAAGTGTTTCTTGGGCGTGCCCGGTCAGTTTGAATTTTTCGGAAGGGAATAAAGGCGTAAGGTATTGAAACGGCACGCGGTCTCTGATGTAAGAGGGGTCGCGACCATTGATTGATTCTACTTTAACGAGCGGGAAGAATTTTTCTCCTTCTCTCGGCGGGCGAATGGTGCCTTTGACGGTGTCTCCGGTTTTGAGCCCAAAAAGCTTGATTTGGTTTTGTGAAACGTAGATGTCGTCGGGAGAAGGGAGGTAGTTGTAGTCAGATGAACGCAAGAAGCCGTAGCCATCTTGGATCACTTCTAAAACGCCTTCGGCAGATACAATACCGACGAGGTCAAAATGTTCTTCTTTGAGTACTTCTTCGGTATTTTCAGGTATTGGCTGCGGTTTGTGCTGCGTTCTATTTGGATCTTGTGCTCTGTGCTGATCTTGAGTTCGGTTGTGATCCGGAGTTCTATTGTGATCTTGCCCTTTATTTTGGTTTTGATCTTGCTGTCTTTGTTGCTCAGGGCGCTGGTTGCGGTTTTCAAAGCGCTG